>NZ_CP055156.1:663123-1326247 GCF_014217805.1 Adhaeribacter swui
TTATTAATGGGTACCACGCCTACCTGTTCGCACACTAAGCCGCCCCCCAGATTAGATAAACCGGCAATAAAAGCTACGGGCAATTCCAAAGCTAAACACAAAGCCGCAATACTAATAACGGTATCGCCGGCACCCGACACATCCGAAATGGTGCGCAAATGGGCTTCGATGTATCTTTTAACCGGGCCGGATAAGTAAAATACGCCCCGTTCCGATAGGGTAATTAATACAGTTTGCGCATTTAATTTATTTTGCAGATTAGCAGCGGCACGTTCAAATTCTTCGTGGTTGGTATCCTGGAAATCTACTTTTAACCCTTCTTTTAATTCTTTTAAATTGGGCTTAAACAAAGTACAACCCACGTAAGACAAAAAGTTTTTCTTCTTCGGATCTACTACCGTCGGGATGTCGTGCTGCAGGGCTAACTCCAACATGGCGGCAATGTTAGCGGCCGTGAGTACACCTTTGTCGTAATCTTCAAAAATAACTACGTCGGCCAATGGAAGCAATTTGCTGTATTGCTGCACCAAATGCGCTGCTTCGTGTTCCAGCAACTCGGTTTCAATTTCGGCATCAATACGCAATAGTTGCTGGTCGCCGGCTAAAATCCGTTCTTTAACGGTGGTAATGCGGTCGGTACTTTTAATAATACCATCGGTGGGCAACTGCTGTTCTTCCATTAAACGCAGCAAATCAGCGCCATCCAAATCGTCGCCGATTACCGAGCACAATAAAGGCGTAGCGCCCAATGCTTGTACATTGAGCGCTACGTTAGCGGCTCCTCCCAACCGCTTTTCTTTCCGGAGTACGTTCACTATGGGAACGGGAGCTTCCGGGGATAAGCGGGTAGATTTGCCCCATAAATAAGAATCCAGCATTACATCGCCGACTACCAGCACGGTAAGCTGATTAAAAGAATCAAAAATAGCCCCCAGGCTATTGAATGGTGTCATTTAAACGAGTTTGGCTAAACTTTCTTTTAAGCGGCGCATGGCCTCTACTAACTTTTCGTCGGAAGCAGCAAACGAGAAACGAATGCACTCATCGGCGCCAAAAGCATCGCCCGAAACCGCCGCTACGTGCGCATCATTTAAGATAAACATGCTTAAGTCGCTGGAGTTATTAATTACCTGGCCGTTAAACGATTTACCGTAAAAAGAACTCACATCCGGGAAAATGTAAAAAGCACCTTGTGGTACGTAGGTTTTAATGCCTGGTATCTCTTTCATTAAGCCCAGTACTAAATCGCGCCGACGCAAATACGCCGCCGACATTTCTTCGGCAGAACCCCGGCCACCTTTTAAAGCGGCAACGGCAGCCTTTTGCGCGATAGAGCACGTACCAGACGTAATCTGGCTTTGCATTTTATCGCAGGCATCGGCAATTTGTTTGTTAGCGGCAATGTAACCCACGCGCCAGCCGGTCATGGCGTAGCCCTTAGAGAAACCATTAACAGTAATTACCCGGTCTTTAATAAAATCAAACTGGGCCATGCTGGCGTGCTCGCCGGTAAAGTTAATGTACTCGTAAATTTCGTCGGCCATCACAAAAATTTGCGGGTGTTTGGCCAACACATTTGCAAAAGCTTCCAGTTCTTCTTTCGAGAATACGGAACCGGTAGGGTTACACGGCGACGAATACATTACCAGTTTGGTATTGCTGGTAATGGCATCTTCGAGTTGCTGCGCCGAAATAGAAAAATTATTTTCGATATTGCCTTTTACTAAAACCGGAATACCTTCTGCCAGTTTTACTACTTCTTCGTAGCTTACCCAGTACGGCGAAAATATAATTACTTCATCGCCGGGGTTCACCAGGCTCATAATAACGTTGGCAATAGATTGTTTTGCCCCTGTAGAAACTACAATGTTTTCGGGTTTATAATCAAGATTGTTGTCGCGTTTTAATTTATTTACGATTTCCTGGCGTAAGTCAGGGTAACCTGCTACCGGCGTGTAAAACGTAAAACCATCGTCTAAAGCCTTTTTAGCGGCATCTTTAATGTACTGCGGGGTTTGGAAATCGGGTTCGCCGAAACTCAGGTTAATGACATCGAAACCTTGAGCCGCCAGTTCGCGCGCCTTCTTGGCCATGGCAATAGTTTGCGATTCGGCCAAAGAGTTAATGCGATCGGATAAGAAACTGGTTGCTTGTGCTGTTATTTCCATATTAAGTTAATGTTATGCGGCCAAAAATACAGAATTCTGCTGTATTTGCTTTACGTGTTTTACGGATTTATTAAAGCCAGATTAAAATTTAGAAAATTTAAAACAGTTTAAAACTTCCTTAACAATCTTCTGATTATCACCTCCGGACCCGGTTATTTTTTTAAAATATTTCAACAAAGATGTTCCTGCGCAGCTATAAACGCTAAAAACCCATTTTAAATTTTCCCGGAAACTTTATTATTACTGGCGCAGCAACCGAATTATTAATTTTTACGGTAACGTAAAAGCTAGTAAACCGCAACAAACCAATAGTTATTTTCACCGATCGAGGTAATCCGGAGGAAACAGTTCTTGATCATACTTTTGGGCTATTTCCTGCAGGTATTTCAAATCGGCGTCCGTCATTTTTGCCGGTGGCAGAAAGGTGTTGGCGGGAACTGGCTGGCCAATTTCCTGGAAAAACTTATCTAAACCGGCCGGGTTAACCAGACAAAGTAAACGGACTATCTGCGCAGTTTGGTTCTTAAAAGCATGGATGGCTCCTCCCTTCGGGATAGTAATAACAGAACCGGGTTTTGCGGTATACGTTTGTGTTTCACTTTTAAAAACTACTTCGCCTTCTAAAACATAAAAGGTTTCCTGAATAGCCGCGTGCGCGTGTGGCCCGGGACCACCCTGCGGAGGCACCTTCATTTCGATAACGGCATAAGTTCCTGCCGTTTGCTCCCCCGAAATTAAAACGGTGTAGTTACCACCAGCTACGGCAACGCTGGACAAACTTTCCGCATCAACGGTTAAAATAGCATTTGGTCTCATTGGCTTCGCTCTCATTAATTTATACGGTAAAGCAGGTTTATAGCAAGTAAGAAATCGCACTATCAAGAGGCTAAATATCAGGTTTTTATCTTAATAAACAACTATTTATCAGCATCTTATTGATCTAAATCCCACTTCCGGCGTATTAAATTAATTATGCCCTGTTTTACCAAATCGTATTAATAATCTAACATAGATTTTGTTTGGCAATAAGCGTTTTCTTTAGAGCCTGTTCCAGCCTTAAAAAACAACAGCAAAGTCGGCTATAACAACTACTTCTTTCTTTTTGAAATTACTTATTAATATCCAGAACAACAGAAACGGCTACCTAAATGGGTAGCCGTTTCTGTTAACTATAATAATGTTGGTGCTATTCAGAGAACCATCCGCAATCTGGTCTTATGTAGTTTGGTTTACAGGCTAGTAATGTTAGAGTAAAATAATTTTATTTTCGGCGCAGGTTTGTAGCACTTGGTCGGGCCAGATACTGGACTGTACCTCACCGATGTGGGCTTTGCGCAAGAAAAACATGCACAACCTGGATTGGCCGATGCCGCCGCCAATAGTTTGGGGCAACTCACCGTTAAGCAGCATTTGGTGCCACATTAAATTAGCCCGGTCTTCGCAACCCGCAATGGTTAATTGATTTTGCAGAGCCGTGGGGTTTACCCGAATCCCCATGGAAGACAGCTCGAAAGAACGTTGCAATACGCTGTTCCAAACCACAATATCACCGTTTAAACCTTTGTAGTTACTTTCGGTGGGGGTGGTCCAATCGTCGTAATCCGGGGCGCGGCCATCGTGTTTTTCGCCGTTTGCCAGAGCGCCGCCAATGCCAATAATAAAAATAGCGCCGAATTCTTTAGCAGCCCGGTCTTCCCGCTCTTTCGAACTTAAATCCGGATATTGGTCTTGTAAATCCTGAGCCTGGATAAAGGTGATTTTGTCGGGTAGTTGGGGGATTAGCTCCGGATATTCTTCAAAGAGCAGGTATTCGGTTCTTTTCATCACCGAATAAATTTTATGCACCATCCGTTTTAAAAAGTCCAGATTTCGTTCTTCCGGGGCAATTACCCGTTCCCAATCCCACTGGTCTACGTACAACGAATGAATATTATCTAAATCCTCGTCCGGACGAATGGCGTTCATGTCGGTGTACAAACCAAAGCCTTCCGGAATTTGCAGTTTTTTTAAATTCCAGCGTTTCCACTTAGCCAAAGAATGCACAATTTCGGCTTGGGTTTCCTGCATGCATTTAATCGGAAAACTCACCGGCCTTTCCACACCATTTAAATCATCGTTAATGCCGGTACCTTTTATGACGAAAAGCGGCGCAGTAACCCGCCGTAAGCGCAACTCCGCAGAAAGCTGGTTTTCAAATACATCTTTGGTAAACTTAATGGCTTTTTCGGTCCGGTTAGGATCCAGAATAGACTTATACTGGGCCGGAATAAACAAGAAATTACTCATAGGCAGAATTATCTAGAGCCTAAAAATAGAAAATATTGGCATAAGATTATACCCAGCGGTTTCTTTTCTGCTCTTGTTTATTTTGCGGCTAACTTTAAAATAAAATAATTAGCGGGGTTTTGTCAGTTTAAGATAAAAATTGCTTCAGAATAGTTGGCAATTGGAGAATGTTCGTTTATCAATCCATAAAATGCTAAAATTTTAAAAATTAAACCTAAATTATTTTTCAAGCTAATTTTTTACTGATAAGCGCAAAAAATGTGAGCCACCCAGACAAGTAGATTGAGCTGTAAAAGAAAGCAACCGCAGCCCATAATAGCGGATCTTTGCATTGTTACATTTTTAAATAAAACAGCAATGACAACAACAATTAAAAAAATAACTTTAGGCAACAACGGCCCACTGGTATCTAAACTCGGATTAGGTTGCATGCGCATGTCTACTACCTGGGGCAGCCCGGTAAACGATGAAAGTGAAAGTATTGCTACCATCCAGGCGGCGCTGGATAATGGAATTAATTTTTTGAATACCGGGGATTTTTACGGCAGCGGCCACAACGAACTATTAGTGGGTAAGGCCATTAAAGGCCGCCGGGACGATGCTTTTATTAGCGTAAAGTTTGGCGCCATCTTTTACCACAATCAATTGATTGGTTTAGATCTTCGGCCTATTGCCATAAAAAACTTTATTAATTATTCTTTGGTACGTTTAGGGATTGATACCATTGATCTTTACCAACCCTGCCGTTTGGATAATAGCGTACCTGTGGAAGATGTAATCGGCACCGTAGCCGACCTGATCCAGGAAGGAAAAGTACGTTTCCTGGGCGTATCGGAAATTACGGCCGACCAACTACGCCAGGCCCACCGCGTACACCCGGTTACCGCATTAGAAATAGGTTACTCCCTAGCCGAACGCCAAATAGAGCAAGACTTATTGCCTACAGCTAAAGAGCTGGGTATTGGAGTAGTAGCCTTTGCCAATACCTCCGAAGGTTTACTTACCGGCGAACTAAAAGTCCCGCTTGCCGCCCACGATTACCGGAACCATTTCTCGCGTTTTCAGGGATATAACTTAATAAAGAACCTGGAAAAAGTAGAAATTTTTAAAAAATTGGCTCAGGAAAAAGGCATCACCCCTACCCAACTGGCCATTGCCTGGGTAAATGCCCAGGGCGAGCATATAATGCCGCTGGTAAGCATGAGCCGCCGTTCCCGGTTACCAGAAAACATAGAGGCTATGGAAATTGTACTTACTCCCCAGGACTTAACGTTACTGAACACGCATTTTGCCCCCGGAGCCATACTGGGCAGTACCTACCTGCAACGCTAATTCCTTTGCTGGTGAGCGTAATACGTTTTATAACTTTATAACATGACAAATCCAACCGAAATAATTCCGGGCGTTTTATTTTACTCATTTCTATCGGGGATGCGAAAAGAAAAAGTAGGATTTTTTGAGCATAGCACCTTGGTATTGCAGGTAGCCGGACAGCTTACCCTGGAAACTACCAGCCAAAGAATTACCATGCAAAAAGGCGAGATGTTGCTGATACGAAAAAACCAATTGGCAGAATTGATAAAAACGCCGCTGGCTCAGGAGAATTACCAAACCATTGTTATCAGCCTGAAAGAAGACATGCTCCGGAAGATTGCGTTGGAAGAACAAATAGAAACCGTACAGAAATACACGGGGCAACCCAATGTGCTTATTCCCCAAAACGATTTTCTGTACGGTTTCTTTCAATCCATTATCCCTTATGTTCGTCACCCCGCCGAAAAGATAACCACTACCTTGGGCTTATTAAAAGTAAAAGAAGCGGTACAATTATTACTACACGCTATGCCGGGGCTCACTGAATTCCTGTTCGACTTTTCGGAACCGCATAAAATAGACCTGGAAAAGTTTATGCTGCGCAATTATCATTTTAATGTTCCGGTCGAAAAGTTTGCCCAACTTACTGGCAGAAGCCTGGCCGGATTCAAGCGCGATTTTCAAAAATCATTTGGTATGGCGCCCCGGCACTGGCTACAGGAAAAAAGGTTGGCCGAAGCGCGGCATTTAATTGAGCATAAAAATAAAAAACCATCCCACATCTACCTCGACCTGGGCTTTGAAAGCCTTTCGCATTTTTCGCACGCTTTTAAAAGAAAGTTCGGCAAAGCGCCCACCGAAAGAGTAGTAACAAGTCAGTCTTGATTCATTTACGTAAATCTATAGCAACCAAGTGTTAGGGTCTACAGTTAACCTCCTGGTTATTTAAATATAAGATAAACAGTTAACTCAGCTCAGCAATTATAGCTATACTTTTTTTCTGAGTTGCATCCAGTACGGGAATGATAGCATCAGATTCTTCTTATCATTCGATCATATGTATATCGGCAAAAAAAACTTACCTGGTTAAAGCTAATTTTTGCCGTTCTGTTTGCACCCATGCTACAATTTGCGCTATCTGTTGCTGATCTAATTTTACATCATTATGAAGCCAAAGGTACGAAGGCAAAGGCATGTGGCCTTCCTGCACTTCTTCGGCAATTTCTTCTAGTTTATGATCCATTTTCTTTAAATCATACTTGGAGAAATCAGAAAAATTAAGTTCTGCTTTTCCTTCTTCTATATGATGATTGAGCCATAGCCCTATCGGATTGACTTTAGAATACCAAGGATAATTGGTATGATTAGAATGACAGTCGTAACAAGAAGCTTGTAACGTATTTTTAATATTTAACGGAACCGCTACATAATGGCTAATATCCTGGCTGGTAAAAGCTTGGCCTTTGTTTTCTGCCGGTCGAATAAATTGAATAGCTACAATAATAAAAAGCAGTAAGTATAATAGTTTCTTCTTCATGGTAAATTAATCTGGAGTTTTTTCAGCTAAATGGGTTTACGTACAGTTACAATGGAGTAAAAGCAATAATGTTATGATAATACCCGGTAAATAAGCTTTTAAATTGGTTCAATATGAACAATAACGTCCTGAATGGCCGGAAAGTGATTTAATAACCTGTTTTTCACCGCATGTGCTATCTGGTGACCTTCTGCCACCGTTATTTTACCATCCACCAGAACATGAATATCTACGTAAAAATCAAAACCCATTTTACGGACGAAGGACTTATCTAAACCTAGCACTTTTTCCGTTTTTAAGGCTTCCTCCCGGACTTCTTCTATAAAATTAATGGATGGGGCTTCATCCATTAATTCCCGAATAGCAGTTTTCCCAATACTAAAAGCATTATAATAAATTATACCAGAAGCAAGCAAGGCCGCATAGTCATCCGCATATTCATATCCCTTGCCCCCCAATAAAGCAATAGATATCCCGATAAAAGCAGCAGCCGAAGTAATAGCATCACTTCGATGATGAAAAGCATCTGCTTGCATGGCATTACTTTCAACCGCTTTGCCTTTTTTCTGAATATAGCGGGCAATTAATTCCTTCGAGATAACTACCGCAATAAGTACCACTAACGTAAATGGCTCGGGTACGTCGTGGGGCGTGCGTAAATTTTTAAAGCTTTCTACTACTATTATGGTAGCCGCCCCTACCAACCCCAATACCACCACTAAAGAAGTAATCGGCTCAGCTTTCCCGTGCCCATAAGGATGGTTTTTATCAGCTGGCCTGGATGCCACCCGAAAACCGACCAGCAGCATAGAAGAAGTAAAAATATCGGTTAACGACTCAATAGCATCGGCTACTAAGGCGTAAGAATTGCCCAGAACACCAGCTACTCCTTTTACCAGAACCAGTAAAAAACTGGTACCTATCCCGATTAAAGTTGTTCTCCGAGCAGTTTTTCCGATCAAAATTTTATGATCTTCCCGATTCATCTGTATAATATAATTAATAAAGCAGAAGTAAAAAAATCAGGTTAAATCAATTTGTTTAACCGGGCTTTCCTAACGTTATTCCTCGTCTTTGGCAAGTATAGCCAATAAGTTGTGGGCGCCTTTAATCGCTATCTTATCAGAATTTTTTAAAATTTCCGGTAAGTTCACCTCGATTTTATCCTGGTTTTTAATGCCGGTTTCCACTGGTATTTTTTTAAACTGATTAGCTTGCTCTTCCACAAAAATGTACTTCTTGCCTTCCAGTTGCACCACGGCAGTTTCGGGTAAAATTGTTGTTTCTTTCTGGCCGGTTTGGATGGAGGCAGTTACAAACATGCCCGGCAATAGCTTAGGGTCTTTCTGAAGCAAATGCCCGTGTACCGGAATAATGTTATCCCCTTGGACACTTTGCCCCACCAACGAAATTTCCGCTAAGCGGTCTTTTTGCTCGTTCGGCAAACGAAAGCTAAATTTTTGACCCGGTTTTAATTTGCTGATATCTTTTTCGAAGGCGTTTAATTCAATGTGCAGTTCATCGGTATTTACCAGCTCAAATAAAATATCATTGGCGCTAATCATTTTGCCCACGTTAGCATTTACGTTTTTTACAAAACCGTTAATCGGCGATTGCAGACTAATGGTCCGGCTAATTTTTCCCGGGGTTAGTCCCTCGGGGTTCACGTTAATCATGAGCAATTTTTGCCTTAAAGCCGCCTGGTTATTTTTTAATAATTGCAATTCGGCCCGTACCTGCTGCACGTTTTTAGCCGCACTTATTTTCTCTGCTACCAGCTCTTGTTGTCGGGCATATTCTTGCTGCGCCAGTTCTATTTTAGTTTTGGTATCCAGGTAATCTTGTTGAATTTGCACGTAATCCGGATGTTCCAGAATGGCCAGTACCTGGCCTTTGTGCACCTGAGCCCCCGGAATCATGGATGTTTGCCGGAGAAAGCCCCCGTAAGGCACCGAAATACTAATTAAACCAGAAGGCGGCACATCTACTTCCCCGGATAATTGCAAAGTAGTACCCAAGGTTTGCTCCGAGGCGCTACCTAACACAATGCCGATATTTTTAACCTGCTCCGGGGTTAATTTTATTTGATCCGGATTAGGTGCGGCCGCTTGCTGGGCAGTGGCTTTCCCTTGATTTTTGGGTTCTTCGGTGTTCTCTGATTTAGAACAACTGTTTAAAATTAAAAAACTAAGAAGAAGCAAGATGCTATATTTATTCATGACTATTTTCCTTGTAAATACTGAAGCTGATACATGTTTAATTGATATTCCAGAAGCAATTGCAGGTAGTTTTGCTGAATGCGTAACAACTGATCCGCTGCCTGTAAATAATTGAGATAACCAGCTTCCCCGCTCCGGTAAGCTTTATCGGCCTGTTTTAAAGTAAGACCGGCGTTTACCAAAACTTTCTGTTGATAAAACTCTAAGCTGTTGTTAAGGCGCTGCTGGTTCTCCTGGGCAGATTTGAGTTCGTTAGTGAGTAAAATTTGCTGATTAGAAAGGTCGGCCTGAGCCATTTGTTTATTTAACCCGGCAGCTTTAATCCGGCTGGCTTGGGCGCCAAAGTAAAGCGGTAGCGCAATGCCGACTTCAAAACCTTGAAAACGATTCTGGCGGTTAAAACTTTGCTCCTGGCCGTTTACCTCATATTTTCCCGCCAGCGATTGGTTAAAGTAGCCCAACGAGAAATCAGGGGTAAGTTTCCCTTTTTCGAGCTGTTGTTCCCGCTCAGCCACGGCAATTTGTTGCTGATAAACCGATAAAAGCACGTGTTCTGTACCTTCCGGTATCTGCTCCCCCGTAGACTCCAGCTTTTTTAATTTTTCCGGAATAAACATGATTGGCTCCGGAGATTGCACCAGGGCGTTGATCTTATTCAGCGCCATTTTGATGGCCACTTCGTTTTGCTTTAACCGATCCGAGATTTCCAGCCTTTGCGTTTCGGCGGTTGTTTTTTCTAATAAACCACTTTCGCCGGTCCGGAACTTCACCTCCGCGGCTCTTTCTAAAACTTTAAAAATACTGTCTTGCCGTTGCAGCAATTCGTTTAGCTCATGTAAGTAAGCTAATTCAGCGTAAGCCTGTTTTACCTGAAAATCCAGTTCATGCTGGCGGGTAAGTAATTGTTTCTGGCTTAAAACCTTTTGTTCTTCGAGCAGTTTACGGTTGTTTTTATAAATAATAGGCGAGGCAAAACTTTGCGTAAGACCTATCCGGTTATCCAATAAAGGACTGTTCAATTTTCCTTCGGAGTAGTTAATATTGGTCTTGGATAAGTCCAGCGCCGATTTTTTTAAACTAGAAGCCATCTCTACTCCGAGCTGGTACTTCTTTATTTCCTGGTTATTTTCCCGGGCTAATTGCCGGATTTCGTTTAGGCTTTTTAGTTGCGGTGATTGAGCCGAGGCAGCTAAAGGCCCGAGGAGCAACAGCATGCTGGCTATTTTTTTTAGATGCTTGTTCCGCTTAAATCCTTTTTCGGAGAAATAATAAATTACGGGTAATACCACCAGCGTCAGTAAAGTAGCCGATACCAGACCGCCTATAACTACTGTAGCCAGAGGTTTTTGGACCTCTGCGCCTGCCGAAGAAGAAAGAGCCATTGGCAGAAAACCTAAAGAGGCCACAGTGGCCGTCATCACAATAGGACGTAAACGGGCAGCCGTACCTTTTTTAATAATTTCTTCCAGATTGCTCATTCCGGCGGCCTTTAACTGATTAAAATAGCCAATCATTACAATGCCATTAAGAACGGCAACCCCGAATAAAGCAATAAAACCCACCCCGGCCGAAATACTAAACGGCATTCCACGGATTAGCAAGGCAAACACCCCACCAATGGCCGAAAGCGGTATGGCCGTAAAAATTAAAACGGATTGTTTAACGGATTTAAAAGCAAAGAACAGTAAAAGAAATATGAGCAGTAAGGCTAAAGGCACGGCCACCGAAAGCCGGTTTTTAGCTTCGATCAGATTTTGAAATTGGCCTCCAAAGGTTAAGGAATAGCCCACCGGTAACTGCAGCTTTTCTTCGGCTTTGCTCTGAATTTCGTTCACAATGCTTTGTACATCGCGGTTACGCACGTTAAAACCAACTGTAATGCGGCGTTTGGCGCCATCGCGTTGGATTTGATTAGGGCCTTCTTTCATGTGCACCGTAGCCAATTGCTCCAAAGGGATTTGAAAGCCTGCCGAATTGCTCACGAATAGGTTTTTAACATCCGCTATATCCTTCCGGTTTTGTTGGTTTAACCGTACCACCAAGTCAAAGCGTTTTTCGCCTTCGTACACCTGCCCGGCGGATTCGCCGGCAAAGGCAGCCGTGATGGTGCGGTTTACCTCTTTAATGCTCAAGCCGTAATGAGCTAAGTTTTCCCGGTTATACTCCACCATAATCTGCGGTAAGCCGGTCATTTTTTCGATGTATAAATCCTGGGCGCCAGCTACGGGCTGAATGAGTTTGCCCAACTTTTCGGCGTAAATGGCCAAGGTATCTAAATCTTCCCCGTAAATTTTTACCACCACATCTTGCCTGGCGCCGGTCATGAGTTCATTAAACCGCATCTGAATGGGCTGCTGTACGCCAAAGGAAGCTTGCGGTAAATTCTGTTGAAGCGTGCTGGATATTTTATTAGCTAGTTCTTCCCGGGAACGAGCGCTCGTCCATTCTTTTTGATCTTTCAGCACCACAATCATGTCCCCTAATTCTACGGGGTTTGGTTCGGTGGGCACTTCCGCGGAGCCAATCTTGGTTACTACTTTTTTTACTTCTGGGAATTCTTTTTTTAATAAACCTGAGGCTTTTTTAACTACGCTGATGGTTTCGTTTAAAGAACTGCCGGTGAGTACCCGGGTTTCAATGGCAAAATCACCTTCATCCAGGGACGGAATAAACTCGCCGCCCATCCGGGAAAACAAAAACAAGGCAATCCCAAATAAACCAATGGCTACCGTTATTACCAATCCTTTCATGCGGAGTGCGAAATGCAGCAAAGGCTGATAGGCCCGGTTAATAGCCTGCATGATACGGTCCGAGATATTGGTTTTATGCTCGGTATTGCGGCTTAAAAATAAAGAAGCTATCATGGGCACGTAAGTGAGCGAAAGCAGAAAAGCGCCCAGAATGGCAAAAGCTACCGTTTGGGCCATAGGCTTAAACATTTTACCTTCAATCCCCACCAGGGCCAATATGGGCAGGTATACAATCAGGATGATGATCTGGCCAAAAGAAGCAAAGCCCATCATCTTACTCGCCGAACTGTAAACTTCAGCATCCATTTCTTCCCGGCTCAACAAGGAGCTACCGGAGGCATGGTGTTTACTCGAATGAATGCGATGAATGACACTTTCCACGATAATTACCGCGCCGTCTACAATCAACCCGAAATCCAGCGCTCCCAAGCTCATCAGGTTACCGGAAACCCCAAAAACATTCATAAGGGAGATGGCAAACAACATGGCCAGCGGAATAACCGAAGCTACCAACAGTCCGGCCCGCAAATTGCCCAACAAGAGCACCAAAACGAAAACCACAATTAAGGCGCCTTCAATCAGGTTTTTCTCTACGGTACTAATGGCCCGGTCTACTAATTTGGTACGGTCCAGAAAAGGCTCCAGCACCACTCCTTTGGGCAAAGTTTTTTGAATTTCGGCAATTTTATTTTTTACCCGGGCAATTACCTCGGACGAGTTTTCGCCTTTCAGCATCATCACAATGCCGCCGGCTACTTCTCCCTGGTCGTCTTTTACCATGGCGCCGTAACGAATGGCCGCCCCTATCCGCACTTCTGCAATATCCCGGATCAAAATGGGTACGCCGGCTTCGGTATCTTTCACTACAATGCGCCCAATATCGGCAGCGTTTTCTACCAGACCCTCGGTGCGGATAAAGTAAGCGTTCGGGTCTTTTTCAATGTAAGCGCCGCCGGCGTTCGCATTGTTGTTTTCCAGCGCTTCAAACACTTCTTTAATGGTAATATTAATCGCCCGCAGCTTAGCCGGGTTCACGGCCACTTCATACTGTTTTAAGTTACCGCCAAAACTGCTGACCTCCGCTACACCAGGAGTGCCTAATAATTGCCGCCGCACAAGCCAATCCTGAATGGTGCGGAGCTCGGTTGCGGTATACTTGTTTTCGAACCCCTTTGCCGGGTGCAGCTCATACTGGTAAATTTCTCCTAAACCCGTAGAAACGGGCGCCAGAAACGGCGTGCCCGTACCCGGCGGAATTTGCTCTTCGGCCTCTTTTAACTTTTCGGTTATTTGCTGCCGTGCCCAATAAATATCCGTTTCATCGGTAAATACTACGGTTACTAGGGATAAACCAAAGCGCGAAAAAGAACGAATTTCGATAATGTGGGGTACGCTGGCCACGGAGAGCTCCACCGGAAAAGAAATAAGCCGTTCTACTTCCTGGGCCCCGAGCGAGGGGGAAACCGTAATAATCTGCACCTGATTATTGGTAATATCAGGTACGGCATCAATGGGCAGTTGCCGGAGGTTGTAGATCCCCCACCCCATCAGGGCTATCGTAAACAGCCCAATAATGAGTTTATTCTTTATAGAAAAGAAAATAATCTTATTCAGCATAACAATTGATTTTTTTACCGGCGAATACCGGCAAGACATAAGCGCTACCAATCCTATTTTTAAAATTAGGCGCAGGCTTTGGTCAGGAAAAGAATAAAAAAATGAGAAACAGACATGCCTGCTCAACCCCATGGGTGTGTACCAGGAGTAAAGCGCATGAAAATACTAAAAGAGTATCTTAAACAGTTTGGGGAGGTTGCCAGATACTACCGGTAAACTGACCGGGGATGGCAAAATGTAAATGCACGTAATGCTTTTCCGGCATAAAAACCGGCATAGTTTCTTCGGATTGCAGCAACGGGGTGCTTACAAAATAATCATAGGCCGAATTACCCATGTGTTTAAACGGCAAGTTATCGTGGTTATCCGAGGTCTTATTATCGGCACAGGCGTAGTGCATTTTTAAGAAATCCAGAAAACTTAACGGATTGGTGGTTCTGCCTTTATGCTCCTGGTAGTGGTGCAGCAGCGTCGTAATTTTGGAAAGCTCATGAAAATCAGAGTTAGGCAGCAAAGAGCCTAAAAATATATAAATCGCAAAGAAGTATATTCTGAATTTCAAATTTTCTTGCTTTTAAGGAACAAAGTTAGAAAAAATGCAAATGGCATCCAATCTAATTCTACTTTTTGTGCTTTAACCAGACAATTACCCCGCATAAATGGCGGCAAAAAGTAGAAATAGGAACACAAAAGTAAGGAGCGGTAAAAAGTAAAAAATTTAAAAATTTGCGGATAATCAAACCTTTCGGCCCAGATACCGGAAAGCTTTTAGAATAATTTTTACATCAGACCGCACGCTGTATTTTTGGGCGTATAACACATCCATTTGCCGGATAGTCTGCTCATCGAAACGGTTAGGAGCAAATTGATCCAAGGGGGTTAAAACAGCTTTATGTTTGCGGTAATGTTGGTCCAGGGTATGGTGCAAGCCCACCCAACTACATTGCCTACTGAGCACTAACCAGCAGTTCCAGAAAAAACCGGCTTTACGCTGTACCAGCCAAATCAACGCCGGCGATAAAACCAGGAACGTTAAAGCCAGTAAAAAATCCAGTAAGGCTTTATATCGTACTTGTTCTTTCCGAAACAACTTCAACTCTAAAGGCAAAGCGTAATAATCCGTAATCGGGTAATGTGCCTTATTGATCGGTAGGTTTTCGCTGTCTTCCGGTAAAATACGATACTGTACCGCGTTATTATTAATGGCTACCATCCACTCATAAATTTGAGAAACCGTTAAATCTTTAGCGCAGAAAATAATTTCGTTTAGTTTTTGAACCTGAATAATATCGTTTAATTGCGAGAGTTCGCCCAAATACTCTTTAGCGGCACGCTTCTCTCCGCTCGGACTAACAAAACCCACCATTTTAAAGTCGTTATTTGCTTGCTTCAGCAACTGCAGTACCGATTTGCTTTCCGGCTCGCTCCCAACCACCGCAACGCGCTTACGGGGTTGAAAGCCTAATTTTAAATTTTTGTATTGTCCGTATTGATAAACCAGGCGCTTGCCCAAAAGAGCCAGGATGGCCCAACTGCCGCCAGCCAGAATAAATGTATCAGAAAGATTAGCCTCTGGCCAGAAACTACCCAGCGCGGCCACCAGAATAGTACCGAAGAAGATACCCCGGAAAAACCTGGCCAGCTTAAAAGGCTTTTCGTAGCCGCCGTTAAAATAAATAGCGCTAATCCACAAAAAAACAGCAACCGGCACAACAAGTATGACAAAATACTCCGGAAACACAGTTTTTAAACGCTGTTCAAAAATTATTTTTAAACCCACTAAACCCGCAAAAAGCAAAGCCGCATCGTCCAGAAATGGTAGAAGCGGATTTACCAAACGCCCCAAAACTGAAACTCCAGCCCGCAAAACAATGGCCAGCTGAATAAAGAAAGAATAATAAGAAGCTGAGCGGCCCGAAAAATGCTTGCGGTAAAAAATAGCCATGGCGTTGTAAAAAACATACACGTAATTAAGGCTGCCGTGGCGGGTGCTTTTGCCTTTATAATGAATAATGCGGGTTTCGGGAAAGTAAAAATTTTTAAATCCAGCCTGCCGGATGCGGTACGACAGGTCAATATCTTCGCCGTACATAAAAAAGGCTTCGTCGAGGAGGCCTACTTGCGTGAGCACCGAGCACCGCAGAAACATAAACGCTCCGGCCAGCACTTCTACTTCCTGGGATTTATTTTTGTCGAGGTGCCCCAGGTAATACCGGGCAAATTTTTCGGATTGTGGGAACAGGCTGGTTAAACCGGTAAGCTTATAAAAGCCCACCCAAGGCGTAGGTAAGCCTCTTTTGGATTCCGGCAAATAGTGACCAGTCCCATTCAGCATTTTTACACCCAAACCGCCGGCTTCGGGGTGTTGGTCCATAAAATTGCAGCATTTTAAAAAAGTATCTTCTTCTACTACTGTGTCGGGGTTGAGCAGCAAAACGTATTCGCCGGTGGCCTGCCGTAGGGCCTGGTTATTCGCTTTGGCAAAACCCAGGTTTTGATTGTTTACGATTAAGGTAACTTCGGGGAAACGCTGCCTTACCCGAGCCACAGAATTATCGCCGGAGCTATTATCTACTACAAAAACTTCAGCGGGCGCATTTAATTTAGTAATGGCCTTCCGGACGGAAAGCAGGGCTTGTTCCAGGTAATAACAAACGTTGTAACTAACAATTATAACAGACAGTTTTTTCAAACAGGCGGCGTAGTAGTTTCTGCAAATATCTATAATTTACGATAACTCGTGCTTAAAACCCGGAAAATTTAGTGGATTGGTTATTATAGCCGCGCCAGAAAGTACGCCGGATACTTTATACCAGTACAATAATGCAGCATTTAAGCCCCTACAGTAAAATACGATACGTAACCTGCCAACCTTTTTGCCGGAAATAATTAATTTTTAAAAATAAGTTTTTACATAGCAGTAAAGGTGAGTACCTGCACGTTCACCTGATTCTCTAAAGATTCCGTTGCCGATAAAACCAGCTTTGATTTCGTTATCTCCACAATTTTAGCACTTTCGGGCGTGTTGCCGCTTTGCATCGTTAAAAAATTATCCGGATTAATGCTCCAGGTGCCTTGGCTGTATACCTGCGGATCAGCGGAATCGCATTTAGTGGCGCCTTCGCTTACCTCAAACGTATTATTTTTAAAAAACCGGTAAATATCATCGGCATTACAATCGTCGTAAAACGCAAATTCATCTTTTACCGGCTGGTTATTTACTTGCGACGTATAGGCGGTTAGCACCCAATTTTTGTCCACCAGCAATTCGTCGCTGGTTTGGGCAACTGCATGATGCTCCTCTTTATCACAACCCGCAAAAGCTATCGGAACAAAAAACAGGAAAAGAAGCAATTTTTCAAGTATCATCATCTGGCTTTGAAACAAAGCGCTTTTTCATCAAATACCCCAAAGCCCCGGAATGTTACCTTAAAAATTTAAAAAGACTGCTAAACAACTGCATATCAAAACAAATTAAAATTTTGGCAGGAAGAAAACTAGTTCAGGTTTGTTTACTTACAATTCTGAAGTTACTGATTTTATACCGAATAGTGCAAAGCTTACTCCATATGTAAGAGTAACCCAAGATTTTACTACCATTATTTTACATGAAATAACTACTATCCGATTTAGAATTAGCAGCTCAAAAAAAAAGCTACTGCAGGTAAAACAGTAGCTTTATAAAATTTAAAAAGTAAACGTTTAAACTTTATTGTAACTGGTGCGTTCCACAATGCTGCGCCCCAGGGTAATTTCGTCGGTGTACTCCAGTTCGCCACCTACGGGAACGCCGCGGGCAATAGTGGTTATTTTTACACCAAACTCGCGCAATTTGCGGGTAATGTAAAACGAAGTGGTATCGCCTTCCATGGTGGGGCTAATCGCCAGAATTACTTCTTTTACCTCCGATCCGGGAATGCGCTCCAGTAAAGAGGTAATATTTAAATCCGAAGGCCCAATGCCTTCGATGGGCGAAATAACGCCGCCCAACACGTGGTACAAGCCTTTGTACTGGCCCGTATTTTCGATGGCAATTACATCGCGAATGTCGCTCACTACGCACAAGGCCGCCTGGTCGCGGAGCGGATTGGCACAGATACTGCAAATTTCGGTATCCGAAATGTTGTGGCACTGGTTACAATACGTAATATCCTGGCGCATTTTGGTGAGCGCCTCGGCCAAATCGGTAGTGTCTTCGGTTTCAGCTTTGAGTAAGTGCAATACCAGGCGTAAAGCGGTTTTGCGGCCAATACCCGGCAATTTGGCTAATTCATCAACGGCACTTTGAATTAATTTAGAAGGAAACTCCATTCAGAAATTTAGGGTTAAACAATATCGGCAGAAATGCCCCGGTCGTGAATGGCAAGGCACATACCTTCTAACTCTTCAAAAGTTCCTACTTTTACAGTGCATTTCCCTTTGTAATGAATCAGATAAGTACATTGTTCGGCCTGTTCCTGCGAATGGTTACAAACCTGAATAAGCGTTTCTATTACGTGCTCAAAGGTGTTTACATCGTCGTTATAAACAACTAAATTGCGTAGGTCAATATGCTCTTCAAGCAACAGTACGTCTTCGTCGGTTAATATTTCAGTGGCTGTACGCATAATACAAATTTACGAAATTTAGCTTATAATTAGTAGCCAACCGGCTGATATCATGATGAAACTTTGGCTTACAATCTGTTATATACCTTGGTTTTACCATTTTGGATTTCGAAAAATTTAAAAAATTATGCCCAGCTTAAAGTTAATACCAAGAACTTTTCCGGACCGGGTTAATGTATGATATATAATACCTTTGTATAACAATAAAAGCACCTGTACAATTCCGGGTTAACCGGATTTAAACTGTTTACCTGCATGCCTGCGCCTTCTGTTGAATTTAAAAAAGCGGTAAAATATTTATCGGAAAAAGAAAAAGAAACCTTATTGCTCCGGGCTGTTCGCCGCGATGCCGAGTTTTACGATATGCTGGCTTTTGAGCTACTTGAAGAAGTAACCCTGGAACATTTAATCGAAGAAACTACCGAAAAAATTCACGAACTATTGCATACCACTTCGGGTCGTAGTTTTTCTAAAAGTTTAACCCGATCGCTCCGCAAAGCCATGCAGGAAATTGCCCGGTTTAAGCGCATTACCAAAAATGCCAAAGGCGAAATAGATTTACAGCTGTATTTACTGCAACAAATCTTCGATAATTTTACCGGCCAGTTTGAGAGTGTGTACCGCACTTTTTATGTAACCACCGCCCGCCTGACGCTGCGTACCATCCAACTCATTCAGAAAAATCTACACGAAGATTACCACCTGGAATACAAAGCAGCACTGGACGAATTTTTAACGCACTTACATAGCCGCCGGTACAGTGCGCACTTAAGTTTTACCTTGCCGCGGGAGTTTGAAATTGCCAGATAAACGAGCGAAGTAAAATTTAGACGTAATTTGCCGCCAATTAGCAAAACTATTTACCAGCTTGAGTAATTTTTTAAAAATTAAAGCAGTTTTCGTCTGGAGCGGCGGTAAAGATTCTGCGCTGGCTTTGCACCAGATATTGCAAGACGTCCGCTACGAAGTAACCCACCTGCTTACTACCGTTAACCAGCAATTTAACCGCGTATCCATGCATGGGGTACGCACGCGTTTATTAGAACAACAAGCTAAATCATTACAGCTACCTTTAATACAAGTGCGGGTACCCGAAAACCCCACTATGGCAGAATACGAGGCGTTAATGGCTACAGCCTTTAATCAATTAAAAGCAACCGGAATTTCAGCGGCAATTTTCGGCGATATTTTCCTGGCAGATTTACGAGCTTACCGCGAACAGCAAATGCAACAGATTGGTTTAGAGGCCATGTTTCCGCTTTGGCAAAAATCCACTACTAGCTTGGTGCAGCAATTTGTGCAGTTACAATTTAAAGCGGTTTTGGTTTGCCTCAACGCTAAATACTTCCCGGAAACTTTTGCCGGGCAGGAAATTGATGCTGATTTTTTAAAAAATTTACCTCCGGGGGTTGATCCTTGCGGCGAGAACGGCGAGTACCACAGTTTTGTGTACGATGGACCTATTTTCAAGCATCCCATTCCGTTTACCTTTGGCGAAACCATCTTCCGCACTTACGGAAACCCAAGCAGCCAAGCAAACGAAGAATCGCACAAACCAAATCACGATTATGCTTTTTGGTTTATTGATTTAAAATAAAAAACCGGCAAAGAGCTCTTTGCCGGCTTAAAGGTAATGCAACAAGTTTAATACGTATTCATACTTTTAGGAACGGGCGCTTTGTTTGGCCCGGTTAGCTTTTACTTTAGCTACTGCGGCGGCCCGTTGCTGTTTGTTATACTGCGCTAACTGGAAGTTAGACATGTAACCTACTTCTTTGTTAATGGTAACAATAGACCACCGGTTGTTAAAAGGCCGCACCAGTGCAACTTCATCGGCATCCGAAACAACTTTAATTACCTCGGTATCTTTAGAAGGTTGTTTGTAAACGGTAAGCTCCTGATCGCCGGTTTTTTTGTGGGCAGAAGCAACAAATACTTGTAAGGCAATGGCGAGGGTGAATATGGCTTTTTTCATGGTTTTATTATTTTATGTCGTTTCTAAATCATTTTTGGTTTTGTTACAGTAAAAGCAGCTTTACTATGCCAAAAGATTTACAAGCCATATGCCACTAAATGCCAACATTTACAAAATACTGATTTATAGCAACTTATTTTTTTATTCAGAAATAATGCTGCCTATTCGGTGTGCGAATACGAACATTTAGTGTTCGAAAGTGAACCACCTTGCCAGGAATATTTACCCCAGACAAGCACCTGGTGTTGCTTTAACTAAACCCACTTTTCCGGATAGAATAGTTTGGTATTTGCACATTATAGTTACATTAGCAGATAAACTAATGCTTTTCTTACATGGAAAAATGGTTTTTAAAAAATCTATTTCCCCGAGTATTTAGTTGCTTGTGGTGGTTTACAACCCGACTTTTAAATTTTAAAGCATTTGCCCAAAGAAAAGAGAACCCTACTGGTTATAGCTTCATTGCTATCGTGGGTATTCTTAGTGCTTGTATTCCGATAGCTCTTAATTTCTTGTTCGCAGGCAAATACATGCTGTATCAAATCAGGCTTATTCCGGCTTTTAACAGGCTTCGGCTTCCACACCTCTCCACCTTAAGTATCGAAATCTACAACACCCATAAATACTAGCTAATTGTATGAAGCGTTATCACTTATTTGAGTTTGAGGATTTAGCCTGGTTTCCGGATTTTTTGCGGCAAAGCATGATGGATTTCTTACGCTTTATGATTAGTAAGATAGCGATTTACGAACCTATAGTACCATTTATGCAACAAGCGCTACAACATACTTCACAATCTGATATTCTGGATTTATGTTCGGGTGGCGGAGGCGGTATTGTCGGTATTCAACAAGAATTAAGCAAACAAGCAGGTTATAATGTAAACATTACCTTAAGCGATAAATTTCCGAATATTCCTGCTTTTGAGTTAATTAAAAAACAAACGGCGGGCACCATTTCCTATCTGCCCGAACCGGTAGATGCGACCGATGTACCTACCCGTTTTAACAACTTCCGGACTATTTTTTCGGCTTTTCACCATTTTAAACCAGCTATGGCAAAGGCCATTTTGCAAGATGCCGCCCACAAGAAAGTACCTATTGGTATTTTTGAAGGAGCCAGCAAAAGCTGGTTCGAAATTGCCTTGGTGCTGTTTGTATTTCCGTTTATTATTCTGGCTATTACCCCGTTTATAAAACCTTTCCGGTGGAGCCGCTTATTTTTTACGTACCTGGTACCGATCATCCCCTTATGTATTATGTGGGACGGCCTGGTTTCTATTTTGCGTTTGTACTCGCCGGCTATGTTGGTAAAGCTTACCCATGAAATTGCGGCACCCGGTTATAAATGGGAAGCCGGCAAAGCCCAACACCGCAGCGGCGCCAAAATTATTTATTTAATTGGCTACCCGGAGTAAGTTGCAGGTTTCAGGTTGCAAGTTGCAGGTTAAGAAATTAGAAAATTTAAAATTGAGCAGAGTGATCAAATCCAAAAAATTAAAAAATGATTCTAACCCGGATAATAATAAGTCGAAATTTCCCGCCCTTTCAACTTAAGACCTACAACCTATAACCTGCAACTTGTAACCTGCAACCTAAAACCTGCAACCTATGGCCGATGCTTTAAAATTAATGCGGATTCCTTTTTCGGTGTATTTAATGCCGGTTTATTGGTTTGCCTTAAGCGTGCTACCAGATTTTGATGTTGCTAAAGCTATTTACGTTTTTATAATCATCCACTTATTCGTTTATCCGGCGAGTAATGGCTACAACTCTTTTTACGACAAAGACGAAAGCAGCATTGGAGGCTTAAAACACCCACCCAAGGTTACCCGAAAGTTACTGTGGTTGGTTCTTTTGTTTGACTTTCTAGCCATAATGGGCTCTTTTGTGCTGGTTTCGCTGGAGTTTACTTCCGGCATATTTATTTATCTGTTGGTTTCTAAGGCGTACAGTTACGATAAAATCCGGTTAAAAAAGTATCCTCTGGTAAGTACCCTGGTGGTTATCCTATTCCAAGGAGCCTTTACTTTTATAATGGTGCAGGTTGGTGCAGGTACTTTACCCGCCCAGATCATGACTACCACCAATTTACTTTTTGCTTTAGTAAGCACCTTGTTTTTGTGTGGCTCGTACCCGCTTACCCAGATTTACCAACACCACGAAGATGCCCAACGCGGCGACCGTACTTTAAGCCTTGCCCTGGGCATAACGGGCACTTTTGCTTTTTCGGCTTTTAGTTTGTTGCTTGGAGCAGGCTTACTGCTCTGGAATTATTTAGTAACGAACCAGATAATCAATATTTTTATATTTCTGGCTTGCACTGCACCGGTAGTTTATATTTTTAGCACCTGGTTTTGGCAGGTCCGTAAAGATCACACTTTGGCCAATTTTGACAATACCATGCGCATGAACAAAGTATCATCCCTCAGCATGAGCGCCGCCTTTATTTTAATCTTATTACTTACCCGGTAGTTACTTTAAACCACTTATAAAAACAAAGCCCGGTTTACGAATAAACTGGGCTTTGTTTTTATTTAAAATTTTAAAAAATTAACTGTTCATCGAAATCAAAAACTCGTCATTGTCTTTAGTGCCTTTCATGCGGTCTTTCAGGAACTCCATGGCTTCTACAGAGTTCATATCCGACATAAACTTACGCAAAATCCAAACGCGGTTTAGTTCGTCTTTGTCCATTAACAAGTCTTCGCGGCGGGTACCCGAAGCCGGCACATCAATCGCTGGGTAAATCCGTTTGTTCGCCAGTTTCCGATCCAGCTGCAATTCCATGTTACCGGTACCTTTAAATTCTTCAAAAATAACCTCGTCCATTTTAGAACCGGTATCAATTAAGGCAGTAGCGATAATAGTTAAAGAACCGCCGTTTTCTACGTTACGAGCCGCTCCAAAAAAGCGTTTTGGTTTGTGCAAGGCGTTGGCATCCACCCCACCCGACAATATTTTACCGGAGCTAGGTACCACGGTATTATAAGCCCGTGCTAAACGGGTAATGGAATCCAGTAATATTACTACATCGTGCCCGCACTCTACCATGCGTTTGGCTTTATCCAATACAATGCTCGAAATTTTTACGTGGCGCTCGGCAGTTTCGTCGAAAGTAGACGCAATTACCTCGGCATTAACGCTACGGGCCATATCGGTCACCTCTTCCGGACGCTCATCAATCAACAAGATCATGAGGTAAACTTCCGGGTGGTTTTCCGAGATAGCGTTCGCAATTTCTTTTAATAATACTGTTTTACCGGTTTTAGGCTGGGCCACAATCATACCCCGTTGGCCTTTACCAATAGGTGCAAACAAATCCATAATCCGGGTAGAATACTGGCTGGCTTTGGTAGTCAGCTTTAAGCGTTCTTCCGGAAATAAAGGCGTTAAGTGCTGGAAAGGAATGCGGTCGCGGATTTCTTCGGTAGTACGGCCATTAATAGAATCCACTTTTAACAAAGCAAAATACTTTTCACCTTCTTTTGGCGGACGAATCTGGCCTTTAACGGTGTCACCGGTTTTTAAAGCAAACAATTTAATCTGCGACGGCGAAACATAAATATCATCGGGGCTAGCCAAATAATTATAATAGGTAGAACGCAAGAAACCATAACCATCCTGCATTAACTCCAACACCCCTTCGTTAATAATAACTCCGTCGAATTCTTTAAAGTTATTGTTATTAACGTTGGCATTAGGCTGGGGCCCATTATTTACCTTACGCGGTTGGTTATTGTTATCCCGGTTTTCGCGCGGTTGATTGTCGCGGTTCTCGCGGGGCTGATTATCCCGGTTTTCACGGGGAGGCATTGGCTCCCGGGTTACTTCGCGGTTATCGCGCGGTTGCGGTTGTGGTTGCGTCTGTCCTGCTTCCCGGTTTTCGCGCGCAGGTGGTGTTACGGGTTCCCGCGCCGGGGCCGGGGTTACCGGTTGTACATTTTCTCTGTTTTCGCGAAGCGCTGTTACTTGCTCTTTCTCTTCCCGGGCCATTTCCCGAACTGGTTCCCGTTTCTCGCGCGGGGCTGCTGGCTCCCGGTTTTCCCGGGCACCATTGTTATCTCTTTCCCGAACCGGTCTTATTTCGCGGACGGACGGTACTTCTACGGGGGCGGCGGTAGCGGCTTCCCGCACTGGCCGGGCTTCCCGAACGGGCTCTTCCCGCACTACCGGGGTTGTGGTCCGCTCCCGGGGTTCCCGGCGAGTAGTTTGCCGGCGTGGTGTTTCCGGACGCGCTACCGGCGCAGCGGGGGCAGCATCTAAAGCAATAGCTGGCTCAGGTGCTTTTTCCGGAGCGGTTGGTGCCGGAGTAGCAGCGTCAAAATCTATCAGGCCTTGGTTGGCAGTAGCGGGGGCATTTTCTACAACGGCTACGGATTGGGTACGGGCTGGTGTTTTGTATTTTTTAGGAAGTTTTTCGGGAGGGGTAATGGCTTGTTGATCTAAGATCTTGTAGATGAGGTCTTGTTTGCTCAGCCGGTTAAAGCTCGTTACGCCAAGACCTTCTGCAATCTCTTTTAGCTCTGAAAGAAGTCTATCTTTCAACTCTTCAATATTGTACATATAAAGTTTAGAATTTTAACAAAATTTTATGGTTCTCAGGGTGCGGGAAGCAACAGGAGATTATGTTTTAGGAAAACCTGACTATTTACTCTTAGATTGAATGAACCAGGAAAATAGGTTCGCCTCACAATGTTATAGCAATGTTAAGTAATTACCAAATATTAAGGTAAATTTTATTTATTACTGTTTTATATAATTATGATTTTTTAATTACTACGCGCTTAATTTAAAAAAGTATAATTTTACACCGGGTTAAAACGAAAAAAATGTTACAATTATCGGTTCTAAGAGAGCAAACAGACTTGGTACTGGCTGGCTTAAATAAAAAAAACTATAAAAACGCCACGCAGGAGGTTCAAACTATTCTTGATCTGGATAGTCAACGCCGCGGCCTGCAGGCCCGGCACGATGAAGAACAAGCGCGAGCCAACCAATTGGCCCGGGAAATAGGTACCCTAATGAAAAGCGGTCGGAAAGAAGAGGCCGAAACCTTAAAAGCCGAAACTGCCGCTCTAAAATTAATAACCAAAAATCTGACCGAAGAGTTGTCAGAAATTGAAAAAAATTTACAAAATGCTTTAGTAAAATTACCCAACCTGCCCCACAGCAGCGTACCTGAAGGTAAAACGGCCGAAGACAACGAAATTGTATACCAGCACGGAAATATTCCGGAATTACATGCTACTGCCTTACCGCATTGGGAGCTGATTAAAAAATATGACATTATTGATTTTGAGCTCGGCAACAAAATTACGGGAGCTGGTTTTCCGGTGTATAAAAAGCAAGGCGCCCGCTTACAACGCGCTTTAATTAACTTTTTCCTGGACGAGGCCCTGAAAGCCGGTTACGCCGAAGTACAACCGCCTATTTTGGTAAACGAAGCCTCGGGTTATGGCACTGGTCAATTGCCCGATAAAGAGGGCCAGATGTACCACGCCACCGAAGACAATTTATACCTGATCCCTACAGCCGAAGTACCAATTACCAACCTGTACCGCGATGAAATAATTGCTTCGGATAAATTACCGGTTAAAAATACGGGTTATACGCCATGTTTCCGGCGCGAAGCTGGCTCGTGGGGCGCTGATGTGCGGGGCTTAAACCGCTTGCACCAGTTTGATAAAGTAGAAATTGTGTGCATCGAAGAACCGGAAAAATCCTATGCGGCCCTGGAAGAAATGAGTCAGTATATTCAAAGCTTGTTGCAAAAACTGGAATTACCGTACCGGGTGCTGCGCTTATGCGGCGGCGATATGGGTTTTACCTCGGCCTTAACCTACGACATAGAAGTTTTTTCGGCGGCTCAAAACCGGTGGCTCGAAGTAAGTTCCTGCAGCAACTTTGAAACCTACCAGGCCAACCGTTTAAATCTGCGCTACAAACCCGGCACCGGCAAAACCCAGTTGTTACATACCTTAAACGGTAGCGCTCTGGCATTGCCCCGCATTGTTGCCGCACTACTCGAAAACAACCAAACCGAGGATGGTATTACCCTGCCGGCTATTCTGCACGCTTACTGTGGCTTCGATAAAATCACCTTATAATACTACATTCTAAATTCACGAAAGGCCTGTTTTTTAAAAAACAGGCTTTTTTATGTTATGCTACTTCTGGCTGCTTAAAAAGACCCTTATTGTGCATTTAAAATCTAAAAAAATAAACTAGGGTAGATTTTGCTTCGTAGAGGTATCGGTTTGTGTAACTTAAACAAGAAAGAACATGGGGGCCGATAACATCATTGATAAATTAAAACACGAGTGGGAAGTATTAACCGGCGATGCGGGAAAAGATAAAACTTTCTGCAGCGAGCAAACTTACCCTTCCGAAACAGAGGCTCAGGCAGCTTTTACCCGCGGGTTAACGAAGTTGTTTGCGGTAAACAGTTGGAGTCAGTTACCTGGCATCAACTCTACCTTTAAACTGTACGATCAGCAAGGGCAACCAACCCAAACCAAACCCGAACCTAGTTATTACATTCAAATAATATTACCGGGTGTAAACGTAGAAAACTGGGTGCAAATAGAAAATATCCTGGAAGATGATAGCTCTGCCCAGTTTACGGTGCATCCCTGCCCCAATCCGCTGCAAGAGTCCGAGGAAACACAGCATTTTTTTGTAAAAGAAGCCAGCAGTACGTTCCGGATAGAACGCCGGGGCTCTAGTTTGTTCGGCTACCAAATTGGCAAAAACGAAAAAATAAATAATCAGGATTACCAAGCTGGTAGCCGGGCCTTTTTAAACACCTTAATTGCCGAAGGCGGCTGGGCTGGTTTTCAGGATATACAATGGGGCAAATTAACGGATTATTTGGCTGGGAAAGTAGATACCGTTTAACACGGCAATTACCGTTACCTAAAAAATAAAATAACCAAGTTTAAATCCCAAGGCTACGTGCAGAGTAGTATGCCAGCCTTCTTTCCAATCTTTAGAATCATCAAAATTTAAAAAATTTAAAATTCCGCCTGTGTTGGGAGGATCATAGCCCAATACAGTATCGTAATGGCGAATATGAATAAAGCGTGGCCCCAGACCTACGTAGGTATCTAATACGATTTTTTGTTTATAGCGCCACTCAATACCTGGATTTAAACTGGCCACGTAAATATTACTTTTAATTCGGGAGAAAAAATAGCCGTAACTCTGGTTTCCCTGCCGGAAAGTATCATTGTGCTTTTTATACTTTTCCGGAATAAATAGGCCTTCCAGACTCCAGTACACGTGGGTATTTATATGATCCGAAACTTCGGTAATGGAAGAATAACGCTTTATCTCAGCCCGGATTTTCCGGTAACGAAAGTTTTCCCGCACACTATCGGGGTACCACTTATCCCGAAACAAGTTATAAGTAGACCAGCCATACTCCGCCGATACCGCCCACCGAGAATTAAAATTCTTTTGAAACCCGAGCTGCAAACTGGGCACCCGGGATAAGGCAAAACTCGAAATAGCCCAACGCACCTGCCAGGTTTTGGTACTATCGGGTTGAGCAAAAGCCCTAATATTACACGCACAAATTAAAACGCAGCACAACAGCAGGATTCTCATACACGGGGAAAGTAAATACCGGACAGGCTATATAATTAACGCACGATAAACCAGAAAAACAAATCCAGAATGTAACTAATACGAGTCCAAAATAATTAAAATGGTTGCAAAGCACTACATCTAAACACTTGATAATAAAGCACGTATTTGGTAAGCAGCACTAAATTTTTAAATTTTAATCTCTTCCACCTGCATCTTGTAACCTTTCAACCTTCCAACTTTCAACCTTTAAACTTTAAACTTGTAACCTGCAACTTGCAACTATTTTGCTTATTTTTGCGGTCCAAAATCCGGAATACTCTTATGTCGATTGCCAAAACCTATAATCCCAAGGAAGTAGAAGATAAATGGTACCAAAGCTGGCTGCAAAACGGCTTTTTTAAATCCAAGCCTAATCCGCGCAAGCAACCGTACTCGGTGGTAATTCCGCCACCAAACGTTACCGGTGTGCTGCACATGGGGCACATGCTCAACAATACCATTCAGGATATACTGGTGCGTCGTGCCCGCATGCAAGGCAAAGAAGCGTGCTGGGTACCCGGCACCGACCATGCCTCTATTGCTACCGAAGCCAAAGTAGTGGCCATGCTCAAGGAGCGCGGAATCAGCAAAAAAGATATTTCGCGGGAAGAATTTTTAAAATATGCCTGGGAATGGAAAGAAAAATACGGCGGCATTATTCTGGAGCAACTTAAAAAGCTAGGTGCTTCCTGCGACTGGGACCGCACCCGTTTTACCATGGAAGAAGACTTGTCGGCGGCTGTTATTCAGGTGTTCGTGAACTTATACCGCAAAGGGTACATTTACCGGGGCATCCGGATGGTGAACTGGGACCCGCAAGGCTTAACCGCCGTTTCGGACGAAGAGGTTATTCACAAGCAGGTAAACTCCAAACTGTATTACGTTAATTACCAAATAGAAGGCGAACCGGAGAACTATATTACCATTGCCACTACCCGCCCCGAAACTATTCTGGGGGATACGGCTATCTGCGTAAACCCCAACGATGCGCGCTATCAGCATTTAAAAGGTAAAAAAGCCTTGGTGCCCCTCATTAACCGGGCTATTCCGATTATCCAGGATGCGTACGTAGATATGGAATTTGGTACCGGCGCTTTAAAAGTTACCCCGGCCCATGACATCAACGACTACGAACTGGGAAACCGGCACAACTTGCCCAGCATTGATATTTTAAACGATAACGGTACTTTAAACGAATTTGCTCAATTGTACATCGGCGAAGACCGGTTTGTGGTGCGCAAGAAAATTGTAAAAGATATTGAAGCGGCCGGCCAGTTGGTAAAGAGCGAAGATATTACCAACAACGTGGGTTTCTCGGAGCGTACCGATGCGGTTATCGAACCTAAATTATCCATGCAATGGTTTTGCCGCATGGAAAAATTAGCGGAACCTGCTTTAAAGGCCGTAATGGAGGATGACATCAAGCTGCATCCGCCCAAATTTAAAAATATGTACCGGTCCTGGATGGAAAACATCCGCGACTGGAACATTTCGCGGCAATTATGGTGGGGACAACAAATTCCGGCTTATTACCTGCCCGATGGTACGTTTGTAGTAGCCATTAACGCCGAAGAAGCTTTAACCCAGGCCAGGCAACAAACTAACAACGAAAACTTAACCATCCAAGATTTGCGGCAAGACGAAGACGTGCTGGATACCTGGTTCTCATCGTGGTTGTGGCCCATTTCGGTGTTCGATGGTTTTAAAGACCCCGATAACCCGGATATTCAATATTACTACCCGACGAACGACCTGGTAACGGCTCCCGAAATTCTGTTTTTCTGGGTGGCTCGTATGATTATGGCGGGTTTTGAATACCGCCGCGAAATGCCTTTCCGGAACGTGTATTTAACCGGTATTGTGCGCGACAGCATTGGCCGGAAAATGTCGAAATCGCTGGGTAATTCGCCCGACCCGCTGGGCCTGATTGAAAAATACGGCGCTGATGGCGTGCGCACCGGTATGTTATTCAGTTCTCCGGCCGGTAACGATTTGCCCTTCGACGAAAAACTATGTGAGCAAGGCCGTAATTTCAGCAATAAAATCTGGAATGCTTTCCGGTTAATTAAAGGCTGGGAAGTAAACCCTGATTTACCATACCCCAACGAACTAGCCATTAAGTGGTTCGAAGCCAAGTTTAACGAGGCAGTTATCCAACTGGAAGATCATTTTGATAAGTTCCGGATTTCGGATGCTTTACTTACGGTTTACAAACTGGTTTGGGACGATTTCTGTTCGCAGTACCTTGAAATGATTAAACCGGCCTACCAGCAACCCATTGATGGCGAGACCTACGAGCGCACCATTACTTTTTTTGAAAATTTAATGAAGCTGCTGCACCCCTTTACGCCATTTATCACGGAAGAACTGTGGCACGAACTCCGTGAACGCCAGGCCAAAGATTACATCATTGTGGCTTGCTGGCCAGAAGTAAAAGCCGTAGAAACCGAAATTATTCAAAATATGGATAAAGCCATGGAAGTGGTGGCAGGCATCCGCAACGTCCGGAATTCAAAAAATATCCCGAACACCAAAGCCCTGGCCTTGTCGGTAAAAACAGCGGACACGGGTTTAATTAACGAGTTTCAACTAATCATCCAGAAATTAGCGAATATCTCAGAAATAAACTTCGTAGAAAACGCTTTAGAAAACGCGATTAGCTTTGTACAAGGCGCCAGCGAGTTTTTTATTCCGATGGAAGGCAACGTGGACGTAGCCGCCGAGCGCGAACGTCTGCAAAAAGAACTCGAATACACTAAAGGATTTTTAATTTCAGTAGATAAGAAGTTGAGTAACGAACGTTTTGTGAGCGGCGCACCGGAAGCCGTACTGGAAAAAGAACGCCAGAAAAAAGCTGATGCCGAAGCCAAGATTCAGGCTTTGGAAGAAAGTTTAGCTGCTATCGCCTAATTCTTAATTTTATAAAAATTAAAAAAGCCTTACCTAAATAACCAAACCAAGTAAGGCTTTTTTTAATACACTTTCTCCTACTTTTCCCCTCGTTGTGCTTAGAGTTAGCGCAGCGCTCTAAGTACTTTCGTGCGGCCAATCTCTGATTGGCGTAACAATGCATTCTGACAAACGCCAATCAGAGATTGGCTGTCCCAAAATGCGTAGAGACCGCTTTCGCGAACTCTACGCATAACAATACTCGAATAGTAATTGGCACATATTATTTTACCGAAAATTTTAAAAATATTGACCGCATTAAATGGTTTTTAAAATTTCGGGTTTCCTTCGCTATCGTTTATTGATAACGATCCAGCACTTTCCAGGTTATCCGTTTATCTGGCTCTACGGTGAAGCGGAGCAATAAATGTCCTCCGTTGTGGCCATCTTCGTAATAAGCTAGCGCGTAATGGTCGTTTACAATACGTACTTCCCGGATAGCCATGGTGCCGCTTAAAGAACCTTTGGGTAGTAAAATTTCCTGCTTACTAATTAAATCATTCCGTAAGTTGGCTTCCGGGTCTGCTAAACCTTTTTCGCGTAAACTATTTAACTCCTCGGGGCTTAAAGTAGCTAAGCCAGAAGTTCCGGTTCCTATTGCGGGAGTATTAGCTTTTCCAGTTGTTTCATTTTTCAGAGCCTCCATCCGCTTTTCGTTATTGTAAATAATGCGGTCCCGATCCAGGATGCGTTGGTTGGCCAGAGTTAGTTCACTTTCCGCCAACGCGTACTTGCGGTAGAAAAAAAGTGCCAAAAACAATCCAAAAGCAATTAATAGAATAAAAATCAGGTTTTTCATAGTCGGCTAAAATAGATAGAGCGCAAATTCAGATTAAATCGCTAAATAACCGTACGGTATCACTTAAATATGAGGTTCAGGGAATTTGTTGGGTTAATCTAAAATCTAAAGAAAGTTTTCTACTTTAAAACTCATAACTAGCCGTTTTTTAAATTTTTGCATTTCCGGAAGATGCGTATTCGAGGAACTTTTGAATAAAGTAAAATCATCCAAACTGTAATTCCAATAGCGTGTTTATTCTAATTATTAAGATTAAACATGCTCTCAGAAAAGTAAAAATTTAAAAAAGTAAGCCTGTTATTTTTTAGCAACCTTCCTTATTACCAAGAAGATAATTTTAACTAAATCGAATAGTAAAAACCGTACGATGGTCTGCTACGGTTTCCAGAGAAAACGGGAAGCCGTGGTTCATGAGAATGTCGCGGATCAGCATTAAACCAATGCCCTGGCCGTTCTTTTTAGTACTAAAAAACGGGGAAAATAACTGCTGACGAACTTCTGGAGGAATACCGGGTCCGTTGTCCTCGATGAGTAAAGTTGGGGGTTGCGCGATGGTTTTAATGGTAAGCTGCCCATCTTGCTCCATGGCCTCGAAAGCGTTTTTAATAATGTTAATGATTATTTGCTCTAGTTGCTGTTCGTCGGCCTGAATGGAAATAGGTTCGGGCGCTAAGTCCCATATCCAGGCAATGTGGCGTTCTTCGGCAATGGGGCGCATTAAATAGTAGGCATGCTGGAGCAGGGCGTGCAAATCTAGGGTTTGTTTATGGGGCAAAGGCAGGCGAACCAAACCCGCAAACTTACCCATGAATTTGGCGAGTTGCGTATTCCGGTCGATGCAAACCTGCAGCGCATTTTCATAATCGGGCTGCAAGTCGGTTTCCAGTTGCGGCGAATAATATTTAAAACTTTGCAAAATAGAGTTAATGGCGCCAATAGAATTATTTACTTCATGCGACATCATCCGGATAATTTTCTCGTAGGCCACTTTCTCCTGCCGGAGCAATTCCTCCGTCAATTCTTCAATCAGTATAAAATAATGCGGAAACCCTCTATCTACGAAATGCGATTTCTGGGCTTTAAACAGCCGGATGCCGTTTACATTAAAAACTTTAGGATCCCCCTCAATTAAACCCGCTAAATCGGTGCCCCACTGGTTGGGTAAAACCCAAAGCGGTTTTCCTTTACAATCAGCCAAGCTCACATTTAACCACCGCGATGCCGAAGGATTTATATTCTCGATGTTCTCGTCGAAGTCCAGCAGGATAATCCCCGAGGGAGAAGCCAGCAGTAATTGCTCGAGTAAAAAATGCTTTTCGGCTTGCAAGGTACGCTCCAACCGTAACTGGTCGATCATGGTGTTGTACACTTCTACCAACTGGTCTACTTCGCGCTGACCAACCGGCAAAAATTTCACCGTAAAATCTTTGCTCCGGATAGATTCAATACCCGCCGACACGATATCTAAAGGCCGGACAAAAGAACGGTAAATAGAAGCTGTAACAAAAATAGAAACAATAATCAGCGCCTCGGTTGCCACAAACCAGACTTTATCGGTGGTGAGTAAGCGGGCCGCAATAAGGGCCATTACCACGTGAATGAGAACCGCAAACAAAATAAACCTAGTCCGCAGCGTCATAAGGGATGTCAAATTTTTCGAGACGCCGGTACAAGGCGCCCCGGCTTAAACCCAGCGATTTGGCTACCTTACTAATGTTACCTTTGTGCTGTTCCATGGATTGGCGAATTAAAACGGCTTCCATTTCTTCCAGAGTCATCATGCCCAAACCCGTCATTACCTGATTTTCCGCTTTTTTTAAATTTTTTGGTTGCTGGCTCTGGAAATCCGAAATATCTAAATAATCTTTTCCGGAAACCAATACGGTGCGCTCTACCAGGTTCTTAAGTTCACGGATATTGCCCGGCAAAGGCTGCTGCGCCAGATAATGCAAGGCGGTTTCGGATATTTGCAGACTGGGCCGGTTATACGTTTTTTGTAAATTCTGCAAGAAATGCTTTACTAACAAGGGTATATCCTGGGGCCGTTCGCGCAGAGCTGGTAGCTTAACGGTGATCAAATTAATGCGGTAAAATAAATCTTCCCGGAACTTGCCCTGCGCTACCATTTCGGCCAGGTCGCGGTTGGTGGCGCAAATTACCCGGATATCCAGCTGGCGGGGTTTGCTGTCGCCGAGCACTTCGTAAGTACGGTCTTGTAACACCCGTAAAAGTTTTACCTGGCTGCTTAAATCCAATTCGCCTATTTCGTCCAGGAAAATGCTGCCTTTGTTGGCGAGTTCAAAACGGCCCACGCGATCGCCTTTGGCATCAGTAAAAGCACCTTTTTTATGACCAAACATTTCGCTTTCGAACAAGCTGCTGGATATTCCGCCTAAGTTTACTTTTACAAAATTCTGGTTTTTGCGTAAACTGTTTTGGTGAATGGCTTCGGCAATGAGTTCTTTGCCCGTCCCACTTTCGCCTTCAATCAGCACCGACGCATCGGTAGCGCTAATCTGGCCAATTTGCCGCAAAATCTGAATCAAAGCCGGATCTTCACCGATAATATTGGCAAACTGGTATTGTTGGTTTAACTGCTTGCGGTTGAGATTGCTATTATCCGGTTCCGGAGTGGTTTTGTTTAAGTGCAACGCCGTATGAATGGTTTGCAGCAAATGTTCGTTGTTCCAAGGTTTAGAAATAAAATCGAAAGCCCCGGCTTTCATACCTTCTACGGCCAACGCAATAGAACCCCAGCCGGTAGTTAAAATAACCGGAATTTTGGGGTTAAGTTCTTTAATTTGCCCGAGTAATTCCAAACCATCCCGCCCGGATGTATCCATCGAAAAATTCATATCCAGAATAATCAGGTCGATGGGTTGGGATTGGTGCAGCACGTACAAAGCGCTTTTGGCTCCGGCGGCAGTAACCGTCTGGTACTTGGCTTGCTTTAACAGCAAACCCAGCGAAGTCCGGACGGCAACATCATCATCAATAATCAGAATCATACAAATGCAGGCGGATTCCGCCAATATTTTAAAATTACTAAATTTTCAGTGTAAACCTAATGCCGGTTTTTATTCCAAGTTTAGGTTGATGTTTTAGGACGTTGTCCCCCATTAAAGGGGGTAGGGGGATGATGCACAGAAGAATTTTTAAAATTTTTCGTTTTTCAATGGTACTTACTTGGAGCCGGTTCCCGTCTCCAGGTACAGGTTCCATCATATTTGATAAGTAACCAGTTTGCCTCGTGGCCGGCAGGCCTCGTTTAGCCAGTTCGGACGGTTTAGCGAACCTTGGCTCGTTGCACTGCGCCATGCCTCCTGCGTCGGCACCGGAACGCTAAAAGGTCCTCATGGCTAAACTGGTATCTTTGCTTTTAGCTACTGTTTCTCTTCAATCTCCCTTTGATTCATTCCCCATTGAATAGTGCCCCGCCAAGCTCCCCTCCTGTTTTAGGAGGGGCTGGGGGTGGTAAACGCATAAGACAGACGATTTACACAAACTCCCGACTATAGTCGATAAACCGTGGTCTATCATCGAACAACGAACAACCAGCAACGAATAACGAAACTTACTCTTCGTGCAAGGCAGTTGCGGGAGCAATTTTGGCGGCTTGCAGACTGGGGTAAGCCGCGCAGGCAGCAGCCAGGGCGTAGATAATGACTACGGCTACACCCAAGGCAGCTACGTAAACGCCCGTTTGCACGCCAAAAACCTGGAGCAACGGAAACTGAGCGGCTACTAGTATTCCGACTAATACCCCAAATGTAGCGAGTACCAAAACTTCCCCGATGAACTGCCGGTAAACCTGACCCGAAGCGGCACCAATGGCGCGGCGCAAACCAATCTCGGAAATACGACGGTTGATATTGTACCACAACACGCCGAATAAACCCAAAGCCACATTAATAATTAAAAAACCGCATATTACCGAGAAAATAATCAGCGGAACTAAGGTTATTTTGTTGTGCGAAGCCCGCATTTCGTTCATGGATTTAATTTCCAGGGTCCAGCCTTTGGCAATCTGGCTGCCTTGTTTCATTAGTTTTTCTTCGAAAGCACTGGTTACGCCGGGCTTTACTTGAATGAGTACCGAGTTGAAGGGAGCAAACGTAGAATCAGCCGCATTTTCTAAATCCTTGTATTCAAAAAAGCCGGGTTTATCTTCGGAGTATTCGCCTTTTTGCTTGTAAGCTTCTGCCACTCCTACAATTTTATTTTTAGGGTTTTTATTATCGCCGGACATGCCTGCTACAACTTTCCCGATTACCGGCTCATTTTTAAACACCGCCTCGCGGAGAGACTGGGTAATTACAATATTATTGTATGTTGAATTTTGATCCTGGTCGTTAAACCAGCGCCCATCTTTTAGTTTTAACTGCATCACTGCCGCAAAATCTTTATCCACCTGAAAAAAGTCAGATTGCACGGAATGGGTATTATGTTGGAAACCGCCGCTCATTTGCTGCATGGTATACGGTACATTGGCACTGGCTAAAGCTACTCCTGCTACTTCGGGGTTAGATTTGAATTGCTGCTGCAAACGGCCCTGAATTTCTTTTACTTCCTGTGGTTTCTCCTGGTTCCAGCGCATGGTCATTACCCACACTTTATCGTACTGAAAACCTAAAGGCTTGTTATAATTATTAATGTAATAGAAAGCCAGACTTAGCACGCCGAACAATACAATAAACGAGAAGAAAATTTCGGTTATCATCAGGAAGTTACTTTTCTTCCGGTTCCAGATTAAGGTAAATAAATGGCGAATCATAACTTGCCTCCTTTCAGTGCCTCTACGGCTTGTAATTTTGACATTTTGTAAGCCGGAATTACTCCGGACAATAAACCAAATAATAAACTCAGGCCCATTCCGATGCCGAAAACCCGCCAGTTAAGCGTTAATTGCGCATAAGGAATAATACCGCTGTTGCTGATGAGTTGCAGGGCCAAGGCAGAAAGTAAAAACCCTAACAAGCCGCCTAATAAAGTCAGGAATATATTTTCGACCAGAAACTGCCCGATTAACGTGCGCGATGAGGCCCCAAAAGCTTTGCGTACACCAATTTCTGAGGATCGCTCCAGGATGCGGCTCACGTTGATATTTACCAGATTAATGGTCGGCATCAGCATAAACAGCAACACAATAAGGGTAACTACCGCAATAAATTTACCCATTCCGGAATCGTCGCCGTAGCGGTCACCGAATAATTGCCGCACTACCATTCCTTCCAGAACCCCTTCGGCATAGCTGCTAAATCTATTGAAATTTTTAGGATCGGGTACTTTTATTTGTCTTACAATGTGCTGGTACTCGGCCTGGATTTTTGAAATATCGGATGGTTTCCGGGCCAGAATAATGGCCATATAATCGCCGAAAAAGCTGGTATCGCCTTTATTAATATTTGCCGTGGTGAGCGGCACCCAAACATGGGCATAGGAATTAAACCGGGAAATAGGTACATCTTCTACTACCCCGCAAACTTGGTAACGAACGCCATCCACTACAATGTATTTGCCCACGGCCGGCACATTCGCGCCAAAATACTGGTTGCGGGTATACTCGGTAATAACGGCTAGCTTATCGGCATTTTTTAAATTTTGCTGGTTAAAGGCTTTGCCTTCCAGAAAATTAAATTCCAGGATTTCCCAGAAATTGGCATCGGTGTATTTTAAATCCAGGGAAAGCCGCTTGTTGTTTACGTAACTGTTTACGCCTCTAAAGGTGCTGCCAATGGCTATTTTTTCCGGCGTTTTCATGGGTATTACGTAATGTTGCAGGTAATAATAACTGGGAATCGCGTTCATCATCGAGCCTTTGTCTTGGCTCGTCATCTTGTTAAAATTGACGAAAATGGTGCGGTCCAGACGCGTTTCGGGAGTATGCGAGCCGGTTAGGTGGTCTACCATAGCAGTAGCTACCATCAGTATCATCAACGTGAAACTGATCCCAAACAGGCTGATGAAAGTAAAGAACTTGCGACGCAGCAGTACTTTCCAGGCTATTTTTAAATAATTTTTTAACACAATTCAGGGAGTTTAGAGTTAAAAGTTATGAGTTATGAGTTAAACTGCTTTGGAAAGCATTAACTAATTTTCTTTAGTTTCAGGCCACCTTGCATGTTAACCAGTAAGTACAGTTGGCCGTTTTCTTCTACAAATTCAATTTTGGCCGGGGTGCCTTTCATGTAAAACTTGGTATTGGTTTCGGGGGTGAATTCTGATTTTTCCTGGTCGCCGGGTGCCAGAGCAAATAATTTATCCTGCTCCACAGAAATGGTTACCTGAAAATCTTTATTTAATTCGTACACGCCCGCGTATTTTTTTAAAATATTAGCAGGAATTGCTGTTTCCTGAGCTACTGTAGCAGCATTGGTAGTTTTAGTAGCTGTTGTTTGTCCGAAGCTGAAGAATGGCACTAGAACAAAAAGTAAAAGAAGCTTTTTCATGGTTTTATGTTTTAGTCGATAGTCCACAGTCCACAGACCATGGCTTTTCTGTTTTGATTAATTGTCGAAATTTTTATTTAGTCCTCCATTTAAAAATGGAGTCAATTCATTGCTACTGGATGCAACCGGATAAAAAATCAAATAATCGGGAGTAAAATCTTCCCTATTAATTGCCACTAGCTTCAGCTAGTGGAATACCTGCAACTTGCAACCTGTAACCTGCAACTAAAGAACCTGACTGCCGTCGAATAAGCGGATGAGGCGTTCGGTTTTCTTGGCCATGAGTTCGTCGTGGGTAACCATGACGATGGTGGTGCCTTCTTCCTGGTTCAGGCGCAGCAGAATGTCCATAATTTCGTTGCCCATCACAGAGTCGAGGTTACCGGTAGGTTCGTCGGCCAAAATAATTTCCGGCTGACCGGCCAAAGCTCGGGCAATGGCTACCCGCTGGCGCTGACCACCCGAAAGCTGGTTGGGATAATGGCTGGTACGGGCGCTTAAACCTACTTTGTGCAAGGCTTCAATGGCCCGTTTCCGCCGTTCCGAACCCGACATGCTGCGGTACAACAACGGTAATTCCACGTTATCGGTCACCGATAAATCGTTAATTAAATGATAACTCTGGAAAACAAAACCAATTTTCTGATTGCGTAAGCGGGCCAAAGCCTGGTCGGAGAAAGAGCGAACCGGCGAGCCGTCGATGGAAACGGTGCCGCGGGTAGGCTCGTCTAGTAAGCCCATAATGTTGAGCAAGGTACTTTTACCGCAACCCGATGGCCCCATAATCGAGGCAAATTCGCCTTTCCGGATGCTGATGTTAATGTTGTGCAAGGCTACCGTTTCAATGGTTTTGGTTTGATAAACCTTCTCTATATCGGTGAGGGTAATCATGCTGGGAGCTTCGGCTACCAAAGCGTCGTTAGTAGCAATTGGGTCTAATTTAAAGTGGTTCATGGTTCTGGCGTTAGCGGTATATTTTTTTCGAAATCGTATAAGGTAAACGTTCTTAAGTTGTAAAAGGCGGTCCAGAAATCGCGCAGCGACGAAATGTAAGCGCGTTTGGCCTGGTCTTTTTCGCCGAGGGCAATATTTAAATCCGTGATGCTGATGCGGCCGATTACGTAAGTGGCTTTGGCAATATCGTAACGGCTTTGGGCAATCTGGTCGGCTTCGGCAGTAATGGCTACCCGGGTTTTTAGCATTTCGAACTGGTTTACCTGCGTCCGGATGTTTTGCTCAAATTCTAACTGGTCTTGCTCTACGGCGTACTGGGTTAATTTTAAATTGGCCTGAGCCGTTTTACGTAAGGATTTTTGTTTGCCGCCATCCATAATGGGCAGTTCAAAACCTATCCGTACTTGTTGCTGATTTTCGGGATTACCATAAGAAGCCATTAAAGTGTTGGCCTGGTTGGTTAAGCCAAAAGTAGCAAACATGGTAGCATTAAAACCGTTCGATTGTCGGGCTTCGGCCAGGTTGCGCTCGGCTTGCAACAACGCACGTTTAAAAGCCAAGCTTTCTTTCCGGTTTTGCCTGGCTTGCTCCAACGCCTGATTTTCGGTTACTTGTAAGAGAGGCAACTCTCCGGGTACGGTCAGCAATATTGGTTTGGTAGCCGGCTCGCCTAAGTAACTGTTTAGGGCCAGCGTGGCATTTTTTACGGCTAAATCGGCTTCAGCTTGCGCAATTTGGGAATTTAGTAAACTCAGGCGCAGTTGCAGCACATCGTTTTTTGAAATTTTACCTAGTTTAAATTTTTCTTCGGCAATCCGGATAATGTCTTCGGTGTTGGTGCGGTTTTTTGTGGCAATGCTTTGGTTTACCTGTTGCAATAATAAATCGAAGTATAATTTAGTAACGTCCTGGGCAATGGCTTCGCGGTCTTCCACAAATTTTTTCTGCGATTCGGCGTAGCGTAAGGGTTCAATTTTGCGAGCCCAACCTAGTTTATTAAATCGGAACAAAGGCTGCGAAAAACCAATTAAAGCCGGATTGCTGTTGTAGCGGGTGGCTCCCGCATTAAAATCGTCGAAGCGCTGCAATTGAGAATTTACAAATATTTGCCCGCCGGTTAAACCAATGGATTGAGTAACTCCTAAATTAAGCTGAGAATTATTGAGGCTTACTTGTTTAAAATCGGTAGTACCGTCGGGCTGCGTTACGGGGTTAATGCTGCGGCTGAAATCGGGTAAAGTGCCGGCTAAACTTAGCGTAGGTTTGTAATCGGCCAGATACGTGCGCCATTGCCAATAACTGGTTTCCCGGTTAGTTTCGGCCTGACGAAAGGTAAGCGAGTTATTTTGCGCCTGGGCAATTATTTGTTCCAGGGTAACTACCTGGCTGGAATCCTGCGCCTGGGCACCATGATAGCCTATTAGCAGCAGGAAAAATAGTATTAATTTTTTCATAATTCTGGCTAATAAGAGGGTTAATCGTTGGTAATGGTAAACTCATCCAGGTGCTGAAACTCTTTCGTGTCGGAGATAATAACTTCTTCGCCGGGCTGCACGCCCAGCAGTTCTACCCAATCAAAATTGCTTAAGCCAATTTGAACGGTGCGGGCAATGGCTTTATTTCCTTTAATCACGAATACTTTCTGGTCGCGGGCACCGGTAAAGAAAGGTCCATTTTTCACCCGCATGGCTTGGTTTTTAAAAGAAGTAATCACAAAAACTTCAACCTTTAAATTAGAGCGTAACTGCGGATGATTTTTCTGGTCTAACTGCACGAAGAAGGTAACCTGGTTGTTTTCTACCGCCGGCCGGATAGTGGCAATCGTGCCTTTCAGGTCGGTATCGTTCAGGCGCACGGTAACGGGACCGCCTGGTTGCAACTGGTCGGCGTATGAATCGGCGATGGTGGCTTTTACTTTAAAGCTGCTTAAATCGGCCACCCGCACCAGGGCATCGCCGGGATTAACCGTAGCGCCTATTTCTTCATTTACAAAGGTTAGTACGCCGCTAATAGGAGATTTTATATCAGCCTGGTCGAGTTTGCGCTGCATTTCCTGCAGGTTGCGTTCCTGGATGCTCATTTCAAAACCCACATCTTTCAGGTCGGCGGAATTAGCTTGTTGCTGCTGCCGGATTTGCGCAGCGAGTTGGTCGGCTTCCAATTGTGCAACTTTCAAGTTCATTTCGGCTTGCCGCACGTTTTCTTCAGTGCCCCCGCCAATAGAAAGTAAGTATTTCTCGTCGCTAAGAGCTGCTTGCAGCCGCTTTACCTGCATTTGTTTAATGTTGTACCGCGATTGCAACTCGCTTACTTCTTTGGTGAGTTTTAATTGCAGCTTGCTGGTTTCGTTTTGATTGAGTTGTTGTTCGTCCTGCAGTTTGCGGTAAGCCAGTTTGGTATATTCTTTATCGAGTTGCAGAATAGATTGATTGGCGTTTATTTTTTCGCCGGCGTGGTGCAATACCGCCTCCAACCGCGCCTGGATAGGACTGGTTACTACCGCTTCGTTTTCCGGTACCAGTACCCCAGTAGCATTTAACGAGGCTTCGATTGGGCCTTGGGTAACCAGGGAGGTGCGCAAGCTGGAACGGTTTTCGGAAGTGCGCAGGGCAAACCGGAAGGCGAGCAAACCCGCGGCTACTAGTACTAATATGCCGGCTAGTTTGCTGTAGTTTTTTAACTTACTTTTCCGGAGTTTTTCCGGAGCAATTTCTCTGTCCATTTTTAGAAATGTTAACGACCTGCGTATATATTTCCAAAGTAGATGCCAATAAAGTTAAATTACTGATTATGAGTAGTTTGATTGTTTTAAAGAGCTTGTAAATTGTCCACGAATGGACAGTATGTCCGGGAGTGGATAAAGGAAGTTTAAGGGAATGCTTATCTTTGGAGCCTTTTCAAGCCTCCATGTTTTGGTGCTATCTAGTTTGAGATTTCAAGTTTTGCCTCATGGCCGGCGGGCCTCGTTTGGCTCTCTCGGGCGGTCTAAGCTTCCTTTCCTCGACTCCGTCTGCGGAATGTGGCTTTGCCACACCGGAACCTTAGAAGGCCCTCAATAGCCAAACTGGTATCAGTCGCTTTTAGCTACTGTTTGCTGATGGAGGAAATTTTAAAAAACTCATGAACCAGACCAGCTCACCAGCCCTGGCGCAAGTCTTAGCGGAGCGAGACTTGTGACTTACAGACAAATGCCAGTCTCCCGACTGGCAAAATAGAACTTCTGAGTAGTATGTGCTTATGCGGCTCGGATATGAGTAAAATTTAAAAAAATACAAATTACCAGTTCGCACTAGCATTCATATTAATTCTGATTTTATCATAAACACTACAAACGTCAGTCGGGAGACTGACTTACGTCTTTAGGCACAAGTGACGCTTTACTTAACACTTGCGCCAGATAGTTGCCAGATAGTTTTCATTATTCATCAGCCCCAAGTCCCGCCCCATTTGACATTGGTGATGTTAAAGATCACGAAAAGTAAGGCACAAAAAAGCCCAGCTTAACGCCAGGCTTTTATAATGGTATTTTTTAAATTTTTAAATTTTTGTATCCAGGTCGAAGTTTTCTAAATAATCCGAAACGCGTTTCACGAACATACCGCCTAGCGAGCCATCTACTACGCGGTGGTCGTAGGAGTGCGATAAGAACATGAAGTGCCGGATACCGATTAAATCACCTTGTGGGGTTTCGATTACCGCTGGCTTCTTCTTGATAGCGCCTACGGCCATAATGGCAACCTGCGGCTGCATGATAATGGGTGTACCTAACACGTTACCAAAAGAACCTACGTTGGTTAAGGTGTAAGTGCCATCCGATAAATCATCGGGGGTTAACTTGTTGTTGCGGGCGCGGTTCGCTAAATCGTTTACTTTTTTGGTGATGCCGTTCAGGTTCATCTGGTCGGCGTTTTTAATTACCGGTACAATTAAATTGCCGCTCGGCAAAGCTACGGCCATCCCAATGTTAATGTCACGTTTTCGGATAATACGGTCACCATCCACAGAAATGTTAATCATCGGGAAATCTTTAATGGCTTTAGCAACTGCTTCGATGAAAATGGGCGTGAAAGTCAGGTTTTCGCCTTCGCGTTTTTGATAGGCATCTTTCATTTTGTTGCGCCACATCACAATATTGGTTACGTCAGCTTCCACGAAAGAAGTAACATGCGGCGAAATGCGTTTGCTTTCTAACATGCGCTGGGCAATCAATTTGCGCATGCGGTCCATTTCAATTATCTCTACATCGCCACTCACCGATACGGCTGGTTGAGCCGGTGCAACAATGGGTTCTGGCGCAGGCGCTGGTTGCAAAACTTCGGGAGCAGAAGTTGAAACAGGAGTGGCTTCTGCAGCAGCCTTATTATCCTGGGCTTCGTGGCGATGTTCCAGGTATTCCAGAATATCTTTTTTGGTTACCCGGCCTTCGTTGCCCGTACCCGGAATTTGTTCCAGTTCGGCCATGCTGATGTTTTCTTCCCGGGCAATGTTCATCACCAGGGGCGAGTAAAAACGGCCTTCAAAAACCTGTTTTGGTTTAGTTGGTATTGAGGCAACTTCAGCCGGTGCTGCAACCGTTGGTGTTGGGCTACTAGCGGCAATTGGGGTAGCAGTTGGCTCCGGTTCACTAAGCGTTGGTTCAGTGGCTGGGTCGCTCGTTGGAGCCGAACCATCCCCGCTGGTTTCAATTAAAGCAATGGCCTGGCCTACCGGAATAATGTCGCCTTCGTTCGCTAAAATTTTAGTTAAAATTCCTCCCTGAATGGCGGGTACTTCCGTGTCTACTTTATCGGTGGCTACCTCCAGTACCGATTCATCTTCTTCGATGCGATCGCCTACTTGTTTTAACCAGCGTAGTACCGTTCCTTCCATGATACTTTCGCCCATTTTGGGCATTACCATTTCTACCAGTGCCATAATTTTAGATTGGAGTGTTGCGCATTAAAAAGGCAATTTAAGCTTGATTTTTAAATTATTTATCTCCGGTAAAACCAGCCAAGTGTAGTTTTTGAAGCAACTCCGAAATAAGAAAATTTTAAAAAATCAGCCTTTTTGCCGGTCAAAGTTAGAAAAAATTACCCGATTCGAAATGCTTCCGGTAAACTTTGCCGCACCAGGTTCAGCACGTTCATGGTCGTAAACTCCATATTTAATTCGCGGGTACGGTTGAAATTCAATTTTTTAGCTACGGTTTGGTGCGCATCGGTGTAGGCAATCCAAATGGTGCCAACCGGCTTTTCCGGGGTACCGCCGATAGGTCCGGCAATGCCGCTGGTAGCAATGCCAATATCGGTTTTTAAAAGCTGCCGTACGTTTTGCGCCATTTCGCTCACGGTTTCTTCGCTTACGGCGCCAAAGGTTTCCAGGGTAGCTTCCGAAACGCCTAGTTGTTCCACTTTTACAGCATTGTCGTAGGCCACAATACCGCCTTTAAAATACGCCGACGACCCCGGAATGCTGGTTAGTTTTTGCGCCACCATGCCACCCGTGCAACTTTCGGCGGTAGCAATAGTCAGGTAATGTTCTTTTAATAAATTGCTAATAGCTTCGGGTAAACTTACTTCGCCGTAGGCAAATATGTACTCCGGAATCAGCTCACTTAATTTGTCTACTTCGGCCTGCATTTCGGTTTCCAGGTCGTCGGTGCCGGTATCCAGACCAGTAAGGCGCAAACGTACGCTTCCTAACTTGGGCAGATAAGCCAGTTTAATATGCGGTGGTAATTGATCTTCCCAGGACGCAATTTTTTCGGCCAGAAACGACTCGCCAATACCAATGGTCATGATTACTTTATGGTTGATTTTTGGCAAACCAAAATGCTGTTGCAACCGGGGCAGTACAATATCGGTCATCATGGTTTTCATCTCGAAAGGCACGCCCGGCATTGATACCATAATCTTATTATCTACCTCGAACCACATGCCCGGCGCGGTGCCCAAGATGTTGCGAACAGGTAAGCAATTTTCGGGTAAAAAAGCTTGTTGCCGGTTTAATTCGGTTAGCTCGCGGCCGTATTTTTTAAAAATTTCTGTTACGTCGGCCAGCGATTGTTCGTCCAGTTTTAAGCCTACGTTAAAGTAAGCAGCCAGCGTGGTTTTGGTTAAATCGTCTTTGGTAGGACCCAATCCGCCGGTAATTAAAATAACATCGGCCCGGGTACGTGCCGCATCTAAAGCCTGCACAATATGCGCCGCATCATCCGACACCGACGTAATTTGTTTTACCTTTATGCCGATTTTACCTAACTCGGTGCCCATAAACGCCGAATTAGTATCTACAACCTGGCCGTATAAAATTTCGTCTCCAATAGTAATTATTTCGGCCAGTACAATGTTAGGAGTTTGGTTCAATTTCTGCATTTATCGGTTTTATTGAGCTTTAATGTAACGTTAATATAATTTTCCGCATGAAAACCACTTCCGTATACCTTTTGTTATTTGTCGCGATTTTTTCTTTTAACTGCTCCGGCCAACTAGTTAACCTGCCTAGTGCGGGTCAGATTAACGAAGCCTTAAACAAAAATAAACCCCTTACTTCCGAAGAAGTAGCCAGTGGCTTAAAAGAAGCTTTAACGCAAGGCATTGCCAAAGGTGCTACCCAGGCTTCGCAACAAGACGGTTATTTTGGCAATCAGTTAATACGCATTCCGTTTCCGGAAGATGTTAAGCGCGTAGAAACCACTTTACGCAGCGTGGGCTTAGGTAGCCAGGTAGATAATTTTGTATTATCGCTGAACCGCGCCGCCGAAGATGCCGCCCAAACCGCTAAACCTATTTTCTTGGGCGCTATTCGAAAATTAACTTTTCAAGATGTCTGGAATATTTTAACTGGCGAGAAAGATGCGGCCACTCAATTTTTACGCCGTACCACTTCTGATGAATTATACCGTGCTTTTGCCCCGCACATTCAAAAATCGCTGGATAAAACCTACGCTACCAAGTATTACACCGATGTGATGAACGCCTACAACGCGATTCCGCTGGTGCAAAAAGTTAATCCCAACCTGAACGATTACGCCACCAAAAAAGCCATGGACGGTTTATTTTTACTCGTAGCCCAGGAAGAAGCCAACATTCGCGAAAACCCGGTGGCCCGTACCACCGACTTATTAAAACGCGTATTCTCCAAACAAGCCAAATCGTAAACTCGATTAATTTTTTTAATTTTACTAAAAGCCTCCTGTTATCCGGGAGGCTTTTGTTTTCAGAAGCTTTTTAATTTTAGGGGGTGATTTAGGTGCTTTGTGAAGGCCGGACATTCTAATCGCTACTTGTCATAATAACCTCCCTTATTCTTATTAATTTATAATTATCAGATATTCCGTTCCCCTTTTACAAAGTACCTCTTAGGTAAAGTTTTTTAAATGAGTGAGGTAACGTCTTCCCAAACGTACCGGCATATTATTGCTTTTGTTCCATCCTCATTTTGCTTTTCGATTATTTGCATATTTACCCCACCAAGTCGCTCATAAACCCGCCTTGCATTTTGGTTCGCCTCAAATACCCATAAATACATGGTTGGGTTTTTACTATTTTCCAAAATCAATTTTGCACAGTTTTTTACCAATAATTTGCCAATACCTGATTTCTGATAATTTGCTGCAACGTGCAAATTGTCGAGTAATGTACCATAGGTTAAATCATCATCCAGGTAAATACATGAAAAACCAACCATAGTGTTATCCTGTGAGGCTATAGTAATTTGCTGGCCAATAGCAGGAGAGTTAAGTCTGTGGTACCAAAGTTCTAACCGATCTTTTTCAACTTTTTCGTCCAGAAACTTATCACTATATATACCCCGATAGGTTTTCTGCCAGCTAGCGGCGTGCAGGAGAGCAATGGCAGAGTAATCCAAAAATTCCGCCGGTCTTAATTCAATCATAAATTACGATTTATAAAGTTGTATTGAACAGGAGATTATTTAATTAGTTGGTGCCAGTTTTCTGAACATTGGCTTAAGCTACCAGTTCTAAAGCGAAAAGTTATACTTTTTTAATTTCATACCTCTCCCTGTATTAATTTCCAGAAAATAAAGCCATTTACTTAAGGTGTAATAAGCCATAAATTTATCTGTATTACTACAACTAATTGCTTATAAAGCCGGTAAAATTATCCTACTTTATTTTAAACCGGTTGTACCATGGCAGAAAGCAAACTCCCGTATTACCCGCTCGAAAATACCCAAAGTCTGGATGTGCTGATGGATGCCATTGGCGATGCCCGTTTTGTTTTATTGGGCGAAGCATCGCACGGCACTTCCGAATATTATACCTGGCGCACGGCCATCTCGCGCCGGCTGATTACCGAGAAAAATTTTGATTTCATTGCGGTAGAAGGCGACTGGCCGGACTGCTACCAGGTGAACCGGTTTGTAAAAGGCTACCCTGAGGCGGGCACTACGGTACAGGATGTTTTAAAAAATTTTACCCGCTGGCCCACCTGGATGTGGGGTAACTGGGAAGTAGCCGCTTTGGTAGAATGGCTGCGGGAACATAACCAAAATCAACCAATAGATAAAAAAGCCGGTTTCTACGGCCTGGATGTGTACAGTCTCTGGGATTCGCTGGAGCAGATTGTGCAGTATTTGGAGCAAAATGACGGCACCACAGTAGAAGCGGCTAAAAAAGCCTTTCGTTGTTTTGAGCCATTCGGCGACGATCCGCAGGCTTACGCCGAAGCCATTGCTTTTGTGGATAAGGGCTGCGAAAACGAAGTACTGGAAATGCTGCAAAAAATTACTGCTAACGCGCCGCAATTTTCTGGCGACCGCGAAGCGAACTTTGGTGCAGAGCAAAACGCCTTAGTAGCCGTAAATGCCGAAAAATACTACCGGGCCATGATCCGGGGCGGCGGCAGTTCCTGGAACGTGCGCGACCGCCACATGATGGAAACCCTGAATCGCCTGATGACCTTACACGGTCCGGATGCCAAAGCCATTATCTGGGAACACAACACACACATCGGCGACGCCCGTGCCACCGACATGGCCCGGAGCGGTATGGTAAACATTGGCCAATTAGTACGGGAAGAACACGGCCGCGAAAATGCTTTTCTGGTAGGTTTTGGATCGTACTGGGGTACGGTAATGGCGGGTCGGCAATGGGGCGCTCCCATGCAAAAAATGGAAGTACCGCGCGCTAAGCCTAAAAGTTGGGAAGCGCATTTACATAACGCTGGCCCCGGCGATAAACTTTTGCTAACCCAGGAATTACGGAAGCTCGAAGAATTACAAAAACCCATTGGCCACCGGGCTATTGGCGTGGTATATAACCCCGAGTTCGAAGCATTTGGCAACTACGTACCTTCCCGGATTCCGGAGCGTTACGATGCTTTCCTGTTTATCGACGAAACCGAAGCCGTACATCCGCTCCATAACTACCGCGACACGCGCCAGCCACCAGAACTATATCCCTGGGGCACTTAATTGTAAAATTTTTAAAATTTTTAAATTTAGGGAGTTCGGGGGATCGTATCTGTCCGGGGAATAATTTCCTGCGACCGTACTTCATTGGGAGTCATGGCCGGTTTATCGGTGCTGTTATCTTCGATGTTCCGTTTGCGGTTTACTTCGCTGGCCCGATCGTTCAGGTTGGGTTTGGGTAGTTGATTGGGGTTACCGCCCGCCGCGTTATTGTAAATTTGCTGGCGTTGCTCGTCCGTTTGGATGGTGCCCGGCTGGGTAACTACTTCAATGGGTTCATCGGTAGTTTCGCTGGTTTCGCGCGCCGAACTGCAAGCGGCCAACCAGCAACTTACCACGCCAGCTATAGCCAGTTGAAAAACAATCTTTATCCGACTAGTAGTTAATGGGCTTGGGTTACTGGTTGTGCTCAGCATAAATTTATTTATTATCCTGCAATGTGTTATAACCCAAAGGCGTTAAGCGCAAACCTGAAGCATCCGGAGTAGCGTGTGCTTCTTTCATTAAATGATACTCGGCGTCGCGCTGTACGTCTTTAAAATGATTGTGCTCATCGTGCTTTTCCAGGTAAGGAATTAACTGCTCGTAGGTTAGTACCTCGTTGGCCTGAATTTTAAAATGCCGGAAAGCCTGCATAATCAGGTTCGTGGTATTTTCGATGTTATTGGTAGGGGAAGTTAAATTATCCATTTTTTAAATTTTCTTTGTTCTGACTTGGATGTACGCGCACCGGAACGGAATTGTTTATTTAGTCGATAGTCGACGTTCTATAGTTCACAGAAATTTCAAGCAGGGTAGTTATGGGAGGTATTCGTATATTTTTCCGGCCAAACTAAAAAACAAAAGCACCCGCTTATAACAGGTGCTTTTTAAAATTTTTATTGCCCTAGTAAGTATTCATCTAATAAACTAATTACCTACTTCCGTGGACTGTCGACCATGGACTAACCTACTTTTTCTCGAATGCCAGCGAAACGGAGTTGAGGCAGTAACGCAAGCCAGTTGGTTTGGGGCCGTCATCGAATACGTGACCGAGGTGGCCGTTGCAACGGTTACATAAAACTTCGGTGCGCACCATGCCATCGCTGGTATCTCGCTTTTCTTTTACATTTTTATTATTTAGCGGCTTATAGAAACTAGGCCAGCCAGTTCCGGAATCAAACTTGGTTTCGGAAGAAAATAATTCCAAACCGCAGGCCGCGCATTTGTAAATTCCTTTGTCTACGTTGTGGTTGTATTTCCCGCTAAATGCCCGCTCGGTGCCTTTTTCACGCATTACGTAATATTGTTCGGGCGTTAAAATAGCTTTCCATTCGGCATCGGTCTTTACAATTTTGGCGGGCTGACCGGCTATATTTAAATTATTTACTTTTTGGGTAGGTACCGGTGCCTGCCCCGATTCGGCGGTAGTTTCGCCCAAGGGTGCTTTTTCGGTATGTTGGGCGCATGCTGTTACCGATAGTAAAAGTGCGGCAATGCCATATATAAATGCTTTCATTTTTTAAATTTTTAAAATCCTGGTTAATAACAAGTTAATTAAAAACTGGTTTTCAGAATAAGATTTAATTTGCGCTTCCCTCCTGCCTACATCATTAACCGGTTATTTATATAAATATACGCAAAAAATTAACCTTCCGGATTGATTCAAGCGCTTCTAAACGGAACCGGATAAATTATCATTTTGTTAATTAGAAACTTAAAATTCAGCAACCTTCATATTTCATTTAAAAATCCGTACCTTTGCGGCTTCAATAAAATTACCGATGCAAAGTATCAGAAATATCGCGATTATCGCGCACGTTGACCACGGCAAAACCACGCTCGTCGACAAAATTATTCATGCCTCTAAAATATTTGACGCACACCAGCAATTCGACGACCTGATTCTGGATAATAACGATCTGGAACGTGAACGTGGTATTACCATTGTTTCGAAAAACGTGTCGGTGCGTTACAAAGATGTAAAAATCAACATTATCGATACTCCGGGTCACGCCGACTTTGGCGGGGAAGTAGAACGTGTTTTAAAGATGGCCGACGGCGTATTGCTGTTGGTGGATGCTTTTGAAGGCGCCATGCCCCAAACCCGTTTTGTATTGAGCAAGGCTATTCAGTTGGGTTTAAAACCGATTGTGGTAGTAAATAAGGTAGATAAAGAAAACTGTCGCCCCGACGAAGTACACGAACAGGTATTTGATTTAATGTTTAACCTGGATGCTACCGAAGACCAGTTAGACTTTGTAACCCTGTACGGTTCTTCGAAACAAGGCTGGATGAGCCGCGACTGGAAAGAAAAAACCAACGACATCACGCCGCTGCTGGATGCGATTATTGAAGTAATTCCGCCGGCTCCTACCCGCGAAGGTACACCGCAAATGCAAATTACTTCTTTAGATTACTCCTCATTTGTGGGCCGGATTGCTATTGGCCGGGTACACCGCGGTACTTTAAAAGAAGGTGCGAACATGAGCTTATGCAAGCGCGATGGCAGCATTAAAAAGGTAAAAATTAAAGAATTACACGTTTTCGAAGGTTTAGGCAAAGTAAAAGTAGAGTCGGTTTCGTCCGGCGAAATTTGCGCCGTAACCGGTATCGAAGGCTTTGATATTGGCGATACCTTAGCCGATTTTGAAAATCCGGAACCACTAGAGCGGATTTCCATCGACGAGCCAACCATGAACATGTTGTTTACCATTAACAACTCCCCGTTCTTTGGGAAAGAAGGTAAATTTGTTACCTCTCGTCACTTGCGCGACCGTTTATTTAAAGAAACGGAGAAGAACCTGGCTTTACGGGTAGAAGAAACCGATAAAGAAGATACGTTCCTGGTTTATGGCCGGGGTATTCTGCACTTATCTGTTTTAATTGAAACCATGCGCCGCGAAGGTTACGAATTACAGGTAGGTCAGCCGCAGGTATTATTTAAAGAAATCGACGGACAGCGCCACGAGCCGATTGAACACTTGGTAGTAGACGTGCCGGAAGAAACCTCGGGTAAAGTAATTGAATTGGTAACGCAACGCAAAGGCGAGTTAACCATTATGGAGCCGAAAGGCGACTTGCAGCACCTGGAGTTTAACATTCCGGCGCGGGGTTTAATTGGCTTGCGTAACAACGTATTAACTGCTACGGCTGGTGAGGCGATTATGAACCACCGCTTCCAGAGCTACGAGCCTTACAAAGGTGCTATTCCGGGCCGGATTAACGGTTCTTTGATCGCGATGGAAAATGGACCGGGCACGGCTTATTCTATTGATAAATTACAGGATCGGGGCGTGTTTTTCGTAGAACCCGGCGAAGATGTGTACATGGGCCAGGTAATTGGCGAGCACAGCCGCGGCAACGACTTAACTGTGAACATCCAGAAAGGCAAGCAGCTGACTAACATGCGGGCTTCCGGTTCTGATAACAACGTACGGATTGTACCAAAAATCCAGTTCTCCCTGGAAGAAGCCATGGAATACATCCAGAAAGATGAGTATCTGGAAGTAACACCCAAGAGTATCCGGATGCGGAAAATTTACCTCGACGAAAACGATCGGAAACGGTACGAGCGGAAAGAAGAATAATTTTTAAAAAATAGATTTTAGAAAGGGTGGTGCTGAAAAGTGCCACCCTTTTTATTTTACCAAAAACCTTTGTTGAGTAGCTTTTGATAGGAAGAGCTTTGACTACGGCTTTACTTTAGAGCCGGTTCCCGTCTCCATGCTCAGGTGCTATCTAGTTTGACAAGTAACCTGTTTGCCTCATGGCCGGCGGGCCCCGTTTGGCTCTTCCGCACTTGCTACCCTTCCTTTCCTCGACTCCGTCTGCGGAATTTTGCTGCGCAAAACCGGAACCCTAGCAGGTGCTCCACAGCCAAACTGATGTCGTTTACTTTTAGCGACTGCTACTACCAACTTTCACCAAAATAAAGAACGAAGAAAACAGAACTAGAAAGCTCATTTTTGTTGCTTCTAGTATCTGATGAAGATAGTAAATATAATTTCTACATTTCCCCATCTAAACTATACGAGTCAGAAAAGCAGCGGCTAAGAAAAACTGACAACAGTTTGGCTCAGGAGGGCCTTCTAAGGTTGTGGTTCTGCGCAGCAGAATTCCGAGGAACGAGGAAAGCAAGCTTAGACCAGCCCGAAAGAGCCAAACGAGGCCCGCCGGCCACGAGGCAAACTCAGCCTTTTCATATTAGATGGAACCTGTGTCCGGAGACTTGAAAAGTCTCCAAAGAATTATTTTTTCCAGCTCAGTCCATTTAGGCCAATTACCATAAACGTAAGATTTTTTAAATTTTTCTAATGCCGATAGCCCTGCGTATAGGTTTAATCCGGTGCAACCATTATTTTGCGCAATTCAAACCCCAATTACCTCTTATTTTTCCGCTAAAGTTAAATTCTGGTAAAAACTTCAGAATTGCTTCAAAGTCTTGCGCCACATTTATAAAACTTTAATTGCCTAAAATCTACTTTTACCTTATGATTCCATTTTTTACTCTAATTAAAAAAAATTACCGCTTGTTCTTGCTGCTGCTTGCTGGCCCGGCAATGGCACAGGCGCCTGTGGATGGATCCTTTTTTGTGCGAGGTACCGTGCTGGATGGGCAGAAAGCGCCCGTTCCGTTTAGCAGCGTGGGTTTATACCGATCCGCAGATTCTACTCTGGTAACGGGCATGTCGGCGGATGAAGCTGGTAAATTTGCCTTGACTGCTAAATCTGGGAATTATTATTTAAAAATCAGTATGGTTTCTTACCGCGAGCGGCTGGTGCCGAACGTGCGAGTGGTAGCGCAAGATGTAGACTTGGGTGCTTTAACCATTAAAACCAGCGCCGAAATGCTGCAAGAAGTAGTGGTACAAGGCGAGCGCAGCCAGATGGAGTTAGCCTTGGATAAAAAAGTATTTAACGTAGGCAAAGATTTAGCTAACCAGGGTGGTACGGCCGCTGATATTTTAAACAACGTACCCTCGGTAGCAGTAGACGGCGATGGCAACGTAAGTTTACGAGGCAGTGGCAGCGTCCGGATTTTGATTGATGGCAAACCGTCGGGATTGGTAAGTTTTAAAGGTGGGAGCGGTTTGCAACAGCTTCAAGGCAGCAGCATCGAACGCGTGGAAGTAATCACCAATCCCTCGGCCCGCTACGAAGCCGAAGGCATGGGCGGTATTATTAACATTGTACTGAAGAAAGAACGGCAAGAAGGCATTAACGGCTCTTTTGATCTAATAACCGGTAACCCTGATAATTTCGGGCTGGGTGCCAATGTGAACTACCGGCGCAAAAATTTAAATTTTTTCGTGAATTATACGGCCTCTTACCGCAACGCACCTGGCCGCAGTTCTTTGTACCAAGAGGTGTACCGCAACGATTCTACTTTTATTACCCGCCAGCGTTCCGAAAGTAAATTAAAAGGCTTAAACAACAGCGCCCGGGCAGGGCTGGATTATTTCTTTGATCCGAAGAATGTTTTAACAGCCGCTTATACCTACCGCCTCAGCAAAGGCAAACGTTATTCAGACATTAAATACCTGGATTATCTGTCGAATACCAACAATCTACAAAGCATTACCAACCGGACCCAAGACGAAACCGAAACCGAACCAAACTCGGAATATGCTTTGAGTTACAAAAGAAGTTTTACCCGCGAAGGGCACGAACTGAACGTAGACTTACGCTTTCTGGACAACTGGGAGAAATCAGATCAGTATTACGGGCAAGAAACTTTAAACCCCGATGGCAACCCATCTACGGTACCTTTTATCCTGCAACGATCGCTCAACGACGAAACCGAAAAGCAGTTATTGGCCCAGATTGATTATGTGCAGCCTTTTGGGAAAGACGGAAAGCTGGAAGCCGGCTTGCGCAGCAGTTCCCGCGACATGACCAACAACTTTTCGGTAACCGAACAAATTGCCGATGGCCCTTGGAACCCACTGGATAGTTTAACCAACAACTTTTTGTACGAAGAAAATATCAATGCGCTGTATGGTATTATGGGGAACAAATCGGGAAAGTTTACCTACCAGGCTGGTCTCCGGGCCGAGTGGACCGGCGTAACGACTACCCTTAAAAAAACCAACCAGGTAAACGACCGCAGCTACGCGAACCTGTTCCCGAGCGTGCACCTGACCTACGACTTACCCAAGCAAAATGCCTTGCAATTAAGTTATAGCCGCCGGGTACGCCGCCCGCAGTACAACGATCTAAGCCCGTTTATGACCTTTAGTGATAACCGTAACTTTTTCAGCGGTAATCCCGATTTGAATCCGGAATTTACCGATGCGTACGAATTAGGGCACGTAAAGTACTTCGATAAAGGTTCGTTTAGTTCTTCCATCTACTATCGCTATACCATCGATAAAATTCTGCGCATCCGGCGGGTAGATGAGCAAGGCTATTCCACTACCCTGCCCGAAAACCTGGCGACTGAGGATTCTTACGGGGCCGAGTTTGCTTTGTCGTACACGCCTTTTGATTGGTGGAAAATAGACGGCAGTTTTAACTTTTTCCGGGCAGTAATTGACGGCAAAAATTTAAGTGAAGATTTTCAAAGCGATACCTATAGCTGGTTCATCCGGAAAACGTCGCGGTTTACGCTCTGGAAAAACACCGATTTTCAATTACGCGGTAATTACCAGGCGCCACAACAAATGCCTCAAGGCAAACAAAAAGGTTTAGCCGCTTTAGATTTAGCGTTAAGCCGCGATATTTTAAAAAATAATGGTACCCTTACGCTCAACGTAATTGATGTTTTTAACTCGCGTCGGTTCCGGTCTACTTTTGCGGGGGATAACTTTTATACCGAAAGCAATTCGCAGGGCCGTTTACGGCAAGTTAATCTAACCCTGAACTATCGTTTGCGCCAAGCCAAGAAAGTAACCAAAGGACCTTTAGATAGCGAAAATTAAATTTTTTAAATTTTTACTTTTTTAAAGTGCAAAATTAACCCGGCAGATTTTAAACATCTACCGGGTTTATTTTTGCACTTTAACGCCAGTATCATAAAACTACTTAGATTGATTACTATGCAAAATAGCTTTTGCTAATTCCATTTCTTCCGGCAAAATCGTATGCGGCCGCCGCGGATAAATTTTAGAAGTTATCAGCGCCCCTTTTTCTTCAATAATTTTTATCGTTTCGTTTACGCGGCTCACGGGTACGTGCGGGTCGGGGTCGCCGGTGGTTATTAATACCGGGGTACCGGCAAAATCGCCGGCATAGCGGCTGGTATTTACCTGTTGCCCGATTAAGCCGCCCGTAAAAATGAGTAATCCGCCGTAGCGTTGCGCATGGCGCGTGGCAAATTCGGCGGTTAGGCAAGCTCCCTGCGAAAAACCCAGCAAATACACGTTTTCACTGCTTACCCCCTGGTTTACAATACTAGTCAGCAGTTCTTGTAATATTTCTAAAGCCGAATCTAAAGCGGGTTGATTTTGCTCCTCCGGGGCCATAAAGCTGTACGGGTACCAACTGTTGTTCGTAGCCTGTGGCGCAAAAAGCGAAAACGCATCTACTTCCAGGTAATCTTTTAAAGATAAGATGCTTTCGGCCGAAGCCCCGCGGCCATGAATAAAAATAATGGCTTTCCCAGTTTCAATTAAAGGTTTACCGGCACTAACTATTCTTTTTTGGTGGGTATACATATCTTTAAATTTTTTATAGCTGACCGAAAATAACAGCTTAACTCCAGTATAGATATTTTTTAAATTTTTACCTAGTCTACACCTTTGTTTTAAACCATCTTTTTGGGCATTACCAATTTTAGTTCCTTATGCATTAAAATAAATTTAAATTTTATTTGGATTGATTCTAAATTACTAGTTGCTTTGCATCAGTTTAGAATTAATCTTAATAAACTCACTGCTATACTCCATGGGTCACGCGTATCTTTCTAAAAAGTCTCTTCGATTAGGCGCATTTGTTCTTCTTCTTTCTTCTTTTAATTTTTCTCCTGCTGTTGCCCAAGATTTTGCCCTTGCAAGTGAAAACATAGCTACCGGTTCTGTTAAAGGAATTGTTCGTTCTACGGATGGCAACCCTGTTGGCTTTGTAAACGTGTTTATTAAAGGCACCAACAAAGGAGCTGTTTCGTCCGAAGATGGAAAGTTTCACATTAAGAATTTAAAAGAAGGCGAATACACCTTAGTAGCAACTTTTATTGGTTTAGAGGCGCAGGAAATTCGAATTGCCGTTACCACCAACGAGACCAGTTCCGTGGAGTTTACATTACCTAAAAGCTCGCAGCAATTAAACGAGGTAATGGTAACTGCTACCCGAAGCAAAAACAAAACTCCCGTTACAGTGGGCAAAATTGCCATTGCTCCCTTGGACTTACCCCAAAGTGTTACCATTGTAAACAGCCAGGTAATTGCCGACCAGCAAGCTTCTAAGTTAAGTGAAGTAATCCGGAACGTAAACGGCGTTAGTTTGGGTACTACCCGCGGCACCACTTCCGAAACGTTCTTTGCCCGGGGTTATAACTTAGGCGCTAACAACATCATGAAAAACGGGGCCCGCGTAAATACCGGCGCTATTCCGGAAGCCAGCACCCTGGAAAAAGTAGAAGTTCTAAAAGGCAGCGCGGCTTTGCTGTACGGTAACGTAAGCGGCGGCGCGGTGATAAACATGGTTACCAAACAACCAAAATTTGAATACGGCGGCGAAGTTTCGCTGCGGGCCGGCAGCTATAACCTCTGGAAGCCCATTGCCGACGTATACGGCCCGATCTCTAAAAACTTAGCCTTCCGGGTTATTGGTACCTACGAAAGCGCTGAGAGCTATCGCAAGAGCGTAGAATCTAAAAGATTATACGTAAATCCTTCTTTACTTTATAAACTAGGCGCTAAAACCGAAATTTTAGTGCAAGGCGACTACTTAAAAGCCGATTTAACTCCGGATTTTGGTATTGGCTCTTTAGATGGTAGAATTCCTACTTCTATTTCCCGGTCCAGCTATTTTAATACCCCCTGGGCTTATAACGAAATGGAGCAACGTACTACTTCTGTAAATATCAACCACAAACTTAGCAACGCCTGGAAACTAAGCGTTATGGGTTCCAATCAAACCTTCGACCGCGATTATTTCTCTACCGAACGTATCCAGGCCAATGCTAAAGGAGATTGGGGCCGTAAATTAACCCGGTCTAAAACTGCCGAAGATTACTATACCGGCCAAGTTAACTTAACCGGTAGCTTTAACACCGGCGCTATAGAGCACAAATTATTAGTAGGTACTGATGCTGAAAGATACTTAAATACTTCGAACGCCTTTAACATAGCTTCTTTGGGCAAAGGCGGCGTGTATGACACCATCAATCTTTTAAATCCAACTAAATTTGTTGCCCGCACCGATGAACCACTAGCTACCAACACTACCCGCACCGAAGCACCTACTTACCGTTTTGGGGCTTATGTTCAGGATTTAATTGAAATTTCAGAAAAATTTAAAGTTTTAGCTGGTTTGCGGTGGTCGTACCAAAAAACAGTGGCCGCTAAAACCTACGACGTAGCTACGGATGCCCAAACGCCTAACCCAACAGTCACAGACCGCTACGACCGGGCTTTTTCGCCGCGGGTAGGCCTTGTTTACCAACCAGTTGCTAATACGGCCTTATTCGCCAGCTACTCCAACAACTTTACGCCTAATACCGGCCGGGATGTTTTCAATCAAAACCTGGCTCCTTCTATCATCGACCAATACGAGGTGGGTATTAAGAATGACTTTTTCAACGATAAATTATCAGCGAATTTTACTTTGTACCGCATTATTAATAACAACCTGGCTCAGCAAGCGCAATTTCTGGCCGATGGCGTTACGGTAAACACCGATACAAATATCAAAGAATTAACTGGTCAAACTACCAGCGATGGGGCTGAACTGGATTTAAGCGGTAATATTACCCAAGGTTTAAACTTTTTAGCAGGCTATAGCTACAACTTTATGCGCTATACTAAAACTTCGGGCTTAACTGGTAGCTACATCGAAGGCGAACGGTTGGTAAGTAACCCGGCACACACCGCTAATGCCACGTTGTTCTATACCCTTCAGAATACAGCTTTAAAAGGGTTAAAAGTAGGTGTATCCGGGTTTTATACTGGTAAGCGTAATGCTGGCTGGAACAACACCGTAGGCTACCCCGAAGCTAATGGTTTACCAGCAGGTTACAGCCGCCTGATTCCGGTAGATGGTTTTACTACTTTGGATGTAAGCCTAGGTTACCAAATCAAGCAGTTCTCTATTTTGGGTAAGATATCCAACATTACCAACGAACTCAACTATTATGTACACGAGAACTACAGCGTGAATCCGATACCACCACGCCAGTTTGTAACAACTGTATCGTTCCGGTTTTAATTAAATTTTAAAAATTTTAAAACAGCCAAGCCTACTAGTGTTAGTAGGCTTGGCTGTTTCGCTGACATTATAACAAACTTAAACAAATGAAAAACTTCTTTCGGTCTATCCACTTATACCTGAGCCTGGCCTGCGGACTGGTTATTGGCTTAGTTTGCTTTACGGGAGCAGCTATGGTTTTTGAGAAAGAAATGATGCAAGCCATTTACCCGGACCGTTATAAAGTAACTCCCGGCACCCAGCGCGTACCCCTCGAACAATTACTGGCCAATTTTAACCAGGCAAAACCGGGTGTAAAAGTAGCCGGCGTAAAAGTTTACAGCGACCCTGCCCGTACCGTAGAACTAAGCTACTCCGATGAAAAACCCGGCAACAAAGAAGCGGGTAAAGGGGAACACAAAGGCCGGGAAAACAAAGAGCAAAAAGCGAAAGCAGCAGGCAAAGAAGGTAATGAAAAAGCCGGTAAAGGTGAAAAGGGCGGTCATGGTAAAGGTGGTAAAGGCGGTGGCGGTCGGCCCGGCAATGTGGCTTTCATGAACCCCTACACCGGAGAGTTAATTGCTACCTCTACGCAAAAAAATGCTTTTTTCCGGAATATGTTTGAGTTGCACCGTTGGCTGTTAGTACAAGAACCCGGTAAACTGATTGTGGGCGTAAGCACCGTGGTGTTTTTGTTTATTTTAATTACCGGTATTATTTTGTGGTGGCCCAAAAACAAAAAAATTCTGAAGCAACGCCTCACCTTAAAGTGGAACGCCGGCTGGAAACGCATCAACCACGATTGGCACATTGTTATTGGTTTTTATACCGCTATCTTTTTATTTGTATTTGCTTTTACTGGTTTGGCCTGGTCGTTTGAGTGGTTTAATGATGGTATTTATACGCTCACTAACTCTACTAAAGAACAACCCGACCCCCCCATTTCGCAGGTACAGGAAGGAGCCAAAACCATTTCGTTTGATCAGGCTTTTGTCACTGCCCAGCAACAAATACCTAATGCCGAGTTTTACCAGTTGAGCAGTCCGCGCGAAGCAGAAGCTGCCTTTACAGTTATGGTGATGCCGGCCGATGCGGCCCACGAGCGCGCCACCAGTCAGTTGTTTTTGGATCAGTACTCCGGTAACAAACTAGGGCAGGTAGCATTTGAGGATAAAAACTTAGGACAACGAGTGCGAAGCACTTTTTACCCGGTACACGTGGGTTCCATTGCCGGTTTACCCGGCCGCATCATTGCTTTTATTTCCTGCTTAGCGGGCTTTACCTTCCCAATTACGGGGGTTATATTATGGATTAACCGGCTACGGAAAGAAAAGAAGAAAACTAAAAAGAAAGCCTTAGCCCAAGCGAGATAATAGTTCGTTTTAACATAAACAAAAAATCCAGCTAGTGTAAACCGGCTGGATTTTTTGTTTAATTGGATCGATAAGCAATTCCGAAAAATTTAAAAATTTACTTCCCAAATTGTTGCTAGTAGCTGCTTACCAATAAGAAGCTGTATAGCCTTTATAAAACTAGAGGCAACTAAAACTAGAGCCAACCTTCGCCTTTGGGGGTGTCTCCACCACCAAAACGGGATAGCTCCACAAAATACTACTCGCTTTCAGTTAGTACCTTTAATTTCTAAATTTTTGAATGCGAAACAGATTCTAAAAACACCCTTAACAAAAGCAAAAAATTAAAAAATATTACACTTTAGGATTTCGGCTGCCCCAGTAAATAGCCCCTCCTATGTTGTCGTGCGGCGCTCCGGTTACGCTGCTTAAACAGTTTGGTTCCTGGCGCCACCGAAGTACTCCCAAAAAAGCAAAAATTAAAGCCTCCTTAAAACTTACCAATTCTGGATCCGGCACTACCACCGTAAAATCCGGGCCTAATGCTTTTTGAATCAGCTCGATTAAATAAATGTTAAATGCGCCCCCACCCGTAGCTAAAACCCGGCGCGAACCAGTTTCGGGTAAAACCTTTTTAATACTAGCGGCAACATGATAGGCAATGTGGTGGGTGGCCGTTTGTAACTTATCTGGTACAGAACAATCCGCGGCCAGTAAATAATGTAACGTGTTTGCGTCTACCCATTCTTTACCCAACGATTTGGGATAAGGCGCCTTAAAATAAGCCGAACTATTTAACTGGTTTAACAAAGCGGTTTGTACTTTTCCCTGGCGGGCTAAGCGGCCATCTTCATCAAAAGGTAAGTTAATCTGGCTGGCCAAGGCGTTTAATAACATGTTACAGGCACCCGTATCAAAGGCAATGCGCCCCGTGGCACCAGGTACCGATATGTTGGCAATCCCGCCTAGGTTTAAGCAACAATCATAATCGCTAAACAGGAGCTGGTCGCCAATAGGAACCAGGGGCGCTCCTTGCCCCCCCAAGGCAATATCGAGCGTCCGGAAATCGCAGACTACGGGTAGTTGGGCAGCGGCCGCCAGGTAAGCGCCATGCCCTAATTGATGCGTAATGTGCTGATCGGGTTGATGAAAAATGGTATGCCCATGCGAGGCAATAAAGTCGGGGGTTAACCCGTTTTTAGTAACGAACTCCCTTACTGCGTGCCCCAAATACGTTCCGTACTGGTGATCAGCCAAAATAAATTTTTCGGCAGAAACGTCCATCAGAGCATTTAAACGCTGTTTCCAAAAAAAAGTATATGGTAAAGTAGCAGTATAATATATTTTATATATCCAATTTTGATTTTTTTTCGTAAATATGCAGTATGCTAAGTCGACTCCATCCAGAGAGGTGCCCGACATGAGCCCAATAACATGGTAAGTATTCATACGTTAAAGGTAGCCTTTTTTTGTAAATACGAAACGTATTATGGCGCTCGTGTTCATTGCACTTGAATCCCATTGATGTGTAAAATTGTGTGTTGTATGTAGGAACTTGTTTTAATTTTTTAATCATGAGTATGAGAAATTTATTGTCGAGAGTGGAGTCTAAAAAAATAGACAAAGCCGCCTCGATGCTCAAGGTGTTAGCTCATCCGAAGCGCCTTGCGATAGTTGATCTTTTAGGGAAAGAGGAGAAAATGACGGTTACGGAAATTTATAAATATTTAGATTTACCGCAGGCCATTGCTTCTCAGCACTTAATTACTTTAAAAGATAAAGGCGTTTTGTCTTCGTTTAAAGTAGGCACTAAAATCTATTACTCGCTGTCTATTCCGAAGCTGATTGATGTTATTGATTGCCTGGAAGAATGCTGCACCGATATTTAGTTAAACTACTAGCTTAAAATAAAAAAGGATTGCGTAATGCAATCCTTTTTTATTTTATTCAAATCGGTTTTTACTTACCGGACCCGGGCTACTTCTTTAAAAAAAGATTGCCCCCATAAATAAGCCAGTAACGGAAAAACAATAAACGATAATTTATTATAGCTAAACGCGGCGCTAAAATCAAAATGAATGAGGTGCATAATGGCCCGGGCCATACCACAACCATAACACGCCTTATTTAACAATAGCTTGCTTAAACAAAGCGATGTACCGGTATCAAACTGGTCGGCAGGCAAAAGCAACAAGACAACCGGCACCACTATATAACCCGCGATTTTAACGTACCTTAACATTCTAGATAAAATTAAAGATCATTAATCTTCTCGGAATAATCGCCATCCTTCGGTTTTAAATCACCCATTAAAATCCGGATAAGATCGATCAGGGCCCAGATACCGCAACCACCTAAAGTTAATAACTGGGCAATACCAATACCCGTATAGCCTAAATAAAAACGGTGAATACCCAGCGCACCCACAAAAAACGCCAAGATAGCCGCAATTAACTGGCTTTTTCCGCTTTCAGCAGCGGCGGCAGGTTCTGCTGCTTTTTCTTTTTTCTCGGCCGCTTTAACTATTGCTTTAACTTCTTTTTTAACTTTTAGAGCTGCTTTTAATTGGGCTGCTTTGGTTATTTTTTCGCCGGTGTAGGTTTTAAGAGGCTGCGCTTTAGCTTTGGTAGCCGTAATTACGCGGCTGGTAGAAGCCGTTAAGGCTGTTTCTTCTTTAACTGGTTTCTCCGGAGTTGGCTGAGCTAGCAATTCGTCAGCGGTTACTACATTTTCGCTGTTTTCAGTTGCCGGAGTTACCGGCACCGTTTTTTTATAGTGACTGCCGTAAGGATCGCCTACTTTAGGAAAATAATACGTTTCGCGGGCACAAGCAGATAATAACAGAACCGCAATTAGGTTGATGAATAAAAATCTCAATTTCATAGGATAGGATAGAATTAATCTGGTTTAAATGTTTAATTTTTAAAAAAATACATAAAGGCATCTGGTGCTTCTGAAAAGAGGCCTTAAAAAGTACTATAAAAAAGGTTAGATTAGGTTGTGCAAACAGTAACCGATTCAAGAATTACGGTGTTACTGGTTAAAATAGAAGAAGCGTCGGGTTTGGTATAGTTAGGGCTGTTACATAGGCAGTTACTTTATTTTATTAGGTTTTCTTCAAATATATAAATTTCTTACAATGTGCATTATACAAATTAAAATTTAAACTTTTCTGAGTTAAAATTTTTAAAAACAAGGTATACCTTAACCTTTAAGGTAGGTTTTAGATAAAAAACTAATAGCTACTAACCAATCTATCAAACCACGTAAATAGAGTTACTCCACCAATTTGTTTAAGTATTTTACTTTTACAGGTGTAAAACTAGTTGCAACGGCTCCTTAAAACAATACGAGTAAGTACGTAGCTTTTTTTAAAAATAAAGATGCGGGCAGGTAAATAGATGTGTCTGAATACAATTACTTTTTCAACTTCCTATAAAACAAAAGCGGCCTGGTTCATTCAGGCCGCTTTTGTTTTATAGGTAACTTTATTATACTTAGTGCTGACTCTGATCAGCGGGTTGTTTTTCTAAATCAAATAAATCGTTTAATACATCAATTAATGTTTCGGCTTCGCCACGTTTACAGGCAGCTTTTAATTGCAACACCGGCAGCTTTATAATCTTCTGCATCATTGATTTTGTAATTTCATCTACGCGACGGCTTTCTTCGGGGCTAAGCTTTTTTAAATGGCGCGCCATTTCTTCTTGCCGGATAGATTCTAAAGCATTTTTTAATTTATGAATGGTTGGCGAAACCATCATTTCTTTCGACCAGTCATTAAATTGCTCAATCGATTCGGCAATAATTTCCCGCACTTTCGGAATAGCAGCTAAACGTAATTCCAATGCTTTGGATGCCTTATTCTGAATGGTATCGATGTTGTATACCAACACACCAGGAATATTTTCTACTTCGGCTTCGATGCTCCGGGGTACCGCTAAATCAATAAAAAACTTATAGGATAACACATTTAAGCGTTTTACCATTTCGGTGGTAAAAAACGGCAAGTCGCGGGAGATAGAAGAAATAATAACATCGGCCTCTTTCAAACCTTGTACAATATCTTCGAAGGGCAATACCGGTAACTGACATTCATCGGCTAACAAGCGGGCTTTTGCCTCGGTGCGATTGGTAATAGTTATATCGGTAAAGGAAGGCGATTCTTTTAAATTCCGGCAAACATCCGCACCAATTTCGCCTAAACCTACCACCAGTATTTTAGGATTAGCAATATCGGCGGTTAATTCTTCTACTAACTCAATAGCGGCGTACGAAGTAGAAGCAGCCCCATCGCGGAAAGAAGTTTCCTGCACGACGCGCTTGTTGGTAAAGAAAATGGTATGCAACAACCGGTGCAAGAATGGCCCGGCGGTACCTTTATCGGCCGACCATTGGTAGGCCTGCTTTACCTGATTAGAAATTTGAATATCGCCGACTACCTGGGCATCCAAGCCCATAGCCACCTCAAAGAGATGTTGTACGGCATCGGCATGGCTATTAATGATAGTAAAGTAATCGAGGTATTGAGCTATGTTGGTCATGCCTTTGGTAACACCTAAAAGCTTGACAATTTCGGCACTGTAATCCGAGTCAGCAGTGTAATAAATCTCGGTACGGTTACAGGTAGATAAAATGAGCAGATCAGAAGCCTGAATGTAGTCTTTCAGGGTTTCCAGGAATTGCTTACAAGAATTCTCGTCTAAAGCAATCAGCTCGCGGATATCCAACGGTGCCTTTTTATACGATAACGTTACTGCTTTAAAGTTTTGAAGCATAATGGAGGTAAGAACTAGCGCGCAAAATTACATTACGGTTTATAAAAATAAAAACGATGTGTTCAAAAACCCAGTTTATTTATAACGATTTTAAATTGTAACGTTATTACAGGTACTAACCGTTGCCTTGGGTAAATATTTTTTTTATTAGCAGGCATCTGTTTTTCTGGTAACTTTCGTTTATAAATCGCCCCTGCTTTATTGTTAGTTATTAGCTAATTATAAAGGAGGCTGAAATATCAACAAATAATGCTGCCAATTTATTCCAAAAAAACCAGATTAAAATTAGTAATCGTTGTAATTGCCTTACTGATAGGGGCAATTTCGGTAATTTACAGCAATATTCTGGTAAGCAAATTATCGGAGCGCGAAAAGCAACTTATTGGCCTGTACGCCAGAGGCTTGCAATTTACCATTGATACCAAATCGGATGAAAACATGGTTTTTATTTATTCCGAAATAATTGAAGCCAATAAAACCATACCGGTAATTTTAACCGATGCCCAGTTAAATGTGCAATCATCGCGGAATATACCATTTTCTAAAAATATTACCGAAGAACGCAAACAAGAATTGCTGCGCCGCGAGCTCCAGATTATGAAAGAGCAACACAGCCCTATTCCGGTAGACTATGGCGGTAATACCAAAAGCTATATTTTTTACAAAGATTCGGTGGTTCTTTCGCAGTTGCGCTATTATCCGTACGTGCAACTCACGGTAATTGCGTGTTTTTCTTTAATGGCTTATTTTGCTTTTAGTTACTCGCGCAAAGCCGAGCAAAACCGGGTTTGGGTTGGTTTGGCCAAAGAAACCGCGCACCAGCTAGGCACTCCCCTTTCTTCGTTAATGGCCTGGTACGAATATTTAAAAGCCAGCCCTACTTTTCAGAACGAGCCTATTGTGGAAGAATTAGGGAAAGACGTGCGCCGACTGGAAATTATAACGGAACGGTTCAGTAACATTGGCTCAGTGCCCGCTTTAAAAGACGAGAATATTTTACGGGTAACCGAAAATGCTATTAGTTATTTAAAAAACCGCGTTTCTAAAAAAGTAGATTTTACCGTCAGCGCCGATTTCCCGGCCGATACCCCGGCAAAAGTAAATATTCCGTTATTTGAATGGGTAATAGAAAATATTTGTAAAAACGCCATTGATGCCATGGAGGGCAAAGGCAGCATTGACGTGCGGTTATCTTTTGCTGGTAAAAATAAAAGCAACGTAGCCATTGATATTAAAGACACCGGCAAGGGTATTCCCAAAAGTAAGCTAAAAGATGTTTTTTTACCGGGCTATACTACCAAAAAACGCGGCTGGGGTTTGGGCTTGGCTTTAGCGAAGCGTATCATCGAAAACTACCACCAGGGCCGGTTGTACGTAAAGTGGTCGGAATTAGGCAAAGGCACCATGTTCCGGGTAATGCTAAACCGCTAACCCGGTGCTACGTGTAATACGTTTTAGTTACAATTTTACGGATTACAACATCTAACTCGCCGGCAGTTTGTTCCAGAAAATGCAATACTTGTTGGTTTTGCGGGCCAAAATCATCTTTGTTCAGGCATTTAAGTAAACCTAAAATATTGGCCACCGGGCGCCGTACCTCGTGCGACTGCGAAAAAGCAATTTCGCGCAGTTGTTCGTTTTGTTGTTTAATCTTTAGCTCATGCTCTTTGCCCCGCTGAATGTCTTGCAGGGCGCCAATCATCCGGATAGGTACCCCCGTTTCAGAATAAACAATATAGGCCCGTTCAAAAACGTACTTATAGGTATTATTGCGGCATAAAAAACGGTACTCGGCACTCCAGTTTATTTGTTTATCCCCGAGGGCTTGGTTTAAGCTATTTACAACAAGTTCTTTTTCTTCCGGATGAATGCGATCAGCCCACCAATCTAAGGTACTTTCTACTTCGTGCAATGAATAGCCAAACATCTTATAAAAAGCTTCGTACCAGTGCACCATATTTTGCTCAATGTTCCAGTCATAAAGAGCGTCGTTGGTAGCTTTTGCTGCCAACTGAAACCGTTCGTTCATTCGGAGGGTTTCGCTTTCGAAAAATTTAAGATTATTAATACTAGCCGCGTTTAGCACCACCCCGATTATCTCGCCATCTTCCCCAAAAACAGGAAAGTAGGTCATCCAGTACCACTCTACAGTGCCATTCACCCAAATTTTCCGTTCTATTTCAACCGGTTTGCCTTCCAGTGCTTTCTGAAAAGAATCAGTAATTGCCTGAGCATTGGAATCAAAACTATACATCCGGATATCATCGCCTTCCTGTAAATCCTGGTTAAACATGCGCTTAACGTTCTGGCGGGCCCATTCGTTAAAACTAATCACGCGCATATCGGGGTCCAGAAAAAAGAAAGCCGATACGGTGCTCTGCAAAATAGCCCGTAGTTGTTGCTCCGATTTTTTAATTTTTTCATCGGCCAGCTTATTTTCGGTAATATCCCGAAACGACAAAGATACACCCTCACCATCGGGATAAACGTTTACTTCGAACCAAACTTTACGCCCCGGACAGAACACATCGAAAGTAGCCGGCTCTTGGTTGTCTAAAGCTTGTTTTAAATTTTCGCATTTATCGTGGGCATTGGTGCCAGCCAAAAACAAGTCCAGAAAATAAAGGTCCACACTTTCTTTGGGAGTCATGCCCAAAATTTGAGCCATTTTATTGTTACAGGTAGTTATCAACCAACCAGCATCCACACTCACGTAAGCGTCGGCGTGATGTTCAATCATAAAATTGTTCTTCTGAATTTGCTGCAGCATCTGTACTTCTTCAGCTTTTTGCGCGCTTATATCCAAACTGCTACTTAAAAAACCCACTACCTGGCCGGTTGCATCGGTAAGGGCGGTTACTGCGGTACATAGCCAGCCCCAACTTTCATCTTTTCTTTTTATTTTAAGCTCACCCCGCCACACCGGACTACTTGCTCCAGACGGGATGAACGAAAAGTCTAAGGAAATAAAGCGGATATTCTGCCCGATTAATTCGTCGGGGGCGTACTGCGACAGTTCACAGAAATAATCGTTTACTTCTGCTATGTTTCCGTCGGCATCGGTAATCAGCAGGGCCGTTAAGCGAGCAAGGGCGTTTTGGCACAATTCTTTATTCATCTGGCCCGGCAGTTAATTTTTTAAATTTTTAAAATTTCAGATATTAAGTTAGTTGTTCGGCGAGCAAACCAGAACAGAGAAAAATATTTCTTTAAAATCCAACAATTCAGCCAGTTCCTGTAGAGTAATATTTGCTTAACACCAGGAACTATTAAAATAATTCGGTTTAGGTTTATATAAAATTTCAAACGCTTGCTTGTTCGGTATTTTTAAAATTTGGGTATTTACGCGAATGTTAAGTATTTACCCAGTAGGTAGTAAGTAGCTAATAAATGTTGTTTAACAGAAAAGTTGATTACTTTGCTGAAAGGGTGCTTTTTAATAAAAAAAACAAGAGCAGGTAAATAACGGTTAGGTGCCTACCGCCTCGGCAGGCCGGGCCCGCAACGCCGACCAGGTTTCGTTGATGGCAATTTGCGAAACACACTGGAGCCCATGTTGGTCTACTAAACCCCAAACCACTTCTCTTTTTAAATCGCTTTTAATTTTTCCGGTACCTTTTGGGTAGCAGGCCCAAAACAGGCAATCGTAAATACCCGCCACCGACACTGCTTGCAGGCCTTGGCTTAGCTCTTCCTGATTTACCCCAAATACCGTGATAAAATCGTAAGTACCCGTTTTTAACGGATCTGTGTGCGTGTCAAAAGCCACATCGGCCAGCAATTTTAAGAATTCCGTTGGGGCATTTACAATTAATTTTTTCTGGTTAGCAAACAGGCGGAGCTTTTTGAAAATATCAGCAGCAATCATACGGAATAGCCTAAGTAAAAAATTTAAAAATACCATTTAGTTATTTGACAAGATAATAGTTTTACCGCTGCTACCTAAATATTTCGTAATTTTCGCCCATACTTACTTCTTATGAATTTAAAAAATCTTTTCCGTAAAAAAGATATTGCTTCTATTGTGGCGGAATTTGACCGAACAGAAGCTTTACATACCACTGGCGGTTTAGTCCGCAATCTTACCTTACGCGATTTAACATCTTTGGGCATAGCGGCCGTAATTGGGGCCGGTATTTTTAGCACCATTGGCAATGCCAGCGCGGCCGGCGGCCCGGCTGTTTCGCTTTTATTTGTGTTTACGGCTATTGCCTGCGCTTTTTCGGCAATGTGTTACGCGCAGTTTGCTTCTACGGTGCCAGTTTCGGGCAGCGCCTATACCTACGCGTATACTTCTTTTGGGGAGGTAGTAGCCTGGATTATTGGCTGGGATTTATTAATGGAATATTGCATTGGTAATATTGCGGTAGCTATTTCGTGGTCAGATTATTTAACTTCTTTTATAAGCGGCTTTGGTATACATGTTCCTATGTATCTTACCATGGATTACCTGTCGGCGGCCCGAGGACACACGGCGGCCCTAGAGTTACTGGCCCAAGGCAAAACAATAGCCGATGCTACGCCTACCGTGCAAGATGCTTATGCCGCCTGGCAGCAAGCACCCATGCTGGGCTCCCTACGCGTGATTGCCGATATTCCGGCTTTGTTCATTACGATTATTATTACCTACCTGGTTTATGTGGGTATTAAAGAATCAAAGCAAACGGCTAATTTGTTAGTATTGCTTAAGTTACTGGTAATATTAATGGTAATTGTAGTGGGAGCCTTTTACGTGCAACCGGCCAATTGGAGTCCGTTTGCACCTAATGGTATTAGTGGTGTTCTAAAAGGCGTTTCGGCGGTATTTTTTGCTTACATCGGGTTCGATGCCATCTCTACTACCGCCGAAGAATGTAAAGACCCACAGCGCGATTTGCCCAAAGCCATGATCTACGCTTTAATTATCTGTACGCTTTTGTACGTAACTATTACGTTGGTTTTAACCGGTATGGTACCCTACACCGAACTGGGCATTGGCGACCCTTTGGCTTACGTTTTTGAGCGGTTAGATTTAAATATTATTTCGGGCATTGTGGCTTTTAGCGCAGTAGTGGCCATGACCAGCGTATTATTGGTGTTCCAAATCGGGCAGCCCCGTATCTGGATGTCGATGAGCCGTGACGGGCTTTTACCCGGAGCTTTTTCTAAAATTCACCCGAAGTTTAAAACACCTTACTTTGCTACCATTGTATCGGGTATGGCGGTAGGTATTCCGGCTTTGTTTATGAACCTGACCGAAGTTACTGATTTAACCAGTATTGGTACTTTGTTCGCGTTTGTGCTGGTTTGCGGCGGGGTTTTACTCATCGATCAAAACCAGGAGCGGCCCGCCGGTACCAGAGGTTTTCGGGTTCCTTATTACAATTCTAAGTTTGTGCTGCCCGTGCTCTTGTTATTAGGTGTAGTGCTGGCCTTGTATTTTAACCCAACGGGAGTAAAGCAATTTTTTAGTTTAAGCGATGGGACCAATGCAGGTTGGGAAGTTGTGAAACATCGCTTACCGATGTACGGCTTTTTACTGGTTTGCCTGATCTTAGTTTACTACGCCTTCACCAAAAACTTGTCGTTAATTCCGGTGCTGGGCCTGCTCACTAATTTATACCTGATGACGGAATTGGGTATTACCAACTGGAGCCGTTTTTTATTATGGCTGGCTTTGGGCTTAATTATTTACTTTAGCTACAGTTACCGCCACAGTAAGCTACATAAAAAAGCAGTGTCGTAAACGTAAATTTTTAAAAATTCTTTCCGGAAGCAGATTGAAGTAAGACTTAAATTTATACATCGCCGGGTTTTAACTTCAGGCGCGTAGCCTTTTTTTCGGACTGGTGCTTTTTACTTTGCAATCGTTGTTCTTTTATAGCCTTACTGGGTTTTGTGGCTTTGCGAGGCTTTAAGCGGGTAAAAGCTTTTTGTAATAACTCGTAAAACTTTTTAACGCAGGCTTCTTTGTTGGCTAATTGGCTACGCTCGGTTTGGCAGATAATCTGTAGATAACCCTCATTGGTTATCCTGTTGGCTAGTTTTTCTTGCAGCACTGTTTTTTCTTCCGGCGTAAGAAGCGCCGACTCAGCAATGGAAAAACGCAATTCGACTTTAGAAGAAACTTTGTTTACATTTTGCCCACCCGGACCACCGCTGCGCGAAACCTGAAAAATAAATTCCGGATAAAAATCGCGGTGTTTACTGGTTTGTATCATGTACTATAAAAAATGTATGTTCGTAAAAAGTAATTTTTTAAAAAATTTTAGCTGCCAATAACTCTTGCTCCATAAAAACCAGAATTAAACAAAACGCAAAAAACTTAGCCTTACGCGCCGGGCTCAGCAGCCGGTTTTAAGAAAATTTCTGCGGAAAAATCGTTAGAAAATATATGCGTTATTTTATTGCTTTATTGGTACGTTTTTTAAATAATTCAGATAAACCCTTTTTCTTCTTTTGAGTTCTATAAGATAAACCGAGGTTTATTACAGCCTCCGAAGCAACAAAATTTTAAAAATTCAGTTATAAAACAGCTGCTTCTTAGTTTTTAACCAGCATGAGCTTATTTAATTTTTCAATGAGTAAACCTTTTAAAATACCTACCCAAGTAATTTATATTTGCACCGGAAGCAAGTGTAAAAAACAGGGTGGCAAAGAACTATGCAAACTTTTCCGGGATCAGGCAAAAAGCGCTGGTTTAAAGGATACCGTAGAAATTATTAAAACCGATTGTACCGATCGCTGCAAATTTGCGCCGGTACTCAGCTTTCAGCCGCAAAATGTATGGTTGCATAACGTAGCCGAGTACCAGGTTCCGCAACTGTTTAAACAATATCTGCAATCGCCCGCTAACCCGGCGCCGGGTTCCTCTTTGCCCCGCTAAAACAGCCCCTTTAGCCTCGCTTTTTTAAATTCCAGGTCAGGGGTAACCTGTTTTTATTTATACTTTAACTGCCCCAGAAAGATATTTTACCCCGATTAAACTGTTATTACATATTTTTTAGTATATTGAACCTCAGCAGCATACCATTTTATAAAAGTTAATTTACTGCCCCCCCTAACTTTCTAAGGGGTTCGGTTTACTCTAAGTTTAAGTTGTCGGCATTATTGGCAACTAGTGTCCATTACTTTTCAGGTGTTATTAGTAAAGCTAAGTAGTATACTGTTTTTAACCGTATTATTGCTTTAAGTTTTATATTCTGCTTCACTTTTTCCGGTGGTTTTTCGGTGCCCGGTGTACGCTCGCGGTATTTCTGCTAAATACGTTGAGCACGCTTTTACAGCTTTTATTTGTAAAGTACTTATCTTCTGCTTTTATCGATGAAAACTTTAACGAATAAGTATTGGGGTAATCCTGCCTTCGATGAACACCCGGTTTCGGACACTTTTCAGGAATTGCTGCAAAAATGGAAAAGCCAATCGTACGATGATGTCCGGATTAATTACGACGATTTTATTCAGAGTAATCCCCTCTTGCAAACTTTTTTAAATATGGGGGCTTGTGTAACCTGGATTATTGATTTGCGCACGCTCCGGTTCCCCTTTATCAGCAGCAACGTAAAACAACTAGTGGGTTACGATGTTCAGCAGTTTTTGGGGCAAGGCGTGCCTTTTATTTCGCAGATTATGCACCCCCGCGATTTACCTAAAGCTGCTAAACTGGCTAATATTATCTGGGATTTTTTACTGGCTGTACCGCCAGCCCAACGCCAAAACTACAAATTTAACGGCGACTACCGCATTGTAAAGCCCGACGGCAGTGTAGTTCGGGTTCTGGAACAAAATTCCATTTTGCAACTCGACCGGAAAGGAAACATTACCCACCTGCTCGGCGCCGTATCGGATATTACGCACTGGAAAAAAACCGACGATAGTATTGTATCTATTACCTGCACCGAAGATGATACCTGCTTTTTTTGTTCCTCCGACGATGCATACTTAAAGCCTCAGGTAATGTTGAGTAAACGGGAAAAAGAAATTGTACGGCTAATTGCCGAGGGTTACAACAGTAAGTTTATTGCCGATAAGTTATTTATCAGTTTTCACACGGTAAATACCCACCGCCAAAACATAATCGAAAAAACCCATACCAAAAATACCAGCGGCCTGGTTCAGTTTGCGGTTTGCCATGGGCTTATTTAAAAAACAACGGGCATTAGTATGAAAAGCGGACAAGCCTAATTTTAAAAAAAGCAAAATTTTAAAAAATTAAAAAAGGCTGCCCTTTTATGAAAGAACAGCCTTTTTGTTTACTGATAATTTTGCTTAATTATCGTACTTAATTTTTGGTACGGCTTTATCTATTTCGTAACGGCCGGTACCTTCTTCGCCAATAACTTCAAATAATTCTAAGGCACGACGGGCTACGTATTCTTCTTCAATCTGCTCTTGCAAGAACCACTGAATAAACTGGAAAGTCATAAAATCTTTGCTCCGGAAGCAAGCGTCGGCCATGCGATTAAACTGCTGCGTAACGTAAATTTCCTGCTGCAAAGCTTGTTCAAAAACCGTACGGAACGATTCGAAATCCTGCGGAATGTTAACTACTTCCGGCGAAATGGCTTGTCCGCCCATATCGTTCACAAAATTAAACAGCTTTAGCATGTGTTCCCGCTCTTCGCCTGATTGTTTCTGAAAATAGCCGGCGCTGTAATCAAAACCATTACGATTGCACCACGACGACATGGCCAGGTAAACAGCAGAAGAATGGGCTTCTACTTTAATTTGCTCGTTTAAAAGCTGTTCTATTTCTTCGGAAAGTGATGTTCTAAGTCTTAGTAAGTCTTTCATGATATTATAATTTCATAAAAAATTCAGGCACCTTATTAAGTTCCTGACTTAAATTTAACTGAATATTTTAAAAATAGTTTTGCTGCTTACTACTTTTTGCCAAATACAGATTTAATCTAAATAAATTATTGCCTTTTAAGCACTTATAGTCAGCACCATAGCTATTTATTCCATTGTGCCGGCATTTTAAAAATATTGCACCATTACTATACAATCCCGCTTAACCAGAAAATAAAAGATTATTCTGTATTTATTTGGACTAATTCTAAACAGGTTATACATTTGCATAATCGGTTGCTTTACGCCCGACTGTTTATTTAAAATATGGGTACGAAAACTTGTTTAATAGAAATATTCCGGACTACACAAGGCGCTGTTTACCAGTGCAATCGTCGCAACTGTTATTGGGTTGAATTTGCCGGCGGAATTTCCCCTTTCACGTTTTCTGATTTTAAATTGCTTAAAAAACAGCTCGAAGCCATTAACATAAACGAAATGGCCCAGAATACCGAGCGTACTGCCGATGTGGTAATTTTAATGCCGCACCGCTCCGAACGTTGCTTTGTATTAACCTTAACCGATGTGTTGCAATTCCGGGAACTGCTACAAGGCGCCAAGGTAATGATTGAGTTAAACAGTTTGGTTTACGAGAGCCTGCACGCCATGGCCATTTAAGTTGCGGCTTTCATTTATTTGTTACCTATTTTCGTTTACGCGCTTCTATAACATCCCTGGAAATAAAAAATTTTAAAAATTTACTCCAGCCAGGTAATCAATTCTATTAATTATTACGAGTCTTCCCTTATTGGCTTAAGAATCAATCTCTTTTGATTTTTGGCCTGATACTTTGCTGGTATTTTTAAAAATTAACTTTTCTGCGGGCCATAGATGGTAGATTGTCTGGCACCGCTTACGCATTTTTATCTTTGTTTACCTTTTCTGTCATTTCTTTTTCCTGGCAATTCCATTTTATCGTTTTGAATTTTAGCTGGGCAGGCGCAATCTAAGTTTAATTATTTATCGTAGTTACCTCTATTTTCTTCCCAGAAAAAACTGGGTATGTTTGTTCCTGTTTAACGAATATAAAGTAATGATAATACCTATTGCATAAGATTTCTCCTGAAAATAGTACTATATTGCACTCAATATATTTCTATCTGCTTTCTCCTGAATTTATTGCTTAGTTACTTTTAAAACCTGGTTTTAATTAACATCGGGTTTAGTGCAAATAGTAAAATATTTGGTTCTATATTTTTTTTTAGTGATTAAACTGGTAAACCATATTATGAAAAACAGATACCCTGCGGGCAAATCTTTGTTTCGCCTCTCTCCCACTTACGGGTTTAAGTTATGTTTCCTGCTTTTCTTTTTTTTAAGTTCAACCGCGCCCTTAGTAGCTCAAAGTATTATTTGGGAAAAAACGTATGGTGGAGGAGCCAATCAGGATACTTCTACTGCTACTAGCTACGGCCGTTCGCAACTAACCGCCATCATTAACACGCCAGATGGTGGCCAGATAATTGGGGGCAAATCCAATGCTGAAGTCGGTTTAGACAAAACGCAGCCCCAGATTGGTAAATTTGATTACTGGCTGGTAAAAATTAACGCTTCCGGCACCAAACAGTGGGATCAGGTTATCGGGGGCTCTGGCCAGGAAGAACTGTCTGGAATAATTACCACTCCCGATGGCGGTTATTTAGTTGGAGGAATTTCGGATTCTCCAGCCGGCAACGCTAAAAGTGAAAACAGTAAAGGCGGATACGATTATTGGGTTGTAAAACTAGATAGCGCCGGCAATAAAATTTGGGACAAAACGCTCGGCAGCAATAATTACGATCAATTAAAAGCCATGATCGCCACCGCCGATGGAGGCTATCTGCTGGCGGGCAATTCTAACTCTGGCGTGGGCGGCAATAAAACGCAAGCCGGCAATAACAACAATGATTATTGGGTAGTAAAGCTAGATAGCGCCGGTACCGTGCAGTGGGATAAAACGTTTGGCAGCAGCAACCTGGAATACCTTGTTAATGTAGTTACTACCACCGATGGCGGTTATTTATTAGCCGGCGAAGTTGATTCGGTGGTTTATCAAAAAGATGGCATCCGGTTTACGGTACAAACCCGGAATTTTAACGCTTTAAAAATAACCGCCGACGGGGAGTTGCAATGGAATAAAACTTATTACCGGCCTTTTAATTCGCCGTTAAAATCTTTTGTAACTACCCCCGACCGCAACTATCTATTTGCCGGCAGCAATTATTTATTAAAAATTAACGAATCCGGAACCCAGCTCTACGAAAAAAATATAAGCAGTTTTTTACAGGCCGGTAAAGAACTGGAAGACGTAATAGCTACTCCGGATGGTGGTTACTTGCTGGGCACCAATGGTTTTTACTCCCCAGATAGCCAAGGCAACAGCCGGGCCGACGATTACCGGTTAGTAAAATTAAATAGTACCGGTACTTTCGTATGGGATAGTCCTTACGGGGGCAGCGGCTACGATTTTCTTACCAAATTAACGCTTACCACCGACGGCAACTATTTACTGGGAGGCTATTCGGCACGTAGTAACGGCATTGATAAAACCGACGGGATAAAAGGCGAAATTGATTATTGGGTGCTTAAAGTAAGAGAAGATGTAGAACCCAATTTAATTACCTGGAACCAACGCTTTGGGGGCACCGATAACGACAATTTAACGCAGGTAATTCAAACCGTAGATGGCGGCTATTTGCTTGGAGGCTACACCCTCTCAAATAATACCGGCGACAAATCTCAGGCTAGCCAAGGAGGATACGATTACTGGGTAGTAAAAACCGATGATAAAGGGAATAAACTCTGGGAAAGAACCTATGGCGGCAGTAGCAACGATTATTTAAATACCTTACTCGAAATTCCGGATGGCCGGTATTTATTAGGCGGCAGTTCGGAATCGGGAATTAGCGGCGACAAAACCGAAGCCAACAAAGGCAGCCGGGACTTTTGGGTTATCCAGGTAAATTATAAAGGCGATATTATCTGGGACCACACCTATGGCGGTTCTGGTTTTGAAGATTTACGCAAAGTAAAAGCCTTGCCCTCCGGCGATTACCTGCTAGGAGGTATCAGCAACTCGCCGGCAACCGGCGACATTAGCCAGCCAAACCAAGGCGGGCAGGATTTCTGGCTCTTACAAATTAACGATCAAGGCCAGAAAATATGGGACCGGCGTTATGGGGGCAGCGCCAACGATTTTCTGGAAGATATACTCCTGAGCCCAGACGGCGGCTATGTGTTAGGTGGTACCTCTAACTCCGGCAAAACCGGGGATAAAGGCCAGGCCAGCCAAGGAAGCTCAGATTATTGGGTAATAAAAGTAAATAGCACTGGTGCCCCCATCTGGAACAAACGCTTTGGCGGCTCCGATCAGGACAATCTTTTTGCCTTATCCAACCTTCCCGGCGGACGCTTCTTGCTGGCTGGCCAAAGTAGCTCCGGAACCAGCGGCCACAAAACGCAGCCCAGCCGCGGCGACCAGGATTACTGGTTAATTAAAATAGATGGTAACGGTGATAAAATCTGGGATAAAACTTTTGGCGGCCGAAGCAGAGAAGAATTACGCTCCCTGGCTATTACCCGTGATGGCGGATTTGTATTGGGTGGTACCTCTTTTTCTGGCAGGTCTGGTGATAAAACGCAGAACAGCCGGGGCAACAGTGATTATTGGCTCCTGAAAACCGATAGCACTGGCACTGCCCTCTGGAATTATCGTTTTGGTGGTAACGGTTTCGATGAGCTTCGGACTACCTTATTAACCCAGGATGGCGGCCTGATTTTAGGCGGGCGATCTACTTCCGGCGTAAGTGGCGATAAAACTCAGCCGGGTTGGGGAAATACCGATTATTGGATGGTAAAATTAGCGGCTACAGGCGTAGGTATTGAGCTTTCTGTGGCACCATCTTTAGCACCCGAGATATTACTAACTGCATTTCCAAACCCCTTTCCGGATAAGCTGACTTTAAAATTTAAAGTCCCGCACACGCAAAATGTAAGCTTGCAGGTTTACGATCAACAAGGCCAACCCATTGCGAATTTATTTCAGGGTCGCGCCCTAGCTGGTAAAACGTATGAATTGCCTTGGCAACCAACACCCAACATAACTGCTGGCTTGTATTTTATACGCCTCCAAACGGCTACACAGGTAACTTATCGTAAAGTACTTTTAACGAGGTAGGGCTTTATTACTATCTACATCAAACAGCCGGCTGCTCTTAGAGTAGCTGGCTGTTTCGTTTTAATGCTTGTTTGCTTTAAGTAGCTTCTAAAAGCTTTTTTAAATTTTTAAAAAACTAAGGCAAGCAAGTAATAGATATCTGCAAAACCAAAAAGCTCAGGGTTCTTCAAAAATGAATTTAGAACTATTAAAACAAGCAAACATAGGCCTTATACTATTTAATGGCATCAGAATTGCATTTTTTAAATTGCTTATACAGATAGTAAAATCAATTATTAACTTTTTATAATCGCATGTTTCCAAAACTTTTAATTAAAACTTTTTTATTACTGGTAATTAGCACACTGGCACTTAGTTGTAAAACTACCATTGCACATTATCCGGGTTCCAATCAGAACAAATCTTTACCTTCCGGCCAAGCCAAAAAAGTTTATGGTCATCAATCTGCTAAAGCGTTTGCTCCAGGCCAACAAAAAAAGCGAAGTGCTGGCAATGTTGTTATTATTAATGCAAATGCTCCCGTAAAGGGGAAAAAGAATAAGTAAGTAATTCTTAAATAATTATATTTAAACAAACGCTTCCTTATAGGAGGCGTTTGTTATTTATGATCGCTTACATTTTACCTTTTAATTCATTGCTGCACTTGTAAAAGGAAAACTTATCTTTATCGCCTACGAAGCTGTACAAACAAAAAGTTAAACCTTTTGGCAATGCGCTACTCTTTCCACTTAGCCCAAAATAACACTACTTTATCCACAGAAATCATTGCGGGAGTATCTTCTTTTTTAGCTACTTCTTACATAATAGTGGTAAATCCCACAATTTTAAGCCAAGCGGGTATGCCGTTTGCCGGAGTTCTTACAGCTACCGTATTGGTTTGCTTTTTCAGTAGTTGCATGATGGGCCTTTTTGCCCGCAACCCTGTGTTAGTAGCGCCAGGCATGGGCTTAAATGCGTTTTTTACTTTTTCGGCGGTACTGGGCATGCACGTACCCTGGCCGGTAGCTTTAGGCGCCGTATTCTGGTCGGGCATTGTGTTTCTGTTACTTTCGGTTTTTAATATTCGTACTTTAATTATTAAAGCCATTCCTAAACCTTTGCGGTACGCCATTGCGGCGGGCATTGGTTTGTTTATTACCTTAATTGGTTTTTCCAATGCCAAGTTTATTGTATCCAGCCCCGGTACCATTATCGGGGTAAGCCCCTTAAACGAAACTTTACTTACTTTTTTAGCGGGCTTATTCTTAACGGCACTGCTGGTTACCCGGAAAGTACCGGGCGCTATTTTACTTGGTATTTTATTTACTACCCTGGCGGCTTATCCCATCGGGCGCTGGTGGGGCAGTCCGGACGCAGTACTGGTAAACGTAAAAGAAATTTTTGCCGCTCCTGATTTTAGCTTACTGTTGCGCTTAGATTTAGTTAATTCTTTAAAATGGGCCGCCGTGCCGGTAATTTTTTCTTTTGTATTTACAGATTTGTTCGATAGCCTTTCTACGCTCGTGGGTCTGGCCGAAGCAGCTAATTTACTAGACGAAAACGGGGATCCGCGGTACGTAGAACGCGCCTTGCTAACCGATGCTGTAGCCACTACTCTGGCCGGACTGGTGGGCTCCAGCCCGGGTACGGCTTACATTGAGTCGGCTGTAGGGATTGAGGCAGGCGGCCGCACCGGTTTAACCGCAGTGGTGGGCGGATTATTGTTTTTACCGTTCTTGTTCTTAGCCCCGCTATTAGCGGTTATTCCGGCTATTGCTACGGCACCGGCTTTAGTATTGGTTGGTGTTTTCATGATCCGGCCGGTAACCAAAATTAACTGGCAACAACTAGATGAAGCCATCCCGGCTTTTCTGGCAATGGTGTTAATTCCGTTTACTTATTCCGTAACACAAGGCATTATCTGGGGCTTTCTTTCCTGGACAATCTTAAAACTAGCCGTTGGTAAACGGTCCGATATAAGCGCTGCTTTACTGGTAATAGATGCCTTTTGTATTTTAGCTCTGGTGCTAGCTTAAAAGAAATAAATAAGGCAATTTTTAAAATAAAGCCCGGACAAGACAAAAGGTATCTTATCCGGGCTTTATTTTAAAATTCAGGTTAAGGGCCAGGCAAGCGCTAAAGGAACCTAAATCCTAAAGCTTTAGCCCTGTCCGGCAGCAGCATAGCAAGCAACTCAAAAGCTTACTAAATTCTTACTCGCCACCAACTTTTTCCTGATCGGGCAACTCATTATAACCCGTCATTTCTTCTTTGGTAGTTTCGGTAGCGGGCGTGTATTCTTCTTTATCTGTTTCCTGGTTATCAGCGGTATTTTCCGTGGTTTCCTGTTGGTTTCCTTCGGTACCACCGGTTACATTTTCTCCTTCTTTCTCGATATCGGGGCTGGGTATATTACTGGGGTTTTCATGCATCTGGCTCATATAAGGTAGCGTTTTTCTTGTTCTTGATAATGTCAGTTACTTGTAGCGTAAACAAAGCGCTAAAGTTTTAAAAGTTTAAAAAATCTAAAAAAGTAGGGCATTCAATACTTCAATCAGTTATTTTCTTCGCAGCCTGGCATCTATTTTGCACTTATCTTATATTATCAAAGTATCTAGGTAAGTTACTTTTTAAATTAAGTGATTAGTAAAACCTAGCTATTGCGAGCAGAAACAAAATTTGTAATTTTACAAGGCAGTTAAACAAGCAGACATAACAATATAAATAAAAATATTAAAAAAATAATATAACCATTCCATGAAGAAGTTACTACGCAAAGTTATCAATCCATTTTTACCTTCTTACGAAGTAGTTTGCACCAATTACCAGATTATTCCAGGAATGCCCGTAAACAAAAATCAATCCCGCCATTCTTTTGGCAAAGGCGCTTCGCAAGAAGCCTCGGAATTTTACAACAAAGTTGTTAGCTCAGATATTACCAAGTTAATGGCTCCAGTGGAAATTCACTTAACCAAAAGAGGCAAAACCATTCAACAGGCTAATTTTGGGCCGGTTGAAAGCTTTAAAAACATAAAATCCGCTGCTTAACATTCTTCCTGGAAAACTTATTGGTTACATTTAAACCCTTTTGGTTACACCAAAAGGGTTTTTCATTTTCTATTATTTTCTTGCCGCTATGCCGCAATTATTAAACTAATAATTACAAAAACTATTCTACTTAAGCGCCATTTACTACTGGCTCAAACGCTGATACTTATTATTATACTTTTGCAAAAAACCGTCTATCTAACCATCAAATAATTTACTGCAATTTATTTTAAAATTTTTAATTATAACAAGACATACCTTAATAACAAAAACAACATCCTCTTACTTTTTATTAACACTACTACACCAGCCCATTATTTTTTAAATTTTAAATATTATAAAGAAACCATTTCGGCGTTTCTAATCTAATGCGGTAGCTTTTTGTTGCTTTCGTTTACTGGTTGTTTGCGCCTGCTTTCTTTATTTCGGTTGTATCATTTTCCGGCAAAGTAAAAGCCGATAATAATAAGCCTGGCGGTACGCTTAATTCCCCGGTATGCGCATCAATTAAGCCGTTGCGTTCGTATTCGATGTTGGTAGCCTGGGTATACACATCGCCCGCAATGGGTCGGCGGCGCAACTCGGTTTTAAATTGCCGGATGCGCTCGGTTCGTTCTTCGGCATCTTTGGGGCCACCGTAGTCCGGAAAGCCAAAACCGCCCCATTCGCTTACCACCAAAGGCACTTGCCGGCGATAGAAAAACGGATCGCCCACCACCAACGGGAAAGCGGCCACACCTTCCATCTCGCCATTGGTTAGCCGGTCGAGCAACTCTTTCCAACGATCCAGCTCCGGGGTATATAAGTGAGCCGTGAGCAAATCAGATTTAAGCTTACCTTCCCAGGAAATATGATGCCAGCCATCGTTATCTACCACCAAGTACTGCGGGTGCTTGATCATAAAATAATGATACATATCGATAATATACTGCCGGGTTTCGGGGTTAGTAGCAATATCCTGGGCACCCCAATCTTCGTTGTATAAACTCCAGATAATTACCGAAGGGTTGGTTTCCAGTAAGGCCAGCATGCGCAGCAATTCGGCCCGGTGATTTTGGCGGCTCAGGGCAGTAGAACTATGCGGACTGGGCACTTCTACCCACAACAATAAACCGATTTCGTCGGCAAGGTTATAAATACGCGGGTCTACCCCGGCAATGTGTACCCGCACCAGGTTACAGCCTAAAGCTTTCATGGCGTAAAAGTGCCGGTGCATTTCTTCGTAAGTGGCCGTGCCAGGTTGGTACAAAATGCCATCGAGGTAAATTTGTTCGTTGTTTAAATAAACGTAACGCCCCCGAGCTTCTATTTTTCTTAAGCCAAACTGTGCTTCAATTTCCGCTTCGTAACCGTTGGCATCAATTAGTTGCGCTACCACGCAGTATAAGTTAGGCGATTCCGGCGACCATAATTTAGCATCGGGCACTTCTATTACTACGCGTTGTTCTTTCTGGCCCGCCTCTAAGTATAATTTAAAGTCAGAAGTAGCCAGTGGTTCCGCATTTTTTTCGGTGGGATAAATTTTTAACCGGATGGTATACTCTCCCGGATCGTGGATGCGCGTGGTTAAGTTAAACCGCACCAGCCGGTCTTCTACTTCGCTGATTACGCCGATGCGCGACCGCAGCCGGTTACGCTCTACGGTTTCTATCCACACGCTACGAACGGCCCCTGTGTTGGTTTGATACCAGATGCCACCGCGCTTATACACGTGCGACTCTTGCTTTCCCCGGGGAATTTCGGCATCCATGGTATCGGCAATCCGGACGTTAAGTCGGTTAACAGGTTGCAAATCGGTTTCTTCAATTTCGTAGGAAAAAGAGGTATATTCGCCATAGTGCACATCTTCGCCTTCGATGGTGCGCAGCAACCGGCCGTTGAGCCATACCCGGGTTTCGTAACCACAAGCCCCAAAGGTAATCTGAAACATAGAAGGGGTTGTTTCGCCGTTAAGCTCTGGCCGTGGAAATTCCCGTTCGTACCATACTACTACTTTGTCTTGCCAGGTAACCGGGTCTTTTAAACCTTTAGCGGCGGCTAAATGCATTTCTACGCTGCCCGGCCATTGGGCGGTAGTGTTGCAGTGCTGCCCTAAATGCCAGTTTTCACTTAAACCTTTATCATCCGGATCGTAGCAAAACTTCCATTCGCCGTCGAGCAGCAAGTACGTATTGGGGCGCAGTACTACCCGAGGCAATAAGTTTTTAAATTCTTCCGGAGACGGGATAACAGATGTGCTTTTGGTAATACCAAAGTTAGGATTTGGAACGGTCATAGGCGCTTTATTTTAAGAAACAGTACGATTAAATGGCTCTATCGGATATTTAATTTTTTGCGGAACTGTAGCCATAATTAATCAACTGCATAACTCTGCTTGTGGAATTTTCTTGTGCATAATTTTTAATTTTTTAAAAATCCGGAAGAAATAGAAGCCATAAGATAATAGATTCCGGATGCCGGATTTTAGAACTTTATTATTACAAACATCTGTATATCAAAGCAATAACACAACAACCCCCAACATTCATCCGTTTCAATTTGACAATAAAAAAGGATGGCCGGTTGAGGCCATCCTTTTTTACATCAGTTTGTATTTAATTATTGTTCTTCCGGAATAAAATCCATGGAAACGGAATTTACACAGTGCCGGGTATTTTTAGGCGTAAACCGTTCGCCCTCGAACACGTGCCCCAAGTGGGCTTTGCAATTAGCACATACAATTTCTACGCGGTAGCCATCGGCATCCAAAACCCGCTCTACGGCTCCCGGAATTTCATCGTCGAAGCTAGGCCAGCCACAATGCGAATCAAACTTATCTGCCGAGCGGTAAAGCGGCGCGTTGCACCGGCGGCAAATGTAAGTACCGGGTTGTTTGTGCTTGTAAAATTTTCCGGTAAAAGGCATTTCGGTGCCTTTATATAACAATACTCGCTCTTCTTCGGGAGTGAGCTTATTATAATTGGTATTTTTATCGGTGTTACTCATAATTTTTAAAATTAAGTCCGCGCGAGCTACAAAATAAACAATTTACCCCCCGGTTAGGTTGCGAAATTAATAGGCAACCTTATTTAATCTAAGCTTTATGTTACATTCTTTATTAAGCCAAGGCATGCTTTTAATACACAATAATTATCCGGCATTTTAGGGCTATTAAACAAAAACACATTAAGCCAGCAATTTAACCAGAATACAAATAGATTTGTCTTTCAGGGTTTAATTCAAGATCAACCAGCCATTTTTTTAAATTTTTACATTCTGCGCAACTAAATTAATTGGTCGGGTACCAATTGCGGAGGCGTACTTCTATTTGGTTGTTTCCGGCGTTTACCAATTTTTTAAAATTTTCTACGTCGCTTAAGCCATTTTGTCCGCGGTAGTGGTACGGGTAAACTACTTTGGGTTTAAAGGCCAGAACCCCCTGAGCGGCTTGGTCTACATCCATGGTAAAGGGCAAGTTCATGCACACGAAAGCCGCGTCTATGTTTTTAAGCGCCCGCATTTCCGGCACATCTTCTGTATCGCCGGATAGGTAAATATTTTTACCGCCCATATTTAAAACATAGCCGTTGCCCCGCCCTTTCGGGTGCCGGGAATCGGTGGTTTCGGGCAAATTATACATAGGCACTGCCGTAATACCAATACCTAACTGAATAGATTGGTCGCCATTTTTCATAACGGTAACCTTAGATTTAAGCGCCTCAGGCAGCATTTCGGCCACGGCGGCCGGGGCAATAAACTTCGCCTTGCTGGTATTAATACTTTCCAAAGTTTTTAAGTCTGTGTGGTCGCCGTGAATGTCGGTAATTAAAATTAAATCTGGGGCAGCCAAGCCGGTAAATGCCGCTGCTCCGCCGTAAGGGTCTACGTAAATTGTTTTTTTATCCCAGGTAAATACCACCGAACCATGCAAAACAGGTTGTATAATAACGGGGCCTTTTTTGGTTGCGAGCTGGTCTGGTGCAGGCCGTTGCGCTTGTACCCCGAAAAACGAAAAAGTAAGTAAAAGCGCAAAAAGATACTTAATAATCATAATTTTTAGTTTAGGTTAAAGAACAATTTTGGTGAGGTTTAGTTTTTTAAATTTTAGTCATTCGGAAAGTAAAATGTTCCCGTTTTACGCAGCTTAAAAAGTAATTACCGGCAAAATCAAATGCACGAATTTCGAGGTTTAAGTTTGATTTAAATGGGAATAGCATAATAAAATCCAGCAAACATTTTTAGCTCCGGTTATCTCAATCTATAAAACCTTTTTAATGCCGCAGCAAACCGGTACAAATTACAAATTTTTGGATTTTGTTAATAGTCACTGGTAGATGTAGCGCCCTAATTATTTTTAACTACTTAATTTAACAAAGATTTAACGTCGGCAAGCAAGCACCTAAACAAAAATTACTTAAAATTGCTCATCGCTTAGTAAATTTTTAAAGTAAATACTTATTTTTTAGGAATAAACACGGATTTTACCTCAAAATATTAGTATCTAATCGCCAGATTTCTTAACTTCAGTAAAGCATTGTTCCGATTAAACATATAATATATTTAATATACTTAAACTAGACTTCTACTTTAAGTAATTGTAACTATTATTCTAAAAAGCGTATATACCGTTACTTATTTGTACCACTATGGTTGTAGATTATTTGTATCAGTTGCAAGGCATGGATGTAAATGCTTTGAAATGGCAGGAACGCGAATCGTTTATCACGGTTTTAAATTACCTGAGCCGGCGCGAACGCGACCCTCAGTTGCTTAGCCAAATTAAAAATCAAATGTCGCGTTTATTACCTAAGAATAATTTTTCGTTGCAAAAGAAATAACCAGTTAATTTTTTAGCTGGTTTTCTTTTGTATATGTTTTTTTAATCGCACTTCAATTAAATTTTTAAAATTTCTCTTTTCTCTCCTCAGAAGAATAAAACCCTTTGGCCTGCTACCTTAAAATCCTTTACAGATTAATTAAAATTTAACTTATATCTGATTCCAGTAAAGTTTGCAATTTACGCACAGTAGCATAAATTAGAGGTTGCAATTTAAACCAACCTTATGGCTACATCTTCTTTCTCGCGTCGCGATACTTTAAAATTACTAGGTACTTCTGTGGGCTTGTCTGCTTTGCCAAGCTGGGCTCAAGCCAAACCAGCAGCTCCGGCTCCGTTTACCTACTGCCTCAACTTAAGTACCATTAAAGGCCATAAACTAGGTTTCGTGAAAGAATTAGAGGTAGCCTCTAAAGCTGGTTTCCGGTCGGTAGAAATTTGGATGGATACTTTGGAAGCTTACCTAAAAGAAGGCCACACCCTAAAAGATGCGAAGAAAAGATTGGATGACTTGGGTTTAAAAGTAGAAAATGCCATAGGCTTTGCCCAATGGATCGTGGACGATGATGCCGAAAGAGCCAAAGGGGTAGAACAATTAAAACGAGAAATGGACATGCTGGCGCAACTAGGTTGCCGGCGTACCGCCGCCCCACCGGCTGGCGCTACCAACACCCCGGGGTTAGATTTAAGAAAAGCCGCCGAGCGGTTCCGGACTATCGTGGAATTAGGCGAGAAAACCACGGTAATGCCCCAATTGGAGCTTTGGGGTTTCTCGAAAAACTTAAATAAGCTGAGCGAAGTAATGTACGTGGCTATAGAAAGTGGCCACCCCGGCGCCCGGGTTTTACTCGATGTTTATCATTTATTTAAAGGAGGTTCCAGCCTGGATAGTTTGCCGTTCGTAGGAAAACCAGCGATTGAAGTATTTCACGTAAACGACTATCAGGCGAGCGCCCAACCCGCTACCATCACCGATGCCGACCGCATTTATACCGGCGACGGAGCAGCACCTATCCGGAAAATACTAGAATCGGTACGTACGCCGGAACGGCCTTTAATTATTTCGTTTGAAGTGTTTAATAAGAATTACTACGCTCAGGATCCATTGCTAGTAGCGCAAACCGCCCTGAACAAAATGAAAGCCGTAACCAAAGGCATTGGGTAGGATTTACCAAACCATTAATTGAATAAGCAGATTTTTTAAATTTTTCTTTTCTGAGATGTAACAACAAGAAAGGATAACCTAAATTTCAGGTTAGCCTTTCTTGTTGGGTATAATTTTAAAATTATAATATCAGATCGTATAGCCCTATTAGAATCTGTTTAGCATTCTAGAATTGAATAATTAAAGGTACCAACTAGAAGCAAGTAGTATTTTGTAGAGCTATTCCGTTTTGGCGGTGAAGCCCCCCCCCAAAGGCGAAGGTTGCCTCTATTTCTATACTAGGCTAAACAGCTTCTTTTCTTTTATATTTTCCTAAAAATAATTTGTAATCAGAGTTAGCAAAGCGCTCTACCCATAACAACCGTAAAACCGCAGCCTGGAGGCTTGTAAAGGCTCCAACAACTACTACTATACTACATATATTAATACTTTTTACCGCCCATTTTGCGGTTCTTATCCAGATCAAAAACGCGCGAAATATTAAAGCCAAAGTAGATATCGCCTTGTCCCCACTCGCCGGTATTGTTGGTAATCAGGTTTTTCTCAATCATGCCAATGGAGTTGCTAAACAGTAATTGAAAAACGTGGCCGCCGGTTTCAATATCAAAACTCAGCGAAAGCGCGTTGGTATAGTTATCGGCGGTGTGGCCGGGCAATAGGTAAAAGTACTCGGCGTTAAAAGAAGTACGTTTGGTTAATTTATGCCGGCCCGAAATACCCAGGGCGTATACATCGTTTTCGTCCTGGCGGGTAGGCACCAGGTTGCGGTGTATCCAGGTGGGGGTTAACTGCAACGATAAGTTCTGGTTAAACTTACGGGCAATTAACAACTGGGCCGTATAAGTAAGCCGCGATTTAAACATAATATCTTGTTCCGGATTAGAGGGGCGTAAAGAGTTTAGCGCGGTGCTGCCAAAAAGAACGGCCGTAACCGGGCGACTCCAGCCGCCGTCCTGCTGCCGGAGAAAACGGTATTTTATAAATCCATCGAAGGTTTTTTCGTAAGAACTGCGGCCTACTCCCACGTTTAAATTATCCGTTAGGCCGTATTCTAAAGCTAGCCGGATTACCGAATTATCGAGCCCAAAAAATTCATAAGCGCCGCTGTTAAGGGTACCAAACCGGTGCGAAATTAAAAAAACCAGTTCCTTTTGGGCATTGGTTTGCACCGAATGGCCGGTAATAACCCGGGTTCCTTTAAAAGTAGCAGTGGTAAAATTTTGCGGGCGGTTAGTGCTGTCGGCCGCTTCGGCCAGTTTCATTAAATCATCGTCCTGGGCCAAAGCCGGCCGCGCACCTACCAATACATTACAAAAAACAAAAACAAGAAACAGGTAATTTATCTGACGCATAGAACAGCTCGTTTGGGGTTATTGTTTGGCTACATAAGGATCGTACTGCAAATCCACGTTTATTTGAATTATTTTGGCCACGTGCGCCCGAACCAGTAGCGGAATTTCAATATTATACTCTTGGGGCGTAATGGTAAAGGTAGATTTGGCGCCAATGCGGTTGCCTTTTACATCTAAAGTACCATCTGCGGTAACGGGTCGGGATACGCCGTGGATGGTGAGCGTACCGCTTACTTTTACTGGGTACACGCCATCTTTTTTAAAATCTACACTTTGAATATTAGCGATATTGCCTTTAAAAGTGCCTTTCGGAAACTTATCAGACTCCACGTAATTTTCGTTGAAATGCTCCTGCATTAACGCTTTCCGGAATTCAAAACTTTTCATAGGAACCGAGAAAACCAGTTCTCCGGTATCAAAAGAAATAAAAGAGGAAACGGCCTTATTATGAGCTTCGATGTTTTCGATGGGTGTTTCGGAAAAAAACCAGATGTGCCCGGTCCGGGTGAAGTAACGGCTTTGAGCCGCTCCTTCACCACTGCCCAGCACTAGCAGCCCGAGTAGTAACAGGAAAACTTTCATGGGTAACTAGTTTGAGAAATGTGAAAAATAATTTTTAAGTATTCGGTTATTACCAGGATTGATCGGATTGTTGTTTTCGATCGAAATTGTAGCCCCAGGCAGCACCCCAGCTTCGGCGTAGTTTTTTGTAAAATTTTAAAAATTCACGAATCCTTAAGCTATGCTGGTTGCACGTAACCTTTAAGCTTTGACTATTACAAACAAGTACCAGCTTAATTATTAGGCGCTCCGTTATCTATCCATTTTTTAACTTTGGCAATGTCGCAGTCAGATAATTTAGTGCCGCCCAGTGGCATGGGAGCATACCCCGACGCATGCGATATGGCACCTAATAAACGCCCATCATCGGCCCGTTTTTTTACTTCGGCGTAAGAATCTAATACTACGCCCCCGGAGCCAGCCGATGCTGCATGGCAATTTTTACACCCATTGTTTTGCAGGATAGCATTCACAGTTCCGGAAAAAGTAACCGCCGACGTATCACAAGCATTTGGCTGTGGGTTTAAATCTTCTTCGTTATCGCTGGCGCAACCAGCTAGTAAACCCAGATTTAATAAGCAAAGCAAGGCCAGTCGCCATGTTAAATGGTTCATTGTAGTTTAATTTAAAGTTAATGGTTAGATCAGAGCTGTAGCAGCCCGTTATTTAATGTATATATAGACCTTCTCTTTTTTATGCCGACTTATAAAATAGAAAAGTTGTTGATATTATTTTTAATTAGCGAAACCGGTAACCCAGCGAGAAAAAAGCCCCCAGGCTGGTTAAGTTTACTTTACCCGCGCCCACTCCGGATAGTGGGATTTTTACGAAAGGCTCCGCTCCTACCGAAATGCCCGGTCTAATTTGTTTACTGTACCCCAGCGATAAATTAAGCACCTGAAAAAAATGCCGATTCTGGTTCGATACAATCCAGTGTTTGCTATAGGGCTTACCGTAATTCCAGTAATCGTAACGGTAGTCTTCGTGCAGCATAATGTAGCTGGATAAACCCGTTTGCACATAAATAGATTGCCGCGGCAAAGCAACTACCGCGTAACGTACATTAATTGGAATATCCAACACCTTACAAACAGCATTTATACTAGTTGGCAAATGCGCACCGGGCGGCCAATAATTGGCTCCCGGATGGTAATCCTCGGGTTTAGCGCCGTAAACCTTGCGGGCGCGTACCGCCCCAGTAGATATTGCCCAGCGCTTACTGAAGTGGTAACTCAACAAAACGCCCACGTTGGTACTGGCTTTTTCGGGCTTTACAAAACCCACGGTGCTAAAATCAGGTCCGAATACCAGGCTTACGCTTACTTTACTCATAAAAGTTGTTGGTACATTTTTAAGAGCCGAATCAACTTCTGCGGTCGGATTAGCCTGAGTTGAATCTACTAGCGTTACTTTATCAGCCGGCATTAAAGCGGCAGGCAGTTCCGTTTGAATTGCCGTTGAATCTATTGTATTCTTATTTGCTCCTGGCAAAATTGCTGGGTTTTCGGTTTGTGCGGGATTGTTTGTTTGTTCGCCTATTTTATTATTAAGCGCGGTACTGGGTGTATTGGCTCCAGCAACAGCACTATTTTTTAAAAAATCCTTTGTGCCGGCCGGATCTGTATTTGTAATTACCGGAACGGTTAGCTGGTTTTGTTTAGTTTGGTTGTTAGTAAACCCATTATTACCCGCCCGGCTATTGCTACCGGCTTTTGGTAAAGTTTTTACAGCTAAATTATGGGGCCGTTGGAGCAAACGCGTTGGTTGATTTGTTTGCTCCGCTGCCTCCGGCAAATTAGTAGTTGGTGTTTTATCAGCCAGTTTTTTGGCAGACAACGGCTCCTTATATCCTGGCACCAAAGTTTCGGGAGTAGTTGGCTCCGGCGTTTTGGTAACAACCGGCGCATTGTTCCGGGTAGCATTCATCGGCATACTAGTTGAGGCTGGTTCGCGGGTAGTAAAATAATACACCGTTACGCCACTCACCAATAACAGCAAGGCCAGCAACATTCTTTTGGTCCAGGTACCCAAAACTGCAGGGCGCTGGTTGGCAGCATCCAGCTTTTGCTCCATTTCCCGCCAGGCCTCCGGGTCAAATTCCGGCTCGAATGAATCTGCAGCCTGCCGGAACATATGGTCCAGTTCTTCTTCCTCAGGCATATTTCTTGAATTCATCCGGTTGACTTTTTTTTAGCATGGCTTGCAAATTAACGCGCGCCTTCGACAAGTTTGACTTAGAAGTACCCACCGATATGCCCAGTAATTCCGATATTTCTTCGTGGGTATATCCATCAATGGCGTACAGGTTAAACACAGCCCGGTAACCCGGCGACAACCGTTGCACCAACTGCATCAAATCGGCGTGGCTTAGCTGATTCGTAATGTTTTCGGTGGTAGTTTCCTGGTCGGCTTCTTCTAAATCACGGTGGTGGTAATGTTTGTAGTTGTGGCGGTAATTATCCAGAGCCGTATTAATCATTACGCGCCGCAACCATCCTTTAAAAGATTTTTCTGTATCGTATTTTTCAATTTTAGTGAATACTTTCATAAACCCATCATTGAGCACTTCGCGGGCTTCTTCATTACTCTTAGAATAACGCACGCAAATACTCATCGCATACCCATAGAAGTACCGATACAACTTGCGCTGTGCTTCCCGGTCCTGCTGTAAGCAGCCCTTTATCAGGAGTCGAATTTCTTCAAAACTATTTTCAGCCACGTACTTCTGTTTTGCGCCCCCAGCACGAAAGGTTTTACAGGATGGTTGCCTCGCTTTACTAAAATTTTAAAATTTCTTTTAAGATAATGATTTCAAGAGAAATTAGTAGGCATTAAAACGAATAAGGATAAGATGCTCAAAACTAATTTTATCCTTTTTTCAATTTTCCCGTTTTCTGATGAATGTAACATAAGCTAAAGCACAACCTAAAAACAGGCGGCATACTTGATGTTCACTTTAATTCCGGATGCCAGTAATAGCCAGAACAGGTAATAAGTTTGCAAGAAAATTTTTCCACAAACCGGTCAATTCTACTGGCTTTTCGGGACTAAAAAGTCCAGTAACACTCCATAAAATACCATTAACAATGTGGATAACTCGTGGATAAACCCGACTAATCCACATTTTAACAACCGTTCCCTTTTTCCTGGCACTTAAGTTGAGGCTATTTTTTTTAAGAAATAAGGCAATCTGTAAAACTCCTGCAGAAATTACCCAAACCATTTTGCCGAAATTTTCTTATTTCAGGTGCGGTTCTGTTTTAATAATTTAAAAAATGCAGCTTTATAGGAACCCGTTTTTTAAAATTTTTAAATTTACCAGATCACAGAACTAAACTTAACTCTTTGATTTACTATATTTTAAAAAGCTACCTTGCCGAAGCAAGTTATTCGGTCAAACAATCTGCGGGTTCTGTTCGTTTTACATAAACAATTATTCGTTCAACCCTTATCCACAACTATGATCTACCAGGAATCTCAGGGAAAGCAATTCTTAACCAGTGTTCATCATTATTTCGACGAAGCGGCCCGGCATTCTACCTTACCACCCGGCATTCTGGAACAAATTAAAATATGCAACAGTGTTTACAAAGTTAACTTTCCGGTAGAAGTAGACGGCAAAGTAGAAGTAATTGAGGGAATCCGGGCGCAGCATAGTCACCACAAACTGCCCACCAAAGGCGGTATCCGGTACAGCATGCACGTTGACGAAGACGAAGTAATTGCCCTGGCTACTTTAATGACTTTTAAATGCGCCCTGGTAGATGTGCCGTTTGGTGGCGCCAAAGGCGGCGTTAAAATAAACCCGCGTACCACGCCAGTAGAAGTACTCGAAAAAGTAACCCGCCGGTTTGCGAGCGAACTTATCAAGAAAAACTTAATAGGCCCCGGCATGGACGTACCCGCACCGGATTACGGTACCGGCAGCCGCGAAATGGCCTGGATTGCCGATACCTATCATACTTTTAAATACGGCGAAACCAACGCACTAGGCTGCGTTACGGGTAAACCGGTGGGGCAAGGCGGTATCAGGGGCCGGACCGAAGCAACCGGTTTAGGTATTTACTTTGGCTTACGCGAAGCTTTACAAGACACCGAAATTCTGGAACAGTTAAAAGTTTCGCCGGGCTTATCCGGTAAACGTTTGATTTTGCAAGGCTTGGGTAATGTAGGTTACCATGCGGCCACGTTTTGCCAGCAAGATGGCGTTATAATTACGGGTATTGCCGAGCGCGAGGGCGGTATTTACAACCCCAATGGCTTAGACGTAGAAGCTGTTTTTAATCACCGCAAAGAATCGGGCTCTATTTTAAATTATCCCGGCGCTACCAACGTAGAACAGTCGTTGGATTTACTCGAATACGACTGCGATATTTTGCTGCCGGCCGCCCTCGAAAACCAGATCGACGAAAACAATGCCGAACGCATTAAAGCCCGCATTATTGCCGAAGGTGCCAACGGGCCAGTAACGCAACCCGCCGAACAAATTTTATTAAAACGTAATATTTACATTCTGCCGGATTTGTATTTAAACGCTGGCGGGGTAACCGTTTCTTACTTTGAGTGGCTGAAAAACTTATCGAACGTACGGTTTGGCCGCATGGGTAAACGCGCCGAAGAAGCCAGTTTAAGACGAATTATTGATACCATTGAAACTTCCACGGGCAAAAGCATTTCTACCAAAGAAAGACAATTGATTATCCGGGGAGCCGATGAAATTACTTTGGTACGGTCGGGTTTAGAAGACACCATGATTTCGGCGTATCACGAAATGCGGGAAGTCATGCGCCAGCACCCCACCGTATCGGATTTACGCACGGCCGCCTTTTACAGCGCTACCGAAAAAATTGCGGTAAGCTATTTATCCTTGGGAATATTTCCGTAAACGTTTTTTAAATTTTTTAAACAAAACCCGCTGGCCCAACACCAGCGGGTTTTGTTTTTATGCTTGTTGCTGTAGTTGTTTTACTTTTTCCTGCTGCAAAGTAAAATATTCTTCCCAGTCCGAAATAGTCGTATCGTCGAAGGAAATATCGCGGTTAATCAGTTCTTGTTTAAAATCATCGAAGCTCAACTCGTACCATTTTTCGAGCCGGTGCGAAGGGTGCGTCAGGCCGAAGTCGTTGGCCAGGTAAGTAAAAAACTGATTGTTGATCTCGTTTAACAAATCCTCTTTTTCCATGATTACCAGCTTTTTAGTTTATTTAAAATACTACGAAGCAATTTTCCGGATGTTAAAGTAAGTCTGGTTTAAATGGCACAAACCGTATTTAGCCGGATAAACTTCGGGTAACCAGAAAAACTACCAACCAGCCACCGCATTAACACGGATATTTTTTAAAAATTTTAATTTCTGTAATCTTGGCCTAACTGGTTTGCGTTAGATTTTTCTTGCATTCTTTACTTTAAGCTTACCTTATTATGGCAGTAGCACTGGATCAGATTCCGTTTTTCGACGCGGAAAATAACTACTACAATGTTATTATCGAAACGCCGAAAGGCAGCCGCAACAAAATGGCTTACGATGAAAAATTGGGGTTAATTAAACTTAAAGGCGTTTTACCGGTGGGCGCAAGTTTCCCGTATGATTTCGGCTTTTTGCCCCGCACCCATGGCGAAGACGGCGACCCGGTAGATGTGCTGGTGTTAATGGATGAGCCCGTGAGCCCCGGCTGTTTGGTGCCCGCCCGGCTAGTGGGTGTTATTGCCGCCGACCAAACCGAAGAAGGAAATACCGTACGCAACGATCGGTTGTTAGCTGTTTCGGCAATTTCGCGCACGCACCAGCACATTCAGGATATAAAAGATGTAGACAAGCGGTTGTTGGAAGAAATAGAGCATTTTTTTAAATCTTACAACGTAATGCGCCAAGCTGATTTTGTAGTAGTCGGCCGCTACGGAGCCAAGAAAGCCCAACAACTAGTAACCCAGGCCGGCAAAGCTTTTGAAAAGAAGCAAGAACAGGAAAAGTAAGTAAAAGCGGTTTTTTTTATAAAAGTGGATAAGCATCATCCGGCACGCACTCATTCCGGACAGGTATATTGTTTTTCTCCAGCTCGCTTTTTAAGCTCAGCCAATGTTTCACTCGTAAAGTACCGGCCGGATACAGTTTACTTTTAAAATCCTGGGTAATCACGCGTAGGCTGTATGGTCTTTTTCCTTCTTGCTCAAAAACCACTTCTCTTATATTTGGCAAGTAATACCGGCGGTTAACCCAAGGCCTTGTATGATTCCTGATAATTAAATGGTTGTCTGATAAACCAAAATAGTGCATCATCCAGGAAAATGGCAGAAACCAGAATAACATGAATGCTAAAGGAATTAGAAAAGCCTCAGATGGAGCAGTTAAATTTCTTAACGGGATAGATGCAAAAACAATTATAGGTACCCACAGCAATATTCCAGACAAGCTGGTAAACTGGTTACCTTTAAAATAGGTAAAATTTTCATCTTCCAGAATAGAACTATCTTGATTGAGCAAAGTGTCAGGATTAACTTTTTCACCGAGCACCGCTTCTTGCAAATACAATTTAATCAATGAAGCATTCGAGTACATCCCATCGAAAATATATTTCACCTTTCCTGTTTTAAAAGTTAATTGAGCACCTTCCATCGGGAAATCATACAAGTAAGGGAACGGCTTTTTCCCAGTTAATTCCATAGCAACTAAATCTTTGAAGAAATAAGTCTCTACTTGTCCAAAGGACTTAAATGTAATCTTTTCGGTATCCAGAGCTATTGAAGGTACATTTTTATAAATTCTGGGAATTGTATAAACTGCCAAAAATAAAAGCCAGAAAATAAAAAATGGCAAGAGCTGCTCTTTGGATTTTAAAGCACGGCTTTGGTATGTTTCAATAAAATCAAGTAAAAAGAAGATACCAAAGCCGCCAGTAAGAAGTACCGTAAATATTATGGATAAGTAAAAATTTAAAAAATGCCGTTTACTAGTTATTTGCTTCATGTGCCCCCAAGCTGTTTTCAGGAAAGCTTTATCTTTTATATGCTTCCGTAAATTGGGCAATTTCAACTAATTAACCTAGGATTTACACGCTTTGCTGCTGCAGATATGCTGGCAATAAGCTAATATCGGGCAGTTCGTGGTAGGCCAGGTTGGCCGAGGCGTCGACCGTTACTACTTCGTGAATCCAGGTGGTATGGAAGGGAATGTATATGGCCCGGGCACCCAAATTGCAAATAGGCAGAATGTCGGATTTTAAAGAATTGCCCACCATTAAAAATTCATCCACGGCAATATTGTTCCGTTTTAATACGCGTTGGTAAGTAGCTTCGTCTTTTTCGCTTAAAATTTCCACGTGATCAAAATATTCAGCCAGACCGGAGCGGGCAATTTTACTTTCCTGGTCAAACAAATCGCCTTTGGTAAGCAGCATTAAAGTATAATCGGGCTGTAAAAGCTGCAAGGTTTCTTCTACGCCAGGCAATAGTTCTACCGGATGATCGAGCATCACCTTACCCAGGTTGATAATCTGCTGCACCTCGGCACCGGATATTTTACCACCGGATAATTCAATGGCGGTTTCGATCATCGATAAAATAAAGCCTTTAATGCCGTAGCCAAAAATTTTCAGGTTCCGGATTTCGTAGCCATAAAGCTTTTCGTCCAGGTTTTCGGCGCCCACGTATTTGCCTATTATTTCCCGGAACCGCTCGTGCGTAACGGTAAAAATAGGTTCGTTTACCCACAGGGTATCATCGGCATCTAAGCCAATAACTTTTATATTTTTCATTTTTAGCTTACTCGTTTAACAAATCCTGAAATTTTTTAAAAAATTCGCCAACATGGTACCCGTCCATTAAACCATGGTGCACGGTTAACGAAACGGGTAGCCAAAGCTTATCTTGTTCCCAAAAGTATTTACCAAAGGTTATTTTGGGTACGCTGTCTTTGTAAGTAAAACTGCGCGCATGCGATAAACTGGTAAAACTAACCCAGGGAATAGCGGAATAATGAATTACATCTAAGCGCCCGGTGTTTTCGTTTAAGCCCAAGCCCGATAAGGCTTTTATCTTTTCGATTGCCCGGTTTGCCCCTTCCGCAAAATTTTTAAAATCTGCTTGAAACTCAAAAAAAGAAAACCCAAAAGTAGTATCGTCGCGCAAAACCGTGGGCGAGGCATGAATGGTATCGTAGCAGAATACTTTATCTTCTTCTATCCGGTACCGGAAATTTTCGATGGTGTTAACGGCTGCCAAAGATTGGTATAAGTAATACAAGTAAAACGACCCGCCTACGGTTTTCACTTTTTTATAAGCGGCGGTGGCATCTACGTTAGTTACTAAACTAAAAAAAGGCTCTTCGAAACGGGAGAAAAACTGGAAATGTTCTTTCCGGTTCCAGGTAGCCACGGCTAGTTCTTTTTTCATAGTAAATTATAAAAGCGTGCAAATATAAACAGTTGAGCCGCAAAGCCGCACTACGAGTAACTGCTTAAATCCTATAGATTTCTAAGCTGAGCAAAATCTTAATAAATTTAAAAATTAGGAAGCGGTTAAAAACAAAAAGCCCTTGCGGCTGCAAGGGCTTTTTGTGGTAAATTTTTAAAAATTTATGAAGTTCTGATTTCCGGACGGGGCTTGCGCGGTTTGGATGGCGCTTTTTTGCTTTTCTCGGCGGGTAGGCTTTGAGCCGGTGCAGCGGGAGCCGACGGCGCTACAGCTTCTTTGGCCGGGTTACCCTCGGTATCTAATTCTACTATTTCGTAGCCTAATTTTTCCAGCCCGGGTTTAATCAAGGCTTTATCGCCTACAAGCATAATGCTCATTTTTTCCAGCGGCAGGTTTTTCTTGGCTAATGCGTTAATTTCGTCTTTGGTGATGTTCTGCAGGATTTCGTTTTGTTTTTTCACAAAGTCGGCTTCCAGGTTGTATTTCACGATATTATTTAAAAATAACGCTTTCTGGTAAGGAGTTTCGTACTTCAGGGCATCGCGCTGGCCTACCGAACTTTTCAGGAAAGCCAGTTCATCGTCTTGAATACCCTGGTCGCGGAAATTTTTAATTTCTTTGATAAATTCCACTACCGCACTATCCGATACGTTGGCCCGTACACCCGCCTGGGCAGTAAATGGCCCTACCAGTTCGGTACCCGAGTAAGCCGAACGAGCGCCGTAGGTATAGCCTTTATCTTCGCGCAAATTTAAATTGATACGGCTGTTAAAGTTACCACCCAAGGTGTAATTCATTAAACCAGATTTGTAGTATTCGCCGGTAGCATCAAAAGGCAAAGCCAAATAACCAATCCGGATTTCGGACTGGGCTGCTTTTTCTTTATCCACGATAAATACTTTGGTTTTATCAACGGCGGGCGCGGGTGGCAATGCCGGCATAGTTACCGGTTTGGCTGGCCATTTATTTAAAAATGCCAGTTTAGGCATCATATTCTGCTGATTAATATCGCCCACAATAACCAAGTTGGTAACCGACGGCGAAAAATTATCCTGGTAGAATTTTTTCACATCTTCCAGGGTAATGTTTTTTACGGTGGTGGCCGTGCCTAGCGTAGGAATTGCCAGAATATTGCTTTCCCCGTAAAGCAGTTTGTTATATACGTTATCCGCAATAACCGTGGGCTGAGTAGCTTGGTTGGCAATTTGCTCTAAACGTTGTTTTTTTAAACGGTCAAAATCAGCGGCATCAAAGCGCGGATGCAGCATCCGTTCTTCGAGTAAAGCAATGGTCGCGTCCAGGTTTTTCACCTGCGACTCTACCGAAACGTTAATGGACTCGGTACCACCTGAAATAGAAATGGTGCTGCCTAGTTTTTCCAGTTCACTGCTCAGTTCTTCGGCGGTATACTTTTCGGAAGACTCGTTGAGCATGGCCGCAGTTAACGAAGCAATACCCGCCCGCGACGGATCTTTAGCTGATAGTTTATGCCCGCCTTGTACGCTAAATAAAAGCGTTACCATCGGCACTTCTTTGTTTTCGGTACCAATTACTTTAATGCCGTTTGCCAGGTTAGCGCGGTAAAAAGGAGGAACCGTTACGACAGGGTTTTTACCAGAACCCGGGCGCTTGCTGCGATCGAAGTTATCTTTAGGTTTTACGTATTTTAAACCGGCGTACTCGTTGGCCGGCGCTTTATAGCCTGTATTAGACGGTTTATAATTATCAGCTTTAGCTACGGCCTGCGATTGGCCTTTGGGAACTACACTTAAAATTACGGCGTGTTTGTTTTTAATGTATTGATTAAATACGCGCATAACATCGGCTTTGGTTACGGCCATGTACCGCTTGTATTCTTTCGGCAGGTCGTTGGGGTTACCGGTAAATGTTTGGCTGGAAGCTAACCGCGACACTTTCCCCGATACGCTTTCCAGGCTATTGATAATATCGGACTCGTATTTAGCTTTAAAGCGGGTAATCGCATCGTCGGTAACACCGGTTTTTTCAAATTCTTCTAGCGACGCCCGCACAATTTTTTCCATGTCGGCCAGGGTTTGGCCCGGGAAAGGCAGCACCTGTAGGGTAAACTCCCCGGAAAGCTCCGTAGCCGGGTGACCGGCATTGGCCTGCACGGCTTTTTCGGCTTTTATTAAATTTTTGTATAGAATGGAGTTTTTGCCGCCGCCTAAAATTTCGGCCAGGCAATCCAGCGGCGCTTCGTCGGGATGGCGGTTAGGTACGGTAGGATAAACCATTTGCAACAGCGGGAACCGCACATTGTCTTCGTAAGAAACGTACCGGTCCTGGGGCAAACTAACGGCTGGCAATTTCATGTTTTTAACTTCCGGCCCCCGCGGAATGGAGCCGAAGTATTTTTCTGCCATTTTTACTACTTCCTGCGGATTTACGTCGCCGCCCACGGTAACGGTAGCATTATTAGGGCCATACCAACGCAGGAAAAAGTTTTTCAGGTCGTCTACGTTTACCCGGTTTAAATCTTCGATGTAGCCAATCGTGAGCCAGGAATACGGGTGCCCATACGGATATAAAGCCCGGACAGTAGTTTCGCCCACTAAGCCGTAAGGCCGGTTATCGTAATTTTGGCCCCGCTCGTTTTTAACAGTTGCCCGTTGAATTTCAAATTTTTTCTGAGTAACGGCATCTAGCAAAAAGCCCATCCGGTCGGCTTCGAGCCAGAGTGCTGTTTCGAGCTGATTGCTCGGAATGGTTTCGAAATAGTTGGTACGGTCGCGATTGGTAGTACCGTTTAAAGTACCGCCCGCCTGACTCACCAATTTAAAATGTTCCTCGTCGGCTACGTTATCCGAGCCCTGAAACATCATGTGTTCAAAAAAATGCGCGAAACCCGATTTACCTACTTCTTCGCGCGCCGAACCTACGTGGTAGGTCACATCTACGTGCACAATCGGGTCGGAGTGGTCTTCGTGCACCACCAAGGTAAGGCCATTGGGCAATACGTACTTTTCAAACGGAATCACTAATTCGCTGCCTTTCCGGGTAACTTTTTCCACGAGTTTGGTAGTAGTATCCGGCTTTTGGGCGTTTATCTGTATGGGTAAGGCTAATAAAGCGCACCCCAAAATGGTTAATTTTACTTTTTTAAACATAGAACTAGAGAAAAATCAATCTTACTGTAATTATATAAAATCTTTCTCTAATTATGGCAGTCAGATGGACTTAATTAGCAGGTTTTGAATTTAATTAAACAGGTAGAGTTGTAAGACAAAGCGCTTTTTTAAATTGATGGTTAAGCTAACAGAAGTTTTAAAAAGAATTTAGAGGAGAGATTTAGCTGTGATTTGTAAACCGTTTGTGAAGACACAAACGGCGGCAGTGTGGCAGTATGGAACGAGCACCGGCTTTATAAAAATAATACTTTCCGACCGCCTGGGGCAGTGCCTTCACTGAACGCTTCTTAGAAATTTTTTAATTTATCAGATTGCAAGCGAGTTAGCTTGCTGTGCGGCTAACTAAATTAACGCAACCAGTAAAATTATTCTTCCGGAACGCGCCAGAAGAATAATTTTTAAAAATTTACGCATTTAAGCCTTGTTTTACCCAACCCGCTACGGTTACTGTTCTTTGAGCCTGGTGGATTACGGCTTCGCGCACATCGGTTTTCATGCCTTCCCGGTCCACGGCTACGCTGGTACCGTACGGGTTACCGCCGGCGGCAAAAAGTACGGCATCGGTGTAGCCCGGAGCTGCAACAATAGCGCCCCAGTGGTACATGGTGTTGTATAAAGCCAGCAAGGTAGATTCCTGACCACCGTGCGGGTTTTGCGCCGAAGTCATGCCGCTTACTACTTTGTTGGCTAGTTTTCCCTGGCTCCACAAACCACCGGTAGAATCTAAGAACTCTTTTAATTGCGCGGGCAAATTTCCGTAACGCGTCGGCATACTAAAAATAATGGCGTCGGCCCACTCCAAATCATTTAACGAAACTTGCGGTACGTCTTTAGTAGCTTCGATGTGCGCTTGCCATGCCGGATTTTGCGCAATGTTTTCGGCAGGTGCCAGTTCTTTTACTTTTAAAACTTTGGTTTCGGCACCGGCTTGTTGCCCTCCTTCGGCAGCCCATTGGGCCAGTTGGTAATTGGTACCGGTAGCGCTGTAATAAATAACCGCTAATTTTACTTGACTCATAGTTCTTAATAGGTGTTTAGTGATAGACAAAAAGGAACTGTAAAAGAATAAGATATAAGCTTTTAACTCTTAACGCTGCTTTTTGTTCAGGTAAATAATATTATAATAAAGGCGCAGTTTACACACATATTCCTATGTGTAATGCAGCAAAGCCTAGCAAGCGATTTAAAGCCAAATAAAAAGGCATTTTTTAAATTTTTTCATTTTCAGAAATTATCAAATCAGGTTAATTATAAAAAAGTGGCCTTTAGTCTTTATGTATGTAAAGGTTAAAGGCCACTTTTAAAGAATCTAGTGTCTAAAGTCTAATGTCCAGTATCTAGTGTCTAGTGTCTAAAATCTAAATCGGATACTCGCGCGGAGTAACCTGCACACTGATCCATTGCACGGTAGTCATTTCGTCCAGGATAAAGCCGTTGCCAAACCGACCAACGCCGGAATCTTTTTCGCCGCCGAAGGGGGTACTGGGTTCATCGTTCACCGATTGATCGTTGATGTGAATCATGCCGGTTTCTACGCGTTTCGCTAACTGAATGCCCCGTTGCAAGTCGCGGGTATGCAGGGCACCGCTTAAACCAAAATCGGTACCGTTGGCTAACGCAATGGCTTCTTCATCGTCTTTAAACGTGATAATACCGGCTGCCGGGCCAAAAACTTCTTCCTGAAAGATGGGGCTATCTTTATTAACGTTGGTTAAAATGGTAGGTAATACTACATTGCCTTCGGCGGTGCCACCTATTTCCACCTTAGCGCCCGCTTTTACCGATCGGTCAATTAAATCTAAAACGCGTTTTACAGATTTGTTATCAATCAAAGGCCCTATAAAAGTATCTGGTTCAGCGGGGTTGCCGTATTTTAAGGTTTTAGTTTTTACTACCAGCTTTTGGGTAAACTCTGCCGCGATACTTTCGTGAATCAAAATGCGGTTCGTGGACATGCAAATTTGTCCCTGGTGCAAAAACCGCCCAAAAACCACCGAATCTACAGCCCGGTTTATATCGGCATCGTCCAGAATAATAAAAGCGTTGTTGCCGCCCAGTTCCAACGCTAGTTTTTTTAAGCCTTCGCCGCCAATTTTGCCAATGCCTTTGCCCACGGGCGTAGAACCGGTAAACGAAATTAAGCGGCTCGCCGGGTGACCAGTAAAATAATCGCCGATAACGCTGGACTTACCCACTACCACGTTTAAAACTCCGGCCGGCAAACCGGCTTCTTCCAAAACTTTGGCCGTAAAAGTACCCCCGGTAACCGGCGATTGCGAAGCGGGTTTCACCACTACGGTGTTGCCCACTGCCAGCGCCGGCGCAATGGTACGCATCGATAAATACAGTGGAAAGTTCCAGGGGCTGATTAAAGCCACCACCCCCAAAGCTTTGCGGTACACGTAACTTTCTTTGCCACTGATACCCGAAGGAATAATCATGCCGTGCATCCGGCTAGGGTAACCCGAAGCCTCCAACAGCATGTCGCAGGTATTTTGGAATTCAATCTGGGCTTTTAATACCGTACTGCCGGCTTCTTTCACGAGCCACTCAATAGCTTCTTCTTTACGTTCCTGAAAAATTTCGACGGCTTTTAATAAGATTTGCCTACGTTCGAGCGGGTTGCTCTGGCTCCAGGTTTTTGACCGTTCTTTAGCTACCCGAAAAGCTTCGTCTACATCCTGGGTGCTGGCGCTTTTAAAGGAATTAATTACCGAATCATCAAACGGGTTCAGGTTATCTAGTTGGTCATTTTCGCTGCCATCGCGCCATTGGCCATCTATAAATTGTTTATTTAGATTTTGGTATGTTGCTGCCATTTTTAAATAATAGTAAGATGAAGTCTTTTTTACTAGGCTCATAAAGATTGGTTAACGCTGGCAGTAAATACTTTAGCCGGAACAAGTGAAATCCGTATTAAACGCAACAGAGTACTTACGCTTAGGTTATCGCTCATCGGAAATCAAGAATTTTAAAAAATTTACTTGTTGCCCGCTTACAAAAATTTAGAGCCAAATTATCCTAAATGCTAAAAAGTCCGTAAAGAAGGTTCCGGCCAAGCTGCCGGTGTTTTTGTTTCACTTTAACAATCGACCTCATGGAAAATAACGAGCAAAACACCCCTGATAAAAACGAAACCTTTATATCCTCGCAGGACCCATCGGGCCAGAACACGAAAACGCACGAAGAAGAAGGCGGCAAAGATTACTCAGAACACGGCCAGGGTGGCCAGGGCGCTAAATCGACAGATGGCGACGAAAACACTACGCACGACCAGGGTAACGAAGAAAGTATCGCCGGCCGCGAAGACAGTTAAACCCCAATAAACATGGAAAACACGGCAGGTAAAACCACCCCCGATAAAAATCATTTTGCGGTGGCGCCCGGAGTAACGGGAATTAAAATTGTGTTCGTTAATTTATTTTTAGTAAGTAACCCAGATGGCTCCTGGGTATTGGTAGATGCGGGTTTGTACGGTTCGGCGGGTAAAATAAAGCACATTGCCGAAGGTTTGTACGGTAAAGGTAGTAAGCCTACAGCCATTATACTCACGCATGGCCACTTCGACCACGTGGGGGCTTTAAAGGAACTGGCCGCTGAATGGCAAGTACCAATTTACGCACATCCCTTAGAGATGCCTTATTTAACCGGCTTATCGGCCTACCCCCCACCCGACCCAAGCGTAGGTGGCGGCGCGATGGCGTACATGGCCTGGCTATACCCTAAAAAACCAATTGACGTAACCGGGCAAGTACAACCTTTACCCAGCGATGGATCGGTGCCGGGTTTAACCGGTTGGCAGTGGCTGCATACCCCAGGCCACACGGCAGGCCACATTTCCTTGTTCCGCGAAAGCGACCGTACTTTAATTGTGGGCGATGCCTTTAGTACCCGCGAACCCGAATCAGCAATTGCGGTGGTAACGGATAAAAAAGAAGTACACGGCCCTCCGGCGTATTATACCAGCGATTGGGTTGCGGCCCGAAACTCAGTGGAACTCTTGGCAGATTTACGCCCGGAAACCGTAGTGGGTGGCCACGGCATGCCCATGCACGGCGAAACAATGTTGTTTGAACTCGATGAATTAGTACATTATTTTGATCAACTAGCTGTGCCCGCCATGGGTCGGTATGTAAACGAACCCGCCATTACCGATGAACGCGGCGTAGTAAAATTACCGCCGCCCGTTAATAACCCGGCGGTACCTAAAGCGTTAATAACCGCCGGTTTGGTTGCTTTAGCCGGTATGGCCGCTTTTGCCATTAGTCGGCGTAAAAACCAGAACCATTTCCTGGATACGCTCGACGACAAACCATCGGATTACACTACTTACTCCGAAGAAACCACCAATAATTATCCTTAAGTAAAATAAGATTTAACCAAGCAATCGCGCTATCGATGCTTTACCAGAAAGCAGACCCTGAGGGTCTGCTTTCTGGTTATAACTCTATTTTTTTAAAATTTTCAATTTTTAGGTTACCCGGAACAAGGTTAGCCTTTATTTAATTCGTTTTGAATATTTTGAATATCCTCCGACCGGATGGGTTTCTGAATAAAACCGGTTACTAAAGGATATTCTTTGCTTTTTAGCTCGTCGGCATATTCCAGGGAAGAAGTGAGAATATAAATTTTACAGGCAGTTATTAAAGTTTGCTGATACGGGGCTAAAGCATCCAGAAACTGCCAGCCACTTAAAAACGGCATGTTTAAATCCAGTAATAGCAAAGCTGGCAACTCGTTGGTTATACTATCAATAATACTGTTTAACGCATCTTCGGGCTGATGAAAAGTAATGATTTCGCCAGTAAACTGATGCATTTTTAACAAGTGTTTGGTTAACAAAGCACTAATGGCATCATCATCCACCAAAAAAGTTTTCCGGCCCATTATGGTAAGTTTATGATAAACCTGGTTCCTTCATTTACCTGACTATTTATTCCGATGTGTCCGCCTAAAGCTTCTACGTGGGTTTTAACCAAAAATAAACCCATGCCCCGGCCTTCTACATTCCGGTGAAACCTTTTATAAAGTTTAAAAATATTTTCGCCAATTTTATTTAAATCTAACCCGGAGCCATTATCGGCTACCACTATTTCGGTGCCAGAACCTGGGTAATTGCGGTAAGTAACCTGTATTTGCAGCGGGCGCTCGGCTGACCGGTATTTAATAGCATTGGAAAGCAAATTGTAAAATATACTATACAAATAAGCTTTTTTAGAAATTAAGTTACAATCGCCTTCTAAACAAAACGAAACTTTTCCTTGGTGTTGATTAAGCGAATCCTGCAGGTTAGCTACCGCTTGCTGGTACACCTCTTCGATGCTAAATTTTTCTTTGGCAGCGGCGTTTTGATTGTCGCGGATAGATAAAATAGCGTTTAAATCTTTTAAGATGGTGTTTAATTGCTCTACCGTTATTTGTAGATTTTTTAACGAAGTATCAAATACTTCATGGTCTTTATCGACCATGGTTAAAAGGTTGGCCAGACCAAGGGCAGTAGCAACAGGAGCCCGTAAGTTGTGCGATACAATGTAGGTAAATTGCTTTAAATCGCGGTTGTGGTCGAATAAGTCTTTGGTAAGCTGGCGCATTTCCAGCTCTGCCTTTTTTTTGCTGGTAATATCTACCTGGGTGGCTACAAACTTTTCGGGTTGTCCGGCTTCGTTAAAAATCGGATTTATTTCCATGGCTACCCACAACTCTTCCCCATTTTTTTTATAATTTAAAATTTCCACGGCAATCGGTTCGGCCTTCCTTATTTTTTCCTGAATTTGCGCCATGGTTTCGGGGTTAGTTAAAGAACCCGTAAGAAAATTCCCGGGCTTTTTGCCAATTACTTCCTCAAAAGTATAGCCGGTGAGTCGGGTAAAGCTGTTATTTACCCATTCAATATTCTCGTAATTATCTGTAATAATAACGCCGTTGGTGGTTTTATCGGCTACCAACGACAGCAGTTCTAACTGCGCTTCGGCTTTTTTCTTGGCGGTTATATCTTTTATCACACACTGGATACCTTCCAGGTTACCTTTTAATAAAATTGGAACTCCGGTAATTTGCAAATCCAGCAGACTGCCATCTTTTTTAAAAAACTGCAGTTCAAGGGTTTTAATTTCGCCTTTAAGTACTTGTTGGATAGCTGAAGACGCCAAAGGCCAAAAAGCCTCCGGAATATATTTATAATAAAACGCCCCAATAGTTTCCTCAGCCGAATAGCCTGACATATGATAAAAAAGAAGATTAGCCTTAACAATCCGGCCACTTTTATCGAGTAAAATTAAAGCATCCGGATAGTCTTGAAATAAGGATTTGTAGTAAACCTGCGCTTTTTCTTCGTTTAACTGGGCTTTCCGTTGTTCGGTTATGTCCCGAGAATTAGTTACAATGCCTTTAATGTTTTTATCATGCAGCATGTTAGAGAAATGGCAATCCAGCCAACGCCACTCGCCATTTTTATTGCGAAACCGGAACGGAGCCGCTTGCACACTTTTTTCGGCTGTAGCAAATGCCAACGCTTGCATCACTAACGAAATATCATGCGGATGTAAATAATGGTACGCGTTGGTACCAATTAGCTCTTCGGGGCAATACCCCAGGTGTCGCCGAATAGATTGCCCTACGTACTTATAGGTTCCGGAACTATCCACCACCGAAATTAAATCACTGGAGTTCTCTACGATAGCGGAGAAAAAAGCTGGGCTAAGTGCTTGTATTTGTTCTTCTCTACAATCCATCTGTATTTATACGCCATTAACCAGGAAACAAGAGGTAGGGAAACCAATTTTTTAATTTTAAAGTACAAAATAAATACTTTTTTAAAAAACCGATCTCGTTATTTTAAATGATGGATTTGCCTTGTTAAATGTAATTTTAAACCTATCAGCTTACCAAATTAGAACACGAAAATTACAAAAAACGCAGCCATTGCTTTTGCGGGTGGCTGGCTTTGTACTTTTGAAACCAGTTACAAAACGGATACAACACCACGACCACGCTAAACCAAATCAGGTAGGTAGCGCCTAAACCCACCCCGCTTGGCTGCTCAGGGCGCCCAAACTGAAAAACGCCGAACTTTAAATCGGCCCACTGGTAACCTTGCAAAAAAACCACAACCAGCATAATGGTGTGCAGCAAGTACCAGTGCAGGATGTAGTAAAATAAAGGCACCCGCCCGTATATGGTAATAATTTTCACCAGCTTTCCTTTAAGGTCTTCCGCAAAAGCCAGAACTAAAAATAGTACACTTAAGGTTAGGCAGGTAAAGAGCAGCGAAGGCGGATATTTGGTAACGTTAATAAAAGAAAGAAACGTAAAAATGCTGTTTTTTTGACCGGACCAAGTTGCTGGATCGCCGTAGAAATTGCTAAACCGCAGCAGCAGAAAAAAACTGAAAGTTGCCAGGCAAATTTTTAAAAAAATGGCTTTTCGGGTAGCTACCGGTAAACTAAACAAGGGCCCGGCGCCAAACCCAGCCAGCATAATTCCTAACCACGGTACCAGCGGGTACGCCAATACAATCGTAAACTGCGGAGTAACCGGAAAAACGGCCGAGCGGAACAAAGGCATGATTAATTGTACTACCGCCGAGTTGTTATTCAGGGGCAGGTAATCCAGTAAATTATGCCCCAGAATAATCATTAACCCGATAAGCCCGATTGTTTTACTCGATAACCGAAGCAATAAAGCCAGAATGATAAAACTAAGCCCGATAACCGCGATAACCTGCAGCAACAAGGTCCGGAACTGCAAATCGAACCAAATACCGAACGAAACCACGGTACACTCCAGCACCACTAGCCAAATACCCCGACTAAGCAAAAAACGCCGGCTAAGCGCTACATTCCTGATTCGTTGCCGCGAAAGATAGGCCGACGTACCCGCCAGAAACACAAAAACAGGCGCGCAGAAATGGGTAATCCAGCGGGTAAAAAACAAGGCAGCCGTAGTGGTATTTAAATCGGTAGGGCTTTGCGTTTGCGAGGTTATGTGCAACAGTTCCCGCGTATGATCCAGGGCCATAATTATCATCACGAGTCCTCTTGCAAAATCAATCGCGTTAATGCGCTGCATACAACATCCTGGTTTAAATAAACAAGTTACAACTTAGCTTAAGTAATTCTGTTCCGGTAAGTTAAGCATAAATTATGGCATTGCGCTAATAATACTAAATAGAAAGAATTAGACTTTAATGCTGTTCTTTGGAGCCGGTTAATCTGACATTTTAATAACCCGGAGGTAATCCAATATAGCCCGGTTTACTTCGCCGTGCATGTTTCGATTAACTTCGTCGAGAGTTAGCGCCAACTGGTGCGTTCCTTTATCTAATTTTACTTTTACAGCATTCGAATAGCCCCAATCCGACCAATGATGAAAACCCCGCTGCGGAAAAACAAGGGTACCTACCTGCAGTTCGTCTTTTTTAAGGGTACGGAAAGCGCATTTGTTACTGGTGTTGATGGGGCCTTCGCCATTCGCGTACCGGAAATCCAGAGCATATACTCCGGTTTCCGGCGCGGTAACTGCTATTTTTAAATTTTTATTTTCCTGGGTACTTATCTCTGCAAAGCCGCTGCCCGAAAAACCCGAGCAATCTAATTCCGGTAGAAAAGTTTTTTGCTCCAGTTGGTAAATCTGGGTAACTTCTTCGGGGGCAACTATAAAAGGTTCGCTGGCAAAAGATTCGTGGCCTTGGGCATCATGGGCAATTACCTGATATTCGGCGTAAGCCTTAACTGGCACAGGTACTTGCCAATCGGTAGTTTTTTTAAAAATTTGGCCATTCTGCAATACCGCGTATAAAACAGCGCCTTCTACTTTTTGCCAGGATAAAATGCCAGCATGATAAGCTACAACAGGCGTTGCCGGCGAAAAATCAAAGGGTACTTTGTTTATTTCTTTTTCGGCGAACTGGTTGTTGGCCAATTCTATTTTTATCAGGTGCTTACCGGTTAAATTGGCCGGGATTGTGGCATTGGTTAGCGGTTTGCCGTCGAGGGTAATGGTTTTTATTTTATTCCCGAAACCTTCTACATCAATATCCAGTGTAGCATTCAGGTATTTAAAGTTAGTAAGCTGGTGTTTTCCTTTAAAAATTTCCGGGATTATTGGTTTAAAAAGCAGCTCGTTTGATTTAAAAGTTATCCCGAAAATTACCTGATAAACCATACTCAGGCTACCGGCCAAGCTCCAGAGCATGTTATCGGAGTTAATTTGGGTACCGGCAAAATCGCCATTGCTGGCCACAAAGTTTTCTTTGTTGGTCAAAAACAATGCTGCCGGCCGGATAAAAGCCGCCATACTCTCGGCAAGCGCTTGCTCGTTACCAGCTTTGGCGCAAGCCAGCAACCAGTAAGCTTGCACAAATGGCCAAATTCCGTTATTATGATACGGCGAAATATGGGGTGTTTGCGGGTAAATGCAAGAAATACCAAAAGCCGTTACTGGGGTATTAGCTACCAGCGTTTGTTGCTGTGCCAGATTAGCTACGTTAAAGAGTACGCACAAGGCTTCGCCGAGCGCCTCGGCCCTAGGCGATATTATTTTAAAATGTCGGCCATACCGGTATTGCGCGTAATATCCTTTTTCGGGGAGCCATAAGTGCTGGTTAATGCTATTTTTTAAATTTTCGGCAATTTGCTGGTACTTCCGGGCGGCGGGCTGCTCATGCAGTAAGTCGGCCATTTGCGCCAAAATAACCAAGGCACGGTAAAAAACCGCGTTGGTGCCCAGGCATTCTGATTCGTAAATATCGGCGGGTTGCATCCAGGCCGGATACGATTGCTCCCGCCAGTCCAGGAAAGAAGACTCTCCCCGAAATAATCCGGATTCTGGATTAAACGTATTTTTTAAATCATCTTCCAGCGAGTTTTTACTTATCAAATAAACTTCTTGCAACCACGCCCTATCCTGGTTAGCCTTATAGATTTCCCAAGCGGCAATTACCCATACTACCCGGTCCGAAGAAATTGGGTAAGCTCCGCCGGTACCGGTATCCTGAACAATACGTTTACTGGAGGTTACTTTCTGCAAGAGGCTATTTTGAGCTACCTGGGGCTGCAGCATAGCCATGGACAAGATAATGCTGTAGCTAATATCGCGGGTCCAAACCCCCGCCCACTCCTGACCGGTCCGGAACGTATTATCGGCTTCAATGGCATTTAGCATTTCCTGTAGATGCAGGTTATACAGCGCATTAAGCAAAGGATAATCGGATGTGTACTGCGGATAACTGCTTACATCCCGGGATAGTTGCCAAGTTTTGGTTAGAGCCTGCTCTTCCTGGTCCGGATTCAGGAGCAAGGTAACTTCGTAAATACCGCTGTTATTTATTTCTTTTAACTCCAACTCTGGGGTATGCACTAGTTTATCAAAATCCCAGGTTAAAGGAGCCACATTACCCGCCACAAATACACTCTTAAAATCGGCTTTATAAATCCGGTGGCCGTTAAAACAAGTGTAAAATCCTGGACTTTCGAAAGCCGCGAGTACCGGGCGTAAATCCAAGCGAATTTTTAATTTGGTATTAGGGGTCAGAAAAGAATTTACTGGTAGTTCCGCCGTATTTTTTAAGGGTTCGCCAAAAGTAATCAGGGGCGTTTCGCAGGTTCCGTTCTGCGGCAAGCAAGTAAACTGATGATCGACCCCAAACGGCATTTCGTTATCCTGGCCGTTCAGGCAGAATTTAAAAATTAGACGCGGATTTAAAAATTCATTCGTCGGGCTGTGGTAGTTTGAAGTTATTTTGGTTATTGAAACCGCTTGAGCGGTAAATTCCTGTTGCACCACCCGGTCGGGGTATATCGCGTATTGCTCCGACTGCCAAAGAGCGGCTTGGCTACTTTCTTTTTTTTTAAAATTTTGCGTTTGCTGCAATTTCCTCATAAGTAAACATAAAACCTCACTGCCAGTACCCAGCACCTAGGGTTCTTTAAAGTAACGTACCCGGCAGGTAAACCGCACGCTTTTGCCGCACTAAATATAATAGCCATTCTTGAATATTAAACTTTGTATCAGGAATGGTGCGAGTAATTAAGAGAAATAATGGTTTAAAGAACAAAAAAGGGTTGCCGCATGGCTTTACAATTGTTTGGCAGGTTAGCTCCGAATGTGATTGAGAAGATTCTTCTTGGTTTTAGCAAACCTTAATACAAATTTAACTTGCATTTTATGGCCATAATTTTGTAAACACCACCGAAATAACATAGCTTTAAAACTTCATTTTACAAAGCTGCCAACGCGTGTAGCAGGAGTAAGTTTTACCTTTATCCTGCTGAAAGCAGATAGGTTTCTGTGTAATTCTCGGGTAACTACACAGGTTTGGTAAAGCTTTTCTGTTTTAATGCCATTACATTTCATCAGATATTGACCTTAGGGTCTTTTCTGACTCCGGTTATTTGCCTTGTAACTCACTAGATTTATCAAAGGTTAAGTTACCACTATTAGTTTTGCTCTAGTTACCACCTACTCAAACAAACAAAATTTAAAAACCTTTATAAATGGTTTTTAAAACCCTAATGGTATTGCTGACATCCTAACCGTGCTTATAATATAAAATACCCATATTCTGGTACTATGAAACAAATTTTAGTGGTTTTATTACTGAGCTTCAGTGCTTGGTTTAATGTTGTGGCGCAAGATTCTACTCCCGTTGCTCCTGTAGGAACGGGTAATATCAAAGGCATTATTCAGGACTCTTTAAAGCAAGAGCCACTGGGTTACGTTACGGTTATCTTGTTTGAAACCGGTAAGAAAGATCCGGTAAAATCAACTTTATCCCGCGACAATGGTTCTTTTGAATTAAGCGGTTTGCCCGCAAAATCTTACCAACTGGTACTGGCATTTGTGGGTTACCAAAACAAGAAAATCAACATTTCGCCATTTACCAGCTCAAACTCCGTAGTAGATCTTGGCAAAATAAACATGAGTTCGGCCTCGAAACAGTTAAAAGAAGTTGAAATTGTAACGGAGCGCCCGCTGGTTAAACAAGATATTGATAAAATAACCTACGACGTAGACGCTGACCCGGAAAGCAAAACTTTAACGGCTTTGGATATGCTCCGGAAAGTACCCCTCATAACCATAGACGCCGAAGATAATATTGAACTAAAAGGTAACAGTAACTATAGAGTACTGGTAAATGGCAAAACTTCGTCGTTGTTTGTGCGCAACCCCAAAGATGTTTTTAAAAGCATGCCGGCCAGTTCCATTAAAAACATTGAAGTAATTACCAATCCGCCATCCAAGTACGAGGCCGAAGGTGTAGGCGGCATCATTAATATTATTACGCACAAAAAAACCATGGGTGGTTACAACGGCTCGCTGAACATTGGTGCCGGTCAACCCCAAAGTTACCAGGTGGGTGGTTACGTTACGGCCAAGGTTAAAAAGTTTGGAGCTACCGGTAATTATTTCTTTAACGATTACAAGTCGCCGGCTGGCCGCAACAATTTATTCCGGCGCGATAATGCTAATAACCAGCTAATCCAGACCGGCGAAAACCAATTTCAAGGCGATTACCAGTACGCTGGCGGGGAATTGAGTTACGAGATTGATACACTTAATTTACTTACGGCTAACCTGGGTTTTAACCTGGGCCGGAACAGCAACGATTTAACCCAAAAAGTACAGAATTTTAATAGTACCAACACCTTAACACAAGCGTACGATCGCTTAAATGACGGTAATGGGCAATGGCGCGGGTTTGACGTGGGACTGGATTATCAAAAAACTTTTAAACGCAACAAAGAACAAATCCTTACTTTATCTTACAAGTACAATCAAAACGGCGACGACAGCTTTTCTGATTTTAGTTTAGTGCCCGTAGAAAACTTTACGGACGGCCGGATTAGCAAAACCGAAAATAAAGGCAAAACCAACGAGCAAACCTTCCAGGCTGATTACGTGCAACCTATTAAAAAGCAAACCCTGGAAGTAGGAGTAAAATCTATTTTACGCAACAGCCAAAGCGATTACTATTACTCCAACCTCGACGAAAGCACCCAGTCCTACATCATAGATCCGGCGCAAACCAACAGTTTCGAGTACCAGCAGGATATCTATGCGGCTTATACTTCGTTGAGTTTAAAAAAAGATAAGTGGGGGTTAAAAATTGGTAGCCGCCTGGAGGAAACCCAGATCAACGCTAATTTTAAATCATCGGATGAGGTAGTGAAGCAGGATTATTTTAATTTAATACCAAGCATTGCGCTGTCGCGGCAACTAAAAGGTACCACTTCGGTTAAAGCTTCTTACACCCAACGCATTGAACGGCCCGGCTTGTGGTTCTTAAACCCGTACCGGAACCAGATAGACCCGCGCAATATTTCCTATGGTAACCCCAACTTGCAACCGGCTACCAACCACGCGTTTGATGTATCTTACAGCACTTTTGTAAAAGGTTCTTCCATTAACGGCAGCTTATTTTACAATTTCACCAACGAGTCTATTCAGCAATTTACCACGTTAAACGGCGATACGGCCATTACTACTTTTGGTAACATTGGTAAAAACCATACGGTAGGCATTTCACTGAACGGCAATGTAAATATTACGAAAAGGCTAAATGTGAACATTAACGGCAGTACCAATTATGTGCAGCTAAGCAGCATACTGCAAGGTAAGCCCGTAGAGAATACTGGTTTTACCGCTAACGTTTTTGGTTATGCCAGTTACCGCCTGGATAAAGGCTGGCGCTTCAGCGCTAACCTTGGCGTAAACTCGCCGCGCATTATGTTACAAGGAACTTCGGCTTCTTATGCTTATCATTCTTTTTCGGTAAACAAACAACTATTTAAAGGCGAAAAAGGCAGCGTTAATTTTTCCATCAGCAGCCCATTTCAGAAAAACCGCCGGTGGCGCAACGAAATTCAGGACTTGCAATTTTACCAAGTACAGGAGTCGTATTATGTTATGCGGCGGTTTAATCTTTCGTTTAATTACCGGTTCGGGAAGCTCCAAGGCGGTATTGCCCGCAAAAAACGCGGTATCCAAAACGATGATGTAAAAAGCGGCGGACAAAGCAACGGTGCTGGCAACTAAGCCTTTATATTAATTTTTAACAACACTCCTTTAACCCGATAGGCATTGCAATCTATCGGGTTATTTTTTTAAAATCTACTTAGTGCAATTGGCATTTACTAGCTGGTATTATTACTAAAAAAATAATACCAGCATTATCTTTTCTGGCTCCTGAATGCTAATTAACTCAAGTTGCGAGCTATAAAAAAGTCTGTTCGAGCAAAGGTTAAAATACGTTTTAGAGTTACCACACTTTAAAAAGTACAAGCCATGCAAGAACAGACGATAGCAATATACTGCTTTATAGACGACTTTTTTCGTATTACTGGTAGAAAAGAAGATGCGCATTGTAAACTTTCCGATGCCGAACTACTCACCACCGCTTTATTGGCGGCGCGCTATTTCTATGGCAATCTTGTAGGTACATGCAAGAACACCAGGGAGTGCAGATGATCGATAAATCAGGTTTTAGCCGGCGCTTGCATGGCTTACAAGAACAACTCCTGGCATTGTTTACCGCTTTAGGCCAAACCTTAAAGCAACTGAATACTACTTGTCGGTATATGATCGATTCTTTTCCTGCTGCGGTTTGTCATAACGTACGGATTGGGCGCTGTCACCTTTTACAGCAGGAAGTTTATCGGGGCAAGAACACGAGCAAAAGACAGTATTTCTATGGCTTTAAGGTGCAAGTAATCACCACCGAAGCCGGACTGCCCGTGCAGTTTTATATTCATGCGGGCTCCTTTGCTGATATCACGGCTTTTAAGGCTATGCCGGTAGATCTGCCGGAAAATAGTCAGTTATATGCCGACAGCGCTTACAACTGCTATGAAATAGAAGACCTATTAGCCGAATGTGAACACATTCAGTTTCATGTCTGTCGAAAAGCCAATAGCAAAAGAAAAGATCAACCCTATACCGCTTTTTTGAAAACCTACTACCGGAAACAAATTGAAACCACCTTCTCGGGTATCACTAATTTCTTTCCCAAAAAGATTCATGCTGTAACCGCGAAAGGTTTTCTGCTCAAGATCATCCTCTTCATCTTTGCTTATACCTTGAATCAACTAACTTAGTACCTCGCAACTTAAGTTAATTAAAAAACCATCGTGTTTTTCTCGTTCATTTAGCTTCCTTACTTGTACAAAAAACAACCACCATACTGTACAAATTAAAGGCAGCAAAACATACATTTTCCTAGTAAATAATCTTTAAAGCACTCCTTCCATTTTATAGCAAAATACATAAATGCAATATTTAATATTTACTTAAAACCTAATTAATACAAATCAACCACATAAAACCATAAATAAAAAAAGGCGTCTAATTATGCAGTTTTAAAGCCAATATTTTTGAAAAAAACTTTATAATATAACTTTTTAAATTTTTAAGTATTAATAATATAAATATAACGCGATTAAATTTCGTGCTTAAATTCTCAGCCTCTATCTTTGTATCAGAAATTAAAACTAAAGCAAACACACATACTAAATTTAATTATATTTTTTTAAAATAATACCAATTAAAAATATCTTATTCCGCTCATCCTAATTAAATACCGGGCACCATCTATCCAAAATAACAAACTACTTATACAGCTTTTTAATTAGATCAAAATAATATAACAATTCAATGAAACTAAAAACTCTACTGGGCCTTTCGTTCTTATCTTTATTTACAATGTCTTGTGAGCAAGAAGAGTTAGTGGAACCAAAATCGGTAGCTCCCGCAGTAACCACTGTATCTGATGCTACCTATATTACTTCCATTGATGCCAGCAGAAAGAATTTATTAGCAGAAGAAAGCTTTGATCCTAGTTTAAGTAAAATTTTTGGCCGCCAGGTTTATTCTACTTACGGTTTTGGCGTTACCACTTCTTTATCAAAAAACAACTCGCAAGCCGTTCGTTTAGAATTAAGAAACGACAAAAGCGCAGTACGTTCCGAAATATATTACGGTCAACCCACTCCTTCTACCGGTTGGTACGGCCTGAGTTTGTACTTGCCCAGCGATACCTGGCAAAACGAAACCGATTCAGACGCCTGGGAAATAATTACGCAATTTCATGGCACCACCGATAGTGGAGATGGCACGCGGGTACCGCCCATATCTTTATCAGTTTTAAAAGGTCGGTTTGTATTAACCATAAATTATTCTGCCAAAAGATTTAATACTACCCCAGATGGCCGGGTAAGATACGATTTAGGTCCGGTGGTTAAAGATAAATGGCTCGACTTTGTGTATAATATTAAATATTCTTATAAAGCAGACGGGCAGTTGCGGTTGTGGATGAATGGCAACAAGGTAGTAGATTATACTGGCCCAAACACTTACAACGATGCCGTAAACCCACATTTTAAAATGGGGGTATACAAAAGAAACTGGAGCAAAGGTTCTAAACGGGTAATCTATTTTGACGATGTCCGGATTGGTGATAGCAAAGCCACTTATAACGACGTAGCACCTAAAGCCTCTAATGTTGTTTCTCCTCCTCCCGTTGAAAAACCGGACACTTCGCAGCCATTAACCTTAACTTTAATGAACGCCGATACCCATTTGCCTATTCAGCCACTTACAAATGGCGCCATCCTGGACTTAGCTAAATTACCTACCCGGAATTTAAACATTCTTGCTACTTCCAGCAAAACTATTGGCAGTATTGTATTTAGCTTATCAGGCGCTCAAGTAAGTAATTCCATGCAATCTAGTGCGCCTTATTCGGTATTTGGCGATAGCGGCGGAAAATACTTAACCTGGACACCCGTGGCCGGAACTTACTCGCTCGTATCAACTGCTTACGCTGGTATTAATGGTACTGGTACGGCCAATGTTCCCTTAACCGTAAATTTTCAGGTAATTGATCAGGTAACGCCTCCAACCGAAACCGTTCCGCCAACAGTAGCTTTAACCATAAACAACGATGCGGTTGCTACCAATTCGGCAAGTGTTACTTTAAACATAAATGCTACTGGTGCTACCGAAATGCGCTTCTACGATGATAATGACGATGATATTTGGGGAACCTGGGAGCCAGTAGCAACTACCAAAAACTGGGTACTATCTGCGGGTACAGGTCCCAAATGGATTAAAGTACAGGTACGCAATGCTGCTGGTCAAGAATCAGAAGCTACCTTTGATTCCATTAACCTGGAATAATTTACCCGATAGAAACTTAGAATTTTTAAAATTTAAAAATTCTGCTCTTAAAAAAGGCGCTAAGTTATTATACTTAGCGCCTTTTTCTTTTAGAGAAACACAAAGCCTATTCATTATCGCTGCTAAGCAGCTTTACATCATCTCGGGCAATTACATCTCATTGTTCTCCCGGGCCGCTCGCCTGCCTCTTTCCTGCAAGTGGTCCGGAATTAAATCAGATTCATTTTCAAAACCACGTGTGTTGGTTTCATTTCCATTTTCGGCGGGCAGTACTTTGTTCGTTAAGCTTAAGGCATCCGAGGTTAACTCGGGCAATACCTGATTGGCCAGTGCTAATATTTTAGCGGGTACATTCGTTAATACTTCGGCTTCGCCATAACGACAGGCATTTATAATCTTACCCGCCGTTTTCTCAACACTCGATGATATTAACAAACTGGCGCCGGCGGTGGTAAACCAGGCGTATTCTTTTTCAGACTGTCCTTTCACCTTAATGTTTAAGTTGCTGCCGGTGCGGGTTAAGCCTGGATTTACGGTAGTTACCAAAATACCGTCTTTCTTTAACTCCTGCCGGAACCCGTTTGATAATCCCACTAAGGCAAACTTACTGGCACTATAGGGCACCAGATGCGGTATACTTACTTTACCCCCCACGGATGCAATATTTACAATCCGACCTTGACTGCGTTCTTTCATGTGCGGCACGGTAGCCCACATGGTATAAAGCGGCGCCCAGAAGTGGGTATTAATGGCTTCTTCAAAATCGGTTAAGGTCATATCGGCCAGAGGCCCCGCCTGTATAATGCCCGCATTGTTTATAAGCACATCAATGCGCCCGTAGTATTTTATTACTCGTTGGATAAACTGCTCTGCCTGTACGCGGTTGGTTACATCGCAGGGTAACGCCAGTACTTCGGCTCCTTTTTGCGTTAGCTCTTGTTCTGCTCTTTTTAGTTGATCTTCGGTGCGGGAGCAAATGGCTAACCGGGCGCCTTCGGCCGCTAACTGCCGGGCCAACACCAAACCCAAACCGCGCGAACCGCCGGTAATAACTACTACTTTATCCCGGAAAGAATATTTATTTTGTTCCCTGGCCAAAGCCCGGATAGCTAAAATAGCGCCCACCCCAGCGGTAGCCCAAAGCCATGATTTATTGCTTGTTGTCATACGTTTTACTTAATTACTGTTCTTATTTATCTGGTAAAATAAGTTTACCGTTGTACGCGAACGGCAAACAGAAAGATGAATTTACTGCAACTATTCGCTTAAGGCCGGGAACTACTTTTTTGCTAAAATTCAAAATTTTACTACGGCATCTTTATACCACTAATTAAATTCTCTTTAAAAAGCTATCTTGGTTAAATTTTAAAAATACCCTGCCGCTCGCTTTAAACCATTAGACAGGAATAAAAGTAAATTTTTAAAAATTTTTAAAATTTTACGCTTAAACCTACTCCTGACTGAACCATTTGTATTTATTACCCGATTTAGTGACTTAATCTAAATTTTGCCTTTCTACTTTTAAGTTTTTGCCTACCTTTGCGCAATTTATACTTACAGCACATGCCCCGAGATACCAGCATTAAGTCCGTTTTGATTATTGGTAGCGGTCCCATTATAATTGGTCAGGCCGCCGAATTTGATTACTCTGGCACCCAGGCCGCCCGCTCCCTGCGCGAAGAAGGCATTGAAGTAACACTCATTAATTCTAATCCGGCAACGATTATGACGGATAGTGTTACCGCCGACAATGTTTACCTGAAGCCACTGGAAAAAAAGTACATTATCGAAATTCTGCAAAAGCATAAAATTGATGCCGTACTACCCACCATGGGAGGCCAAACGGCCCTGAACCTGGCCATTGATTGCGAAAACGCCGGTATTTGGAAAAAATACGGTGTACGCATTATTGGTGTGGATATAAAAGCCATTGAAACTACCGAAGACCGGGAAAAATTCCGGTTAAAAATGCTCGAACTGGGCGTAAACGTTTGCAAAGGCAATACAGCCACCTCCTTTCTGGAAGGGAAAGAAATTGCGCAGGAAATTGGGTTCCCGTTAGTAATCCGGCCTTCGTTTACCTTAGGCGGTACCGGGGGTGGTTTTGTGAACGACCCATCCGATTTCGATAAAGCCTTAAACCGCGGCTTGCACGCCTCGCCCATCCACGAAGTATTAGTGGAGCAAAGTATTTTGGGCTGGAAAGAATATGAGTTGGAACTACTCCGCGATAATAACCAAAATATTATTATTATCTGCTCTATCGAAAACTTCGATCCGATGGGCATTCATACCGGCGATTCGATTACGGTAGCTCCCGCCATGACTTTGCCGGATACGGTTTATCAGAGAATGCGCGATTTGGCCATTAAAATGATGAACGGTATTGGTCAGTTTGCTGGTGGCTGTAACGTGCAGTTTGCCGTAAATCCCGAAAACGACGATATTATTGCTATTGAAATTAATCCACGCGTGAGCCGCTCTTCGGCGCTGGCCTCTAAGGCTACCGGTTATCCAATTGCCAAAATCGCCGCTAAATTAGCCATTGGTTATAACCTCGATGAATTAAAGAACGCGATTACCAAAACCACTTCGGCTTTCTTTGAACCGGCTTTGGATTACGTGATTGTAAAAATACCGCGTTGGAACTTTGATAAATTTAAAGGCGCCAACAAGCAGTTGGGCTTGCAAATGAAATCGGTGGGTGAAGTAATGGGCATTGGTCGTACTTTCCAGGAAGCCCTGCAGAAAGCTTGTCAGAGTTTGGAAATTAAGCGGAACGGTATTGGCGCCGACGGCAAAGAAATGACCAACTACGACCAGCTGATTGAGAGTATGACTTACGCCAGCTGGAACCGGTTATTTAGCGTGAAAGATGCCATGCGCTTTGGCATTCCAACTTCTACTATCCAGAAAATCACCAAAATAGATCCGTGGTTTTTGCACCAGATCGAAGAACTGGATTACGTAGAAAAACAACTGCGCAAGTATACCCTGGATACTTTGCCGGTAGATCTTTTCCGGAAAGCCAAACAACAAGGCTACGCCGACCGCCAGATTGCCTACTTGCTCAACTGCCTGGAAAGTGAAGTACATGCCAAGCGCACTGAGTTGGGCATTAAGCGGGTATTTAAACTGGTAGATACCTGCGCCGCCGAATTTGAAGCCAAAACGCCTTATTACTACTCTACTTTTGAGGGCGAAAACGAGAGCGTAGTAAGCGACAAGAAGAAAATTGTAGTACTAGGTTCGGGTCCGAACCGCATTGGCCAAGGGATAGAATTTGATTATTCGTGCGTACACGGGGTATTAGCGGCTAAAGAATGTGGCTACGAAACCATCATGATTAACTGCAACCCCGAAACGGTTTCCACGGATTTTGATATTTCGGATAAACTGTACTTCGAGCCGGTTTTCTGGGAGCATATTTACGATATTATTCTGCACGAAAAGCCCGTGGGTGTAATTGTGCAGTTAGGTGGCCAAACCGCTTTAAAACTAGCCGAAAAGCTGGAACGGTACGGCATTAAAATTTTAGGTACTTCCTTCGAAGCTTTGGATTTAGCCGAAGACCGCGGCGCGTTTTCTACCTTACTCAAAGAAAATAACATTCCGTATCCACCTTTTGCCTCGGTGCAAAGTGCCGATGAGGCGCTGGTAGTTTGCAAAGAATTAAAATTCCCGCTGTTGGTTCGGCCAAGTTACGTGTTGGGCGGCCAAAGCATGAAAATTGTAATTAACGAGAAAGAACTCGAAGCTCAGGTAGTAGATATTGTAAAAGACAACCCGGGTAATAAAGTTCTGCTCGACCACTTCCTCGACCGGGCCATTGAAGCCGAAGCCGATGCTATCTGCGACGGCGAAGATGTATACATCATCGGGATAATGGAACACATTGAACCGGCAGGTATTCACTCCGGCGATTCTTACGCGGTGCTGCCGCCTTTTGATTTAAGCGAAAACGTTATTCGCCAGATTGAAGAGCATACCAAGAAAATTGCCTTGGCCTTACGTACCGTTGGCTTGATTAATATTCAGTTTGCGATTAAAAACGAAACCGTTTATGTAATTGAAGCAAACCCCCGGGCTAGCCGCACGGTGCCGTTTATTGCCAAAGCGTACCAGGAACCGTACGTGAACTACGCTACTAAAGTAATGCTGGGTGAAAAGAAGGTGAAAGACTTTAACTTTAAACCGGTTAAAAAAGGATACGCCATTAAAGTACCAGTATTCTCGCACAGTAAATTCCCGGAAGTAAACAAAGAACTCGGCCCCGAAATGAAATCTACCGGCGAAGCCATCTACTTTATCGATGACTTGCAGGACGATTACTTTACCAATGTATACGCCGAACGGAATTTATACTTGAGTAAATAAAATTTAAAAAAAATTAAAAACGGCAGCTTATCAAAGCTGCCGTTTTTGTTTGCTCCAAATAGATAATTAAGTATAATCTAAATAACGTGAGTTCGACATAAACAATTTCTTATTCAAGCAGCCGGTAGGAGTACTCAGAAAAACGCTGAAACTATAATTATGTGGTTATTTGCTGTTTATTTCCGTCATCCCGGAGGGATCTAACCAGCAGGTAATTGATTGGATCCCTCCGGGATGACGGAAATAGAAGAAGGCTTTCTTTTTATTTGGTTCTTTTCTTAGCTCGAACTCACGTTAACTAGCGGTAGCTTTCTTGCTAAAACGCCAGTATGATTGCAATTTAAAACCTCAGGTTAAATTTTCTTTTTACCTTTGCCTGCGTGAAAGCACTCCGCAAACTATTAGTAAAACTGCTCGGTTTTGAGAGCTATATTCGGCTGGTAAGCAAAATTTATCTGCAATTAGTAGGTGCGGGATGGCTGGCTAAAAAATATCCGGAACTATTTTTTTTGAAAAAAATCATTCGGCCGGGTTTCTATTGCCTCGATATTGGCGCTAACCTGGGCTATTATTCTACTTTTTTATCGAAACAAGCGGGGCCACAGGGCAAGGTATTGGCAGTAGAACCAGTTCCCATGTTTCAGAAAATCTGGCGCGACAACGTAAAAGCCAGCGGCGTAGCTAATCTGGAACTTCTTCCCTACGCTTTGGGCGGCGAAAATACCCGCATCCAGATGGGAACGCCCGAGCGCGACGGCTTGCTGCACCACGGCATGACCAAAGTTACTTCCTCGGCCGATGAAAAATATGCCCGCCTTTACGAGGTAGAAATGAAAGTACCCGACGAGCTGTTCCGCAACTTAAACCGCCTCGATTTTGTTAAATGCGATGTAGAAGGATTTGAATATCAGGTTTTCAGCCACCTGCAAGAAACGTTGCAAAAGTTTAAGCCATTAATTCAAACCGAGTTAAATGGCACGGAAAACCGCGAGGGAGTAATAGCCTTATTGCAAAATTTAGGTTACCAGCCGTATATTTTATCTGCTACGCAAACGTTAGTCCACTGTGCCGATGCCCACAAACTGGCGCATCATCACGGTGATTTTTATTTTAAAAATTCTCTAGCATCATGAAATTTTTTATAACCTTAATAGTTCTTTTTTTTCTGTTACGGCTTTTAATGCCTTACATTATTAAATGGGTGTTACAAGCTTTTGTAAAACGTACCATGCGCAAAGGCGGTTTTACGGCTACCTTTGGTCAACCCCCTTTTCAGCAAGAGCCTTTTCAGCAACAACACCGGGCACCGGAAGGAAAAATTAATATTGACTACGTACCGCAGGAAAACAAAGCAAAACCCAACGGCGGCGATTTTAAAGGCGGCGAATACATAGACTATGAAGAAGTAAAATAATTGCCTACCTTTCTTTTTGAATAAAATTTAGTTGGGTGTTAAGCCTGCAAACTAGTAAACTCAATGAAAAACCAAGCCGTTTCGAATAACGCCAAGTCAACCGTGGTAACAAGCCCCATTCATCAGCGGCAGCCATTTAATTTTAAAAAAAATGTATTGCCGCACGTACTTGCGGTGCTGTTATTTCTGGGTTTAACTGCTGCTTATGTGGCGCCTATTTTATTCGAAAACAAAAGTTTGGTGCAGAACGACATTCTGCAATCCAAGGGCGGCTCCAAAGAAATTCAGGATTACCGCGATAAACACAACGGCCAAGAACCGCTCTGGACCAACTCTATGTTCAGCGGCATGCCCGCCTACCTGATTACCACGCGTTTCCCCGGCGACCTTTCTTATATTTTTCATAATGCTTTAACCCTAGGCATGCCGGCGGTGGCCGCTAACATTTTTTTAACGCTGGTTTGTGCTTACATTTTGTTTGTAGTAATGGGCATGAGTACCTGGCTGGCTATTGCCGGGTCGTTTGCCATGACTTTTACGTCGTATAACCTGGTTATTCTGGCGGCGGGGCATAATACCAAATCGTTGGCCATTGCTTACATTCCGCTGGCGCTGGCCGGTTTGCTCTACGCCTTCCGGAAAGGTAATCGGCATTTGTGGCTGGGTGCGGCATTATTTACTTTTGGTTTAGCCATGCACATCCGTTCCAACCACATGCAGATAACCTATTATTTGCTGTTGCTGGTACTTATTTTTGGGATTGTTTATTTGATTGATGCCATTAAAAATGGTTGGTTGCCCGACTTTTTTAAACGCGTTGTGGTATTAGGCATTTGCGCCATTATTGCAGCTGGAGTAAGTTTTGGCCGCTTGTATACTACCGCCGAGTACACCAAATATTCCATTCGCGGTAAATCTGAGTTGAAAGCACCGAATAGTGGTAACAACCAATCAACTGGTTTGGATCGGGATTATGCGTTTAACTGGAGCTACGGCGTAGGCGAAACCATGACTTTATTGGTACCTAATTTCTACGGTGGGGCCAGCGTAGGTTCCTTAAGTAAAAATTCCGAAACCGCTAAAGCAATGATCCAGAACGGCATTCCGGAAGTGCAGGTAGAAGAGTATTTAAAAAGTTTTCCGTTGTACTGGGGTGATCAGCCGGGTACCAGCGGTCCGGTTTACGTGGGTGCCATTGTGTGTTTTTTATTTGTGCTCGGGCTATTCGTCGTTGAAAAACGTCTTCGTTACTGGCTATTAGCGGGCACCATTTTATCCATTGTGCTGTCGTGGGGCAAAAACTTTCCGGCCTTTAATTATTTCATGTTCGATTACTTCCCGGCTTATAATAAATTCCGGGCTGTATCCATGACTTTAGTAATCGCCCAGATTACCATGCCTTTGCTCGGGATTTTTGCCTTGTATCGCTTTTTGTATAAAGGCGATGTAAAAGAACCGCAGAAAAATTTATTGTACGCGGCGGCTATTACGGGCGGTATTTGCTTACTGGTGTTTCTGCTGGCGGGTATGGGTAGTTTCTCGAACCCCAACGATGAACGCACCTTGCAACAAGCCTGGCTTATTAACGCCGTACGTGCCGACCGGGCGGGTATGATGCGTGGCGACGCCATTCGTTCCCTGATTTTTATCGTTCTAGCGGCAGGAGCTTTGTACTTTTATTTACGCAATAAATTAGCGGTTACTTCGGCAGTTTTAATAATTACTTTTTTAATTCTGATTGACCTCTGGACCGTAGATAAACGTTACCTAAACAACGACAATTTTCAAACGAATTTAACCGAAACGCATTTCGAACCAACTCCGGCCGATCAGGCAATTCTACAAGACAAGGATTTAAGTTACCGGGTGCTTAACCTGGGCGATCCGTTTAACGAAGCGCGTACTTCTTATTTCCATAAATCCATTGGGGGCTATCACGGGGCCAAACTGCGGCGCTACGCCGATATTATCGAGCATCATATTGCTCAGAATAATATCAAGGTTTTAAACATGCTCAACACCCGGTACTTCATTACCGGCGACCAGCAACAACCGGTGCAGCGCAATCCGCAGGCTTTAGGCAACGCCTGGTTCGTGCAGAAAATAACCAAAGTAAACAGCCCCGACGAAGAATTAGCCGCCTTAAAAGATTTTGACCCGGCTACCGAAGCTGTAGTGGATGTTTCTAAGTTCCCGGTGAAGCAAACAGAATATAATGCGGCGGGCTCTACGGTTACGCTCACCAGTTATGAACCCAACGATTTAAAATACAACGTTTCGGCGGCGCAAGCTGGCCTGATTGTTTTCTCAGAAATTTATTATCCCGAAGGCTGGCAAGCGTACCTCGATGGCAAACCAGTAGAACATATCCGGGCCAATTATGTGTTGCGGGCCATGCCGGTACCAGCCGGTAAACACACCGTAGAATTTAAGTTTGAACCGGCCTCGTACAGCTTAGGCAATACCGGCTCGCTTATTTCTTCTATTTTAATGGTATTAATTATCGTGGGCGGTATTTTTTACGCTGTAAAATCCGGTAAAGAAGAAGAAATAAAAGAATCAGGCAGATAGTTTTTATACATCTCTTTTTATTTGTCCTTCAGCAGGGAGCTATGTAGCAAGATAGTTTCTTTCTGAAGGACATTGTTTTTTAAATTATTTTCTTTTCGCTATTTAGAAAAGTTATTTTGATACCGTCTGCCGCTCCCCTCCAACTTATCTCAGAACCGCTCTTACAAGAGAAACAAATTACCTTGTACTTAAAGCGGGAAGATTTGCTGCATCCGCACATTTCGGGGAATAAGTGGCGGAAACTGAAATACAACTTAATAGAGGCCAAAAATCACCAGAAAGATACTTTACTTACTTTTGGTGGCGCTTACTCTAACCACATTGTGGCTGTAGCCGCTGCTGGTCAGGAGTATAATTTTAAAACCATCGGCTTTATTCGCGGTGAAGCCCATGAACCGCTTAATTCAACGCTCCAGTTTGCGCAAAACTGCGGCATGCAATTACATTATATCGACCGGACTACGTACCGGCAAAAACAAGATCCGGCTTTTCAGGGAAATTTAAAAAAACAGTACCCTAACGCTTACATTTTACCCGAAGGCGGAACCAACTTACTGGCGGTAAAAGGCTGCACTGAAATTGTTACGGATATAAATATCCCGTTTGATTATATCTGCTGCGCGGCAGGTACTGGGGGCACATTATCCGGGATTATTGCGGGTTTAAACGGGTACGCTCAGGTAATTGGTATTCCGGCACTGAAAGGCGGGGAATTTTTAAAAACGGACGTGACTGCTTTAGTTAAAGAATATAGCGGACAGGAGTACCAGAACTGGCAGTTACAAACCGATTATCATTTTGGTGGTTACGCTAAGGTAAAGCCGGAGTTAATAACTTTTATTCAAGTTTTTAAAGAAAACCACCATGTTCAACTCGAGCCTGTTTACACGGGCAAAATGTTGTATGGCATTTACGATTTAATTCGCCAAGATTACTTTAAGGCCGGCTGCACTATTACTGCTATTCATACCGGCGGCTTGCAAGGGCTGGCTGGCTTTGCCGAGCGTTTAGGTATCGTTCTTTAATCTGCCACATTTTTAAAAATAAACTGGTGTAAACCAATGGCGCCAAACACGAAAACATAACTAATTACACTCATTAAAAAGCGCGCATCCCAATCTTCGCTGGTTACCGTAACAATAAAAGCTTGCTGCAAAAAAACGGTACAAACAAATAATTTAACCGGCCTTTTAATTTGCCCCACTTTAAGCGCAACCACCCAAAAAAAGTACATCGGGTAGAGAACCAGTATAATTAGCCCGTTATGCCAAAAAGAGTAATACGGCTTTATATGCAGAAAAAACAGCAAGCACCTGGTAACAGACATTTTTAAAAAATAGACCGGATTGTCCCGTACAAAAACCAGTACGCGATGCAAGGGTGATAGCTGAGCTACCGGCAGGTTTAATTCTGTTTTTTTGAATTGATAATAATGGCTGTTAAATATTACCTGACCATCCTGGTACGTTTTTATAAAATCGAAATGAGTTAATAAAAACTGGTTAATAACAACAACCCCCAGGAACACCATACCCAAACCCATTAAAAAGTATAATAAACGTTGCTGCGCGCTGTTTTGAAGGAGAAAAAAATAAGAGAATAAGTAGCACAAATAACCCGTTAAAACTATAAAGCCATTTGGCCGGATAATACAAGTAAAAATGATAACGAATATGGCCTGCCAATGGCCTTTCCCGTTTCTGAGGTGCACTACGCAGTAAAGCGAAAAAATAACAAATGAGGTAAACAGCGAATCAGTTAGAATAAAAAAATTCCAGGTGAGCAGGCCCGGCCATAAAATAAAAAGAGCGGTACCTAAAAATGCGGCATAAAACCTGGCGGGCGCAAGTACCCGAATGGTTTTATACAAAGCCCCGGCGGCCAAGCCCGATAAAAGAACCTGAACCAGAACCACACCTTTCAGACTTATATTTAAACCAAGGAATACCGCTAAAAAAAGCGAATACCCCATGTAGCGCGAATAATGATTATCGGGAAACTGGCCGGTAGTGATGGCTTTTGCATAAGTTAAGTAACCATATGAATCGCCGGAAAAGGCAACACCCTGGTATTTAAAAAAAAGAAATAACTGACTAAGCAAAAAGAAAATTACCAGTAATACCTTACTGCCTGTTTGCCGTTGCCGTCCTAAGCGGAAAAATAAAGTAGGCCTCATTAATTTTTTAAAAACTGCCCCAAAGAGCTAAGCATAAATATTTTAACGCCAGAATACCAGTCATTTACCACCTATCTCTCGCATTCTCCTGTCTGTTTATCCTGGTACTGTTACCGATTTTATCTTTAGAATTTTGTCGGCTTACCGGGGCACTTGCATAAACGTAAAGTCTTAATTTAAAATGAAATTAAACTTCTTTCGTTGGTTTAGTATACATTTGATGCAAATCTATACTCCTGTTAACTAATTATTAATGCTCCGTTACCTTCTTAAGCGCTCTATTCTCTGGATATTAATACTCATTATCGGCTTTTTCGTCTGGCGAAGATTAGGAACGTCTTTTACTCCCGATAAAGCCCCCGTAAAAATAACGCACAATACTATTCTGGAGAAAATTGATGATTTAGGCAACCTGGAACTGGTGCGCTATAATTTTAAAGATGTAGTGGAGTACGAAAAAGAGTTTTCGCAGTGGCTACCAAATTCTAAAAGCGTGTTAATTGTGGCCGGCGAAGCCGTGGGTTGCATTGATTTGCGCCAGGTTACCGCCCAGGATATTGCATTTACCAACGATTCAGTAATTACCGTAAAATTGCCCGAACCCCAAATTTGTTATTTTAAAGTAGACCATAATAAGTCTAAAGTATTTGCGATGCAGAACACCTACTTTCAGGATGCCGAATTAGTAGACGAAGGGTATAAATTTGCGGAAAAACACGTGCGTCAATCAGCTTTAAATTCCGGTATTTTGCAGCAAACGGCCGTAAACGCCGATAAAATTCTGAAACCCTTACTGGAAAGTTTAACCGGCAAACAAATTATTCTGGAGCACCAGCATACCACCAAAGCACCGCCTGTTTTACCGAAAAGGTAATACCTTCATTAATCCAACCCCGCCCAAACACCCCTTTTTTAAATTATCAGAATTTTAAAAATTTAAAAATTCCCGCAGATTAAGCCTATTACTTATCTCGTAATACTTCTTGTAAAGCATCCTGGATCAAATCGTTTTCGTAGCCTTTACTCATTAAAAACTGCGTAAGTTTGTGTCGGCGTAAAGCAGCGTTACCTTCTTTCTCGGTGCGGTTTTTCTTTTCGGTGAGATAGACTAAGTTTTGCCAATAAATTTCCGGGTCAATTTCTTTCATTCCTTGCCGGATGCAGTAATCTGAAATTTGTTGCGCTTTCAAACCCAACATAATTTTCCGGCGCCCCCAGCGCTTTAAGTTGCATTTTCCGCGCACATACGATTTGGCATAACGTTCTTCGTCAATCAGTTTTTCGGCACACAACCGAATAATCGTTTCTTCTACCTCCTCAAATTCCAGACCGTACGAATATAACTTATTCCGGACTTCCTGCTGGGTGCGTTCCTGGTAAGCGCAATAAGCAGCCGCTTTTATTAAAGCTTCTTTTACGGTATAGGTTTTCTTTTTCCGGGGTTCCTGCAAGGTATTTTGGTTTAATTTTAAAATCTAAAGCTAAGTACAATCAAAGAAAACCGCACTGATTTTCTTTCTAAATAGAAAGACAGGAGCCAATACAGTTGACTATTTGGCCCATATCTTAAACAGATTACACCGGTAAACAGTTTAGGTACACGATAGAAAAGCGGTCGCAAAGCCAGCCAGAAAACAGATTAAAATTTTAAAAATTTCAATTTGTTGCGGTGACATGTCGGTGACAATAATAAAAGCGGTATCTACAAGCAAAGACACCAGTTTAGCCATGAGGACCTTCTAAGGTTCCGGTTCTGCACAGCAGAATTCCGCAGACGAGTCGAGGAAAGGAAGCTTAGACAGCCCGAAAGAGCCAAACGAGGCCCGCCGGCCATGAGGCAAACTCAGCCGGTTCAAACAAGATAGCACCGGTACCTGGAGGCTGGAACAGACTCCAAGTAAGTAAGATAGAATACTAAATTTTTAAAATTTACTTTTTAGCAGATTATTAAAGCAGTTCATGGTTCCGGCTTTTGGCCGGAGTAAAGTCACAGAATTTACTTTATAGAAAGGCCCAAGTTTGAAAACTTGCGCCAGTGGTATAGGGAACCTGAGCAAGGTAGGAGCTGGAAGAAAACTTCAAGTAGAAATAAAAAAATTACTTTTTATTACCCACCCCTAACCCCTCCTTACCCAAAGCAGGGAGCCATAAAATTTAAAGATTACCGGCTTCGTGCATATTACAAAACAGACTCTTCCGGAATATTCGATTCGTTAACAATATACAACGGGCGGTTTCGTACGTTTTGGCTTAAGCGACTAATGTACTCGCCAATAATACCAATTGAAATAAGCTGCACACCACCCAAAAACAAAACACTCACCATCAGCGACGACCAGCCGGGTACGTAATCGCGGGTGATAAAACGGGAATACAGCGTGTATAACATCACCAGAAAAGCAATGCCCGATACCACAAAACCACTTACTGTTGCCATTTTTAAAGGCAAGTTAGAATAAGACGTAATACCATCGAGCGCCAATCGAATCATTTTGGAGTAAGAATAGCCGCTTTGGCCCTGGTAGCGTTCAGGTCGGTCGTACTCCAGAAAGGTTTGCGGAAAACCAATCCAGGCAATCTGGCCCCGGATAAACTTTTGCTGCTCCGGCATTTGCTTGAGCGTATTTACTACTTTGCGGCTGATAATGCGGAAATCGCCGGCATCTACCGGCAGGGGCGTGCGGGTAATGCGGGTAAGTAAGCGGTAAAAAAAGCGGGCAGTTGATTTTTTTAAAAAACTTTCGCCGGCCCGGGTTTTGCGGCGGGCGTATACCACCTCGTGGCCTTGCTGCCATTGCGCGTACAAAGCCGGAATTAGTTCCGGTGGGTCCTGTAAATCGCCGTCCAGAATAACTACTGCATTGCCCCGGGCTTTATCCAGACCCGCGCTAATGGCGATTTGCTGCCCAAAGTTGCGACTGAAATCAATATAGCGCACCCAAGGGTTTTGCCGGGATAGTTCTTTAATTAAAGTTAAAGATTGATCGGTACTGCCATCGTTCACAAATATTAATTCGTACGAAATAGCTAAAGGCTGCATAACCTGTTGTAAACGTTGGTAAAGCACTAATACATTAGCGGCTTCGTTGTAAACAGGTATAACAACCGATAACTCCACAGCAATTTTTAAGTTTAAGCTAAAGATACAATTTATAGGGTCAGGCCTTGTGGTTGGTAAAGGTAATTGCTAGTGGCTTCGAAACAAAAACAATCTAAGGCAACGCTCTTCCGCTAAAATACATCTATCGTTTTATATTATCGTACACCCGACTTTTAAGTGCATGCGGCTCCGGTTACTACTTTTTTTAAATTTTATTATTTTTCTCAGCCCGTTGGCAGAAGCGGGTTTGTTTAAAGGCCGGGTTACCGATGCGCAAGGAGCTGGCTTGGCTTACGCGAACGTATACGTTAAAAATTCTACCGTAGGCACCACCACCAACGAACAAGGCTATTATCAGCTAACGTTAGTTCCCGGCACCTACCAGGTTGTGTACCAATACGTGGGCTACAAAGCGCGGGTAGATACTGTAGAAATCTCCACGGAGCCGGTAGAACATAACGTAACGCTGCAACCCGATGTATACAATCTAAACGAAGTAGTGGTGCGGGCTAGCGATAAAGACCCCGCTTACGCGATTATGCAGGCCGCCATTGCCCGCCGCAAATACCACCAGAACGAAGTTGCCGCTTATAGTTGCCGGGTTTACACCAAAGGTTTGGGCCGATTACTAAAAGTACCTAACCGGGTAATGGGCATTAAAGTAGACGAAGTAAAGCCCGGCATTGTGTATTTATCCGAAACCGTATCGGAAGTAAATTTCCGGCAGCCCAACAAAACCCATGAACGCATGCTCTCGAGTAAGGTAAGCGGCGACACTAAAGGCTTTTCGTTTAACTGGGCTTCGAGGGTAAATTTTAATTTTTACGACAATTTGCTGCGCATTCCGGGACTGAGCGAAAGGGCTTTTATTTCGCCGCTGGCCAATAATGCTTTTTTGTTTTACCGCTACAAACTCATTGGCACATCCGTAGAAAACGGACAAACTATTAACAAAATTAAAGTAACACCCATCCGGGCCAACGATCCGGCTTTCAGCGGGTATGTTTACATACAAGATGATAGTTACCGCCTGCACAGTACCAGTTTAAAACTCACGCAAAAATCACAAATTGAGTACGCCGACACCTTGCGCATCGATCAGGTTTTTGGCCCGGTACAAGACGGCATCTGGATGTTGTTCTCGCAAAAATTAACCGTACAATTCGATTCGTTTGGTTTTAAAGGCAATGGCTTTTTTACTACCGTATATTCTAAATACAAGGTAGTACCGGCTTACAGCAAGCCCGTAGTTGCCCCACCTGCTGCTATCGCTAATGTGCCGGCTCCGGTTGAGCCGGAACCGCTCATCATCAAAAAGAGAAAATTAAAAAAATTAGCGAAGCAGAAACTAGCCAATTTAGATTCCACTACCACTTTTATTCATCCTAAAAATGAGCTGATGCGGGTAGAGCCCAACGCCAACAAACGCGATACCGCTTATTGGGACGATATCCGGCCGATACCGCTCACCGCGGAAGAACAAAAAGATTACGTGAGCAAAGACAGTTTGCAGCAAATTCAGGAATCAAAACCATACCGTGATTCGGTGGATAAACGCAATAATAAATTTGAAGTGGGCAACATTTTTTTATCAGGTTACCGGTACCGCAATTCTTTCCGTCATTACAGCATCTCCGTCGATCCTTTGCTGGCCGTACTCAATAGCAACTCTATTCTGCAATACAATACCGTAGAAGGAACCGTGTTAAACCTGGGCGTACGCTACCGGAAAGGTGAGGAAGAGACGAACAAAGGCTTAACCATTGCTCCTACCCTGCGTTACGGTTTTGCCAGCAAAAAATTATACGGCAAGCTGCTAACCAATTACTATTACAATCCGCACCGTTTTGCGCAAATTACCGCCGAAGCCGGTCATTTTATAGCGCAATACAATAACAACGACCCTATTGCTCCCTTTTGGAATACAGTATACACTTTGCTCTACGAACAAAATTTTTTAAAAATTTACCAAAAAACTAACCTACTCGTTAGGCACAACATCGAAATACAAAACGGAATTTACTTAACCACCAGCCTGGAATATGCCGACCGGCAGCAACTGCAGAATGCTTCGGATTTTACTTTTAAAGATTACACCAATAAGCAATTTACGCCCAACGTGCCCATAAATGCTGAACTAACCGATGCTTCTTTTAGCCGCAAACAGGCATTGGTGGGCAGCGTAACCTTACAACTCCGGCCCGGCCAGAAGTACATTAATCGCCCCGACGAGAAATGGATTATGGGCTCCAAATACCCCACCTTCCGGATTAACTATACCAAAGGGTTTTCGAAGATTTTGGGTAGCGACGTAAACTTCGACCGGGTGTCGCTGAACGTGAGCGATGAGTTAGATTTAGGTTTGGTGGGCGCAACGAGTTATTCTTTTCAGGTGGGTACTTTTTTAAACAGCAAGCGTTTGTGGCTGATGGATTACAAGCATTTTGCCGGTAACCGCATTCTTTACGCCGGCGCTTTCGGGGGATTTCAGCTATTAGATTATTACCGCTACAGCACCCAAAACAGCTACCTGGAAGGCTACTTTACCCACGATTTTAATGGTTTCATTTTTAATAAGATTCCTTTATTCCGGAAACTCAAATGGCAGGAAGTAGTAACTCTTAATTATTTACACACACCTAAAGCCAAGCATTACCTAGAGTTAGGTGTTGGCGTAGAGCATATTTTTAAAATTTTGCGCGTCGATTTCTTTACCGGTTTCCAAAGCCGCGAAAAAGTGGGTTCTGGCTTACGGTTAGGTTTTGGTATTTAACGAAAAAGTAGATTTTTAAATTTTGCTCCGCAGATTTAGACAGGTAATCTTGCTGGTGCGCGTTTGCCGGATTATCTGGAAAGCAATTTTTAATAAATCTTTTTTCTGGATAAGCCCTGCGTTAGCTAAAACGAAGAAAAAAACAGAACCCAACTTTTTAGGAGTTTACCTCGTTTACTCACTGCAAACCATTGGTCAGAATAAAACTATGAAAATGACTTTTTTTAGAAATACCCGGAATAACTTGCTGCTGGCGGGTGCTTTTGCTTTACTGGCAAGTTGCTCTTCCGACAATAAAAATCCACGCGAAGATTATCCGGCCGGAGATGCCGGAACCTCCGAAGCTATTGTGGGTGATTCGTCGAATTTAAATGAACCGCGGCCGGCGCCAATCGGCGACACCGCCGAAAATGCCAGTCAGGCGAATCAGCTCGGTGAGCCTAACGTAGAAAACGTAGATTCTGCTGCAAGGGGCCTGAAGTAATTCAGGCTTTTTTATTGGGCGGTTACAATTATTTGGGCACTTTTCGGCTCCTGGTCGGGGCAACCGGAACACGGGTACGGCGATACATTTTTTAAAATTATCTGGTATTGGGTATTCGCTACGGTTACCAAAGTCGTATCGGCCGTGCGGTTGCGCAGTTTACGGGTATCAGAGGGTAAAGCTTCGCCGATTACCAAGGCCGCAATGGGCGATTTGTCCTTGTCTATTTCCAGCCACAACCGGACTACCGCCGAACCGTATCGGATGCAATTCACATTCATGGGGCAGCGGCTATCGTTTATTTCGGCCAGGTGTACCCGTACTTTAGGGGTGTCGTTTCCTTTAGCCGATTCAGGTAAATCCAAGGTTTCGTTCAAAGCAATTTCTACTTCCTGGCTTAAGCTACTTTGCCCCGCAGAAGTTAATTCTTCTTTCGCGCACCGGGTAAGAACCGCAAGTATAGATAAAGCTAACAGAACAGATTTCATCTTTATTTCATTTTAAGACGGGCTTACTCCAAAGAGTTATAATGCAGGTAAAAGGTTGCAGCTAAAGCAGGCAGAATTTAAAAATTTAAAAATTCCGGCGTTCCGGATATAGCACATTCACCTTTTCAATCAGCAACTTTAACCAAAACACGGTGCGTAAAATTTTATTTAGCCACCATCTGGGTTATTACTTTGGCCGGTTTTTGCCGGGAGGGCAGGTTGTAAATAATCACCGATACAAAAATTAACCCGTAAGCAACTGCCTTTTCAGAGCTGGTTTTTTCGTGAAAGTACAGAAATGCGATTAAGAAATTGATAATCGGGTTGATGTACATGAGTATGCCAATTGTACCGGATTTTAATTCCTTCAGGGCATACATGTTCAGGAATAAGGGCAAAATGGTAAACAAGAAACTCAACACCATAACCGAAGTGTAGAAATTGGCGGTCAAGGGAACATCGGGTACATCGCCTTTAAAAAACGAATAAAACGGTCCCATACAGGCAAACACAATTAGGAGTTGCACGGTAAGCAGCACCAACTTATCGTATTGTTTTAAAGCCCGTTGGGTAATTAAGAAAAACGCGTAGCTCAAGGCCACGAGCAAAGAATAAAACAGATTAGTAAATGCTCCGGTACCAATCAAACAGCAACTTAAAATACTGATGCCAATGGCTAGCCACTGGTTGGTTCGCAGCTTTTCTTTTAAAATAACATACCCCAGCAAAGCCGTTAAAATTGGGCAGAGCAAGTACGAAAAAGAACCAGTCTGGATATCGATGTGGTTGATTACGTAAATAAATACCAACCAATTAACCATTAATAACAAGCCACCCAGGATGGTTAACAGTCCTAAGCGTTGCTTGTTACGCCGGGTTGCGGCCTGAAACTCGCGCCAGGTTTCTTTTAAGCTATCGCGCCGGAACAAAAAAGTTATTACCGATAATCCCAGCATGGCGAATAGAACCCGGAAGTAAAGGATTTGTCCGCTCGGGAAATTAGCAACGGCGCGCAACGGAAAAACTATAAATCCCCAGATAACAAAAGAAGCAATACCAGCGGAGTAATATTTATCAGGTTTCACGGGCAAAAATAAAAATGGGAGGCAAAGGTAAACAGATTTTTAAAAAAGCTTATTTCTAACCTACCGGCAATCAGATAAAATAAACTTCGCGCCACAGGTTATAAGCAAGCTTATGTTATGAATGATAGAATCAGATTCGCAGCTTAGTTAGCTTAAAACTATATATGCAATTTAAAAGCGCTTGGTTAAAGGGGTAAAATCGGTTTATCAAAATTTCTGAAATTTAAAAAATTTGCGCCTGCTAAATAGATTGTAACCAGCGGCGGGCCGCCCTTTCATCTACAAAAAACTGAATTTTAAGTAAATCACCAAACGTTTCCATTTCGCCATTTGGCGACTCTGATTGAAGCGAAATAAAATGATCGGCATTTAAAATGTAAGCCAGTTTTACCTGGCCATTTAGTTCGGTGAGCATGGCCGGAAAAATTTTCTGGCATACCCAAACCTGGTCGGTATAAGGCACTTCTCCCCGCTCCCGCACATCTAACAAAGCACAGTTTAGCTCCTCTGCTTTCATCACCTGCACCAACAACCGGTAATTATCCTGGTACGTTTTAGAATCGGTATACCGGTCCCACTGCAACTCGGCAATTCTGGTTTGAGCATCGCAGGCAATTTGAAAAAAATCAGGAGTTTCAGAAACAATCATTTTACAATATCAAATTACAATAAACCAAACAGTACTTATAATTACAGGGCGGAACAAGCCAGCAGAAGATTACAAATTTATCTTGGCTTTTAACAATTACAGATATATAAAAGACAATGGCCTACGCGAGAGAGTTCAGAAGAAATAACAAATTCAGATTAATTTTTTATATAACCTGTCCTTTTCTGGTGGCATACGTAACATCAGTAAAATTTTAAAAATTTATGCCCATTAGCCACAAAGCAGCAAATTTGTGGTTGAACCTGTAGCTTTGCCAATCCGAAAATAAGTTCATGTCGATAGAAGAAAAAAACCTGAAGCGCGACCCATATGCCGTGTTACGGTTGCCGGAGTTCCGGTTGTATGTAGTAGCTCGTTTGTGTTTAACTTTAGCTTTGCAGATACAAGCGGTAATTGTGGGCTGGCAAATCTACGACCTCACCCAAGACCCCTTAGCTTTAGGCTTAATTGGTTTAACCGAAGCCATTCCTTCCATTGTGGTAGCCTTGTATGCCGGCCACGTAGCCGATACCACCAGCCGTAAAAAAATTATTGTTAGTTGTGTGGCGGTGCTGTTAATCTGCTCTACGGGCTTATTGCTGTATTCTATAAATTTAAAAAATAACTTATTGCAGCTCGGCACTTTGCCTATTTACTCGGTTATTTTCCTGAGCGGCCTTGCCCGGGGTTTTATGGGGCCGGCCACTTTCTCGTTTATGCCGCAGCTCTTGCCCGATAAAACCTGGTACATTAATGCGGTAAGTTGGTCCAGTACTACCTGGCAAGGCGCATCGGTGGCGGGGCCGGCGGTGGGCGGCTTACTCTATGGCTTTTTCGGCGTGGAGATGGCCTACGCTGCCGATGTTGGTTTAACTATTCTGGCTTTTGTGTTTTATTTTTTGATTGGCGCAAAGCCATTACCCCCAAACACCGAACGCTTGCCCATTAAAGAAAGCTTACTCTCGGGTTTGCGCTTTGTGTTTAATAACCAGATTATTTTAAGCGCTATTTCGCTGGATTTGTTTGCCGTTTTATTTGGCGGGGCGGTGGCCTTATTGCCCATTTTTTCTTCCGAAATTCTGCATACCGGGCCACAGGGTTTAGGTTTTCTGCGGGCGGCACCTGCTATTGGCTCCGTGTTAATGGCCGCGTATTTAACGCATTACCCCATGAAAATAAACGCCGGCAGAAAAATGTTAATCTGCGTAGCTTGCTTTGGTATTTGCATTATCTTGTTCGGGTTGTCAACCAATTTTTACTTTTCGGTGCTCTTGTTAGGGCTAAGCGGCATGTTCGATTCCATTAGCGTTATTATTCGGTCTACGCTTATGCAAACGCTTACCCCGGAGCACATGAAAGGCCGGGTATCGTCGGTGAATAATATTTTTGTGGGCTCCTCCAACGAGATTGGTTCCTTCGAATCGGGCTTTGTGGCGAAGTTAGTGGGTGTAGTGCCTTCGGTGGTATTTGGCGGCTGCATGACTTTATTGGTAGTAGGAGTTACTGCCCTAAAAGCCGATAAATTGCGGAAATTGAGTCTGTAAATCGCGGCTTAAACGGATTTTACGGATTACGCAGCTATAAATTTAAAATTTAAAAAAGGCCTGATCAACAAGTAGCAGAAATCAGGTTCTAAAAAACTCAAATCTAAAATAGCCATCCCAAGAACAGGATGGCTATTTAGCATACAAATGCAGATAAATCGGCGAATAAAAATTCGTGTAATCCGCAAAATCCGGAAAAATCCGTGATTTTACTTTACTAAATCTTTTACTTTTTCTACCAGTTTCCCTACTACGCCGGGTTCTTTTTTGGTATCTTTTGTGGCTTTACGCGGCCGGCTGTTACCAAAGCTTCCTTTGGAAATTTTACCTTTTTTCGATTTTACATCTCCTTTTCCCATGATGGTATATTATATTGTTAGTTTAAGAACAAAGTAAAATTTACGTTAAAAATACCTGGTAGTTGCAAACAAAACCCAGTACCTGCCGCAAGCTACTACATCTACCTGCCTGTTAGTAGTTTTGCTTTTCCATATGGTCCAGAATAATAGCATTGTCTTTCTTTATCCGCTTGCGTATGTGTACTTTTGCGTTTTACTAAAAAGGCAATTATTTGCCGTGCTTTTTTGTTCTATATAACCGTACTTATTGGTTACGGTTTTTCTAATTTATGATAACAGCAACCACCGAACAACCCGACATCGACGCGCTTGATCCTAAAAAGTACATTATTATCAAGGGCGCGCGGGTTCATAATTTAAAAAATTTAAGCGTAGCCTTACCACGTAATCAATTTATTGTGGTAACCGGTTTATCCGGTTCCGGTAAATCGTCGCTCGCTTTTGATACGCTCTACGCCGAAGGGCAGCGTATGTACGTAGAGAGCTTAAGTTCGTATGCCCGCCAGTTTTTGGGCCGCATGGACAAGCCCGACGTAGATTACATCCGGGGCATTAGTCCGGCCATTGCCATTGAGCAAAAAGTAAGCATTAAAAATAACCGCTCCACGGTAGGCACCAGCACCGAAATCTACGATTACTTAAAATTATTGTACGCCCGCATTGGCAAAACCTTCTCGCCGGTTTCGGGCCAACAGGTGCGCAAAGACAACGTGGCCGATGTAGTGGATTTTATCTTTAACCTCGAGGAAGGCAGCCGGGTAGTAATCTTAGCGCCCTTGCAAGTGCAACCCGACCGCAAACTAACCAAAGAACTGGACTTACTTTTGCAAAAAGGCTATTCTCGGATTTACAACAACGACCAGGTCTTATTTATCGAAGACGTAATCAGTTCTGAGGCTGCTGATATTTCCGGTGACATATACATTCTGGTAGACCGGGCCGTTTTACGCAAAGACGACGAAGATTTACAATTCCGGATTTCCGACTCGGTGCAAACGGCTTTTTTCGAGGGCCACGGCGAATGCCACGTGATTTACAACGACCAAAAACGGGTTTTCTCCGATAAATTTGAACTGGACGGTATGGCTTTCGAAGAGCCATCGGTTAACTTTTTCTCGTTTAATAACCCCTACGGCGCCTGCCAGCGTTGCGAAGGTTTTGGCAATGTACTCGGGATTGACGAAGACCTGGTAATTCCGGATAAAACCTTGAGCGTGTACGAAGGCGCGATTGCCCCATGGCGCACCGAAAAAATGAGCGAATGGCAGGTACCTTTGGTAAAAAACGGCATCCGCTTCGATTTTCCTATTCATCGGCCATATAACGAACTCACCGAAGAACAAAAGCAACTGCTCTGGACCGGCAACAAATACTTCGACGGCCTGGATGCTTTTTTTGCCCACGTGCAAGCGCAAACGCATAAAATTCAGTACCGGGTAATGCTAAGCCGTTACCGGGGCCGTACTACTTGCCCCGATTGCCGTGGTACGCGTTTGCGGAAAGATGCCAGTTACGTGAAAATAAACGGCGTTAGCATCACCGATTTATTGTTGAAACCGGTTACCGGCGTACTCGATTTTTTTAAAAATTTAGAACTTACGGAGCATGAACTAAAGATAGCGGATCGCTTAGCTATTGAAATTACCAATCGCTTGAGTTATTTAGTGCGCGTTGGTTTGGGTTATCTTACCTTAAACCGCTTATCCTCTACCCTATCGGGTGGCGAATCGCAACGCATTAATCTGGCTACTTCCTTGGGTAGTGCACTGGTGGGTTCTATGTATATTCTGGATGAGCCCAGCATTGGTTTGCACCCCCGCGATGCCGAACAACTAATTGGCGTATTACGCTCCTTGCAGCAGATTGGCAATACCGTAATTGTGGTGGAGCACGAAGAAAAAATGATGGAAATTGCCGACCAGATAATTGATATTGGTCCGGAAGCTGGTTCGGGAGGCGGTAATCTTATGTTCCAGGGCACTTATCCCGAAATGTTGCAATCCGCGGAAACCTATACCGCGCAGTATTTAAGCGGCAAACGGCAGGTAGAAGTACCTACGCGCCGCCGGCAATGGCGCAATGCCATTGAAATAGTAGGTGCCCGCGAAAATAATTTAAAAAATGTAACGGTTAAGTTCCCGCTGGATGTGATGACGGTAGTTACCGGCGTGAGTGGCTCCGGCAAATCAACCTTAATTAAACGGATTCTGCACCCGGCCTTAGCCAAAGTATTTGGCGGGCACTCCGATGCTACCGGTAAATTCGATAAAATACAAGGCAGTTACAGTAAAATTTCGCACGTGGAGTTTGTAGACCAGAACCCGATTGGTAAATCGTCGCGCTCTAACCCGGTTACTTACGTGAAAGCTTACGATGCCATCCGGACTTTATATGCCGATCAGCCCTTAGCCAAAGCGCGGGGCTTTAAACCGTCGCATTTTTCGTTTAACATTGAGGGCGGCCGCTGCGAAGTGTGCCAGGGCGAAGGCCAGGTAAAAATTGAGATGCAGTTTATGGCGGATATTTACCTGACCTGCGAAGCGTGTCACGGCCAGAAATTTAAGCAGGATATTCTGGAAGTAAAGTACAAAGACCAGAACATTGCCGAAGTGCTCGACATGACTATTGCCGACAGCATTGATTTCTTTAAAGAACAACCCAAGATTATCGAAAAGTTAAAACCGCTCGATGATGTAGGTTTAGGTTACATTCGCTTGGGTCAGTCCTCCAATACCTTATCGGGTGGCGAAGCGCAACGGGTAAAATTAGCTTCGTTCCTCACCAAAGGCGCTACCACCCACTCCGAGGGCATCTTGTTTATTTTCGACGAGCCGTCTACTGGTTTGCATTTCCACGACATTAATAAACTACTCACGGCCATTAACGCGCTCATCGACAAAGGTAATTCCGTGGTGATCATTGAGCATAACATGGATATCGTGAAGTGTGCCGACTGGATCATAGACATGGGCCCGGAAGGCGGCACGAACGGCGGTTACTTGTTGTTCGAAGGAACACCCGAAGACATGATTAAACTGGAAAATAATGCCACCGCCGATTACCTGCGGGAGAAACTGATTTAAAATTTAAAATTTTTAAAATTTACCAAAAGAGCTGCGGAGCAATATCGTGTTTCTCAGCTCTTTCTTTTATAAATTAATTTAAAATTACGGTTTTCTACTTAATCTTAAACTGGGCTTAATTACTGATTTTTGAATTTTTAATCTCATATTCTGCTCCAATTTTAGCACATGAAAACCAATTTGTACCAGGCTTTACTTCTGCTTATTTTAACAGCTTTACTATCGCACCAAGCTACTGCCCAAGAATCTAAAAATACCAGCCTTCAAATTCGTTTATCGCCGTTAACCATCCTCGACCCTAGGGCAGCAGCTATTCAGGTTGGATTGCAGGCCACGCTAAAAAACAAACTCGGTTTTTCCGTGGATTATGGCTTGCCTTTTAAAAGTTTAACTAAACAGATTTATACCAACCCGGATTTACAATACGAACAACACCAATTTTTTAAAATTCGGGCCGAAGCCAAATACTTTATGCCGGCAACCTGGGTAAGCGCGGGCCAAAACACCAAACCTTACTTAAGCGCTGAAGTTTTTTACAGCCCCGAAGAATACCGCAAAAAAGATGATTGGCTTTTAAAAGACGAAGAAGCGTATCATTACGATTACTCCGAAGTAAACCGGCGTATGCTGGGCTTTTGCTTAAAAGTAGGTTTAGAGCGGGTAGTAGCTAAAAAATTAGTACTGGATGTGTTTGCAGGTCCGGGATTACGACGGATTAAGATAGAGCACCAGCCAGTTAGTGCCGAACTCCGGGAGTATGATCCGCCGGTTGATTTTTACATTGAACCCGTAGATAAACACGAAGGCACATTTACCCGGCTACACATAGGTTTAGGTTTTAAAATTGGCTTTATTCTGATCTAAATCTCTTTTTCATAAATATAAATTTTAACGGCAATTTTGATAATCGAGGTACTGGATTTAGAAAATTCCCTACAAAATCCGTAATCTTACGGGCGAATCGAACAACTAGCAACTAACCACGAAAACAAAATATGAGAAAGAAAATAGTAGCCGGTAACTGGAAGATGAACAAAACCCAAGACGAAGGTCTGGCGTTGGTATCCGAAATTACCAATATGGTGCAGGACGAGGTAAATAACGACGCCATTGTGGTGGTTTGTCCGCCATTTCCGTTTTTAGCCGCTATTGGTAAAGCTTTGGCCGGCAGCGAAAAAGTAAAACTAGGCGCGCAAAACTGTCACCAAAACGAGAGCGGCGCTTATACCGGCGAAGTTTCGGCAGCTATGTTAAAATCCGTAGGCGTAGAATACGTTATTTTGGGCCACAGCGAGCGCCGGCAATATTTCCAAGAAGACAACCAATTACTGGAAGCCAAAGTAAAAGCGGCTTTAAAACACGGCCTGAAACCTATTTTTTGCGTGGGCGAATCACTGGAGCAACGCGAGCAGGATTTGACTTTTCAGGTGATCGAAACCCAGTTGAAAGAAGGCCTTTTTCATTTAAGCAACGAAGAATTTGCCCAAGTTGTAATTGCATACGAACCCGTTTGGGCCATTGGTACCGGTAAAACCGCCACCAGCACGCAAGCCCAGGAAGTACACGCCTTTATCCGGGAGCAAATTGCCCGCCATTACGATGCTCAGGCCGCTCTGGACACTACTATTTTATACGGCGGCAGCGCTAACCCCAGCAACGCTCGCGAGCTGTTCTCTCAGGCCGATGTAGACGGCGGTTTAATTGGCGGAGCTTCTTTAAAATCCCGCGATTTTACCGACATTGTTAAATCTTTCTAATTTAAATAGTACAATTGGTATATTTTTAGCAATAGCAATGCCCGGGCTTGAACGCCTGGGCATTTTTTTTGGTTTAAGCAGTACTTCTCTTTAATTTAGACCTATGTTGGTTAGTTTATTGTTGTCTTTATTTTCATTTCTGTGGCATCCGGCGGCTATAAATCCTCGGGCCAACGCTTCAGAAATTACTATTAATCCGGTAAGCCGCAATCCGGAATTTTGCAACATCTATGGGTCGGTTTTTCTTACTTCTGACCCTAAGTACAAAAGATTGGCTCGTTATACGGTTTACCTGGAACCCGAAGAAGCTTTTGCCAACCTGGTGGTTTTTAAGGAAGAGAACAAACTTTTTGCCGATAATCCCGGCCTGTGGTATCCGGCTTCGGGTTACGACTTTGCCGATCATGTTTTGTTTTTAACCACTAACCGGGCTTTCGCCGATTTTTCTATTTACTACACTAAGTCCCGTTCATTTGCGGGCTGCCGAGAATAAAATTTAAAAATTACACCTTAAAACAGAACATTCCCACGTTAAAAGGTTTTATAATCAATAATTTAAAAATTTTCATTTAACTCTTCCTGCTAAAATATCTTTTATGGATTTTGTACAAGTTTCCATTACAGCACCTACCGAATTAGTTGATATCCTAACCGCTGAATTGAGTCAGTACGGTTACGACACTTTTATGGAAACCGAAGAAGGCATAGCTGCCTACACCACCGAAGATATTTTTTCAGAAGCCGATGTTATCTCGGTTTTAGAGCGCTACAACCAGGATGGCCAACTGGCTTATGTTACCCAAAAAATAGAAAAGCAAAACTGGAACGCCGAGTGGGAAAAAAACTTTGAGCCTTTGCTAATTGGTAATGTTTGTTCCGTGCGGGCTTCTTTTCATCCGCAACCCGAAAACGTGCAGTACGATATTATTATCAATCCTAAAATGTCTTTCGGTACCGGGCACCACGAAACCACCACCCTTATGATTGAAAACCAGCTTACCATCAACCATCTAGGCAAGCGGGTTTTAGATATGGGTTGCGGCACCGGCATTCTGGCAATTATGGCTTGTAAATTGGGCGCGGCCAGCATTGTGGCCATTGATATTGAAGATTGGACCGTAGAAAATGCCCGTGAGAATGCTGAAATTAATAATTGCTCCGGTATTGAAGTACGCCTGGGCGATGTTCAGCAAATTGCCGCCGATGAACCTTACGACTTGGTACTCGCTAATATTAACCGCAATGTATTGCTCGACGATATTCCAGCTTATTCTGCTAAGCTCCAACCAGGCGGCTTTTTGGTAATAAGCGGGTTTTACACCGAAGATTTAGATTTAATTCAGGATAAAGCCCAAACAGCAAACTTAGAGTTTACCTCCGTGCGCACCAAAAACAATTGGGTTTCGGCGGTATTTCGTAAACGCCTCTGATTATGATCTTTTATTAGCATGAAGCACTTATATCTACTCCTTACTTTTATACTGGTTGTTGCTTATTTTCCCTTAAAAGCACAAAACGCAAAGCTATTTCAAGATCCGGCTCAATTTACCGCTCAGGTAAAAAACTTAATGGCACCTACCCGTAACGAGGCAGCCCTGAAAGTAACAGCGCAGTTAGAACAAGTATGGTCGGCTAATACGCTCACTACTGCCCAGCAGGCCAAAATCATGGACATTTCGCAAAAGATGCAGCAGAAAAAGCTAAAAGCCCGTCCGCATTTTGAAAATTTTTATGGCGCGTTGGTCAGTGGGGTTACCATTCAAAAACTAAGTGGCGCTAAGCTGGATGAGTTTCTGCAGGTTGCCGGGGAATCGTTGGAGAAAGACGAAGTAAAAGGATTTGAAAACTTTCTGGCTACTTCGTATTTGTTCCTAAGTAATAAATATATTTTTAAATCCGGTTACAGCAACCTGTTAGCCCAAAACGGCTCTTTTTCCTTTGAATACCGGCCAGGTGCGCAGCTTTCCACCAAAGAAATACAAGCGGCTTTACCAGATATCAGTCCCATTGAAGTTACTCCGGCACCCATCGTAAATGATTTACCGCCGATGCAAGCGCCGCCAGATAACTTTCCGGTTTCTACTACCGAAGAAGATGATTTTTGGAGCAGAGCATCTAAACCCGTTAAGAAAGCGCCCGCCAAGAAAACTACCACTACAAAGAAAAGTACGGTAAAAACTCCTGCTAAAAAAGCTGAGCCCGCCAAGAAAGTAGAAGAACCCGTTAAACCAATTCCCGCCTACACCATTCCAGTTACGGGTGCGGTGTTAGTTTTACAAAACACTGATTTAAAATTTGCGACGCCGCACGACTCTTTGACGCTGAAGAAGGTAAGTGGTGCTATTTTACTTACCCGCCAAACCTTGGTGGCAAATCAAGGCCGTTACGAATGGACGGATGGCAGCAATACCGCTTCGGCGGAGTTCCAGGGTTTTCATTTTGATATAACCAAGCCCGGTTTAAAAGCCGAAAAAGTAACGTTAACTTACCCGGCCGTACTCGAAAAACCCGTGGATGGCATTTGGGAATACCGCAGTGTAAAAGCCGCTAAAGGTGCCGATAGTGGCTATCCCAAGTTTATCTCTTACACCAACAATGCCCGGTTAAAAAGTATCGGTCAGGGGATTACCTACGTGGGGGGTATTACTTTAGCGGGCAAAAAAATTATGACGGGGGCTTTAGACAGGAGCTTATCGAACATTATTGTGGAGCACGAAGGCAAAAAGAAGTTTAAAGCTTCGGCGGCCAATTACTCCCTCTCCGACTCTTTAATTTCAACCGAAATTGCTTCCGTAGTTTTGTACCGCGGAAAAGATTCTATCAGCCATCCGGCTATGCGTTTGAAATACGCGCCCAAGAAACACTTATTAACTTTAATCAGCGAAGCGGGGGATTTTAAAAAATCTTTATTTTTCGATTCGTACCACCAGATGGAAATATCCGCCGAAATGCTTTCCTGGGATATCACCACGCCGCAGATTAATTTTTCGATTATAAATGCCAAAAATCAGGTACCAGCCCGCTTTGATTCTAAAGAATATTTTACCCTGGACCGGTGGATGGCCATTCAGGGAACCGCCGATTTCCACCCCTTAAAAGTAGCGGTGAGTTTTGCGGCCCGGCAAAAAACCAATCAATTTTACGCTTCGGATCTGGCCCGGGATGTAAAGATGAAAGAATCCATTATCCGGGGAGCCATGACTGCTTTACAGCGGCAAGCCTTTATTGATTACAACAATGCAACTGGATTAGTTACCATTAAACCCAAAGCTTGGCATTACGTGAGTTCTTCCCGCGAAAAGAAAGATTACGATTACATTACTTTAAGTTCTTTAGCACCCAGCGGAAAAAATGCCACCATCAACTTAAATAAAAATGAGCTGTTAATCCGGGGTGTAGAAAAGTTTTACTTTACCGGCGACTCCGGCGCTGTTTACGCCAAACCCGACAGCAACCAGGTGCGCGTTTTACAAAACCGCAATATATTGTTTAACGGCAAGGTATACGCTTCTTATTTCCGGTTTGTAGGCAAGCAGTTTACTTTTGATTACAACGGCTTTTACGTAGATATGGCCAAAATCGACACCATTGCTTTTGCTACCCGGAGTAAGGTAAAAAGTATGAAAGGCGACGATAAAGTACGGGAACAATACTTGGCTAATGCGTCCAGCAAGTCTAGCGGCAAATTATACTTAAACCGGCCCGATAATAAATCGGGGCAAAAGAAATTAGGCGGCTATCCTACCTTCGATGCGTCTTCGCCTTCTTACGTTTACTTTAACAAACCCGAAATTCTGGGAGGAGCCTACGATACCACGGTTTACTTTGCTATTCCGGCGTTTAAAATGGATAGTTTAAATAGCTCCAACCCAAACACCATTGGCTTTAAAGGCAGGTTTCACTCGGGCGGAATCTTCCCGGATTTTAATACAACGCTCGGCATTATGCCGGATCAATCGCTTGGTTTTGAATACGAAATCCCCAAGAACGGCCTTGAAGTGTACGGAGGCAAGGGCAAGTATTACAATAAGCTAACCATGAGTTTTAAAGGTTTGCAAGGTGCCGGCGAGCTTAAATACTTAACCACCACCTTACAATCTAACGCTTTTACCTTTTACCTGGATAAAACTTTAACGCTAGGCACCAAAGCTACCGTGGCCGAAAGCACCATTGGCGATGCTTATTTTATGCAGGCTAATTTTAAACAATACGCCCTGGAATGGCTACCCAAACGTGATACGATGAATATCAGTACCACCACCGATGCTATTGCCATGTACGGTGATAAATTTAAATACCGGGGCATTGCCATTGTAACCCCAAAAGGTTTTGCCGGTGATGGGGAACTGGAAGGAGTCGATACCAAAATCATTTCGCCGGAATTACATTTTAGTCGTAATAGTTTTACAGGTAATCATGCCACCTTTGAGGCCAAATCCAAAACGCCCGATAAGCCGGTAATGCAGGCCAAAGACGTAAAGCTGGAATATAATTTAAAAGAAGGCTACGCTAGCTTCTCTCCCGAAAAAGCTGGTTTTGCCAGTACCTCCTTTCCTTTTGCTCAGTTTAAAACTTCGCTCAGCGGCGGTAAATACGATTTTAAAAAGAAGCTGGTAACCTTAAACCAACCCAAAGGGGTTACCGCCGACAAAGCTTATTTTATTTCGACCAACCCGGAACATGGAAATTTAAAATTTAATGCAGCTTCCGGCACGTACGACATTACTAAACAAACCCTGCAAATTGGCGGTGTACCTTACATTGCTTCGGCGGATGCCCATATTTTACCGGATAGCGGACAAGTATTTGTAAACGATAAATCCGATTTACGGCCTTTTAAACAGGCTACGGTTATTGATACGGTTAATAAGTTTCATAAACTGTACCAAGGAGAGATTGATGTTATTTCCCGGACAGAATACCGCGGTAAAGCCACCATGGATTATGTGAATGCGGGTTCCGAAACCTTTAAGTTACAATTCGGTGATTTTGCCATGCACCACATGAAAGCCGAAGAAGTAATACCGGAAGTAAAACCGAAACAGTATTCTGCCGCTGAGTTAATTGCGGCTGCCGAGGCCAAAGAAAATCCGCAAGCCCCAGCCCCGGTTGCTAAAAAAAGCTGGCTGCAAAAAGCAGGAATAAACAAAATTAAAAAATCTGCGGATAAACCCACTGAGGTTAAATCCGATTCTACGGGTGCTGGTCCGGTGGCAAATGTTACGGAAGAAATAGCGGACGCCACTCCAAAAAAATCGCGCAAACAATTAAAAGCCGGAAAAGAAGCGCAAACATCCAAAGAAACGCCTAAAACTCCGACTGATAGCGCCAGCAGTGATTTACTCGCCAGCAACGAGGCGGGTGCAGGCCCCATGCGTTTTCTGGGTAAAAAGCGCCGGAAAGCAGCTACTTTCGATACCAGTCCGTACACCTCGGCGGTAGCCCAGATTAAAGAAGAAGACAAGTTTTTTATTGCGCCAAACGTGCAATTTAAAGGCAGCGCTACCTTACAATCCAACAAAGAATACCTGGATTTTAATGGCTTTATTAAAATAGGCTTTGCCAAAGAAGCCGGTGCTTCGGAATGGGTACCTTACATTGCCTCCGACGTAAATCCGAAAGAAGTAAAAATCAACCTGGAAAATAACAAAAACACCGAAGAAGGCGCTAGCATCACGGGCCTGCATATTTCCAGCAATAGCGGTAAATTGTACCCAACCTTTGGTTCTAAAAAAGTAGACGAAGCGGATTTAGATGTATTTACCATTAATGGAGTTCTTACTTTTGACAAAGCCAATAAGCAGTACATGTTAGGTAAAGCCAAGCAAGCTGATGCGGGCGCCTATGAAGGCAACCTAATGACTTACAACGACGCTACTTCCGAGGCCCGTTACGAAGGCAAGTTTAATTTGATTCAGTCAAATAAAACGCTCGGACTTACTTCTGCGGGCGCCATTAAGGCAAAAATTAATCAGAACCGGTACCAGTTTAATGCTTTTATGGTTTTTGATTTGGCTATTCCGGAATCGGCCTTGGGTGCTATGGCTAACGCTATTGCGGATAATAACGGCGGCGCTCCTGAAGCGGTAGATGCGAACAGTACCGAATTGCGCTACCAATTAGCCGAATTTATTGGCAACAAAGGCGTACAAGAGTATATAGCAAAAACCGCTGCAGGTCACGTGCCGCTACCTGCCGCCTCATCCAAATTAGTGCGTAGTTTAGTGTTTAACAACGTACCTTTATACTGGTCCGATACCACCCAGGCCTGGCACAGCAAAGGAAAACTAGCTTTATCGAACATTTTAAAGAAAGACATTAATGCGCAAATTCCTGGTTACCTGGAAGTGAAACGCGGCCCCGAGAGCGACATTGTAACGATTTACCTGGAACCGATTCCTTCGTTGTGGTACTATATCAGTTACGCCGATAATGTAATTACGGTAGCATCGTCGGATGATAAGGTAAATGGTATTATCGCTTCTAAACGTTCATCTAATGTAACAGCGGGCGAGGCACTCGAGAAAACGGAATTTGTAAATTATTTCCGGAAAACTTACCTGGGCCTGGCGCCAGTTGCGGCCGACGAAGTAGAACCGAGCAATGATTTTATAGAAGAAGGGGAAGCCAAACCAACTAAAAAAGTCAAAAAAGCGAAAAAGGCAACCAGCGATTTAGCCGACCCGGCTGCCGAAATGGAAGAAGCCCCGGAAGAGCCGCAACCCGCTAAAAAGAAATCGAAGGAAAAAGTTGCACCGGTAAACGAAGATAACAACGCCCCAGCCGAAGCACCACAGGAAAAACCGAAGAAAAAGAAAAAAGAAAAAAACACCGATAACGATGCCTTACCGGACATTGACTTGAATTAACCACCATTTTAAAAATTTAAAAAAGGCAGTAAACTTACTGCCTTTTTTATTGCAGCTTTCCGGTATTTGCAGCTTGTAGTAATTATCTCGGAATAAGTAAATTCTGGAATCCTGTCTTGCAACTAACCTGTCTTAATACATTAATTGGATTCGTATCAAAAGTATTCTTCTTAGTAAACTACACCTTGTTTTGGTACTTTTGTTATCTTGTTGGGGCTTGTTGCCGTAAAAAGATAAAATACGCTTCTTTATTAAGACTATGGAAATATTCTGGATTATCGGACTTTTAATTGCTGCTTACTTAATTGGCTCTATTGCTACTGCCGTATGGGTAGGTAAAAAATTCTACGGGATTGATGTGCGGGAGCATGGCAGCAAAAACGGAGGTGCTACCAATACTTTCCGGGTTTTAGGTAAAAAGCCCGGCACCTTTGTATTACTTTTTGATGTGTTAAAAGGATGGGCCGCCACTTCTTTAGCCCACGTGTTGGTGCAAGTGCAGGCTATTTCTCCGGAAAATTTAATTTATTATCAATTAGCTTTCGGTATTCTGGCGGTAATCGGGCACGTGTTTCCGGTATATGTTGGCTTTAAAGGCGGTAAAGGGGTAGCAACCTTACTGGGTATGGTACTGGCTATTCAGCCCCAGGCCGCCCTTATTTGCATTGGAATTTTTATTGTGGTGCTGCTACTCTTTAAATACGTATCGTTGGGTTCCATGATTGGGGCGCTGGCTTTTCCGTTGCTGCTAATCTTAATTCCGGATTTTCACCCGGATAAACCGGTGCTTACCATTTTTGCCTTTTTATTGGCCGGTTTAGTCGTGTACACGCACCGCAAAAATATTAATCGCTTGGTTAACGGCGTAGAAAGCAAAGTACCCATTACGTTATTCGGGAAACGCTCCTGAAATCGGGGAAATTAAAAAATTTAAAAAATTAACACAGAAAGCTAGTTCACGGCAGATTGTTTCCCTTTATAAAACAGCCATAGATTTTAATTTTTTTTGTTTTCTAGAATGTAGCTCCTGAAGTATTTCTGGAGTTCTAGCTTTTTACCTGAGGAAGCAAATTAGCAAATTTTTTAAATTATTAATTATAAAGGCAACTCGTTTACATTAGCCTAAACCAAACAATATTTATTTTAAAATCTCTTTTTCAATTGACTACCACGCGTAAATCTTAAATCGCATTTTATCATAACTTATGAATCCAAACGCATACATTGAAGCTAATAAAGACCGGTTTATCTCGGAGCTTCTGGATTTACTCCGTATTCCTTCCGTAAGTGCTGATCCTGCATTTCAGGGCGATGTGTTACGGGCGGCCGATTTTCTGGCGCAAAAACTCCGCGATGCCGGCGCTGATAACGTAGAAATTTGCCCGACAGCCGGCTACCCCATCGTGTATGGCGAAAAGTTAATAAACCCCGAACTGCCTACCGTTTTGGTTTACGGGCACTACGATGTACAACCCGCCGACCCTTATGAATTATGGCATTCTCCGCCGTTTGAACCCGTAATTAAAGACGGTAAAATTTATGCCCGGGGCGCCTGCGACGATAAAGGCCAGTTGTACATGCACCTGAAAGCCTTTGAAATTATGATGCAGGAAAACCAATTGCCTTGCAACGTTAAATTTATGCTGGAAGGCGAAGAAGAAGTAGGCTCTAATAATTTAAGCATTTTTGTTCAAGAAAATAAAGCGCGTTTACAAGCCGATGTTATTGTTATTTCGGACACCGGCATTATCGCCAACGATATCCCGTCCATTACCTCGGGTTTGCGGGGCTTGAGTTACGTAGAAGTGGAAGTTACCGGCCCTAGTCGCGATTTACATTCGGGTTTGTACGGCGGTGCGGTAGCCAACCCAATTAATATTTTGTGCCAGATGATTGCTTCTTTGCACGACGAGAACAACCACATTACCATTCCGGGATTCTACGACAACGTGCAAGAATTAAGCTCTGAAGAACGCGCCGAAATGGCCAAAGCACCTTTTAATATAGAAGAATATAAAAGCGCCTTAAACTTAGGCGATGTGCACGGCGAAGCAGGTTATTCTACCATGGAGCGTAACTCTATCCGGCCTACTTTGGACGTAAACGGCATTTGGGGCGGCTATACCGGCGAAGGGGCTAAAACGGTAATTGCTTCAAAAGCTTCGGCTAAAATTTCGATGCGCCTGGTACCCAATCAAACATCTGAAGAAATAACCGAAAAATTTAAAAAACATTTATTAGCCATTGCGCCCAAAAGTGTAACCGTAACTGTAACTCCGCACCACGGCGGCGAACCCGTAGTAACGCCTACCAACTCCATTGCTTACCAGGCGGCCAGTAAAGCCTTTGAGCAAACCTTCGGCAAAAAACCAATTCCGGTACGTAGCGGCGGCAGCATTCCGATTGTGGCTATGTTTAAATCCGAGTTAGGCATTGATACGGTACTCATGGGCTTTGGCCTAGACTCAGATGCCATCCACTCCCCGAACGAGCACTACGGCGTTTTTAACTTCTTAAAAGGCATCGAAACCATCCCATATTTCTATAAATACTACTCCGAAATGAGTACAAATCAATAAAAGATATAGGCTCAGACCGGCGCTTATTTAAATAAACACGCAACAAGAATAAAAAAAGCCGCTGGGTAATGTACCCAGCGGCTTTTTAATTAAATTATTAAAAATTTAGCTTATTTATTACCCATTGGTAATTTAAAACCAAGAGTTGCCTGATAAACTGAGTGACGACCATTGGCTAATTCGTCGCGATTATCGTCTTTGGCTAAAGCACTTACGCTACCATTATAACGTACATTCAGGGTTAAACCTAACGGAATCTGAACACCTACTCCAGCGGCGTAACCTACTTCAAATTCAGCTAAAGGATCTTTATCGATTCGGTTATAAGATTCAAAATCAATACCGCTAGCCACATCGGTTACTTCGGTGTTATCTTTAATGCTTAACAAGTAAGAAAACTGAGGGCCTGCTTCGAAAAATACCGGACCGGCATTAATTTTTAACAAGATAGGTAAATCCAGGTAGCTGTAATTTACTTTGCCTTCGTACCGTAATTGCTGGCCTGTAGCAGCATTGGTAGTAGTAAAATCTGAACGCTTGTAACCTTTCTGCGAATACAATAATTCTGGCTGAATTGAAACGAAGTTATCGCTGGATAAAGGAATGTTGTAAGTAATACCACCTACAAAGCCTAATTTATTCTGGAAGTTATCTTCATCTTGTAAGTCACCTGCCAGATTAGACAGGTTAGCACCTAATTTAACTCCTATCTGCGCTTGCGACGCAAACGATAAAGTTAAAGCAGTAAATAGTAAAAATGCAATCTTTTTCATAGTAATAAAATTTAGTTTAATCAATTAACTTGGGTAATGTTAAAAAAATATTGTATTTAATTTATATAATGTTTTATGGATGGTATACGCAGATAAAATAAAATGTTGCATTCTAGGATAAAAAAATGTTTTTTATTGATATTTTTTAACAATAACCAACTTGCCTAATTTGCACTTAAGTAATTTATACGCAGGAAGGTAAAAGAAATTTCCACAGCTCGTGTACCGGACAAGCTTAACAGAAGAGAGGATATTTTTTAAAATTAACTGCTAATTTTATGCCAAATTGCCAAGGTGGGTTTTTCGTTAATGAAAGTCAGAATTAGTTTTCTTTTTATTGTTGGTTTACTCATCTGCCGGGTTGGCTGGGCACAGAATCAAAATCCAATAAGTATAGGGGTAACTTACCAGGGAGGTCAGGTGTTGGTGCATAGCGCTAAAATCCGGCACTTGCGGGGAGTACAGCCCCAGGGCATTGAATTAAACCTGCAATCGCAAACTACCGGCACTAAGTTTTGGCACCAGCTTTACAGGTATCCCCGGCTGGGCATTTCGCTCATCGCGTTTGATTACCGGGAACCTAGCTTGGGTAAATCGCTAGCAGCCAGCATTTACCTGAATAAATATGTGCACCAAGGCCCGCAATACACCATTAGCGTACGCATTGGCACCGGATTGGCTTATTTCAGCAACCACTTCGACCGGAAAATAAACGCAACCAATAATGTTATAAGTAGCCCTTTAAACGCCGTCATTCAACTCAGAACCGAATTTGAACGCCGGATTAGTCCGCAATTTTCGGTGGTGGCAGCGGCGGGTATCAACCATTATTCCAACGGCGGCAATTCTAAACCCAACCTGGGTATAAACATTGGCACGCTCACTTTAGGGCTTAATTACCACAGCCAAGCCGCTTTTGAACCGCTGGTACAACCCTGGCCCATGCCCGGGCACAAATTATCTTTTATTATGAGCGGCAGTGTGGGCGTAAAACAACGCAACGATTTTGATACGGCTACCTATGTAGTAAAATCAGTTGCCGTGGGAGCCATGCAGCAAATTAATCCCAAAAGTACTTTATTGGTGGGCCTGGAAGGTTTCTATGATCCATCGTTGTTTCCGCGCCGCAACTGGGACCCCAGGGTAAAGCCGGGTACCACGCCGGATATTAAAAGAGTTGCCCTGAACTTTGGCCACGAATTAACCATTGGTAAATTAGGTTTTGGCACTTACCTGGGTTGGTACGCTTACCGGCCTTATAAATCGGATGCTGCTTTTTACCAACGTTTAGAAATGCGCTACCCGCTTACGCATAATATTTACGTAGCAGCCGGCTTAAAATTACACGATTTTATAAAAGCAGATGTTATTGAGTACCGGTTAGGCCTGCGTTTATGGAAACACTAAGATTTATTTTTTAATTTTTTTTGTTACCAAGTACGCTTAAAATAACGGAATAATACATTGCTGGTGTTTACTTAAAAAACAAAGTTTACTATATTTGCTTTTTTATATGTAATTATGGAATTATCGGACTTTAACCAAAACAATCTGCAGCAAAAAACCAATCTCATCTGGAACCAAGGTAACTTTTTAGCGGTCCGGTACAGTAGTAATTGCAATGTGTGCTTGTACTCGATGGGTAAATTTTTTGTAGAAATCTGGTATCGCCTCGCCGATAATGAAATAAATTCCATCAGAAGTTTTAAAAACAGCGATGATCTGGATCCTTACTTAAAAATGATCGACCTTTCCGAGATTTACTAACTACTTAAACTTATTAGTTGGCTGCTTTTCCGGTTAAAACTTACAAACAGAGGTAGCTCCTGGCTCTAAATTTTAAAATTTTCTCTTTTTACCGTTTTAAAATTTATCTTAACTAACCGAATAATTCCTTACGGATTAAATAGATTATAAAGTAAAAGTCCCCGGTTCGTGTAGTTACAAACCGGGTACTTTTACTTTATAGAACAGATTTTATTACAACGTTAACTACTGCGCTTACTTATTTCTTACTAACCGTAGTGGTAAATGTGGCGGGTAATAGCCCACCGGAAAAGCTGAAAAAGCGGCGTAGGTATCGCTGGGGAGCTGAATAATTTTAAAAGCTACCGGGTTTTCATTTTCGTCCTGACTGGAAGTCCAAAGAAAGCAGTTAGCACCTTCGCCGTTAGGGCTGGCATTTTGCGCCATGTAATTGGCAGGCACAGCATTAAACCCCGATTTATTGTTAGCGTAACCGTCTTGCTTTAACCAGCCCTTAGTAGCCATTAATTGCCCCAGTAGTTTTTTCGACTGTAAATCTTCGCCGTCCGTCGATTCCCAATCATTCAGTTTTAAACCTTGCGATTGCAGCAATTTAATATAATCTTGTTTGGTGGGGATGCGCCAGCCTGCCGGCACCGGAATGTCTTTTAAATCCATGCTTCTGTAAAATGTACCGTAGTGCGGCTTTTCAGAGTTATTCATGCCCCCGGCACCGGCGTAATTTACCGACATCCACTCCAGATTGCCAATTGTAACGGTTGGGTAGTATTTGTTTTCAATTTTAACGTAAGTTCCGTTAGCCGGTGGGTTGGCGTATAAATCATCCGGATCGGTGGTTCCGCCACCGGGGTTATTGTTATCTACTTTAATGTAACGTACGGAGTATTGGTTGGCGCCATCGGTTCTTTTGGCAGTTAAGTAGTTGGTAGCCGAAGCGTAAGAAGATGCTTGCGGGTTAAGCAATACGCTAAAGTACGTCGGCCAATCTTTTAGTACCATATCCGATTCTTTGTAGCCGGTAAACTTATTACTAAAATACCGCACCTTGCCCGATTGCACATGAAAAGTTAACGAGTTCGGATTGGTTTTGTACTCCAGCGTACCTACGCGTTTAAACAAATATTGCTTTACCTCATCACCCATATTAAATATTTCGGAAGTGTATTCAATGGCGTTCTTACCGTCTTTGGTGAATACCATGGTACGAAATTCGCGAAAGCCTTGCTCCCCCTGAAAGGTGCCTTGCTCCCAATTAACGGTTAGTGGCTTCGCGTTATGGTCGGCGTACCAGGTTCCCACCAACTCATTCGGAATGGACGTATAAGGCGTTTGAATTACTTCGTCGGGGTTTTCGGGATTATTGGTGCCGGGCTCGGGCGTGTTTTCGTCCGGGTCGCAACTGCTCATACCAAAGGCTACTAAACTGCTGAGCAGTAACGTGGAAAATATTTTTTTAAAATTTTTCATTTGGATTGATTTTCTATTTTATAGTTAGAGAGTTTATCCGGGCATTGTTTGATTGTACAAATGTAGCCTACAAGGGGGCAGCAGACTTACGTAAATACTTGATTTACCAAATTGCGTAGTTTCACGTAGCTACTACAGCAAAGCCAGATAACGAAAGCTTTAAATGGAATTTTTAAAAAGTGCGGGAAATACTATAATAGTTAAGCCACTAATTTGCCGGAGAAACTTTTATTTTTAAATTTATCTGCTTCAGCAACAAGCAATAAAGTGTAGGAAACAATAAGAACCCTAGCAATCATGGTAAAAAGATACACCACCCAATTAGTGCAAAAATTACAACTGTCGGCGGGTAGGTTAAATTCTTCATTACTGCTTTTGCCTTATTTGTTTTTGGTAGCCGTATTAATTACCAATACTTTGGCCTGGTTTGGTGGTGCCGCCTGGTACAGCTCGGTACTAAATAACTGGTTAATGCTGGGTTGGCTTGCCGGAACCGGAATTATTTATCGAAAAAAATGGAAGTGATTAATTAAATCTTAATTTGCAGCAGTTTATTTACCTTAAACTGTTTTTTTAAAGTTCAGCAAAATTTAAAATTTCCTGGGCGTAAAGGTTAATGTGCCTAAAGTACATCCCGGTTCAATCATTTAAATTGATCAGCAATCCGTTTTTTCTTGGATCATATTAATATTAAGCACTTAATAACAAAATTCCGGTACCTTACTACGGGTACTCAATAAATTTTATAAGATCTGTTTTAACCCTGTTTTCTTTAACCTGATTATGAAAACGCTACCAAGTTTCGTTTGGCTTTTATTTATTGGCGCTTTATTGAGCCTCGGCAGTTGCCAACAAAATGCTACCGATAACTCCAAAGCAGAAAATCCACCGATGGCGGGCTTCGATGCGGCTGGCTCCGACCCGAAAGCCATTGAAATTGCAGACCAGGTTATGGCGGCCCAGGGAGGCCGTAAAAACTGGGATGCCACGCATTATGTAGCCTGGAACTTCTTCGGTAACCGCAAATTAATCTGGGATAAATATACCGGCCAGGTACGCATAGATTATTTAAAAGATGATACTAAAGTGCTGGTAAACATTAATGATGGCAAAGGCAAAGTATTCCGGCAAGGAGCTGAAGTAACCCAACCCGATTCTTTGGCTAAGTACCTGGACCAAGGTAAAAAAGATTGGATTAATGATTCTTACTGGGTGTTTATGCCTTTTAAATTAAAAGACTCGGGCTTAACGCTAAAGTACCTGGGCGAAGATACCACCCAAGCCGGCGAAGCAGCCGATGTACTGCGGCTTACTTTTAAAGAAGTGGGGACTACTCCTAATAACGCCTACAAGGTTTACGTGGATAAAAACAGCCATTTAGTTACCCAATGGGCTTATTTCCAGGAAGCCAATCAATCCGAACCTAACTTTATCATTCCCTGGAAAAATTACCAGACCTACGGTTCTATTAAACTATCCGGCGACCGGGGCGAGCGGCAAATCACCGATATTCAGGTTTTTGATAAACTGCCGGAAAGCGTATTTACTTCTTTTGCCCCCGTTGATTTACAACAATACGCCGCAACTAGAAATTAAGGTATTTTATAAAACAGCCTGCCTATTAGCGGCTTATTAACTAGTCGCATAGTATAACAACCACCAGTAGAAGTTGGTGGTAATGCAGTATAACAAATATAACAGGTAACCTCTACTATTTTACTAATTTAATTAGTTAATCAATACAAATGAGCGGCAATTTTAAAAAATTGCCGGCGCATGCATTTAAAACACACCCATATCTTTCAAAAACAGAAAGATTCCTTTAATTAACTCGAACAAAGCGCTTAAAAAGGCGATGGCTTTAATGCCTATAACTATTTTCTCGCGCCAATTAGTGGAAGGATTTTCCCGGGTTTTCTTAATTCTCATGTTACAACAACCTGTTTAGCTAAATGTATACGGCGTTTTATACTAATTTATTTGGCAAAAATCACTTTTTTTTCCTCATTTCAAAGTTATTTAACTAATTTATTTAGTATTTGGTTTTCCTTTTTTCTTTATTCCTACATATTATTTTTGCCTTATGTAAGAATTTAAAAATCTGCAAAGCATACGGGTTAGCTTTAATGGCATTCCTTGGCTGCTGGTTATGCCAACTACCTACCGCCCTACCATAAAAAAAGCCAGCTATGTTTTAGCTGGCTCGTTTAAATACTTTTTTTAAAATTTATTGCAATTGCAGGTATATTATTGCGGCTATAGCAGCACCTAACATGGGGCCCGCTACGGGTACCCAGGCGTAATGCCAATCGCTGGCACATTTATTTTTTAAAGGAATAACGGCATGCACTAAACGGGGGCCAAAATCGCGGGCCGGATTAATGGCATACCCCGTTGGTCCGCCTAAACTCAGGCCAATACCCCACACCAAAAAAGCCACCGGAATAGCCCCTAACGAGCCCATCCCAATAGGTGTTTTATCGGTGCCCAGCTCGGGGTTAGTAACGTAAAAAATCACGAATATCAACACAAAAGTACCTACTGCTTCGCTAAACAAATTGGCCCACGGATGCCGGATAGCCGGACTGGTACTAAACACGGCTAACTGCAGCAGCGGGTCTTCGGTATCGTCGAAGTGCCTTTTGTAGAGCAACCAAACCAGCAAAGCGCCCACCATAGCGCCTAGCATTTGCGCCAAAATAAACATGCCTACCTGGTCCCAGCTAAACTTACCGGCAATGGCAAGCGCTAACGTTACGGCCGGGTTTAAGTGCGCCCCACTGTACGGCGCTGCAATTACTACCCCGGCAAAAACCGCTAAGGCCCAGCCAGTTGTTATTACCAACCAACCACTATTATGACCTTTGGTGCCTTTTAAAAGTACATTGGCTACCACACCGTCGCCCAGTAAGATAACAAACAAGGTGCCGATAAATTCAGCCGTGAAGGGAGTCATGTTTTACAAGTGTTTTATAGTGGATGTCTTTGATAAATATTTTAAAATTTTTCTTTTGATATTGCCCCAAATGCAAAAATTTAAAAATCTGGCAACAGGTTTAAAGCAAGCGCCTAATAAACCCGTGAAGCACCGGTAATTCTTGCAGCAGCAAAACTTTTAGCCATCGGCCCAAACTTTGGCTGCTTTTACGGCCCGGTTCCAGCCTTTAATTAGCTCTTCGGAGGTAAAATTTTCTTCCGGCGCAAAACTGCGTTCTATCTGCCATTGCTGCTGAATTTCTTCTAAACTAGACCAATAGCCGGTAGCTAAACCTGCCAGGTAAGCCGCGCCAATGGCCGTAACTTCGGTTACTTCCGGGCGCACCACCCGGGCATCTAAAATATTAGCCTGAAACTGCAATAACAGGTTGTTTACGGTAGCTCCTCCATCTACCCGCAGCTCGGCAATTTGCATGTCAGCATCGGCTTCCATGGCTTTAAGCACTTCTCGGGTTTGGTACGCAATGCTCTCCAGGGCAGCGCGGGCCAAATGCGCGTTGGTGGTACCGCGGGTCATTCCCACAATAGTGCCACGGGCGTGCTGGTTCCAGTGCGGAGCGCCTAATCCGGCAAAGGCCGGCACTAGATATACGCCTTCGCTGCTGCTTACTTTACCTGCTAAGTTTTCTATCTCGGCAGAAGAAGAAATAAGCCCCAGCCCATCACGAAGCCACTGCACCACGGCCCCGGCAATAAAAATGCTCCCTTCTAAAGCGTAATGTACTTTTCCGTTTATTTTCCAGGCAATGGTAGTTACCAGTTTATGCGTAGAAATGATAGGCTTTTCGCCGATGTTCATGAGCATAAAACAGCCAGTGCCGTAGGTGTTTTTTACCATACCCGGTTGTGTACACATTTGCCCGAACAAAGCCGCCTGTTGATCGCCAGCAATACCCGCAATAGGAATGCGGGTAGCAAACAAAGCCGCGCTGGTTTCGCCTACTACTTCGCTCGACGATTTAACTTCGGGCAACATACTGGCCGGAATCCGGAATAAATCCAGCAATTCTTCGTCCCAGGTAAGGGTATGGATATTGTAAAGTAAGGTGCGGGAAGCGTTGGTTACATCAGTTACGTGTACTTGCCGACCCGTTAAATTCCAGATGAGCCAGGAATCGATGGTACCAAAAGCGAGTTGCCCTGCTTCGGCTTTTTCGCGGGCGCCAGGTACGTTTTCCAGGAGCCAGTAGATTTTAGTGGCCGAGAAATACGCGTCAATTACAAGCCCGGTTTTTTCGCGGATTAATTCTTCGTAACCGCGTTGTTTGAGTTCGTCGCAAAAATCGGCGGTGCGCCGGTCTTGCCAAACAATGGCGTTGTAAATTACTTTACCGCTTTCCCGGTCCCAGATTACAGTAGTTTCGCGTTGGTTGGTAATGCCAATGGCAGCTACATCGGTAGCCAGCAGGTTGGCTTTCGACATGGCTTCGGCTGCCACCCCCACCTGCGTAGACCAGATTTCGCTGGCATCGTGCTCTACCCATCCGGGTTGCGGATAAATTTGCGTAAACTCTTTTTGAGCCAGTGACACTATTTTGCCCTGCCGGTTAAATACAATAGCTCGCGAACTGGTGGTACCCTGGTCGAAGGCAAGAATATATTCTTTCATAGTAGTATTTAAGACACTCTTATCTACATATTAGATATCATACTTTATTCTGGATAATCTAAAAATTTAAAAAATTACGCCTCCACAGGATAATGCGGATTTACTTCCTTGACTTTCTAACTAAGTTAGCCAAATCAGAAAATACCCTTACTATGGCTCCCAAATTTGGCGCGGATTTACTTCCGTGACTTTCGAATCAAGTTAACTTAAAAAGTTCTCGTTCGCATAGCTACGGCTTTAGCTCTGATTGCTGAGTGAAGTTGTTTCATAGCTGAGGTTCTGTTCTTTTTGTCTTGACACAAAAAGAACCAAAAAACGCAAGACGCTAAAAACTCGCTGAACGCTCGAACAGTTTAGCGTCGTTCTTTGCACCTGGCTGAAGCTATTTGTTGCATGGGTGGCTTGTAAAATTTTAAATTTTTAAAAATCCAGATTAATTATAAAATTCAGATTGGTTCGTACGAACTTCAACTGTTGTATAAAGAATAACTTTATTCCATTACTTCCAGGGAGTTTAACTCGGGACCGCCGCCGTGGTTGCCTGAACCAGCCGCGATATACACTTTGTTTTTATAAACTACAGCTTGGGTGCCGTGCCGACCGGTTTGCATCGGGGCTAGTTTTTGCCAGGTATTTGTTTTCACATCAAAAGCTTCGGTTTCGTTGTGCGATACCAACTGCGGACTTTCGCCGCCGATAATAATTACTTTGCTACCCAGGGGCACCGCGGTAGAACCTGCCCGTTGCGTTGGGATGTTTTGAGAAGCCGGCGCGGTACGCCATTTATTGGTTTTAAAATCGAATACATCTACCTGGGCAATGGTAGTGTTTAGCACTGAATCCACGCGGGCCGTTGACCGGCGACCGCCCGCTACTACTAACTGGTTATCGGCTACAGCCACCGAAACGTGATCGCGGGTGCGGGGTGCATCGGGCATTTTGCGCCAGGTGTTGGTAGCGGGGTTGTATTCATCGAACCAGCTTACCTGGCCGTCCCAGTGTCCGTCGGTGATGCCGCAAACCACGTAAATTTTATTATTATAAACCGTTACTCCTGCCGAGCCCCGCCAGCGATCTGCTGGAATTTCGGGTCCTTCGCGCCATTTATCTTGCTTGGGGTTATAAATGTACATGCGCGGAATGGGCGTTTCGTGGGGGTAACCGCCCGTAAAAGCACCTACTACGTATATTTCGTCTTTAAACGTAACGGCCTGAAAATGGCTCATTTCCAAAGGCGGGGTAGCCCGCTTTTCCCAACGGTTAGTTTTTACATCGTACCGTTCTACGGGCTTAATCTGCCGGCCACCCAACAGAAAAAAAGCATCGCCTACCCGGGCAAAAGCATTTTCGTGACGCGGTAAAGGTAAGTTTTCGGGAGTTACTGTTTTCCACTGGGCTGCCATTTTATGGTAAAAACCAAAGCAAACCAAGCAAAAAGCCGCCATTAAAGGCGCTAATACAAGTTTATTTTTCATAGTATTTAAAGGCAATTAAAGTATTAAACTTTGTCCGGATTTAATTCAGAAAAATGAATAAAATAAATGGAAAAGCATAATGTATTTAGAAATTGCTGAAAATAAAATTTCTAAAATTTCCTGGCTCCATCGGAGTTTCAAAATCCTGAATAAATGAATAAACAATGTTGCACTTAAACACAAAGCCCGAATACGTGTATTCGGGCTTTGTGTTTAAGTAAAATTTTTAAAAAATCATAAACCTGGCGGTACAGATTCCAGATTAGCCTGGTTAACCACTACCAAGGCCGGTACCGCTTCTTTTTTGTTTTTAAATTTTTGCTTAAAGTAGTAAAAAGCGCCCATAGCCACGGCGGCCAAAACTTTCCAGAATTTTAAAATAAATGCAAAAAAACCTGCTTTAGCCAGCACCTTGCCCGCAATTAAACCGCCAATACCATATTTAGCCACTTCATCAATATCGGGGTTAAAATTGTTGTACTGGTTGCCTTCGGTAAAATTTATGGCCCGGAGCATATCCGGAATACTTTGTTTTACCACCGGTAAAACCTGCATGGGCGCAATTACATTTAATAATAAATACCCTTTTCGGCCTAAAACCCGCACATTATAATTTAAGGTGTTGGCTTCTTCGTCGCCAAATTTAATTTCTTTAGCCCAGTGCAGTTTATGCTGCGAGGCATCGTAAAAAGGTTTACTGGCCCACCCAATTAACTCTACTACCGGGTAACCCGCCAGAACCCGCTCCGAGTTTAAATCGCGGGTATCTTGCTGCATCCCTTTCAGCAAATTAGCATAATCCAGGTCTTTGGCGTCATCGTCTTCAATGTAGCCTTCTTCGGAGTAGCTAATATGCACGGCGTAAGAGTTTTCGGTAAGCGGCGTATCTTTTTCCGGGAAAAGCATGCCGAGCGTAGAACTATCCGGCGGGTTGCCCCACAGTTGATTAATAACGTATTGACTTTGCGCGGCATCTAAAAATTTATAGCCTTTCGGCACTTGTAAAATAGCTAAGCCATCGCCCAGGGTTATCTTTCCGGTTTGGTAAGTAAAAGATTCTTTAATTTGCTCGTGTTGAAAAGCGGCGGAATCAATACCCTGCGCCCATATTTGGAAAGGCAAAAAAAGCAACAACCATAATCCTATTACTCGGAGTAAGTTTGTTTTCATAAACTAATTACAAGAAATTTAAATTTAACGTATATTATATAGCATATTACCTATACAACAACAGTACCATTTCTTGCAGTTGGCTTCAATCAGTATTTCAAGTATAAAAACCTCTGGATTAAATCAGCCTTAAAACTGCTATCCAAAAATTTAAAATTTTTCTTTTTAGCATGAATAAATAAGGATCCTAACTGTGGGTTATCGTTAATAGACTGCGGTTTACCATTCATAAACATACAAATAAAACAGGGAGTTAACCGTTGCGCCACCTGGTTAACTCCCTGTTAAAAAAATTTAAAATTTAGTTTAAAATCCGCAGTATTACTTTTCGATCCAGGGTTACTACCGGGTCAGTGGAGTTTTCTTCGCCAAAATACTGCATGAGAATTCGCTCTTTGTCGATGCCGCGGTATTGCAAAAACTCCGAAACGGCTTCTACTCTTCGGCGGCTCAATATTAAGTTATATTCTGGTTTCCCCGATTTATCAGCGTAGCCCGTAAGCTGAATTTTTTGGTTAGGGTTCGCTTTTAAGTAAGTGGCACACCCAAGCAAATTATTAAAATTTAAGGGCAAAATCTGATTGCTATTTTTATTAAAGAATATAGTAGAATCAAATTTGATTTCGCGCCCTGGTAAATCAGAACCAGAGGTAGTTACATTATTAGTAGCTGGCACTGGGGCCACTAGTTTCGGAGAACGTCTTAACTGGTTTTCATAAAGATTTAATCTTTGTCGTAAACTATCATTTAAGGTAGCCTGGTCTTGCATATACCGCATTAATTGGCTATTTAAATTATTATAGGCCACGGAATTTTGCCTTCTAACTTGTGCATTTTGGGCGGTATCGCGGCTACGTAGGGCATTTAAAGAATCATAGGCGTAGCGTAATTGCAGATTTTTCCGGTTTACTTCGTCTAAGTCTTTTCGGTCGTTATCGAGCAATACGGTGGCGCTCGGGTTTACGGGAACTACCGGAGTACGACTGTTATTGTACACCGGAGAAGGGGTTTGATAAACCGGAGCAGGTCTGGGATTGGTACGGTAAGCCGAAGTCCGGTTTAATGATTCCCGCGACCGGTCTAATTCTGCTTGTCGTAATGCATTAGCGCGACGGGTACGCTGGTCGTACTCCGCTAAAGCTCTATCCCGGTCATTTAGGGCTTTTGCTCTATCGGCAACAACTTTTCTTTGCGCGGCGGTTAGTACCGAATCATGGCTTCTTGCCTTGGTCTGTGCTGCTAAGCGCTTTTGGTTTACATTAGTGATACTATCCTGTATTTGTCTTCTGAAGGTGGTAGTGCTAGATGTGTCGGGGATTGCACCATAGCTATTATCTCTCACTTTAACAGTATCGCGAATTACCACCAAACGGGGAACGGCTGAGCGGAAATCCGGCGAATCTAACGTTGTTGTACGGGTTTGGAGCTTGCTAATAGTAGTATCAACTATTTGATTTACCCCTGTTGTTGGAGCCACTGAATCGATTGGCAGGGGAGCCAGGGGAGTTATAGTGGAGTTGGTTAATACCGATCTAGCAGTAGTAGCCGTTTCTGGTGGTAAAGGTTGCTGAAAGCTGGAGTAGAAACGAGCCGCTTTAAAACTCGACGGCTTAAAGCCAAAATTATAAGCCAAAGCTACTCCAGTATACAAAAAGCTGTTATTATACTTATTCTGCCGCGCGATGATGTCGTTGGCAGAAGCGGTAGTATGATAAACGGCTTCGGTTTGCAGATCGAGTTGCCAGCGGTCAGCGATCCGAAATTTAAAGCCTAATCCAAAAGGTAAGGCTTGCTGGTACTTGTCATTTGTGGGAGCATCTTTTAAAGTACTCAAACCATAGCCACCAAATACATAAGGTGCTACCAGCGCATTTTCTTTTAACAACCAACCATTATCGGTATAAAAATAAAGTCGTAGGGCAGTCATGCGGGAATCGGCGGTAAAATAACCACCTAGCGGGGCTAATCCCCGGATCTTTCCCATGGATGCATTCGCAGATAAACCAAAAGATTTACCTAAACTATGACCAATTTCGAGGCGGTACCAAAAGTTTTCATCGGGTTGCAGGTAGTCAATTGTTTTCAGGTCGGGGTTAAAGTAATGCCCTAAACCTGCATACGCTTTTACATGCCAATTATATAAATCGTGCTGCGCATAGCTCTTTAAGCCCCCTAAAACCAATAGCCAAAATAGCAGAAGCTTTTTCATGATTACCGGTTTAAGTTTAACCACAAATTAACTTCCATGCTTAATCCTACAAATGGCCGGATGTATACCTTATCCAGGTTTAAATCATTGTTGGTGCTGCTGTTAAGTTTTTTTTGCAATACAGTGGCACCGGCATTTAAACGAATAAAAGGTAAAATCCGGTAGCCTAAAGCCAGATAAACCGGGCGACGCACTATGGGTCCGGTAGCTTCGTTATTGGGGCCAAAATCTAAATTTTTTAAAAATACGCCGGTCGAGATACTAGTACGCGCCATAAAAGGCGAAGCAAATGGCTCCTTGCCGAACGGAATGGATATGCCTGCGTACGGAGCGGCATCGTAGGCCAAATCATCGAAAGAGCCGGAATAATAAACCCCGCCGTAACCTACATTAAGCGCAAGAGCATTTTTGGTTTTTTCTGTACTGTAGTCCGTAACTTTTTTACTATCCATAAGGGCATACAACTGCACGCCTCCGTATTGGGCTACTTCCTGGTTTATCAAAGTTTTTAAGGCCGCAATTTGCTCTTGAGCGTACCGCAGTTTCATCGATTTAGCATTGTCATCTTCTTTACTAAAAACATTAAAGCGGGCTTTCTGCAAGTTTAACTCACTCAATTGCTTTAGTTTAAAAAAAACCAAATCAGAAAATCCCGGAAAAGTATAGTTAATCAGATTGCGATGCAGCGACAAACCTTGGTTTACAATGGCGTTTAAGTCGCTACGCATGGTTTTGGGGTGTTGTAAAATTACAATACCGGAACGTTCTACCTGGTACGACTGATCAATGTAAGCACTTAAGGCGGCGTTTATCTGATTAACCACTTGCTGCTGTTGCTCCGCAGAAATTTGTGCGTAATAATTTATTAAAAATGTATACTCTTCGTTTCCGCGCAAAGGCTGGTTTACCGGTAGCGCAAAGGTGGCAGTAGGGTTCATAGGTTTCCTCTCCCAGGTATTTTGATAAAAAGGCACTTTATCGGTATTAGACGAATGATAAATTTTTACTTCAATAATATCGCTGGTTGCACTGGCTTCGCCAGTAATAATAAACTTAGTTTCGGCCGGCAGAGGCTGACCATCGTCGAAATAAGCGCGTTCGTAGTTAAACAACACCGTTTTATACTGCGCAAACGCAGAGCTGCTTCCTACAAAAAGAAGCAGTAATAAATAAAATTTCACTTTCATAAGCTTGTATAAAAAACTTTAGAGGCATAAAAAAACCTTGCTCCCTGAGTGAAAGCAAGGTTTGCTACATCTGTAAATCCCAGAATTATAACCCGAAACCGATATAAATCTGTGCAGCAGAATTTTTAGAGTCGTTAGTTAAACTACCGGCTAAACCACTCTTACCCACTTCGCGCAAGCCATAGTTATAACGAGCGCCCAAGGTAAGCCCCCGTACATCAAACCCAACGCCAATTACAGCCCCGTAATCGAAGCTATTAAAATCGTCGCGGTTCAATTCTTTTACATCATTGGGGTTTAAATCCGAAGTTTTTAAATCTCTGATTTTAGCAGAAGCCAGATAAGCCAGATAAGGGCCGGCATGTACGTTTAATGGGCCAATGTTAACTGCCAATGCAATTGGTACCTGAACGTAGTTTAAGTTAAAACGAATTTCACCAGGTTCAATGCCTACCAAATTCTCGAAATCAGAACCACCGTAAGTAATTTTGGAACCCACACTGGAGTAAAGCACCTCTGGCTGAATGGCTAAGAAACTGGTAATCGGCACTTTGCCAAATACCCCGAAATGGTAGCCTACCTTCATGTTTTCGTCTTCGACAGTAGGCTGATCTACGTACAATTGCGAAAAGTTTAAACCTCCTTTAATTCCAAACTTAGGCCCCGGATTATTTTCCTGCGCGCTAACCTGTCCAGCACCAAGTAGTAAGAAAACCACTAACCCGACACCCAATAATTTTTTAGAAAGATAATTAATTAACATAAAATTTTAATTTAAAACAGTACTTATACTTAATTTTATTTTTTCATCTATACGTATTTTTACCTAATAGATTCATCATTTTTAAAATATTTATTTTCCGGGGAGACATACTTGATTTATTTAAGGTTTGGGGGTGTTTTCCTTGAAAATAATTCCCAACGGTGGCTTACCTATTTGCTTACCTTGTATGTACCTATTTGGTTTTATTTAATAGCGAATACCTTAAATAATAATGAAATAGCTTTAACTGTACGCCAATAACACAGCTTGCCACTAAAACTTGTTTATTACTTGAACTACGAACGTAGCTTCTGCCATTAAATTCCGAAACAATCAAGCTACCCGCCCCTGCCGCTTAAAACTATTTACCTGCTTACAGGTTAAGATTTTATGAAAGTGTTGGTAACCGGTGCCACGGGCTATATTGGCAAGCGACTGATTTATTACCTGGTAAGTTTGGGCTATAAGGTATACGGTACCGTGCGCGACCAAAACCGCTTTACAGTGCCAGAAAGCTTGCAGGCCAACATTCACATTCAGGAAGCAGATTTTTTGAACCCGGCCAGCCTGCAACAACTCCCCACCGACATTGATATTGCTTTTTACCTGATTCATTCGATGAGCACCTCGTACAGGCATTTTAATGACCTGGAAGAAAAAACGGCGCAGCACTTTACCGATTACATTAAAACCACTAACTGCCGACAAATTATTTACCTGGGAGGCATTGCGAACGATGCCGAACTATCGCGGCATTTGCATTCGCGCAAACACGTCGAAGAAATTCTCGCTACTTCCAACATTCCGGTTACGGTGTTACGCGCCGCGATAATTATCGGTTCGGGCAGTGCGTCTTTCGAAATTATCCGGGATTTGGTAGAAAAACTCCCCGTTATGATTGCACCTAAATGGCTGCAATCGCGGTGCCAGCCCATTGGTATCCGTAATGTGATGGAATATTTGGCGGGGGTAATAGACAAACCGGAAACTTATAATATGGTATTTGATATTGGCGGTGCCGAAATTTTAACCTACAAACAAATGCTGGCGATTTTTGCCGAGGTGCGCGGTTTAAAGCGTTGGATAATCTCGGTACCAGTGCTTTCGCCGAAGTTGTCGTCGTACTGGCTGTATTTTGTTACGGCTACGTCTTTTGCATTGGCTCGCAGCCTGGTAGATTCCATGAAAAACGAAGTAGTGTGTCGCAACCTGGGCATTACCGACATTGTACCGTTGCCACTCATGACCTACCAAGAAGCAGTTGAACTGGCTTTTACCCGCATTGGCCAAAACGAAGTAGCCTCTAGTTGGAAAGATTCTTTTGCTGGGAGCGAAGCTCCTTTAAAAGTTTCGGAGTTTATTCAGGTGCCTGAAGAAGGCTGCTTTAAAGATCGCCGCGATTTTGTTTTTACCCGCTCCCCGGAAGCCGTGGTCAACAATATCTTCCGAATTGGCGGTTTGCAAGGCTGGTATTACCTGAATAGTTTGTGGCGGCTACGCGGGTTTATAGATAAGCTTTTTGGCGGGGTTGGTTTGCGGCGGGGTCGCACCAATTACGCCACCATTAACGCCGGAGATGCCCTCGATTTCTGGCGGGTACTCTACGCCGATAAACAGGAAAAACGCTTGCTCCTCTACGCCGAAATGAAATTACCCGGCGAAGCCTGGCTGGAATTTAAAATTTTAAAAAAAGAAGAGCAAAACCACCTAGTGCAAACGGCCACTTTCCGGCCCAAAGGCTTGCTAGGCCGCTTGTATTGGTACTCTGTTTTACCTTTCCATTATTTTATCTTCAACGGCATGGCCCGCAATCTGATCCATTACGGGGAGTAAGTATTTACTTTCTCTTGTACTGACTTCCTATCCCATCAGAGTTCTCATCTGAAAGCTCCAAGCTATTATTATCCATCTTCTCAATCATCATATCCATTTCGTCAGGAGTACTTATTACTTGTTTCTCCTCTTGTGTATGAATACATTTTCTGGTACTTAGAGAATATGTTCCCTGAGATTTAATATTTCCATTCACGTACTTAACATATTGATTATTCTCTTTAAACTCCAGAACAATTGTTTGCCCGGTTGATTTGGGAGTTTCGTGAATATGGGCAGCGATTCCGCCATCCGAACGAACCCACTCCCATTTTCCCACTAAGGTTACCGTTGATGCATCTTCATTTTGGCTAGTCTTGGAAGTTTGTATATCTTCTTTTTCGCAGGCGGTAGTCAATACCAAGGCCAATAATAATAAAGTTATCCGTTGCATAAAGTTCTAGAAGGTTGTCTGATAATAAGATACTTTAAAACAGAAATTAGTTGCATCCGGGTTATTTCAACAACAGATTTCTCTTGGCAAATTTCTTACGGATAGCGGGGTAAAATCTACAACCCGTTTAAGGCTTCTTAGGAGGTTTGATTTTTACTCTTCAAAGTAATAATCTAAACCATTTATAGTTAGGTTAACATGTAGCTTTTGTTTCAGGTGATGTTCATGAAAGCGATTTCTACCTGTTTTTGGATATTTAATCAAAGATTGGCGAATGATAAATTATGGAAAACGTCAGAGATTAGTTGCACCAAATTGCCTAAAGAGATTCGTTAACTCGAAGCTTATTTATGGACTATTAAGCAAAAACCTTTCATTCCGTTTTGTTGATCTTTTCGGGGTTTTGCCGTGTATCAAAAACTGCTGAAACGTAAATGGTTGTTAAATCAATCCAATAGATTATTTTGTAATTGCCTTCAACAAGATACCTGTATTCTTTTGGTCTATTAGCAAGTAATGGTTCTCGCTGTCCTTTTCTTGGATGCTTTGATAAAGAGTTTGTTTTCTTTAAAATTCCTTTGACAATCTTTCTCGCAACGGTAAGGTTTGTCGTTATTTTAAAATAATCAAATACGTCTTCTAATTGCTCACTGGCTGTGTTTGTCCATAGAACTTTTAAGTCCATGAGTCAATATCCTTATCCAATTCATGAATCTCTTTTACTCTCCCATTTGCAGCATCTTCTTCTGAATTTTCAATTATTTGGTTAAAATCAGAAAGAGACATGGGAGAAAAATTTTCAGAATACATCTTTTTTTTCTCCGAATGCAGTATTTGCTCAAACTTAGAGATAATACTTTCATTGTTCAGTCTCAAAAATTCTTGTACAAAATGTATTTTCCTTGCTTGTAAGTCCATGCTCTTGCGCTTTCTGTAAATGTACTTAAATTCCAGAATACGAAAAATTACAATTGATAGGTTTTAACAATCATTTACGCAGAATTAGCTTGAAATAGAATTTAAAACATAATATAATAAAAAAGAACTGACCTAGGCCAGTTCTTCTATTCTTACTTCCGCAAAAGTTAATTTTTTTAAATTTACAAATTAACCACTCGCACGGTTTTACCGCCCCTACCCGTACTATCGAAAGTGCGGAGTTTAATGGCGCCGGTTTCGGTAATAGGACCGGTGTATACTTTGCTTTTTATGGTGGGCTCGGTACCATCGGCGGTGTAGCGGATAGTTAAACCGGGCAGTTGCACGTTAGCGGTTACTTTACCATTTTGCACCACGGCCCCGGGTAAAGGCAAGCGGTAGCGGTAACCACTGCTGTACCGGTCCAGGCGGGGCAGTTCCCGCTTACCTAGCACATTGGCAAACTGCGACCAGGCTTGCTGGTACTGCGTTTCGCTTTTTACCGAATCTTTTTCTATCGCCCACTCGGGTTCTGGAGCCCAGGCGCGTTCGGCTAGACCCAGTAATTTAGGCAGCAACATGTATTCCATGCGTTCCGGACTAATAATGGTTTCGGCCCAGAGCAAGCCCTGAATACCCACAATGTTATTCTTACCGAACTCAGTAAGGCGTTCTTTGCCGGTAAATAAGTTTTTTGGCAGAGGTTTACCAAACTTATCGGTTTTGGTGTTTTTGTAGTAGTTAAACGGAATAAAGCGGAATGGCTTGTCCACGTCTACGTAGCTGCCCCAGTAAAATCCCGTTTCTTCAAACGTGGGATTATAGGCCATATCCATGTATAAATTAGTAACATTAGAAAGCACTACCTTGTACCCCGCATTAGCCAACCGGTAAGCTAAATCTTCGGCCCCGCCGCCCAGCACATTGTTCCAGACATCCACGTGAATGTTTTCGTTAACCAAACCGGGATTCGGAATGTAGTGCTTCTGACCATCGATTTCGGTTTTGCGCATGGCTACTTCTTCCCACCCCGACAGGTATAAATTGCGGGTTTTTAAAATATCGTTTACTTTCTCGAAATAAAAATACCACATATCATCCACGGAGGTAAACCGATCATCTTCCTGCATTAATTTTTGCACCACCGGCGATTTTACCCAAACGCCGTTAGGCACTTCGTCGCCGCCAAAATGGATGGTTTGCAAGGTAGCGCCGGCCTCTTGGTACATATCGCGCACCTCGTCTACCACGGTTTCCATAAAATTATACACCGACGGCAATGCTACGTTGATCACGTTATCGTTCCAGTTTTGCACAGAGCGGTATTCTGATTTATCGCTTACATCGCGGAGCAAGTATTTTTCAGCGGCTTCTTTTTGGCCGGCACCCAGCAGGCGCGTGTACCGGGCATCCATGGCTTTAATAGCAGCGCGTGCATGGCCCGGGGTTTCAATTTCCGGAATTACTTTAATGTTGCGGTCGCGGGCGTATTTTAAAATTTGCACAAAATCGGCGCGGGTGTAAAAACCAGAACCGGGAGGACCGTTACTTACCGGACCTGAACCGTAGGAAGGCGGCAGGTTATCGCGGCTATCGAGGGTATGCGCGCGTTTGGAGCCTACTTCGGTAAGTTCCGGTAACGGTTTAATTTCCAGGCGCCAGCCTTCGTCGTCGTTCAAGTGAAAATGCAACACATTGAGCTTATACAAGGCCATTAAATCTAAAATTTTTAAAATTTGGCTTTTTGGCTGAAAATTACGGGCTACATCCAGCATTACGGCCCGGTGCCCAAAACGCGGCGAATCCGTAATTTCTACGCCTCTTAGTGTAACACTTTTTTGTTTACCGTCCAGGGCAGTTGGGGGCAACATGGTTTTTAAAGATTGCAGTCCGTAAAACATACCCGCCGGTGCCGAGGCGTTAATTACAATTTCCTGGGGAGTTACGCGCAACTCATACGCTTCCGGGCCAAAATCTTCTTTTTTAATTAAGCGAATGGCCTTGCCTTCGCCGGAATTGCGGTAGGTTAATTTTTTACCAAAAACGGCCGCCAAATCGTTGGCCAGCATTTCGGCCTCCGGGAAATAATCGTTGGGCGTAATAATGGGCACTTCCGGGGTTAAAACAAACTCGGCCCCGGTTTCACGGTAAGTAGCCGGTGTCGGGAAAACCTGGGGCAATTTATTCGCGACAATGTCTTCGGTATTTTTATTTTGCTGAAAAATAGACTCGGGGGTGGCCAGCGTAATGGTGGGGCCGTTGCCCGCGCCGGGTAAACTTTGTTCGGCTTGGGTGGGCACGGTTACGGTTACCGGCGCCATAGCTAAACCCTGGCGGGGGTTGTTATCCCAAACAAAATAAAAACCTGTGGGTGCATCGGTAATGTTCAGGGCGGCGCCACCGGTTATAAAAGAAATGCGCGTGGTATTACCGGTAACCATAATCCGGAAATCGGGCCGGGGCGAAATTTCAAATAAATCGCCGTTGAGGTGCCGGATGTTTACGGTGCCCCGCACCGAACCCGGAATTATAGAGCGGTTAAAGTTGAAATAGATTTTCCAGCCGGCGGCGGGCAAAGCCCCGGCAGATTTATTGGTTAAAGTAAGCGTAGATAAAAACTGCGCTTTATTCTGATAATTATTCTCATTTATTTCCCAGTTAGCCACCAGCTTTTGCGGCTCCAGAGCGGTAGGTTGGCTTTGGGCAGAATAAAAATTAAAAAAAACGGCCCCTAACGTAACCCAGAAAATTTTTAAATATTGGTTAGTAGAAATAGACATTTTGCAATAGCGTATACTTTAAAAATAGAGAAATTAACGAATATTCCCCGGTAAAATAAAAGTCCTACCGGCAAGCGCAGGTAGGACTGTTTACAGATAAAGAAAAAGCCAGGTATTTTTTAGCAACTGGCTTACTGGCATTTAAAAGCAGAAGGCAAACCTTAATCATATTTTGGTTTATTCTTTTTCTCCAGCTTGGCCGCTTTTTTTTCTTTTTCGGTTTTAGCAGGCTTTTTCTTTACTTCCTTTTTGGCATCTTGTGCTTTTCCCATAACTATTAAATTTTTAATTTTAGACTAACACTGTTTTACTATTTAAATTTAACCAGCGCAAAGATACTTTACAACCGGAGTAAATCTGTATCGGGTGGCGTGTACCCAAGTTGCCGGCTCATCGAAACTACCTGCCCTTTGTGGTGGCATTCGTGGGTAATTACGTGCGTAAAAAGGGCCAGCGGCGTAGTTTCCAGGGTAGTTTTGCGCCAGGGTATTTCGCCGGTAACCGGATTCAGCCACTTATCCTGAAACTGCCCGATAAACGCCTCGGTTAGTTCGTTTACCTCGCGAAAGATACGCCGCACTTCGCTTATATGGGTTACCATTAACGGTTTTATGATCGGCAATTCTTTACCTTGGGCAAAACTGCCTAACAAAAACTGGTAGGTATTGGCCGTATGCACCAGCACACTCCGGATGCTGTTATGGCCGTAACCAGGTAATTCTTCTGTAAAATGCGCAATCGTTAAGGTATCAATATAACTAAACAAGACGGCGCGGGCGCTTTGCATCCATTTATACTGCTGATTTAAAACGTCCATAAACCGAGCAATTGTACGGGCCAAAAACTACCTGGTGGTACTTACCAGGGTTTTTATTGAACAAATTAATTAACGCTAAGTTACTAATCTTTATTACAAATGAAAGAGCAAATACCCGATGGGCCATATTCTTTTTAAATCCAATTTAATTTAATCCGGCTTTCCCGGTTTCAGAATAATAATTTTTTATCTTCGTCGTCCATCACCATTTTTAAAAAATTTATCATGAAATCTTTATTCTGTTTTTGCCTGGCCGGTTTGCTTTTTTTAAATTTTACCGCAGCTCAGGCCCAAACCAATTCTACTTCGGTAGCCAGTAATGCGCCAACCCGTTTAAACCACATTGCGCTGCACGTAAACGACTTAAAAAAATCGACCAGCTTTTACGAAAACTTTTTGCAACTGCAACAAATACCCGAGCCGTTTCATGATGGTTTGCATACCTGGTTTACCGTCGGCGAAAAATCACATTTACATTTAATTCAGGGCAAAGCCCGTAAAACGGTTTACGATAAAGGCGAACATTTATGCTTTAGCGTAGCTTCGGTAGAAGATTTTATCGGGCGTTTAAATAAAGCCAACGTTAAATTCGAGAACTGGGTAGGCAAACCCCAGGAATACACCCTGCGCACCGACGGCGTAAAGCAAGTTTATTTCCAGGACCCCGACGGCCATTGGATTGAAGTAAACGACGCTAAAGAATAAGCAAAATTTAAAAAAATTGGCTGGGCTGCAAAGTTTAACCTAGCTAGCGCTTGTTTTTACTTGCGGTCGCTGTGGCCCAAAGGTTTATCCGGGGCTATAATATCGCGGATAAGCTGCTTTAATTCTTTGGCTTCCGGGAAACGGCCGGCTTCTTTGCGCGAGAAAATTAATTCGCCGTTCAGCCGGATATCTAACACGCCGCCCGTGCCCGGGACCAGGGCCACTTCGCCCATTTCGAGCTCAAAGGTGGTTAAAACTTCCTGGGCAAGCCAGGCAGCCCGCAGCAACCAACGGCATTGGGTACAATAGTTAATTTCTAAACGCGGTAATGGCATAGGCGATTTTAAGTTATTTTAACGTGAGTTCGAGATAAGCCATTCAGCCTCATCTTCGTCATCCTGCAAAATTCAAAGAATTCCAGAAGGATCTAATCGGCTGCCTACTGGTTAAATTCTTCTGGAATTCCTTGAATTCTTTCATGATTACTTAAATGGAAATAAAAAACCTAAATACAAGTCACGGAAGTAAATCCGCGCCATAGTGAAAATGTAATTGAGTACTTATCTCGAACTCACGTTATTTTAAAATTTAAACTTTTTTCAGGTGGTACGTAATACCGGCAATAAAGTAATTTATCTTTTTTCTTTTAACAACAGTTTCGTTTCTGTATTATTAAAATTTAAAAAATCACCTTAATTCCATAATAATCAAACAATGTTTTCGTGGTGTTGTTAGCAGGAAACAATATTTATTTACTTTACTTATTTAGCACAAGCTTTAAACTAAATACCTAAAATATGGAGTCATTAAAAGGTAAAATTGCTTTAGTTACCGGCGCCGGAAAAGGCATTGGCCGGGCCATTGCCATTGCTTTAGCCAAAGAAGGGGTACACGTGGGATTATTAGCCCGCAACTCCAGCCAATTACAAAAAGTAGCTAACGAAATGCAAGGCTTAGGCGTTAAAACCTCGGTAGTTACCGCCGATGTAGCCAACAGAACCGCGGTAGAAGCCGCCGCCGCCCAGATAAAGAAAAACTTAGGCGCGGTAGATATTCTTATTAACAATGCGGGCACCGGTACTTTCGCCAAATTCCTGGAAATGGATCCCACCGAATGGGAAAACATTATTAAAGTAAACTTGCTGGGCGTGTATTACATGACCCGCGCCGTATTGCCCGACATGATTGAACGCCAAACCGGCGATATCATTAATATTTCGTCGACGGCGGGCCAGCGGGGAGCGGCCGTTACCAGTGCCTACAGCGCGTCTAAATTTGGGGTAATGGGTTTAACCGAATCGCTGATGCAGGAAGTCCGGAAACATAATATCCGGGTAAGTGCTTTAACGCCCAGCACGGTAGCCACCGAATTAGCCATTGCCAACAAACTCACCGACGGCAACCCCGAAAAAGTAATGCAACCCGAAGATTTGGCCGAACTGGTAATTGCCCAACTAAAACTAAACCGCCGGGTATTTATTAAAGAAGCCGGCATGTGGTCGACTAATCCTTGAGTTAGACGCTAGACACTAGACACTAGACACTAGATATTAGACTTTTGTTGGGTTAATAATTTTATTTTTAATAATTAACCTTGATAAAGTTGATAATAAGTAAGTAGCCAGATTTGGTTTGGTTATTAAAAAAGAAGGTCCGGAGAATTACTCTGGACCTTCTTTTTTTAAATTTTTTGTTTTTTATCGGGGGCGGGTAACCGGTCGCCCATTTGCCGCTCTACCATCCAGCCCGGGTATCTTTTTTCCGGTTGGCTAACGGCGTTTAATTCTTCTAACTCCGCCGTTGATAAATCGAAAGTGGTAGAGTGAATGTTGGAAGCCAGTTGTTCCGACGTTTTGGCCCCGATAATGGTGCTGGTAACGCCTTGTTGCTGGCGCACCCAGGCCAAAGCAATTTCAGCGGCCGACACGTTATAATTTTCGCCCAAACGAATTAAAACATCAATAATATCGTAGGCTTTTTCTTTATCAATCACCGGAAAATCAAAGGTATCGCGCCGCGACTGGCCGCCGGTATTGGTTTGGTTGCGGGTAAATTTACCGGATAAGAAACCTCCCGCCAAGGGGCTCCAGGGCATAAAACCTAACTGTTCTTCCTGGGCCAGCGGAATTAGCTCTTGTTCTACATCGCGGTTAGCGGCGGCGTAAAAATACTGCATAGCTACAAACTCGTGCCAGCCGTGTTTTTTAGCGATACCCAAAGCTTTCATTACCAGCCAGGCCGGCCAGTTACACACGCCCACGTACCGCACCTTGCCGCTGGTTACCACATCGTGCAGCGTATGTACCACTTGCTCCACCGACGTAGCCGCATCTACCCCGTGCACATACAACAAATCAATGTGGTTCATTTGCAAACGCTGCAAACTTTCATCTACGGATTGCATAATGTGGTAGCGCGATAAGCCAAGCTGATTTACGCCAGCAGCCATCCGGCCCCGCACCTTGGTAGCAATAAACAACTCGTTCCGCGACAAGCCGGCTTGCTTTAACCCCTCCCCCAGCAATTGCTCCGACTGCCCGAAAGAATACACGTTGGCGGTATCAATAAAATTAATGCCCGCATCTACCGCCGTTTTTAAGAGCTGGTTGGCTTCGTCCTGGGTTTGCCGGCCAATGGCTTCCCAGTGACCTTGTCCGCCGAAAGTCATGGTACCAAAACATAGTTCCGATACCAGCACGCCCGTATTACCTAATAAGTTGTATTTCATTTTTTTGATTTTTTAAATTTTTAAAATTTAGCCTTTATACAATTTATTCATCTTAATACTTTTAAAGATTAGGATTGTTTAACTGTAAGACGCAAAACTGGTTTTTAACTTTAAGAATTTAAGAAAAAAGCCGGCGGAAAATCCGGCCGGCTGGGAACATAAAACAAAAACAAAAATCAATTAACTGCTACTTCGGTTAACGCCGGGTAATCGACGTAACCGTTAACGCCACCCGCGTAAAACGTATTTTTATCCGGAGTATTTAAGCCGGCGTTCTGAGCGAAACGCTCCGGCAAATCCGGATTAGCAATAAAGGGCACCCCAAATGCTACTAAATCCGCTAAACCATCCGCGATAATCTGGTTACCGGTTTCCTGGTTAAAGCCTTTGTTAATAATCAGGGTTCCGTTATACAAAGGCCGGAAATGCTTGGCTATTTCGGTTACAGCATAAGGCACGCCTTCTACGGGAGTAAACGGCTCCGATAAATGCACGTAGGCTAAATTATAGTCGTTTAAGCGTTTTACAATGTACTCGAAAGTCGGGATCGTTTCTTCGTCCACAGTAATGCCGCTCATGCCGTGCAACGATGGGTTTAGCCGCACCCCTACCCGGCTTAAGTCGATTACTTCTTTTACAGCGTCCAGGGTTTCGAACAAGAAACGCGCCCGGTTTTCGATGGAGCCGCCATACTGGTCGGTGCGCTGGTTAGATACTTTACTAAAAAACTGGTGAAATAAATAACCGTTGCTGGCGTGCAGTTCTACTCCATCAAAATTGGCTTGTACGGCGTTAGCGGCGGCTTTTTTAAAATCCTGCACAATGGCTTGTACTTCGTGGGTTTCCAGGGCGCGCGGGGTTACGGTATCTTTAAAGCCCAGCGGGGTAAATGCTTTATCGTTCGGGTTAATGGCCGAAGGCGCTACCGGTAACGCACCGTTATGAAAATCGGGATGCGAGATGCGGCCTACGTGCCACAATTGGGCAAATATTTTACCTTCTTTGGCGTGCACCGCTTCGGTTACTAATTGCCAGCCTTTTACCTGGGCTTCGGAGTAAATACCTGGGGTGTTAATATAACCCACGCCCTGCGGACTTACCTGGGTACCTTCGGTAATAATTAAACCCGCCGAAGCCCGTTGCCGGTAATACTGGGCGGTTAATTCGGTAGCCGCGTTGTCGGGGTTATCGGCCCGGCTCCGGGTCATGGGAGCCATTACTACCCGGTTTTTTAAAGATAAATTTCCTAATTGATAAGGAGTTAAAAGTGGTTGATTTTCCATGTTTTTATTACCGATTTTTAAATTTATGTTACTACAATAATTGTATATACAAGTTTTTATTTAAATTTTTTTATTCCCGCGATTTATCCAGTAACTGCGCCAGCGTAGTAGCTTCTTCGGGGCTAATAGCCGGAAACAGTTCTTCAAAAGACGGCACTTTAGCTTCGATTTGGCTTAATAAGTTTAATCCGGCATTGGTAATGGTTATTTCTATTTTGCGCCGGTTATTAGGGCATTGGCAACGCACTACCAAATCTTTTTCGAGCAGCTTATCTACCAAACGGGTGGCATTGCTCATGCGGTCGAGCATACGTTCCTGAATATCGCCCAGCGAACACGGATTGGGATGTTGGCCACGCAGAATACTTAATACATTATGCTGTTGCGGCGAAATGTTAAATTCGCGCATCATGCAGAGCAGTCGTTTTTGCAGAAAGTTGCCCGTAAACATAATGTTTACCATCATCCGGTGGTACGGCGATTTAAAGCTTTTCTGTTTTATTTCTTCTTCGAGTTTCAAAACGACTGGTTACTAGTGATAAGAATGAGCCAAAGATATTACCAATATTTGTATATACAACAAATGTTGGTACAATGTTTTCGTTTTTTTAAATTTTTAAATTTTAAGCCAGTACTTTATCGATAGTAGCTGCTAATTTTGCGTAAGGCACAAAGCCGTTAGCCACTAAATACAACTGATCTTGTTTTTGCACAACTACCGCCGGGAAGCCCGAAATACCCCAATTCTGCACCAGGGCAAATTCTTCTTGCGCTTTGGCTAAATAAGTTGGGTCCGCAAACTTCTGCGTAAAATCAGTTGCCGACATGCCGGCTTGTTCCGCTAAGTTTAAATAAGCCGGAGCTTCGTTAATTTTTTTACCTTCCTGAAACATAAGTTTCTGGATACCCCGGGCAAAAGTTACCTGCATATCAGGTTGAGCTTCTTTTAAAATACTTAATGCAATAGCAGGCGGCGTAGAATCACCAATATACGTACTATCTTCCAGCACCCCATTTAAGTAAGCTTCCGTAAAAGGTACTCCGGTTAGTTCCGTTACTCTCGGGCTGGCTTGTTTAATGTAAGCAGCCATATGCGTAAGCGGCCCAACCCGGCCACCAGTTATCATGCCCCCGCTTAATACCTGAAAATCTATCTTATCAGCGTAGTTCTGGTGCAACTTTTCTATTACCGGCCCAAACCCGTAGCACCAACCACATAAGGCATCGTAGACGTAAAACAAGGTTATATTATTCATTATCAGAGATTAGTTTTACTGCATTGTACCCGATACAATCACAAAAGTTAAATATTTAAAAATTTGATCCAGTTTCATCTCTCGACTTTTAACGGAAATTTGTTATTAACCGAGTTAGTGGCGCTTATTTACTTAAATTGGTAAACACTAGATGGCGTTACTACAAACTGTAAAGCGCTATCGCCTTTGTATAAATCCTGGATAAACGGCACGGGTTGTTCTTCTAAAGATAAGCCAATAGTAAGCGTATCCGGACGGCAAATATTTAAAAAACGGTCGTAATACCCTTTGCCATAACCCACGCGGTGGCCTTGTTCATCAAAAGCCAGTAAAGGCACTAATACCACATCTATAGCTGCTTCCGCTATTGGGGTGGCATTTACTGGTTCCGGAATGCCCCATTTATTAATTACCAGCTTAGTATCCGGGCTAAGTAAGTAATGTGACAGGGCATTATTAGTTACATCGGCAATTGGTACCGCAATCTTAATCCCGGAAAAATCAGCTTGTAACTGCCGGATAATGAACCAGGTATTTACTTCGTTTTTAGCCGCAATCGGTAAAAAAACGTGGACTACCCGCAGGTCTTTAACCAGAAAAAATTTAAAAAATTGCTCACAAATCTGCTGGCTGCGCCGATCTACCTCGGTGGGCAAATAACCTTGGCGTTTTTGCAGCATTTGTAAGCGCAAAGCGGCTTTTAGCATTTTTACTCTTCTTCCAGAATGGTAAACTTGGCGGCAAAAGGCTCAAAAGCCTCGTACAACTGCTGAATAAAATCCGGATTGTTGGTCTGGTACGTCAGTAAGTTATCGATGCGTTCCTGCAAGGTACCATTCGGAAATAACTTATCTTTTAAGGCAGTAAGCTGGTTATAGATGGTTTCGTACTTGGTGTCGTTAGCTTTTACAATTTTCTTTTCCAGCACGGTTAAAGCATTAAAGGCTTTTTGCGCTTCGGCCGCCACGGTTTTAGTTAACGTGGGATCAATAGCAGCGGCTAATTTTTCTACTTGCGCAAAGGCGGCTTCTACTTGTTTTTTCTCTTCGTTCAGGTGCAAACCTTCGTCTTGGTAAGCCGCGGTAACTTGTTTTTTAAGCGTAGGCAAATCTTTAAACAAATCGGTGGCTTGCAGCCCTAATTTCTGCATGCGGTTTACGTGGTTCTTGGCAATGTATAACCCCGAATTGCGCAACATTAAAGCCGGAAATGGTACCTGATAATAGTCAAATAAATCTTTTAACTGAAACCAGTACGCAATCTCGGCGCCACCACCAATGTAACACAAATTAGGCAGCAATATTTCTTCGTAAAGCGGACGTAAAATTACGTTGGGGCTAAATTTTTCCGGTTCCGTTTCAGCTAAATTTAAAATTTCGTCGCGGGTAAAAGTTAAATCGGTATTTAAAATGCGGTAATGATCTGCTTCCAAAACCAGCCGTTCGCGTACGCCATTATCCAGGTAAAACAAGTTAATTTCGCGCGGGGTTACTTGCGTTTTATAACCCGCAGCGGCTAATTTCTCGTTGGTAGCATTTACTAATTTGTACGCGATTTGATCCGTTAACTCGTTTTTAATAACCGGCTTTAAGGCTTGTTTCAGGGCTGGAGCATCGGCATCGATGCTGATTAAACCATACGCGCCAAATAACTCATTCGCCAGAAAACGGGTAGCTGCCGACAAAGTATCAAACTCGGTGTACGCTTTTTCAAAAACCGGATAGTTTTCGGGTAACGATTCGATTAACGAAAAAATAGAATCGGTTTTAAATCGACCTACGGCACCTTTCTGGTCGGTTTCCCAGGCGTACGGCTTCCCAAATAAACTAAAGTGGTTAATCTCAGCAAAGTCGTGGTCTTCGGTGGCCATCCAGTAAACCGGCACAAAGTTGTAATCGGGATACTGTTCTTGCAGCTGCTCGGCCGTTTTTATAGCGCTGATAATTTTATAAATAAAATACAGCGGCCCGGTAAATAAACTTAATTGGTGACCGGTAGTAATGGTATAGGTATTTGGCTGTTGCAGTAAATCCAGGTTCTTCCGGACGTTAGCCGGTAGTTCAGGCAAAGAAGCGTATTGGCTTTCCAGTTCCTGACAAAGTAAGATCCGTTGCTCCGGCGTAAACTGCTTTTCGGCTAGTTGTTCTTTCAGGTTTTCGGGTGTCGGAAAACGATGATAGAAAGGAGCTAACTTGGAATTTTGCTGTAAATAATCAATTACGAGCGACGAAAAAGCATGAGTGGCACTGTAATCTATTTGCGAAATTTTCATTCGGAGGCAATTTTGGTGGTCGGCTGGCGCCGAATCGCAAAGTAACATGTTATTTTATTAGTTTGGTAGGTATTTTAACGGAAAACAGTTTTAACGCTACTTTAGGTAAGTTTTGATAATTTAAAGTAGAGTAACAAAAATCCTCCCAAATAGTTATTTTATATGCTAACGTGTTTTCTGGTGAAACCAGTTACATGCTGGAAAAATTTACCCATTGAAAGGGCGCCCGTGTTTAGCGCAGCATCACTGTTGACTACGGCACATGTTTCAAAAACTTAGGATTAACTATTTATCTTCTATTCTGGCGCAAGTTTTCTAACTTGTGTCTACCTACAAGGTAAAGCCTCTGACTTTACTCCGGCCATAAGCCGGAACCATCATCGGCTTTCATAAGCGATCAAAAACTATTGTAATTGTAAATTTTAAGAATAAAGGTAAAGCTTATTTAACTTTACTTACTTGGAGCCAGTTCCCGTCTACAGGCATTGGTGCTATCTAACTGGCTGGCTTCAAGTTTTGCCTCGTGGCCGACGGTCCTCGTTAACCCCTCCCCCTGTGGCACCTCCCCTAAAAACAGGGGAGGAAATGCTGCTATTTCTACTTTCACCTTTCCTCGACTTCGTCTGCGGAATGCCTGCGGCACCGAAACCCAAGGAGCCAAACTGGTGTCGGTTGCGTTTACTTGCCGTTTTTTATTAAGGAATTATTTTTTTGAGCTATATGAAAAAAGACGCCTTGTTAGCGTCTTTTTTAAATTTTATTTATCTATATAGGCTTTTAGTGCGTTAGTTGCATCTTATTTACAGGGGTAGCTTCGGGTACTACTTCGCCATACAAGTCAAAGTCGGTGCAGCTTACAATTTTAACTGGGGCAAAATCACCAATCCGGATGTACTGGTTGCTGGCGGGTACCAGCACTTCGTTGTCTACTTCCGGCGAGTCGTACTGGGTACGGCCCACATAGTAACCGCTTTCTTTCCGGTCGAATAACACTTTGTAGGTTTGCCCCACGCGCGCGTCGTTTAGTTCCAGCGAAATACCTTGCTGCAATTCCATAATGGCATCGGCGCGTTCTTGTTTTACCTCGTCTGGCACGGTATCGCCTAAGGTGTGCGAATGCGTATTTTCTTCGTGCGAGTACGTGAAGATACCCAACCGGTCGAAACGCGTTTTTTCTACAAAATCGTACAATTCTTCAAAATCCTGCTGCGTTTCGCCGGGATGGCCCGCAATTAAAGTAGTGCGTAAAGCAATATCGGGTACCCGTTGCCGGATAGTATCTACTAACTCCACCGTACGGCGTTTGCTAATGCCCCGACGCATGGTTTTCAGCATGTTATCCGAAATATGTTGCAAAGGCATATCCAGGTATTTGCAGATATTAGCCCGCTCCGCCATTACATCCAAAGCCTCCATCGGGAACTGCGAAGGGTAAGCATATTGCATTCTAATCCACTCAATACCGGGCACATCCGATAAATTACGTAGTAAGTCGGCTAGCTTGCGTTCGCCGTAATGTTGCAAACCGTAGTAAGTTAAATCCTGGGCAATTAAAATAAGCTCTTTCGTGCCCATAGAAGCTAACCGATTGGCCTCTTTCACTAAATCTTCGATGGGGCGGTCTACGTGTTTGCCGCGCATGAGCGGGATGGCGCAGAAAGAACAAGGCCGGTTACAGCCTTCCGCAATTTTAAAATAAGCGTAATGTTTTGGGGTCGTCAACAGGCGTTCGCCTACCAGTTCGTGTTTGTAATCGGCTTGTAGGGTTTTGAGCAACTGCGGCATTTCCAGGGTACCAAAATACGCATCTACCTGCGGAATTTCGGCTTCCAAAGAATCTTTATAGCGCTGCGACAAACAACCGGTTACGTATAATTTTTCAATATTACCGGCTTCTTTCTCGTCGGCGTATTGCAGAATGGTATCAATGGATTCCTGCTTGGCATTATCAATAAAGCCGCAGGTATTTATAATAACAATGTTGGCATCGTTCTTCTCGCTTTCGTGGGTTACGGCAAAATCGTTGCTGCGCAACTGCCCCATCAATACTTCTGAATCCACCAGGTTTTTAGAGCAACCCAGCGTAATAACGTTTACCTTATCTTTTTTTAATGTTCTTACTTTCACGAATAGGAATGTGCTTGAATAATGTAAAACGAAAACCGTCTTTTAATTAGAATGGTTCGTTTTAAAACGGTTTGCAAAGGTACGATTAGTTTAGAAAACTAAACACTCCCGTTATTTTGGGGCAGTTAAAAAGAGGGTATCTAGTGTTAATCCGTAAAAAAGAAAAAATTTAAAAAAATTTGTTGCTATTGGTACATGGGCCTGTATTAGCCCCACAAGCACTAGGTTGTTTTTAAAGCAAGAGATAACCCAAGGCTAATAAACCTTGATTAACTAATAACCTCATTGAACAAGTATTATAATGAATTGCTAAAAAGCTAATTTTTAAAATACTATTGATTTTGCAACTGCTCTCTACGCTACCTCTACTCTTAACTTAAAACCAGTTATGATAATGGCCGCATTTTTTAAATTTTTATTTAGAGAACAGGGAATCTACAAATTCGTACTTATCAAAAACCTGCAAGTCATCAATTTTTTCGCCTACCCCAATGTATTTCACCGGAATTTTAAATTCATCCGAAATCCCAATTACTACGCCACCTTTGGCCGTACCATCTAATTTGGTAATGGCTAAAGCAGTTACATCGGTAGCTTTAGTAAATTCGCGGGCTTGAATTACAGCGTTTTGGCCGGTACTGCCATCAAGCACCAACAATACTTCGTGCGGGGCTTGCTCAATAAACTTCTGCATAACGCGCTTAATTTTAGAAAGCTCGTTCATTAAGCCTACCTTATTATGTAACCGACCAGCCGTATCAATAATTACCACATCAGCATCCATTTCTACGCCTTTCTTTACGGCGTCAAAAGCTACCGAAGCCGGATCGGTGTTCATGCCGTGCGAAATTACCGGCACCCCTACCCGTTCGCCCCAAATAATTAATTGATCAACCGCGGCGGCCCGGAAAGTATCGGCTGCGCCCAGCACTACTTTTTTGCCGGCTTTATGAAACTGCGCCGCCAGTTTTCCAATGGTAGTGGTTTTACCAACGCCGTTTACGCCCACTACCATAATTACGTAAGGTTTAATGTTTGCGGGCAGTACAAACTCGGCAGTAGCTTTACCGGAATTATTTTCTTCGAGTAATGCCGCAATTTCTTCGCGCAGAATCCGGTCCAGCTCCGAAGTGCCCACGTATTTATCCCGGGCCACCCGGTCTTCGATACGCTTAATAATTTTAATAGTGGTTTGCACCCCTACATCCGAGTGCACCAGCGTATCTTCTAAATCGTCCAGTACTTCTTCGTCTACTTTCGATTTCCCAACAACGGCTTTACTGAGTTGATCGAAAAAGCTGGTTTTGGTTTTTTCTAAGCCTTTATCCAGCGATTCCTTTTTTTCTTTACTAAAGAAGTCAAAAAGTCCCATAGTGGTTATTCCTTCTGAACGATAAACGTAATATATTCTGAGTAATTATAAACAGAAAAAGTCCCGACAACGACTGTGGGACTTCCTGGTATTATGTTAAAGCAATAACCGCAATTATTTAGCGGCTAAAAACTCCTGTACTTTATCTACAGGCACCATTTCTTCTCTAAAAGTATAAGCACCGGTTTTAGGTGATTTTACTGCTTTAATAACTTTAGCCCAATCTTTACCAGTGGAGGTCTTAAGGGTCGCAACTACTTTCTTAGCCATGATTATTTAATTTCTTTGTGTACAGTAACTTTTCTCAGGTTCGGGTTGAATTTTTTTAATTCTAACCGCTCCGGTGTGTTTTTACGATTTTTGGTAGTAATATATCTAGAAGTACCCGGAACGCCGGAGTTCTTTTGCTCGGTGCATTCCATTATTACTTGTACGCGGTTTCCTTTTTTAGCCATCTCAACTGTATTTTGAATTAGGACTGCAAATTTAGTCGGTTTAACTTTAAATTACAAGCTCTAATTATTAAAAATTTAGATAATTCGGGCAAGTTCCTGGCGGCCCTCTCCGTAAAAATACGAATAACTTTCTGTCGCCCTTCTAAAGCATTCCGTATTACTAACAAATAATGTTGTTTTAAAGGTATTTTTTAAACTCGCACGCTTAAAATCCGATATGCTATGCAGGCCAGAGGATTGTTCCTGGGCTTACCAAGTACAGCCGCTTTACTTGTATCCGCAAAATAGAAAAAGGCTACTATTATAGTCTATTCAGCAGAAAAAGTAGGCTTTATTTTAAATAATTTAAATTCCGGGGCAACTTTATTTAACCACGGCACCCATTTTATTGCATTTTCCGTATTTGGATTAATTACTGAATTTCTTGACAATTTTAAATTAATAATAAACTTTAACTTTACCGACTCAACTGCTTACTCATTATGCACGCAACCACCCAAACTACTTGTATTATCCCTTTTTACAACGAAGAATTTCGGGTTTTTCAGGTTTTGGAAGTTGTTACACAAATTAAAAATATCACGCAGATTATTTGCGTTGACGATGGCTCTGAAGATGATACCGCCGATATTATTTCGGATTACTGGCCATCGGTAGAGCTTATTAGGTTGCCTTATAACCAAGGCAAAGCGGCGGCCATCCGGCATGGCTTACAAGTAGCCAAGCACGAAAACATTTTGTTAATGGACGCCGACCTGCGCGACATTGACAAATCTGAAATAGAAAAAGCTATTCAAGCAATCACTTTACATAATCTGGATATGCTTATTCTGCGGCGCATTAATGCGCCCTGGTTCGTTAAATTCGACCGAGGAGATATCTTGTTATCGGGCGAACGGATTGTAAAGAAAAAAGACTTATTGAAGGTTTTTAACCAGGAAGTAAATCGCTACCAGGTAGAACTGGCCATTAACCTGTACATGCAAAAGCACAAGCGCAACGTTGGCTGGATGCCCTGGTCGGCTACCAACACGTATAAATCTAAAAAGATTGGCTTAGTAGCCGGCTACAAAAAAGAATTTGAAATGTTTACCGATATTGTGCTGTATGCTGGTTTCCGGAATATTGTAAGGCAGATTAGCTCCTTTGCCACCAAGAAAGTAAGCCACGAGTAAACAGCTTCATTGGATTAAGGTATAACTACTCGTCACTGCTATTTACTTTAGTTCAGGAAGAATAAAATCATCGAGGGCACTGGGTTTAGCCATTAAAGCTTCGATATCCGAAATGGTGCGGGGGGCAGCCACTGATAAGTTTTCCCAACCATTTTCGGTTATTAAGATATCGTCTTCAATGCGGATACCAATGCCCCACCACTTTTTGTTACAAGGGCTACCTTCGGGTATGTAAATGCCCGGCTCCACGGTAATTACCGTATTGGTTTGCAGCGGACCGTAGGTACCCGGATCGTGCACGTCCAAGCCTAAATAATGCGATGTACCGTGCGGAAAATACAACAAGGCATCTTCTTCTTTTTTAATTATTCCTAACTTTTTTAAGCCTTGGGCAATAACCCGCTGTGTCGCCTGGTGCGGCGCAGCAAAAACATTACCCACCCGACATTGCTCGAAACCGGCTTGTTGTGCTTCCAATACCAATTGGTAAAGTTGCTTTTGCTCCATGTTAAAAGTACCAGAGGCGGGTATAGTACGCGTTACATCGGCGGTATAACCGTGGTATTCGGCGCCTAAATCCATTAACGCTAAGCTATTATTACCTAGTTGCGGCTTATCATTTTCGATGTAATGCAACACGCAGGCATTGTTACCCGCTCCCACAATAGACGGATAGCCTTCGTATTTCGCGCCATATTTTTTGTACACAAATTCGTGTATTCCCTGTACTTCGGTTTCCGACATAGCCGGGCGCATAGCCTTCATTACTTCTTGCTGCCCTACTGCCGAAATAGCAATGGCTTTTCGCAGTAATTTTAATTCTTCCAGGGTTTTTACTTCCCGCATGCGCGTCAGGAGCATGGGTACAATGGTGTTATTTACCATTTTATTGCCTGGATACTGCACCTTTTGTTTAAACTGTTGAATTAAGCTAAATAAATCAGCTTGGTCGCGCACATCATCACGAACATCTTCTGGTAATTCTTTTGTTAAAATGCCGCCGGTAAAAGCCGCAGGCTCCAGCTTAAAGTTAGCGAAAGCCGCATTCAGCAGAACAGAATGAAAACCCAGCTCCTCCATGACACCTTTTTCCCCGAGCCGTTTGCCATTCCATTGTTCTTGCTTGGGGTCGCGGGGCTGCACAAAAATTACTTCGCGGGTGGGTTTACCAGCAATGTTTTGTTCCTGGGCAAACAACAACAAAACCGCGTTGGGTTCGCGGTAACCAGTTAAATAATAGAAATCCGGATCCTGATGGTAATGATAATCCACATCATTGGCGCGATTTCGCACCGGATTGGCAAAAAAAACAGCAACGGAGTGAGCTGGCAATTGTTTAATAAGCAGCTCTCTCCGTTGCCGGTGAAAATTTTTATCTAGAAAATCAGTAGGTTTCTCCGGAGTAACTACGGGTTGCGCCCAAGCAACAACACCCCAGTTAATTCCTGCTAACAGCAGGAGAAGCCGGATGGCCCGCATTGATGTAAAAAACTAGTAAACGATATAACCGTCGGCTACTGCTTTTTTCAGTACCGCAGAGATACCATTTTTATTGATGGTACGGATAGCCGAGGTAGATACTTTTAAAGTGATCCAGGCATCTTCTTCCGGTACGTAAAATTTCTTTTTCTGTAAATTAGGGTAAAACTTACGCTTGGTTTTATTATTAGCGTGTGATACGTTATTACCAACCTGTGGTCTTTTTCCGGTTAAGTCACAAACTCTGGCCATTTTTATCTTTATCTAAATCGTTTATCTTAAAAGGGACGCAAATATCCGAAAAAATAGCAGAATATCAAACCTCAGAAATAAATAAATTTAAAAAATTGCTTTTGCCACCAACTTCTCATCCTTAAATCGCCAATACAAAGTTGGTTAAAACAGTATAACAACGCTTCTATAACCGGCTTTTACTTACTCTTTTTTTTAAAACCATAAGGGCAATGTTTACAGCCGTTTTTACAGCAAAAGCCCCGCTTTAAATGATAGGCAGCGGTAAATACCATATAGCCTTGCTCATTAAAATAAAAATCGCCGGGTTCTAAAGACGGTAATTTGTCAGGCTTCAAAAATTTTAAAAATTTTAAATTTACGGGGCAAAGGTACACGTTCCTGGTTATATCCTGCTTTTGATTTAACCAAGAGTTGTCGGTAATTTTAACCTGTTAAGCAGCAATGTCCGTACCTGTTAGTTTAAAGCAGATGTACCATTATGAAAGTTTCGCCTATGAATACCACCCGCATTACCTCCAGCCAACAAGCCATCGACCTCGAAGAAAAATACGGTGCGCATAACTATCACCCGCTGCCGGTGGTATTGGCACGTGGGCAAGGCGTGTATTTGTGGGACGTAGAAGGCAAACCATATTTCGATTTTTTGTCGGCTTATAGCGCGGTAAACCAAGGGCATTGCCATCCTAAAATTATTCAGGCTTTAACGGAGCAAGCGCAGGTGCTTACTCTTACCTCCCGGGCATTTTACAACGACAAACTGGGAGAATGCGAGAAATACATTTGCGACTATTTTGGTTTTGAAAAAGCTTTACTCATGAACTCGGGCGCCGAAGCGGTGGAAACGGCCATTAAACTAGCCCGTAAATGGGGCTACGAAGAAAAAGGCATTCCCCGGTACCAGGCCGAAATAGTGGTGGTGGAACATAACTTTCATGGCCGTACCACCGGTATTATTTCGTTTTCTACCGACCCCGATTCCACCAGTGGGTTTGGCCCTTTTATGCCTGGTTATAAAGTGGTGCCTTACGATGATTTAGCTGCCTTGGAAGAAGCCTTGCAAAATCCGCACGTATGCGGTTTTCTGGTAGAGCCAATCCAAGGAGAAGCCGGCGTATACGTGCCCTCCAAAGGATATTTAAGCCAGGCCAAAGCGCTTTGCGAAAGATACCGGGTGTTGTTTATGGCCGATGAAATTCAGACAGGGATTGGCCGCACCGGAAAATTATTGGCTTCGGATTACGAAAACATTCGTCCGGATGTGTTGATTCTGGGCAAAGCTTTGTCGGGGGGCGTATTACCGGTTTCGGCGGTGCTGGCCGATGATGCTATTATGTTGTGCCTGAAACCAGGACAGCATGGTTCTACGTATGGCGGCAACCCTTTAGCCTGTGCCGTAGCTGTGGCCGCTTTGGAAGTAATGCAAGAAGAAAACTTAATTGAAAATGCTTTTAAACTGGGAGAAATTTTTCGGGAACGCATGCGGCAAATTCAGCAACAATATCCGGAAGTGGTGCAATTGGTGCGCGGCAAAGGTTTGCTCAACGCCCTTGTTATTAAACCCACGCTGGATGGCCGTACCGCCTGGGATGTATGTTTAGCTTTAAAAGAAAATGGTTTATTGGCTAAACCTACCCACGGCGACATTATCCGGTTTGCGCCACCCCTTGTAATTACCGAAAACCAACTACACGAATGCTGCAACATTATTCAAAAAACAATTGCTGCTTTTTAGGTTTACCGCACCAAATTCATTTACCCGTAATTCATTTACCCGTACTCGCACGCGCCATATTTCTTAAGTTTAGTAAGCACTAACTTTGCCTGGTTCGTAGTACTATTATTGGCTTATGTTGCATAGCTCCCGGAGTTATTTTTAAAATTCTGGCTTAAAAGCAGAACACTTAAAGCCACTTTATTAAGTGGCGGAGTCGTCATTCCGGTTGGTTTATAGTTTAACCAGCTAGCGCCTTTTACCAGAATTTTAAAAATTTAAAATTCTGGTGGGTAACATCTCCAGTCAATACCTTACTTTTTGACTTGCCTACTCTAAATTCTTATTCCAGGAATTAAGCGCATCAGCCGGATCAACTCATTAAAATACAAGAATAACTATTAGCCTATACAATAAAACCCGTTATATTTTTAATGAAATGCCAAACATTTGCATGCTAAAATTGTTTTATGCGGCTTTATAATAAAAATACAAATCACACTCAACATCCCAAGTCAGTGAATCAAGTATTTATACGGAAATTTTGCAAATATTATTCTTGCTCCATCTTATTTTTATTCAATACAATAAGAAAAACAATCCACTAAATTAAGGTATAATTCTATTTACCCTGTATTTACCTTGTCCGTATAATTACTGCTATTGCAGTTACGTTAAAATCCTTTTTTTACAGGAACCCGTAAGCAAATCCAAATGCCAAAGCACTCTTAAAGGCCTTTAAAGATTAGCGCGCATCAACATTTTAATTTTATTAATTGTAGTTTAATCTTTATTGTTAAAATATGTCAAAAATTATAAATCCGCGAGACAAAAAAGCGGATAATACCCTTGATATATCTTCTCCTTTACAAAGAAGATCTTTTATAAAATACGCTGGTGCGGGAGCAGCTTTATCGGCGCTTATTCTTTCTGGTTGCAACGACGACGACGATGGCAAATTTAACGGCGTAGTGTATCAGCCCCCAACCCCGCCTCCTAACCCGAACGAAATACCGGCAGTTAACCTGGGCTCCGGCGATACCGGAATTTTAAATTATGCTTACGCGCTGGAGCAATTAGAAGCGGCGTTTTACGATATGTTGGTGAAGAGCACGACGTTTAATACTACTTTTACTAATGCTACCGAACGAGCAGTATTAACCGATATCCGCGACCACGAAGTAGCTCACCGCGACTTTTTTAAATCGGTACTCGGAAACGCCGCTATTCCGGCTTTAACCCCCGATTTTTCTTTGGTAAACATGGCTGATCGGAATGTTGTTTTAATGGCGGCCCGCACTTTTGAAGACGTAGGCGTAGCGGCCTATAACGGAGCCGGCAAACTATTAACTATGGCCACCAACCTGGCTTTAGCCGGTAAAATTGTTTCGGTAGAAGCCCGCCACGCGGCCGAAATCCGGGAGATGCTGAAACAAAACACGTTTGCCGCCCGGGGAGGAGCTTCACCTAAACCCGGCGACGAAAATATTATAAACGATAAAGGTTTAGACTTAGCCTTAATGCCAAACGAAGTGCTGGCCTTAGCGAAGCCTTTCATCAAAAATGATATAAATGCCAGTAGTTTGCCAACCAGTTAATTAAGATAAAACATCATGAATATTTTTAATATATTTTCAGAAATTGAAAAAGTAGATCCGGAGGTATACGAACGCTTCGATAGCCGTCGGCAAGTATTTAAACACATGAGTGGTTTTGGTAAGAAATTGGCTGCGGCCGCGGTACCAGTAGCTTTTGGCGCGGTATTTAATAAAGCGTATGGCCAAACCAGCAACAATGCCGATATTATTGCCATTCTAAACTTTGCTTTAACGGCCGAGCTAACCGACTCTACTTATTACAGCAAGGTATTAGATGCCAATAGCCCCAACCTGCCCGCCGAATTTAAAACAGGCTTAACCATTATCCGGGACAATGAGTTAGGGCACGTAGAAACGCTAAAAAAAGCCATTCAGGATTTAGGTGGCACTCCCGTTGTTATAGCAGAATCGCGGTTAGATTATACTGCTGGCGGCAAAATAAACGATCCGTTTGCGGATTATCCAACTATTTTAGCCTTGGGCCAAGCTTTCGAAGACACCGGCATTCGGGCGTATAAAGGCCAGGCGCCTAAACCCGCCATCATGGCCAACGACGCCATTTTGCAAACGGCTTTGCAAATCCATTCGGCAGAAGCCCGGCACGCAGCTTATTTCCGCCGCCTGCGCGGCGACGGCCAAAACTTAGAAAACAACAAACCCTGGATTACCTTAAAAGACAGGGGCAACCTACCTGAGTTTACGCAACCTATTTACGACGGCGAAGAAACTACCACGCAAGCTACCGTAAATATTGCGAACCTAGTAAGTGCCAATGCCGCTTCAGAAGCTTTTGATGAACCCCTGGAAATGCCCCAGGTAATAGCTATCCTGAATAATTTCTTTAAAGAAGGAGAAAAACTGCCAGGCTAGAATATTAAAATTTAAAAATTTACTTAAAGCCAGCATAGCTGGCTTTTTTTGTTTTGTTCCGTTTGGCAACTAACCAGATATTACCATCGCCAAAACAGCTAACATTTATTCTGACTCCGAGAAATAAAATTAAGGCTATAAAGATACGGCTTGTTAGCAATCAAAAGAATTAAGTTATTTACTTGCAAGGGAACGGCACAAGTCTAAACTTTGTGGTATAAGTAGGCGGTTAATTAAAACCGAAATTTTAAAAATTTTAAATTTTACCCCATGAACTTAACCAGACGTCCGCGCCGTAACCGGAGAACCGAGGTAATCCGGAATTTGGTGCAGGAGAATAACCTTACCGTTCACGATTTTATATATCCTATTTTTGTACTGGAGGGCGAAAACAAAAAAGAAGAAATTACCTCCATGCCGGGCATTGCACGCTATTCTACCGACCGGATGCTCGATGAAATTGCGGCTTGCGTAGACTTAGGCGTAAAAGCTTTTGCCCCTTTCCCTAACATTCCCGAAAGTCAAAAAGACCGTTTTGCTACCGAAAGCTTTAACCCCGAAGGCTTGTTTCCTTCGTTTATCCGGGAAGTAAAAAAGAATTTTCCGGAGGTAGTACTGGTAACCGATGTAGCCATGGACCCTTACTCTTCGGATGGGCACGATGGCATTGTAGACAACGGCGAAATCCTGAACGATGCGACACTAGAAATTCTTGGTAAAATGGCCCTGGAACAAGCCCGCGCCGGCGCCGACATTATTGCGCCCTCCGATATGATGGATGGGCGGGTAGGTTTTATCCGGGAAAAGCTCGATCAGAACGGGTTTCAGAATGTAGCCATCATGAGCTATACCGCTAAATACGCCGGCGCTTTTTACGGCCCGTTCCGCGATGCTTTAGCTTCGGCGCCAAAGTTTGGCGATAAAAAAACCTACCAGATGAATCCCGCTAACAGCCGCGAAGCTTTATTGGAAGCTGAACTAGATACCGCCGAAGGAGCCGATTACTTAATGGTAAAGCCCGCCCTGGCTTACCTGGATGTAATTAAATTACTCCGCGATAACTCGCATTTGCCCATTGCGGCCTATAACGTAAGCGGCGAATACGCTATGGTAAAAGCCGCTGCCCAAAATGGATGGATTGACGGTCAAAAAGCCATGATGGAATGCTTAATGAGCATGAAACGGGCGGGAGCCGATATCATCCTGACTTATTTTGCGAAAGAAGCCGCGCAATATTTAAAAAAAGGTTAATCTTAAAAACTTTCCTATCATTAAAAAGGACCAGTTGCAAGCAACTGGTCCTTTTTAATTTTTTTACATTTCTGGCTAAGTTGCTACTCCCCAAAAGCATAATTAACCCAGCGCTGGCGCTGGTTTTCTGATTATATTAATTTAGGGAATTTCCGGAACGTAAGGTAAACCCGGTTCGATACCATTTATTTACACGGGCACCATAGCCAACCCGCTTTCCCGGGATATCAATGCGCTTCTGGATGGTTTTGTAGCCAATGGCAGCCTGAAGCTAAATTTTTTAAATTTTTGTTATTTTAAGCTTAAAGCCAAAGGCGTTTACTCCCCTAAAAAGCAAAAAGGTTATAAAACTTACTTTACGAACAAAATGCTTTTATCCCCGCCAAACATCGGCAACTTTGCCCAAACCTGATTAAGATCAGGGGTGCGGCGGCCCTTTTTTTAAAAAATGGTGGCTTTTTAATTTGCTGCGCTAGTGCAAATCCTAAGTCTTATTTTAAATCTTTAAATAAAAACCTTGTTGCCAAGCTAAATCCGGCTTTCTTTTTCGTTTTTATCTTCCAAAAGAATAACATCTGGCTCAACAGACAAGATTTTACAGCTTGCAAAAATAATTACCTAATAATGAACCACATACCGCATATTAATCCAATTTACCAGCTGATATCTGTTCAATTAGCAACAATATTAACCCGCCAACCTTAAAGAAATGGCACTTTAATTAAATTCTTTATTATTTTTGAGCCATGAAATTTACCGTCGGACAAATAGCTGAGTTATTGGGAGGAACAGTAGAAGGCAATGCAGCAGCTTCCGTATATAAACTGGAAAAAATTGAAGAAGCCCGGGAAGGCTCTCTGGCTTTTTTGTCGAACTTAAAATATGAACATTTCTTATATACCACAGCAGCTACAGCGGTAATTGTATCGCATCAACTAGAGTTAAAGCTACCAACCCAGGCGGCCCTCATCCGGGTAGAAGATCCGTATTTGAGTTTTACGCAACTGCTGGAAGAATATCAGAAATTAAAAGGCCGTTTAATGCAGGGCGTAGAAAGCCCTAGTTTTATAGGCGAAAACGTTATTATTGGCGAAGCTCATTACCGGGGCGCGTTTTCGTATATTGGCCATAACTGCCGCATCGGCGATAATGTACGCATTTACCCGCAAGCCTATGTGGGCGATAATGTTACTATTGGCAACAACACCACTATTTTTGCCGGCGCTAAAATTTACGCCGATTGTGTGATTGGCAACGATTGTATTATTCATGCGGGAGCGGTTATTGGCAGTCCGGGTTTTGGTTTTGCGCCCCAGAAAGATGGTACCTACCGCGATATTCCGCAATTAGGCAATGTAATTCTGGAAGATAGAGTAAACATTGGCGCCAACACTACCATCGATTGCGCTACCATGGGCTCTACCGTAGTGCGCGAAGGCACTAAAATCGATAACCTGGTAATGCTGGCTCATAACGTAGAAGTAGGCCGAAATACCGTTATAGCAGCACAATCCGGCATTTCCGGCTCCAGCAAAATCGGGGATAATTGCGTTATTGCCGGGCAGGTAGGCATTGTGGGGCATATAGCCATAGCCAATAAAACAACCATCGGCGCCCAATCCGGCGTTTCTAAATCGGTAAAAGAAGAAGGTACTTTTATTCAGGGTTCGCCGGCTTTTGATTATAAACAAAACTTACGTGCTCTGGCTGTATTGCGGCGCTTGCCCGAATTAGAAAAACAATTAAACGAACTCAAAGAAAAAATTTAACTTGCAGCGCGGCTTTTAAGTAAAGAAATAACCGGGTAATACACGCCAGTAACAGTTGCATTTTAACTGAACTTCAATTAATTATAACGTTATACGTCTCATTAAAAACGTTACGCGTACTTTGTAAATGAACGATAAACAACACACCATTAAGTCGCCGGTTACAGTATCGGGCATTGGCTTGCACACGGGCGTAATGGCCAACATGACTTTTTTACCGGCGCCGGTAAATCATGGATACAAATTCCAACGCGTTGATCTGCCGGGCCAGCCCATTGTGGCCGCCGACGTAGATAATGTGGTAGATTTATCCCGGGGCACTACCATTGAACAAAATGGCGCGCGGGTAAACACCGTGGAGCATACGCTGGCAGCCGTGGTAGGTCTGCAAATTGATAATGTGCTCATTCAACTGGATGGTCCGGAACCACCCATTATGGATGGATCTTCTATTGAATTTATTCATGCTCTGGAAGCAGCCGGCCTGGAAGAACAAAACGCGCTGCGCAACTATTTTGAAATTCCGCAGGGTATTCATTACAAAGACAGCGAACGCGAAGTAGAATTAGCGGCCTTGCCCCTAAATGATTACCGCGTAACCGTTATGGTGGATTATAATTCCCCGGTGCTCGGCAGCCAACATGCTTCTATTACTGATATTGAACAGTTCCGGGATCAGATTGCCTCCAGCCGTACTTTTTGTTTTTTGCACGAACTGGAAGCCCTTTACAAGCAAAATTTAATTAAAGGCGGCGATTTAGCCAACGCCATTGTGGTAGTAGACCGGGTAGTTACCGAAGAAGAACTATCCAACCTGGCCACGCTTTTAAATAAACCCAAAGTAGCGGTAAAAAAAGAAGGAATTTTAAATAACGTAGAATTGCGTTATAAAAACGAACCGGCCCGCCACAAACTGCTCGATTTAATTGGCGATTTAGCCTTAGTAGGCCGGCCCTTAAAAGGCCAGATTTTAGCGGCTCGTCCGGGCCACGCCGCCAACGTAGCTTTTGCCAAAAAAATTAAAAAACAAATGCAGGAAGCGGCTATTCAAAACGTGCCCACCTACGATCCTACCAAGGAACCCGTAATGGACATTAATAAAATCAGCCAAACTTTACCGCACCGCTACCCATTCCTGCTGATTGATAAAATTATTTACCTCGACGAAAATACTGTGATCGGGGTGAAAAATATTACGCTGAACGAACCGTTCTTTCAAGGCCACTTTCCGGGTAACCCGGTTTTACCAGGAGTTATTCAAATTGAAGCCATGGCCCAAACCGGCGGTATTTTGGTATTAAGCACCGTACCTGATCCGGAAAATTACTGGACGTATTTTATGGGAGTAGACAAGTGCCGCTTCCGGCGCAAAGTTATTCCGGGCGATACCATTATTTTTAAATGCTGGCTTTTGGCACCTATTAAACGGGGTATTGCCAAAATGGAAGGCAAAGCTTTTGTAAACGGTAAAGTAGTAATGGAAGCCGAAATGTCGGCGAGCATCGTCCGGAAGGAAGGGGTGTAAAAGAATTATGAATTAGAAATTATGAATTAGAAATTTCAGATAATGCAACTAGCATTCTTTTTGATTAACTAATTCTTATTAAAAATGGCCAGACAGCAACGTTGCAATTATCCTGGCTATATAATTTCTAATTTTTAATTCATAATTTTTAATTTAACAGAAAGAATGAATCAACCATTAGCCTATATTCACCCGGAAGCCAAAATTGCCCAAAATGTAGTAGTAGAGCCATTTTCAACCATATATAAAAATGTAGAAATTGGAGAAGGCACCTGGGTAGGCCCCAACGTTACTATTATGGAGGGTGCCCGCATTGGCAAAAACTGCAAATTATACCCGGGTTGTGTTATATCTGCTGCACCTCAGGATTTAAAATATAAAGGCGAGCCCAGCACCGTATATATAGGCGACAATTCCGTTATCCGGGAATGTGTTACCATTAACCGGGGTACAGCCTTAGATAAAAACACCACCAACATAGGCAATAACTGTTTAATTATGGCCTATGTGCACGTAGCCCATGATTGCATTATTGGTAATAATGTAATTGTTGCTAATTCAGTGCAATTAGCCGGCCACATTGAAGTACAGGATTTTGTATTTATTGGTGGTACCACGGCCGTGCAGCAATTTGTAAAAATTGGTGCCCATACCATGGTAGGTGGTGGTTCTTTGGTCCGGAAGGATGTTCCTCCTTTTATAAAAGCCGCTCGCGAACCGCTTTCTTATGCTGGTATTAATTCAGTTGGTTTACGTCGGCGGGGTTATACCAATGAACAAATTAACGAAATTCAGCAGATTTACCGCATCATATTCCTAAGTGGGTTAAACTATGCGGCGGCTTTAGATAAAATTGAGTTAGAAATGGTACCCAGCGACGAACGCGACGAAATCATTAATTTCTTCCGGACTTCGGAGAGGGGCGTTATCCGGGGTTACTCGCAAAAAGATGCAGATTAAGCTGACCAAGCTTGGCAAACGCTATAATTACGACTGGATTTTTCGGCACCTTTCCTACGAATTTGTTTCTGGTAAAGCCTATGCTATTTTGGGGTACAATGGCTCCGGAAAATCCACCTTTATGAATACCTTATCGGGCAGTATACTCCCCAGCGAAGGTTCTATTGCGTACCAAAATAATTCACAGGCAATACCCGTAGACGAAATTTACCGGTATCTTTCTTTTTCGGCGCCCTACCTGGAGTTAGTAGAGGAATTTACTTTAACAGAATTATTGCAGTTTCATACCCGATTTAAACCACTCCGCCAACTTACCCCCAACCAATTAATTGAGCGCATGTACCTGGAGAAAGCGCGGCATAAATTCGTGAAGGATTTTTCGTCGGGCATGAAACAGCGCTTAAAACTAGGTTTGGCCATTTACACCGATGCTCCCCTTTTGCTCCTCGATGAACCCACCACTAATTTAGACCAGACAGGCATTAACTGGTACCTCGAGCACGTAACCGAAAACCGAAAAAATCGGCTGGTAGTGGTTTGCTCCAACATTGCCCACGAATATTCTTTCTGCGACGGCACCCTGGATATTACGCAGTTTCATCCGGTTAAATAGCTCAAGAATTTCGTTTTTCCGCCGGTAACCAGCAATGCCGGTATTTACCGACGGAAAAACGATAAAATTTAAAAATTTAGCTGCAACAAGAACATTTCTAAATTATTCCGGAGTTGTTGCTTCTGCGGCGGTGGGTGCCACTACTGGTACTGCGGCCGGTTTGCTGGCCCGGGATGTAGCTGGCTTTTTAGAAGTTGGGGCAGCGCTTGCTTTACTGGCCGAACGGGTTGAGCGAACCGGAGCGGGTTTTACTTCCGCGGCAACGGGAGCAGTAGCGGTTTCGGATTCCGGAGCAGCATCGTTAACTTTATTCTCGGTAGTATTTTCAGCACCTTTCGCTTTTTCTTTTTTGCTAGCTTTCTGCTCTTTTTTACCCATTACGGCTTCTTCTGCATTTTCTACCGTAGATACAATCGAATTTAACACATCATTCATCACAAACTCCGAACCTTCGTGAATTTTGCGTTTAGCTTCTTTCAATACATTTTTAATGGTGGCTTGCGTTTCTTTTTTAACGTCGCGCACCAAAGCTTTCATGCGCTTGTTAAAGTCACGTTGTAATTCTTTCGAGGGCAGTTTTTTATTCTTGCTGGCCGTTGTTTTTTTCTTACTTGATTTCTTCTTATCCGTTTTTTTCATAATAGTTAAAGCGCTTAAATTATTTTTAAAATACGTAGCCTTACCGCAAAGTTAAGCCACGTAATATCGCATTAATTTATACTTAAAAAGCAGCTTATCAGATATTAAATTATTGTTAATTTTTTAAAATTCTGCAACTAATTATACCCCGGGAACTGGCTTTTGTTTTGGTTCCGGTGTAGCTTCCACGTAATCACGAAGCAATTTTCTATATTTGCACCCCAACCCCCGAAAAAATGAATACAGAATATAAACGATATACCGTAACCGCCGCTTTACCTTACGCCAATGGGCCGGTGCACATTGGCCACTTAGCCGGGGTATATATTCCCGCCGATATTTACGTGCGCTATTTGCGTTCGAAAGGTGCCGACGTAAAATTTGTATGTGGCTCCGACGAACACGGTGTGCCCATTACCATCCGGGCGCAAAAAGAAGGTATTACGCCGCAGCAAATCGTAGATAAATACCACGAAATAATTAAAAATTCGTTCGCCGAGTTTAATATTTCCTTCGATATTTATTCCCGCACTTCCAACACAACGCACCACGAAACCGCCTCCGGCTTTTTTACCAACCTATACGAAAAAGGCGTATTCGAAGAAAAAACTTCGCAGCAGTACTTCGACGAAAAAAGCCAGCAATTTTTGGCCGACCGTTACATTGTGGGTACGTGCCCGCGTTGTGGCAACGAAAATGCTTACGGCGACCAATGTGAGAAATGCGGTTCTTCCTTAAGCCCGACGGAGCTAATTAACCCTAAAAGTATGCTGAGCGGCGAGCAGCCGGTGCTTAAAGAAACCAAACACTGGTATTTGCCCCTGGATGGATACGAAGACTGGTTGCGCGAATGGATTGTAGAGGGCCACAAAAACGACTGGAAAACCAACGTGTACGGCCAGTGTAAATCCTGGATCGATGGCGGTTTGCAACCCCGCGCCGTTACCCGCGATTTAGATTGGGGCGTACCGGTTCCTTTAGAAGAAGCGCAGGGCAAAGTTTTATACGTATGGTTCGATGCGCCCATTGGCTATATTTCGGCTACCAAAGATTTAACCCCGGATTGGAAAACCTACTGGCAAGATCCGGAAACCAAACTGGTGCATTTTATTGGCAAAGATAATATTGTGTTCCATTGCATTATTTTCCCGGTAATGCTCAAAGCACACGGCGACTATATTTTACCCGACAATGTACCCGCTAACGAATTTTTAAATTTAGAAGGCGATAAGATCTCTACGTCGCGCAACTGGGCCGTGTGGCTGCACGAATACCTGCAGGATTTTCCGGGTAAAGCCGATGTGCTGCGCTACGTTTTGTGTGCCAACGCGCCCGAAAACAAAGACAACGATTTTACCTGGAAAGATTTTCAGGCCCGCAACAATAACGAACTGCTGGCTATTTTCGGCAATTTTGTGAACCGGGCACTGGTGCTTACCCACAAATACTTTAACGGTCAGGTTCCGGAGAAAAATGCTTTAACCGATTTTGACCGCGAAGTTTTAAGCCAGTTTGAAACCTACCCGGATAAAGTAGCGGCAGCCCTGGAGCAATACCGTTTTAAAGAGGCCTTACAGGAAGTAATGAACCTGGCACGTTTAGGCAATAAGTACCTCGCTGATACCGAACCATGGAAACTCATTAAAACCGACGAAGCCCGGGTAAAAACCATCTTAAACATTGCCCTGCAAATTGCCGGTTCTTTAAGCATTTTGGTGGAGCCGTTTTTACCTACGTCGGCGCAAAAACTGGCCGATATGCTCAACATTCATTTGGGCAAATGGTACGAAGCCGGCATGGCCGAGTTTATCATTCCGGGCCATCCGCTGGGCGAAGCCAAACTGTTGTTCGAGAAAATAGAAGATGCTACGGTAGAAGCCCAGGTGCAGAAATTACTGGATACCAAACAAGCTAATTTACTCGCCAACTCGTTAGCCGCCCCAGCCAAAGAAAACATTACGTTCGATGATTTTTCCAGAATGGACATCCGCATCGGTACCATCCTGGAAGCCGAGAAAGTAGCCAAGACCAAAAAACTGCTCAAATTAAAAATTGATACCGGCATCGATCAACGCACCATTGTAAGCGGCATTGCCGAGTATTTTATCCCGGAAGCCATTATTGGGCAGCAGGTAGCGGTACTGGTAAACTTAGCTCCCCGCGAAATCAAAGGCATCCAAAGCCAAGGCATGATTCTGATGGCCGAAAATGCTGATGGTTCCTTGGCCTTTGTACAGCCTTCGGCAGTAGTGAAAAACGGCGGTACGGTGTCTTAAAAATTTAAAAAATTAAAAGCTGCGTGGCGAATAAGCTGGCGCAGCTTTTTTGTTTGTAGTAGTTTTTTTGCTCTTTATATATTAGCGAAACCGAGAATCACTGCTTGTAGCCATTACTTGGAACTCGACTACTGTTACTGGGCTTGTAAGCTTTTTTATTCGCTAAGTTTAGTGATGGGAGTTAGTAGTACTTTTCTAAATTCCACCTCGGAGCCTTCTGCCTGCAGGGCAATCTGGCCTTGTTGGGCGGTCGCATTGTAACCATGATTAACTAAGTCCTGATTCACCCATACTTTTATCTCCCTGTTCAGACATTCGATCGTTAAGGCATTCCATTGGCCCAAAGGCTTTTCAGAACCATCTGTTAAATTGGGAATGCGCCGCAGTTTATCGCCGTTTACGCCCCAATCTTTCTTTGGTCCCCGGCGCTTTTCCATATCCGGTACCGTTATGTCTTCCTGAATACACCAGAAATCGCCCGCATTCTGGTGCATCATCTGTACCTCAATGGATTTAGGAAACATCTCGTAAAGCGCCCTGGGAGTAGACACATGCACCAAAGCTCCGCAGTTACCTGGTTTAGCGGTAAACCGATATTCTAGTTCGAGCCGGTAGTTTTGGTAGATAGCATCCGTAATAAGGTGCCCTTCCGGTGTTCCCAGACTAACCAAGTAACCATTACGTACAACAAACGGGTTTCTAGCCTTCGTATCTTTATCTAATTGGGGTACATCCACGTGCCAGCCGGTTAGATCTTTGCCATTGAAAAGACTTTTAGCGCTTACTTGAAATGTTGAATCACCGGAAGTACTAATCCAAGTATCAGGCATGGTAAAGGAAAGAAACCCCAAAGCAAGAATAAGGACGACGCTAAATTTCTTCATAGAAGTTATTTCTAATATTAATTTGTTAAGCCTGTTTAGTTGTCCTGGATCCTAATCCTATTTTAAAGAAAAAGAGTTATAATAGCAAAAAGTAGAGCAAGTTAAACAGCTATAAGAGCTAATTTCAGGATTTCTCATCTGTGATGCGTAGAGTTGGCGTAAGTAGTCTCTAAGCATATCAGCGGGTGTCAGAATTTTAAAATTTTAAAAATCAAGGTTTTGGGGCATTTAACTGCAGAATAATTTTTATTGAAGTAGCTAATACAAGCACTTTATATACTTATATTGCTATACATTTTTTAAATTAAGCGCGTTTTACTCTGGTTACCTTCTGCCAGGATAAGTAAAAATTTAAAAAATAATGCGCCTACTCAAAGACTTACCCGAACTGCTGGATGCCGAAGTAATTACGCCCGAAACAGCCGACCGGATACGGGATTATTATAAAAGCAAAAACACTTCATCGGCCAACCCTCTGCTGGTTGTTTTTGGTATTTTGGGAGCTTTGTTAATCGGGCTGGGCATTATTTTAATTCTGGCGCACAACTGGGACGAACTTTCCCGGATAACCAAAACTTTGCTGGCTTTTTTACCGCTGCTGATAGGGCAAGTACTTTGCGGGTATGGGCTTATTAAGAAACAGGTGGGTACGGCATACCGCGAAAGTGCGGCTACTTTTTTGTTTCTGGCGGTGGGTGCCAGCATAGCGTTGGTAAGCCAGATTTATAACATTCCGGGTGGCACGGGCACATTCTTACTCACCTGGATGCTGCTGGGGCTGCCTTTGGTGTATATCATGCCGTCTTCGGTGGTTTCGTTACTGTATATTTGTGGTATTACCTATTATGCCGCCGAACTAGGTTACTGGTCTTACAAGTCCCCGCCGCCTTATTTGTATTGGCTTCTGCTGATGGGCATTCTGTCCCATTATTACCAATTATACCGGCGCAAACCCACGGGCAATTTCATTATTTTTCATCATTGGCTCATTCCGGCATCAGTAACTGTTGCTTTGGGAACGGTGGCCCAAAAAGCCGATGAATTATTGTTTATCGCTTATTTCAGCCTTTTCGGTGCTTTTTACCTTTTCGGAAATTTAATTTTTTTAAAAACGCAAAAACTAAAAAACAACGGCTATAAGGTTATCGGTGCATTGGGTACGGTGGCGTTATTACTCGCCTTAAGCTTTAATTGGTTTTGGGAAAGTTTAATAAAACAAGCTTTTTCGGTTAACCAACTAATTAACGCCCCCGAATTTTACGCCTCCGTTTTAACCTCCTTAGCAGCTACCGGACTTTTTTACGCTTACCTAAAAAACAAACCAATAAGCCGCTTACAGCCCATAGCACCTGCGTTTTTACTTTTTATATTCCTGTTTTTGCTGGGGCTTTTCTCGCCGGTGGCAGTGGTGCTCGTTAATATTTATATTTTATTGATTGGCGTATTAATTGTTAAAGACGGGGCCCGGCAAAATCATTTAGGGTTACTTAACCTGGGTTTGCTGTTAATTTCCGCTTTAGTCATTTGCCGTTTTTTCGACACCGACTTGAGTTTTGTTATCAGAGGTATTTTGTTTGTTTCGGTAGGCCTCGGGTTTTTCCTGGCCAATTACGGGCTACTTAAAAAGAGAAAAAACCATGAATTCTAAAAAACTGCTGATTTCCACCTTTATGCTGGTTGCGTTAGTTCAGGTGTACGTTCCGGCCAAAATGATTCTGGATCAGGAAAAAGTGTTAGCCACCGGTAAAGAATTTAAATTTAAAACCGCTCCTGTTGATCCCTACGATCCTTTCCGGGGAAAATACATTACGTTAAACTTTGCCGGAAACACCGTTAAAATTCTAAAAAATGAAAATTGGTTACCCGGCGAAACTGCTTACGTTTCGGTAATTACCGATCAGGCCGGTTTTGCTAGCATAAAAGCTATTTCTAAAAAGGAACCTGCTACCACCGAAGCGTATTTTAAAACCACGGTGCGTTATGTAACGGAAGATAAACCCCAACAAGCAGTTATTGACTTTCCGTTTGATCGTTATTACATGGAAGAATCGAAGGCGGCCGATGCGGAGAAATTATACCAGCAACTACAGAACGACACCACCCAAATAACTTATGCCCTGGTAAGTATTAAAAATGGCAGCGCCGTTTTAAAAGATGTTCTGGTCGGCGAAACGCCTATCCGGGAGTTAGTTAAAGCAAACCCCAAAAAGTAATTCTTGCTTACCGGTAAAAAGAAGGCGAACCGTCTCTAAATTTTAAGGTTTGAGTTAATCAAAAATTTTAAATTTTATTATCATAGCTATCCTTTTCACAGCCGATCTCATTATCAGATTTTAACTTTTAAAATTTCTTTCCAGTGCGTAGAATATCGGTCGCTTTTTTGAGAAAGAGTCATTTTCCAATTTTTATCCGTACCCCCGGCAGCGTAACTAATTACATTTTCGGCCCACTCGTTTTTACCCATTTTGGCGTTTAGTTTATCCAGGGCCATCATTAGCTTTTTACTTTTATCCCGGTCGGTGGTATCAAACAAGTTGGTTTGCAGTTGACTTTCCGGCGTAAATTCCGATAAAATAACCCCGGCTTTTTTATACGCATATCCATTTTGAAATATCTGCCGCAAACCCTGCAACGCGTACCGGATTAACTCACCCGTATCGGCAGACGCCATGGGCAAAGCGATAGTAGTAGCCCGGTGGTACTGCGGCGCGTGCACCGAAAATTTATTAGTCCGAATGAATACCGTAATGGCTTTGGCGGCGCTACGTTGCAGTCGTAATTTTTCGGCCGCGCGGGTGGTGTACGTGGCCACGGCTTCCTGCAATTCGTCGAGGGTGGTAATGTATCGCGAAAAAGAGCGGGTGCAGGCAATATTCTTGCGCGATGGGTCTTCGGTTAAATCCAGTTCCTGGCACGGATTACCCAATAATTCCTGCCGGAGACGCACCCCTACTACCCCACCCAAGTGCCGGTATACCCAAGCGGCGCTGCGGTCTACCAGATCAGCCGCGGTGTAAACCTGGTGCTGGTGTAATTTAACGGCGTATCGCCGGCCTATTCCCCAAATATTTTCAACGGCTAAATGCCGGCGGGTAGCAGCTTGCTTTTCCGGAGTATCGAGCAAAGCTATCCCGTTATAAGCGGCATTTTTCTTAGCTAAATGATTGGCTACTTTTGCTAACGTTTTAGTAGGAGCTATGCCAACGCAAACCGGCAGGTTTAAGTATTGCCAAATGGTTTCCCGGATGGAAATTGCCTTTTTCTCTAAATCAGCAGTTGGAACATGATCCAAGTTCACGAAGGCTTCGTCGATGGAGTAAACTTCTACTTCGCCAAACGTTTTTAAAATTTGCATTACCCGCCGCGACATGTCGCCGTAGAGCATAAAGTTAGACGAAAATACCCGCACGCCTTCGCACTCAATCAGCGGTTTTGCTTTAAATAAAGGTTCGCCCATTTTAATGCCTAAATCCTTCGCTTCCTGCGACCGCGAAATAATGCAGCCATCGTTATTCGATAACACTACCACCGGTTTGCCATTGAGCCAAGGCTCAAACACCCGCTCGCACGATACAAAAAAGTTGTTGCAATCAATCAGCGCGATCATGGCCGTATAGTTTATGCAATACGTGAATAACTACGCCCCACACCATAAAATCCATCTCGGGAGTTATCTCCAGAGGCTGATACTTCGCGTTTTCGGGCCATAAGAATACTCTTTTCCCCTCGTGTTGCAGTCGCTTTACGGTAAACTCGCCTTGTACCATGGCCAATACAATATTACCATTTACCGCCCTTAAGGATTTATCTACCACAATAATATCGCCATCGTACATGCCGGCATTTTGCATGGAGTCGCCCATTACTTTTACAAAAAAAGTAGCACTCGGGCGTTTTACGATATACTCGTTTAAATCTAAAGTCCGTTCGGTAAAATCGGCAGCCGGGGAAGGGAAACCAGCGGGTACCGTGTGTTCGTAAAGCCGCACGGGTGCCGATGTAGAGTGACTAGTCGGGAAATAAGTAGTAAGTATCTGCATGCGTATTTAGCAAATAAAGGCTATTATTTGCTAAATATACTAGCATATTTTAAATTAAGTTACTTTAAATACTAAATATTTTAGTTTTAAATACAGATTAACTTCTCCTTTAAACCTGCGAAGCCAATAAATACAGAACCGCCATCCGGATAGCAACGCCATTTTCTACTTGGTTAAGAATGATAGCTTGCTTGGAATCAGCAGCATCGCTGCTTAGTTCTACGCCCCGGTTAATGGGCCCTGGGTGCATAATTACAATTTCTTTATCCAGGCTATCGAGCAGTTTTTTGTTAATGCCGTAGTACAAGGTGTATTCGCGCAACGAAGGAAAATATTTCATTTGCTGCCGCTCCAGTTGAATGCGCAATACGTTGGCTACATCGCACCACTCCAAGGCTTTACGCACGTTTAATTCTACTTTTACGCCTAAAGCGCTGATGTAGCGGGGCAATAAAGTAACCGGACCGCATACCATTACTTCGGCGCCTAACTTTTGTAAAGCAAAAATATTGGAAAGCGCTACCCGCGAATGCAGAATGTCGCCGATAATAGCTACTTTTTTTCCGGCCACATCGCCTAAACGCTCCCGGATAGAGAAGGCGTCGAGTAAAGCTTGCGTAGGATGCTCGTGGGTACCGTCGCCAGCATTTACAATATTGGCTTTTATGTGTTTGGATAAAAAATGCGGGGCGCCGGCGCTAGCGTGGCGCATCACAATCATATCCACCTTCATAGCCAGAATGTTGTTGACCGTATCCAGCAAGGTTTCGCCTTTTTTTACCGAACTGCCGCTCGCCGAAAAATTAACGATGTCGGCAGATAAGCGTTTTTGGGCCAGCTCAAACGACAGCCGGGTGCGGGTAGAATTTTCAAAAAAAACGTTAGCAATGGTAATATCGCGGAGCGAAGGTACTTTTTTAATAGGGCGGTTAAGAACTTCTTTAAAATTATCCGCCGTTTCAAAAATCAATTGAATATCGGCGGGGGTAATGTTTTTAATTCCTAAAAGATGCCTAACGCTGAGTGCTTGCATGGATTACTTTTCTTCGGTTTTGGTAATGAGCCAAATGTTATCTTCGGTTGTTTCGGCAGAACGCCACTCCACCAGTACCCTTTGCGATGATAAGGAGTTTACAGATTGCCCTACGTAGGTGGCCTCGATGGGTAAATCGCGACTGTAGCGCCGGTCGATGAGTACCAGCAGTTCTACTTTCTGCGGCCGGCCATAAGCAATCATAGCATCGAGGGCGGCGCGCACCGAGCGGCCGGTATACAACACATCGTCTACCAGAATAACTTGCTGGTTTTCAATAATAAAATCAATTTGGGTAGCGTTGGCCGTGAGCGGACTTTCGCGGCGGCGGAAATCATCGCGGTGAAAGGTGATATCCAGGCGACCAGTACGAACGGGTTTGCCAATAATGCGTTGCAAGGTTTGTTGCAGGCGCTCTGCCACAAATACGCCCCGGGGCTGCAAACCCAGGATAACTGAATTCGAAAAATCATGATGGTTTTCGATCAATTGCTGCGCCAGGCGTTCCAGCATAATTTCGAGCAACTGATTACTAACGATTAATCTTTTCTGCATTTCAACCAGAGATATCGGACAAAGATAGGTAATTAGTCGATAGACCACAGTCCATCGTCCACAGAAATTTTCTTAGTCCACGGTCGATAGGCCATAGTCCACGGATTAAAAATTAGTTTTTGCATTTTAGCAGAGAAGGATGGTTAGTAAATTATAGCCTTAACTTACAATCAACTTTGTAATTAAAGAAACAACATAACGAAACTTAATAATAGAGCAAAAACAACCACTATTACAGTTATTCCTCCAGCAAATCCGCTTCTGATATTCTTATTTCCATTAGCTAAATTTTTAAAAAAGAAATAGCTGTTCAAAGCATTTATCCCGAAAACGATCCCGGCAAACAACTTTAAAGTAGATTTATCATAACTACCATCCCAAGCAAAACCAAAAATTGTTTCTGCCAAAATTATAGAACTTATACTTAATAAGATGTAACCCCAGTTGGTCTGTCTACTATAGAAATCGTTCATTCCCTTTAAGTTAGAAACACAACCCATTAAACTAAAAAATTCAATGGACCATGGACTATTGACCATAGACTATGGACTATTTAAACACCACCTTATTCAAATAAAATACATTGCGGGCGGGGCCTCCTACCGGACGAACGCGCTGGTAACCGTAGGCAATAAAAACGTTATTGTACCACGATAGCAATCCGGTTTTTTCGGCTTCGGTTACTTTTTCGGTGGGGTCGTTAGGTTGTACGGCTACTTTGCTATTGTCTTGGGTAACGCTGTCTTGGTGGATGATTTTGTAGCGGATGCTTTTCTCGTCGCTGTAGGCCATAATAATTTTATCGCCACTCCGGATAAGTTGGGTATTTTCGACCAAATTTTCCTGCATGGCGTCTTTCAGGGTAAAGCTGTTATCCCAGATTAACTTTCCTTCTTTATCAAAAGCGCAGGCAATAGTATGCGTATACCGGTAACCATCGAACACCCGGGCCAAAGGCGCTAAGCCGTAACTGTAGGTGCTGGAACTGCTGTACTGCGGGTAATATGCTTCGGCCACCAGCAACATGCCTTTGTCGTAGTAAATAATGTCGTGCAACAAAATACGGTAGCGCAACCGGAAATCTTTATCCTTGGCTTTAAAGCGAGCCGCTTTGCGGTAAAGGCGCTCGCGGCGGCCTTTGCGCATGTAATCGAAGAAATGCCGGAAATTTTTAAAATCGTAATAAATAATGTCGGTTTGGTCGTTGAACAGTTGGCTGGTAAAAATGCCCTGCGCGTACCGCATGTCGCGCAGCGAATAAGTGCCCACTAAGGTTTTGGCAATACTATCGCCGGGGCTTAACTGGCCGGTAATTAAACTGCGGTTTAGTTTAGATTGCAGAATTTTAATGCTGTGCAAATTACCTTCCGGCGAAAACCGTTTTACCTGGAGCCGCCCAATTTTGCCATTGGATTCGGATAATACAAACTCAGCGCGTTGCGTAGCAGTATCGGCGTTAAAAGTGGCGAGTGCATCGGGTTTATCGTACAGCGCCGGAATGGTTTTAATCTGGTCGGTTTGTAAATCCAGGTTCAGCACAATTAAATGCCGCAGATCGTAGGCAATAAAATATGCATTGTTGTCCAGCACTTTAAACCGGTCAATTTTTAAATCGGCGGGTAAATCGTAGTCGCGCAAATCGTAGGTAACTTCGGAGTACGATGCGTTTAAATTATTAATTTTTAAAAAAACGAATTCCCAGGGCCGGTACGTAAGAAAAAGCAGGTAAACGTAATTCCGGTCGGCGTAAATGTGTTGCAGCGAGTAATCGTCCTGAATGGGAATTTCGCCGGACCAGATTTTATTTAAATTTTGATCGAAGCGCGAAAAAACAAACTTTTCGCGGGTACTTAAACCCGAGTAATCGTGCGCGTACACAAACAAGGTGCTGTCTTGTAAAGGATACACTTCGAAGTGCGAATCCGAAGTGCTAGCTTCAAACTCCACGCGGCTTGGCTGAACCGGCTCCTGGCTATAAGCAATGTAAGACTGAAAAATCCAAAAAACGACTAGTAAAAACCACCTAGTTTGCAACATTAAAACCCCTATTACTTGGACGTAGTGAGACGCGATTTAGAAAACAATATTTAATCTATGACTTATACGGCACTTATGCAACGAGTGCAGGTTAGTTTGAAAAAATATTTACCGCCGGTACAACTTACCTGAGAAAATTACCAATAGCATTGTTAAGGCAAAGAAAAACCTGGTTCCACTTTACAGAAGCAAGCCGAACCAGGTTAAAAAATTTTAAAAATTAAAAATTTATCTCTTTAAAATAGCTTATTGCCTAATCAAATCAGGCTTCCGCAATAGCTTACCGGCTATTCTTTAAATTATTAATTTATTGTTTTAAGATTTAGAAGCTGTTTAGTATTTATAAAAAAGAGGCAACCTTCGCCTTTGGGGGTGTCTGCACCACCAAAACGGGATAGCTCCACAAAATACTACTCCTAAATGCTTCTAATTGGTACCTTTTATTATTACATTTTAGATTGCTAAACAGATTTTTAGCCAAAATTAAGCAGCCATACACTTAAAGACAAATCTCTAAAAGTCAAATATTTACAAACCCAACAACGAACAACTAAAAACGATTAACTACTTAATTACCCAAGCTTAGAATTATATCGTATTCTTCGGGTTTAAGGGGCATTACCGATAAGCGTGATTGGCGCAGCAAAGCAATGTTTTCGAGCCGTTCGTCTTTTTTAATTTGATCCAGAGTTACCGGTTTTTTAAAATCCTGGCTGGGCACCAGGTCTACGGTTTGCCAGCGGGCATCGTCGGTAGTGGGGTCTTGGTAAGCTTCGCGGTCTACCTGGGCTACCCCCACCACGGCTTTTTCGGATACGCTATGGTAAAACAAAACCAGGTCGCCGGTTTTCATTTGCGTTATATTGTTACGGGCCTGGTAGTTGCGCACGCCAGTCCAGGAAGTTTTACCATCTTTTACTAAATCGGCCCAGGAATAAGCCTCCGGTTCTGATTTTACGAGCCAGTACTGCATGTATTTTTTAAATTTTAGAATAAAAATTGCCGCACCAAAGATAATTTTATTTCTTTTAATTTAGTAAAACACCGCAAGTCCAGTAGGTCCGGCTGGGTAAAGTCTAACCAAATTGCCTGAATTTCGGCCGCCGCTGCTTCCAGAAAAGTGTATCTTTGTAAAAAAATTGGTCGCCTTGAAAAATAAAGATATCATCCGGAGCTTCCGTTTAGCGGTTTCGTTGCTGGAGCTACACGACGAAAACCCTTTTAAAATTCGCACCTACAGCAATGCCGTGGCTAACCTGGAACGGTTAGAAGTGCCGCTGGCAAGTTTAAAAGTGGCCGAACTGGAACATCTGGAAGGTATCGGCAAATCCATTGCGAGTAAAATTTTTGAATTAAACCAAACTGGTAGTTTTCCGGAACTGGATGCTTTGCTGGCCGCAACCCCGCCCGGTGTGGTAAACATGCTGCAGATTAAAGGCATTGGCCCCAAGAAAATACGCGCCATCTGGAAAGAACTGGGCGTAGAAACTACCGAAGATTTGCTGCAAGCCTGCGAAAACAACCAGATTGCCGCCCTTAAAGGTTTCGGGGCCAAAACCCAGGAAACTATCAAAAACGCTTTACTTTATTCCGAGTCGAGCAAGGGTAAAGTACACTACGCTACCGTAGAAAAATACACCGAAGAACTAGTTACTTTTTTAAAAAATAACTTAAATACCGACCTGGTAGCGGCAGCCGGCGAAGTGCGGCGGCGGCTGGAAATCATACAAACCATGCAATTTGTAGTAGGCACCGATCAGCCCTTGCAAATACCCGCATTGTTAGCACAACGCCCGGAGTTACAACCCGACCTAGAGAAATCCGGCCCCTTTACTTGGCGCGGCCACGAAACGCAAACCGGCGTGCAGGTAGAAATAAAAACGGTGGTGCCGGCCTCGTTTTACAATAATTTATTTATTTATTCCGGCGCTCCCGCTCACTTAAACGCTACTTACAACGATTCGGCTAGTTTACTGCAATTAGCAAATCAGCAAGTATTTACTTCGGAACAGGAAATTTACGAAAAAGCCGGCTTGGCATACATTGAGCCCGAAATGCGCGAAGGCACCCAGGAAATTGAACTGGCCCGCGAAAACCGGCTGCCCGTTTTAATTACCGACGATGACTTACAAGGCATTTTGCACAACCACACCACGTACAGCGATGGCGCCAATACCTTAGCCACCATGGCCACTTATTGCCGCGACCATGGTTACCAGTACGTAGGCATCTGCGACCATTCCAAAGCGGCATTTTACGCCAATGGCCTGATAGAGCACCGGGTAAAAGAACAACACCGCGAAATAGATTCTTTAAACCGCGAATTAGCGCCATTTAAAATTTTTAAAGGCATTGAAGCCGACATTCTGGCCGATGGCTCCCTGGACTACAACGACGAGGTGCTGAGTAGTTTTGATTTCGTGGTTGCCTCGATTCATAGTAATTTAAAAATGGAAGAGAAAAAGGCTACTGAGCGTTTGCTGGGTGCTATTCAAAATCCGTTTACAACTATTTTGGGCCACCCTACCGGCCGATTGCTTCTGCAACGCGAAGGATATCCCATCGACTACAAAACCGTGATTGATGCCTGCGCTTTTTACAAGGTAATTATTGAAATAAATGCCAACCCGTGGCGCTTGGATTTAGATTGGCGCTGGGTAGAATACGCCTTAAGCCAGGGCGTTTTGCTAAGCATTAACCCGGATGCCCATAGCACCGCCGGTTACCACGACATGCATTACGGCGTGCAGGTAGCCCGCAAAGGGGGCCTTACCAAAGAAATGACTTTTAATGCCTGGCCTTTAGAAAAAGTAAGTAAGTATTTTGAAGAGCGCCGGATAAAAGCGCTTGCGGCAATTAAATGAAGAAAATACTAGTTCTGCGGTTTTCTTCTATCGGCGATATTGTGCTTACTACACCGGTAGTGCGCGCCTTAAAGCAGCAATTGCCCGCGGCTCAAATCCACTATGCTACCAAGTACAACTTCCGGAGTATAGTAGAATCGAATCCCTACATCGACCGGGTGCATTATTTGCGCGATAACCTGAACGACTTTATTAAAGAACTGCAAGCCGAGCAATTTGATTACATCGTGGACCTGCACCGCAACCTGCGCACCAGCGTTATTAAATTTAAATTGGGCGTACCCAACAAAAGCTTCCATAAATTAAATTTAAAAAAATGGCTCTTGGTACGCTTTAAAGTAAATAAACTGCCGGACGTACACATTGTAGACCGATATTTGGCCGCTGCCGCTGATTTAGGTGTAGTTAATGACGGCCAGGGACTCGATTATTTTATTCCGGTGCAAGATGAAGTAGCGTTAAGCAGTTTACCAGCCACGCACCAAAACGGCTATTACGCGTTTGCCATTGGGGCGCAACATTACACCAAAAGGCTGCCCACCGAACGCATCATCGAACTTTGCGCGAAAATAAATGCGCCCATTATTTTGTTAGGCGGCAAAGAAGACCAACCCGTAGCCGCCGAAATCACCAACTACTTCCAAAACCAACCAATCAGTAACGAGCAACAAACAACCATTTACAACGCCTGCGGCCAGTATAACTTAAATCAATCGGCGTCGCTGGTAAAGCAGGCTATTGCGGTTTTTAGCCACGATACAGGTTTAATGCACATTGCGGCGGCTTTTAAAAAGAAGATTTACTCGATTTGGGGCAATACGGTGCCGGAGTTTGGCATGTACCCCTATAAAACAGAGTTTGAAGTATGGGAACGGCCCAACCTGTATTGCCGGCCTTGCTCTAAAATTGGTTATCGTAAATGTCCGCAGGGACATTTTAAATGTATGCGCGAAATTAATTTCGACTTGCAACTGCCTTAATTTTTTTCAGCGAATTAAATTTTTTAAATTTTTAGCTTTCCGGAAAATACAATACACGCAAACAGCACGAACCTATGAAAACCAAACTTTGCTCCCACCTGCAAGCCCTGGACGAGATAAAACCGGCTGATAAGAATTATTGCGAAGAATGCGTGAAAACCAACTCCACCTGGGTGCATTTACGGGTTTGCCAAACCTGCGGCAAAGTGCATTGCTGCGACGACTCGCCCAACCAACACGCGTCTAAACATTACCGGGCCACCGAACATCCGGTTATCAGCTCCGGGGAGCCCGGCGAACGCTGGCTTTGGTGTTTTCCCGACGAGCAATTTGCGGCTTATTAAAAACAGGCTTATTTTAAAAATTATCCTGACGTAAGCTTGTAAGCGGTATGCCTTTGTTTTTATTCTACTTAAAAGTAAACCTGACTGTAATAACCGCTTAGCAGCGCACCTCGAAAAATAAACTTTTGGGCGCTCCCTTAAATTAACCCAACCTTTTTTGCTATTCATAGTATCACACCTATATACCGGTAAGTTTAGTTACTACACTAAGTTTCCGGGTTTATTTTTTACTTACACTCTTATTACTAAAACTATGAAAAGCTTCAGATACTATTTCTCGATATTGCTGGTATTTCTGGCCCTAACCGTAACCAGTTGCGAAGTTATCGGCGACATTTTTAAAGCCGGTATGTGGACGGCCTTTATCGGGATTATTTTAATTGTATTTTTTGTGCTGTGGCTCGTGCGTAAAATGCGTGGTCCGCGTATGTAAGAAATTATTATTTGTACTTCTGGTTAATAAAAAAAAGCTCCTATGCAGGAGCTTTTTTTTATTAGTAACTAAATTTTTAAATTATTTCGATTTCTCGGGAGGCATGGTACCCAAAATCCAATCCCACAATGGCGACGATACGCCGTACGCTTTATCGTCGTGTTTGTAGTGGTGAATGCTGTGGTGAATCCATAGGATTTTTAAAAAATTCTTGGGTGGCGCGTAGGCATGTACCGCGTAATGCACAAACAAGTAAATGGCATAACCAAACAAAAATCCGGACAAAATACCAAACACCGCTGAGCCAAAAATTAGTTTGAACACAAAAAAGAAAAACGAAGCCAGAAATAAACTCACGATGGGCGGCATAGCCAATCGCGACTTATCTTTCGGATAATCATGGTGATTGCCATGGAAGGTATACTGGATGTTTTTCTTCATTTCGGTATCGGTATCCATGTGAAACAAGTGCCGGTGTGCCATATACTCCACGAACGTGAACATAAACCAACCCACAAAGAAAAGCCCTAAAGCCGATAATACCGTAATAAAGCCGTGCATTAATCCGTAATAAATTAAGCCGGCGGCAATAACTATAAAAATAGCAATGGGTACAGCAATATGCGTACGGGTAAATTTCTCCAGAACAGGATTTTTAAAAATTTGTGCCGTGCCTTTATGATTTGGTTTCATCTGTTATAAACTTGTTTTAAACAATTGATTAAACTACTGCTAAAATAAAGATTAGGTTTACTTAATTAAAGTTGCATGGGTATTATTTTTTAACCAGCCATTGGTCTATTAACTGGCATAATTCGTGGGCGCTGGGATTTAAACTGGCATAGGTAATGGTAGCTTTCGTATAAAACTGTTTACGATGGCTTAATGTTTCAGAAAAAAACTGATGTAGCTGCGCATCGGTCTTGCCCGCCAACAACGGACGTACCGCAATTCCTTCGGCTTTCATCCGGGATAATATTTCGGTAATGGGTACTTCAATGTACACGCTAATGCCATGCCGGTTAATGTAATCCATATTGCCTTCGAAGCACGGCGTGCCGCCCCCGGTAGCAATAATGGCCTGGTCGTATTCTTCGGTAGCTTGCCGCAGCGCCAGGGCTTCGGTTTTCCGAAACCACGATTCCCCGGTTTTTTCAAAAATTTTCCGCACACTTTTTCCTTCTTTCCGCTCGATGTAATGATCGAGGTCAATAAAAGGCAACTGCAGGTGCGTAGCCAGTTGGCGGCCCAGTGTGGTTTTGCCCGAACCCGGCATGCCAACCAAATAAATACGATTATCCGTCACACAAAAAAGTTAAATACTGCAACAAAAGTATTAAGACTTTCTGTAGCATGCCAGAAAGAACGGCATTAGTTTTAGTTCTTAGGGTTAAGTAGCTTATTCTTTAACTGTTAGGTGGGGGCTGGATGGTATAAATAATTAGATTTTTAAAGTTTTTCTTTGGAGTCTGTTCCAGTCTCCATGCTCAGGTGCTACCTAGCTTGATAAGTAACCAGTTTGCCTCATGGCCGGCAGGCCTCGTTTGGCTCTTTCGGGCGGTCTAAGTTTCCTTTCCTCGACTGCGTCTGCGGAATGTGGCTATGCCACACCGGAACCTTAGAAGGCCCTCAATAGCCAAACTGGTGTCATTTATTCTTAGCCGTTTTTTTAGTTTGCTAGCTAGTCGTTTTTTACTGTTTTACAAGGCTGAAATTTAGAAAAATTTAAAATTCAACTTTCCTATAAGGGTACACTACTTTAATTTCAATGTAGCTGCTTCGTAGCCAACAAGGTTCCTGCTGAATGACAAAATTTTAAGAAATTAAATTTTTATGAGCCGGCCATGCAACAAACAACAATAGCCGGGTGCAAAAGGTGACGCTAAACTGTTCGAGCGGTCAGCGAGTTTTTAGCGTCTTGATTTTTTTGGTTCTTTTTGTATCAAGACAAAGAGAACAAGAAGCGAGCAATGAAACAACTTCAACTAGCAATCAGAGCTAGTACAGCGGCTATGCGAACGAGAACTTTTTAAGCTAAGTTGATTATTCGAAAGTCACGGAAGTAAATCCGCGCCATAGTGTGCGAACGATAATAAACTGGCGTTACACAACCCTACAACTTAACCCGTGGATCGACAAAAGCATACAGCAAATCCACCAGAATATTAATCAGCACAAATAAAAAGGCAACGAGCAAAGTAGCCCCAATTACTACCGGAAAATCCAAGTTCTCGACGGCGTGCAAGGTTACGGAACCCAAGCCTTTCCAGTTAAAAATATACTCAATAAAAAAAGCACCCGCCATGAGCGAAGCCAACCAACCCGATACGGCCGTAATAACCGGATTTAAAGCATTTTTAAAGGCATGCTGCCAGATTACCCGCCGGTACGATAAACCTTTGGCTCGTGCCGTCCGGATGAAATCCTGCGACAAAACTTCGATCATGGAAGCGCGGGTAAGCTGCATAATTACCGCCAAGGGCCGAATGCCTAAAGCAAAAGCGGGTAAAATTAAATTTTGCCACACCAGGTGCCTTCCGGTAAAAGCATCTATTTCGTAGAGTTGGCCGGTTAAACTCAATCCGGTAAAACTGCTCCAGTAAAAACCGAACGTCATGGCAATAACAATAGCCGCCACAAATGAGGGCACCGAAATACCCAGCACCGAAGTGGTTACCAAGGCATGATCCAGAAAACTATGTGGTTTAAGTGCCGCTACCATGCCCAGGAAAATACCTAGCACGGTTGCCAGCAACATAGCGGCTCCGGCCAGCCACAAAGTACCCACCAAATGGTCCAGCAAAATAGCGGTAACCGGTTTATTACTTTGGAACGAACGCCGCAGATATGGCGCTTTAAGCACTATTGCTTTGTTGTTTAGGGTAAATAAGCGTTGGTAGTGGTATTTCTGCTGGTTATCCGGTGTATCCGGGTGGATAGAAACCGGCGAAACATCGTTGAGGTAATAGAGTAATTGCGCCGGTAAAGGTTTATCTAAACCTAAATCCGAGATAATGGCTTCGCGGGTGGCAATGTCGTTGCGCTGCCCGGCCAACATAGATACTGGGTCGCCGGGCAAAACGTTAAACAAAAAAAAGACTGTTACTACTACGCCCACCATAATCAGCAGGCCGTGTAACAGTCTTTGCCCCACGAAGCGCAGCAAACTCATAAAAGCTGCTCTACGGTGTTAATATCCGGCGTATCGTTGTAATGCCACTTTCCTACTACTTGTCCGTTTTTAAAAAGCATGATTCCAGGATTAGAACGCATCATGGTTTTTAAAACGGTAGCATCGCCGAAGTAATACGGGGCACTTAAATTGGTTTCGTGCCGGAAGACGTCGTAATCCTGGCTACTGCTGGCCGTAATCACTACGGGTTTAATGTTTTTGCTTGATTTCTCGGCTGCCGCGACTAATTGGTTTATTTGCGTAAATACCTTTTGATCGGCTTTACTAACGTCTTGCACCAGAATAACTAACTTATTGCCGTTAAATACTTCCTGGGTAAAATCGCCTTCGTCGTTCCAGATGTTGAAGTCCGTGATTTTAGGGCCATCCTGGGGGTTAAGCGGCACCATTTTTTTAAATTTCCAGGTCGAGTCGGTAGGATAATTGGTAAATTCTTTTTCTTCGCCGTTTTTTGCCATAATGTATTTGTAGCGCAGCGGAGCCGATGGTTTCATCAAAGCCGGAATGTTGTTGCCTACTTTGTACGCCCGAAAATCAACAAAGGGCTCGTGGTTGTACGCGTAAATGCCAATACCAAACGAAATGAGTGCCGTAACGGCCACAAGTACTCCGGCAATCTTGGCTTTGGTTTCGGGTAAATACCGGCGGGTAGCCAGCAAAATAAAGATTAAAATGAGCAGAATAATATCCTTCGAGAACGACTGCCAGGGCGTTAATTTAATGGCATCGCCGAAACAGCCGCAGTCGGTTACTTTGTTAAAATACGCCGAATAAAACGTCAGGAAGGTAAAGAAAACCATCAGCACGAGTAAGCTTACCAGAATTTGCCGCAAGCGCCAGCGCAGCAGCAAGGCTACGCCCAAAATTATCTCCAAAGCGCTCAGCAGAATAGATAAGTAGAGCGCGTACGGTTTAAAAATTAAAAAAAACGAGGCAAAATCGGTGGCGAAAACTTCAAAATATTCTTCGAGCTTAATAGCGGTACCTACCGGGTCGTTAATTTTAATTAACCCCGAAAAAATGAATAGCCCGCCCACAAAAAGCCAGCTTAACTTGCTAATTACTTTCATCGGCAGCAAAATCTAGTTTAATAAGTGCAAAAACGGCATAGTTAATCATGTCGCGGTAATTGGCTTCTACCCCTTCCGAAATTAAGGTGTGGCCTTGGTTATCTTCTATTTGTTTGGTGCGGTACAGCTTCATCAGAATAATATCGGTAATCGACGACACCCGCATATCGCGCCAGGCTTCGCCGTAATCGTGGTTTTTAGCCAGGAGCAGTTCAATGTTTTTATTGATGTGCGCATTATACGATTCAGCTACCTGCGGGGCCGGAATTTCCAGTTGTGTTTCGCCGGCTAAGTCCATTTGCATTAAAGCAATTACGCAGTAGTTAATAATGCCCACAAACTCCGAGGTAATATCTTCGGCAATTTTCTGCACGCCTTTTTCCTGGATGGAACGGATGCGCTGGGCTTTGATGAAAATCTGGTCGGTAATAGAAGGCAAGCGCAAAATGCGCCAAGCCGTACCGTAGTCAACAGTTTTTTTAATAAATATTTCGTGGCAGGCCCGTATTACCCGTTTATATTCCGACAGCGTTTGATTAATCAACTTTTTAGGCTTATTTTAGAGGATTCGTAAACAGATATCCCGGTTTGAAGGCGAAAGATACGTTTTTTTACAAAAAGAGTACACTCAACTGCCACGGAAAAATCCTCTCGCTGGCTACCCCCGTAGTAATGGGGATTTTAAACGTAACCCCCGATTCTTTTTACGAGGGCAGCCGCTACACTACCCTGGAACAGATAGTAGCGCAAGCCGAAAAAATGTTGGCTGATGGGGCAACCATTCTGGACATTGGCGGTTATTCCTCCAGACCGGGCGCTACGGATATCTCGGCGGAAGAAGAAAAAGCGCGCGTTATACCGGCCATTGAAGCTATCCGGAAAGCGTTTCCGGGTACTATTCTGTCGATAGATACGTTCCGGGCCGAGGTAGCCGAAGCATCAGTTCAAGCGGGAGCTTCGATCATCAACGATATTTCGGGCGGTACCCTGGACGAAAACATGTTTGCGAAAGCGGCTGAATTAAAGGTGCCGTACATTTTAATGCACATGCGCGGCACGCCGCAAACCATGAAACAGTTAACCCACTACGATAATTTAATAGTAGAACTGGTTACCTATTTTGAGCAGAAAATAGCGCAACTCCGGGCTGCCGGCGTAGTAGATATTATTATAGACCCAGGCTTTGGCTTCGCTAAAAATACCGAGCAAAACTTTGCTTTGCTGCGCTCTTTGGCCGATTTGGATTTACTGGAGTTGCCGGTTTTGGTGGGTTTGTCGCGCAAATCGATGACGTATAAAACCCTGGGCATTGAAGCCTCGGAAGCCTTGCCGGGCACTATTGCCCTGAACACTATTGCCTTGTTACAAGGAGCAAGTATTTTGCGGGTACACGATGTAAAAGAAGCCGTGCAAACCATAAAACTGATAAGTAAAGTTGCAGGTTGAGTGAAGTTGAAGGTTACAGGTTGCAAGTTTCAGGTATTAAGTTGTAGTTGAAAGTTGCAAATTCTAGTTTGGCAACTCATTTATTGATTAGCTGGTGTACTGGCATGTAGCCGCGATTTTTAAATGTTTTACAACTGAGCAAATTTTAAAAATAAAGAACTGACGATATAATTTAGAAATAAATATTAAAAATAGACGTTACCTAATTTTTTGATTGAAAACCGGCTAAAATTTAAAAATTTAAAAAAATCAACCTGTAACTTGCAACCTGTAACCTGAAACTTGATTTGATACCGTTATTTACCATCGGATTTTTGGAAATAAACTGGCTCGATATTGCTGATATCTTGCTGGTAACGGTATTGCTGTATCAATTATACAAGGTGCTTACCGGCAGCGTAGCCTTAAAAATATTTGTGGGCTTGCTTTCAGTTTATTTGTTGTACCTGGTGGTAAAAGCCGCCGGCATGGAGTTGCTGACCATTATTCTGGGGCAGTTTATGGGCGTAGGGGTGCTGGCCATGATTATTCTGTTTCAGCAGGAAATCCGGCGTTTCCTGATGATGATTGGCAAAAGCTCACCGCTGAATAAAGATAATTTTTTCCTGGGCTTTCCGTGGCGTAAAACTGAAAGTGAAAATCGCATCAATCTTACCCCTTTTATCGAAGCGGCCAAATCGTTGGCGGGTAAAAATACCGGTGCTTTAATTGTATTTGCCCGCAGTTCTGAGCTTAAATTTTACGCCGACTCCGGCGACTTGATTGATGCCGTGGTATCGAAACGGCTAATACTTTCTATTTTTAATAAAACCAGTCCGCTGCACGATGGGGCCGTTATTATAGCTAATAACCGTATTAAAGCAGCCCGCTGCATTTTACCCGTAACCGAAAACAACGACGTGCCGGCTTCCATGGGTTTGCGGCACCGGGCCGCCATTGGCCTAAGCGAAGTAACCGACAGCGTGGTACTGGTGGTATCGGAAGAAACCGGGCAAATTTCGTTGGTGCGTAATGGCGAGGTGTACCGCAACCTGGCCGCAGCCGATTTACGCTCTAAACTCAACCACTTCCTCTTCGACATCGAGCCTAAATCTACGGCCGCTCCTGCCGGCGAAAAATCGGTACCGGTGGCGTAGTTTTTAATTTTCTACCCTTCGTATTATTTGTATTTGCTATTATTAATCTAATTATTGGCTGGTTCAGCTAATAATAACTTTTCGTTGGTATTTAGCGCAATAATTAAAAAATATAACATGAGTACCATCCAAACAGGCAAGGAACTGTTAACTGCGGTAAAAGAAATTATTATTCAGGCTAAAAACCTGGCTTTTAGAAACAGTAATTCCATTCTGCTGCAGATGTATTGGCAAATTGGTCAACTGATTGTAGAGGACGAGCAGCAAGGCCGGGCCAAAGCTACCTACGGCAAAGAAACACTCAAGAATCTTTCGCGGCAGCTTACCCTCGAATTTGGCAAAGGTTATGACGAAAGTAACTTACGGAATATCCGTCAGTTTTATTTGGCTTTTCCAATTCGTGACGCACTGCGTCACGAATTAAGCTGGACGCATTACCGCATCTTAAGTCGCATTGAAAGTCAAAGTCTTCGGAAACAATACGTGCAGTATGCCATAGAAGGAAACTGGAATACGCGCACCTTACAACGTAACATCGAAAGCCAGTACTTAGGTCGCCTACTCGAAATGCCGCAAACGGACGATAAATCCGTTGAAACCCGAAACTTTATTAAAGATCCGTACATTTTTGAGTTTCTAGGATTGCCTAACCATACGGCTGTAAGCGAAAACAAAATAGAAACAGCCCTTATTAATCATTTGCAGCAATTTTTAATGGAGTTAGGTAAAGGTTTCGCCTTTGTAGCCCGGCAACAACATATGGTAACCGATACGTCTGATTTTTACATTGATCTGGTTTTCTACAACTATTACCTTAAATGCTTTGTGCTGATTGATCTGAAAACCGACAAGCTCACGCATGCCGCCATTGGGTAGATGGATATGTATGTGCGCATGTACAACGACCTGAAACGCAGCGAAGGCGATAACCCCACGATTGGTATTATTTTGTGTACGGAAAAAGACGAAACCATTGTAAAATACTCGGTACTGGCCGAAAACGAGCAGCTCTTTGCGAGTAAATACCGCTTTATACCTGCCCAAAGAAGAAGAACTAAAGCAGTTAATAGAAACGGACCGGATTAACTTAGAATTAGATAGTTAATCTTACTTTATAGCTAAAGCACCCATTAATCCGCCAGTTCTTTTTCAAGCTGTACGTGACTTTGCCAAAAATTAAAATAAACGTAATTAGCCATCAGTTTTTTAAATTTATCCATTTAACTGCTATTATAAGCCAATAAAAAAATGGTTATTCTGGAAACCGAAAGATTAACAATTGCCCCGGCTGCTCTCACCGACAAAGAATTTTTCTTTGCGCTGCTGAACAGCCGTAATTGGCTACAATTTATCGGCGACCGGGGCATAAAAACCGTGCAGGACGCCGAAAACTACATCCGCAACTCGTTAATAAAAAGCTATCAGGAGAAAGGCTTTGGCTTGTATAAAGTACTCTTAAAACCCACCAACGAGCCCATTGGAATTTGCGGATTTTTAAAAAGAGATTACCTGGATTCGGTGGATATTGGCTACGCCATTTTACCGACCTACGAAGGCAAAGGCTATACCCTGGAAGCTGCCACGGCCATAATGGAATACGGCAAAACTCAATTAGGTCTGCAAATTGTTTACGGTATTACCACCGAAGTTAATCTGGCTTCGCGACGCATTCTCGAAAAACTAGGCCTACAGCTTATTTCCCGGCGCATAGACAACGACCAAAATACGGAACTACTGATTTATTCAAATAAAGTGTAAAGGTAACCAACCCCCAATTTTAAATTAGTGTATGCACCTCTCCGACATTGCCCCGCTCCGACTTCAGAATCAACAAATAACCAACACCAATTTTACCACTCCTTCGGAAATGGTGCATTGGTTGGGGGCGGTGCAGGCTCAGGATTATAACATGGCTAAATGGGCAGTGGGACTGCGGCTGCCCGGCAGCACCAATGAGCAAATAGAAGCCGCACTGAATAACGGCCACATTATCCGGACGCATATTTTACGACCTACCTGGCATTTGGTAGCGGCAAGCGATATCCGGTGGATGCTCGAACTTACGGCTCCGCATTTAAAAAGAATAGCAGCTGGTTATAACCGGAAATTAGAACTGGATACGCCGCTTTTTTTAAAAATTTTTGATTTACTCACCCAAGCTTTGGCCAACCAACAAGAACTTAGCCGGCCGGAGCTCATGCTTATTTTACAACAAGCCGGTATCCGGACAGATGAACTGCGTAGCTCGCACATCATGTTTCAGGCGGAGATAGAAGGTTTGGTGTGTAACGGCGCCCGGCGCAACAAACAGTTTACCTATGCCCTCCTGGACGAGAAAGTTCCACCCGGTTCCCAAACGTTTACCCGCCCCGAAGCTTTAGCGGAACTAGCCAGGCGTTACTTTACCAGCCACGGTCCGGCCACATTACCCGATTTTGCCTGGTGGAGCGGCTTAAATTTAACAGATGCCCGCTTAGGCTTAGAAGGAGCCAAAACCTATCTGCTTTCCGAAACTATGGCGGGTCAGACTTATTGGTTCGGAGAACAAGCCGGATTTTTAAATTCTACCTCCGAAAGCTTGTATCTACTTCCTGCTTTCGATGAGTTTATGGTGAGCTACAAAGATCGCACGGCAGCGCTGGATTTATCGCGCGCTAAAGAAGCCATTACGGGTAATGGTATTTTTAAACCCATTGTGGTGTTAAACGGCAAAGTAGTAGGTACCTGGAAACCAATAATAAAAAAACAGAAAATAACTTTGGATTGGCAATTATTTAATCCGGAAGAACAATTAAACCCAGAACTTGTACGCTCCGTCCAGCAAAGATATTTTACTTTTCTGGATTGCAACCCAGAACTGGTTTAGGTAGATGTTCCCCTTAATTCCGAACTTGCTATGGAAGTAAATGCCTGAATTTCGACCACTCCAGCAGAGAGTATAAAAAGCAAATACGGAAGCAAGCCGTACCTCGAAAAGTACGGCTTGCCCTTTTAAGTCCCCGGCAAACAGTCCGGTTAGAAGCAAAAATTTTAAAAATTAACTTTTTCAATCGTACCGTCGAAAGTCTCGGCGATGTAAAAAGTTTTCGGGCCGCTCTTCTCGATGGAATTCGGGAAGTTTAAATTATTTAACAAGGGAATATTCTTGCCGGAAGTAGATAATACCATCCGGCCCGAATGAGGGACGAATGTCTCACCGGTCCAGGTGCCGTATTCCAATACTACTGGTTTTTGATCAACTCCTAATTCCATGTCGGTTAAAATAGACAAGCCGCTTTGGTATACCGAAGTATTTCCGGCTAAGTCAATCTGATAAATAACGGCTTGTTTGGCTGGGTACGGATAACCGGTAAAAGTACAAACCAAAAACTTTTCGCCGTCGAAAGTAATGCCGGTAGGTACGGCTTCTACCTGGGCGGGCTCTCCCTCGGGATTATCGATGGGCGGAATGGTGGCAAATACGCTTAATTTTTTAGTTTTACTATCCCGCCGAATAATAGCGTTAGCGGCCGCATCGGCAATAAACAGATCTCCTTCCGGACCTACGGTTAAGTTAAAAATATCGGTTTCATCTGTTTTCAGGTGCTTTTTCACCCAAGATCCTACATCTTCGTACTCCAGCTCGGCCGCTTGGCGGGGCTTATTGCCGGGTTTATAATCAGAAATATCCAACTTATACAGCCGGCCTTCCACGCCATGCAGCATGTACAATACATTATCTTTCAAAAGCAAATGGTTTAAACCAAAAATAGCGCCTTCGGGGCTCGCCAGCGAGGTAAAGCCCTGCACTACCGGATACACCACTCCTTGCTGGTTAATAAAAGCAAGCTCCCCGTCGTTTTCGGTGCCGGTGCCCGCTTCCGTTACCCATAACTGCCCGGTGGCATCGCTCTCCAGGCCCAAAGGAGCGGTTAAACCGGTTACAAAAATCCGGGACTTGGGAGGCATCGGTTTTAGGTCCTCCACAATGTCGAAAAATTCCTGGCACCCGGTAGTACCCATTAACAGCAATAAACTACTAAAAAGGAGTGTGATTTTGGAGCGCATAGCCTTAGCATTTAGGTGAAAAATATAGTTTAAACCAGAAAGAGCAACGCGTTAGAAGGCAAACTGCTAACCGATATGAGCTAAGCTTATCGGTAACAAAGCTGAAACATCTTCTAAAAAGGTAAAGGCAAAAAATTAGTTTTAAGGAATAGGTAGCGCGTAGGTGGCATGGTCCGGCACCATAAACGCAGTTTTAAATCCGGAAGTAATTACACGTGAGTAAATTACATTTTAATTTTAGCAATGCTTTATTTTTGAAATTATTTTTTTTACTGAGTGGCTCCGAAAAACTAAGTTTTTAAAAATTCAGATTTCCGGAACTACCAAAATAAGGAAAATAGCGGCGGTAGAAGCATTAAAAGGGAAATAACAAAAAAACCACTTCGGTAAGGAGTGGCTTTTTCTATTCTAAATGTACGAGGTAGGCTTACTTTAATACGCCCAGTTCGCGCCCTACTTCGGTAAAGGCCCGAATGGCTTTATCCAGGTGTTCCTGGTTATGGGAGGCCGATAATTGTACCCGGATGCGGGCATTGCCCTGGGGCACTACCGGGTAGTAAAAACCAATCACGTAAATGCCTTTATCTAATAAACGAGCGGCAAACTCCTGCGCCAGTTTAGCTTCGTACAGCATAATAGGCACAATGGGGTGTTCGCCGGGGCGTATATCAAAACCAGCGGCCGTCATGTTGTCGCGGAAGTATTTGGTATTCCATTCCAGTTTATCGCGCAGTTCGGTAGTTTCGGAAAGCATATCGAGTACCGCGATAGAAGCCCCCACAATGGCCGGCATCAGTGAGTTAGAAAACAAATATGGCCGCGACCGCTGCCGCAGCATCTGAATAATTTCTTTGCGCCCCGAGGTAAAACCGCCCATGGCGCCGCCCAAGGCTTTGCCTAAAGTACCGGTAATAATATCAATGCGCCCCATTACATTCCGGTACTCGTGCGTACCGCGGCCGGTTTTGCCAATAAAGCCCGATGAGTGGCTTTCGTCTACCATCACCAAAGCTTTATACTGGTCGGCGAGGTCACAGATCTTATCGAGTTGCGCAATGGTACCATCCATCGAAAAAGAACCATCCGTTACAATAATGCGGTGTTTGGCACCTTGCGCTTCCTGCAATTTAGCTTCCAGATCGGCCATATCGTTGTGATTATAACGGAAGCGCTGCGCCTTGCACAAACGTACCCCGTCGATAATTGAAGCATGGTTTAGTGCATCCGAGATAATGGCAGAATCTTCGCCCAGAAGCGGTTCAAACACGCCCCCGTTGGCATCAAAGGCGGCGGCGTACAAAATGGTATCTTCGGTACCCAAAAACTCCGCTAGTTTCTTTTCCAGCTCTTTGTGAATATCCTGGGTACCGCAGATAAACCGCACCGACGATAAACCATAACCGTGCGTATCGATGGTGCGCTTAGCGGCTTCAATCACAACGGGGTGCGACGACAAGCCCAAATAATTATTCGCGCAAAAATTTAAAACTTCTTTGCCTTCGGTAGTTTGAATAACGGCTCCCTGGGGCGTGGTTATAATGCGTTCTTTTTTATATAAACCAGCTTCTTCTATTTCAGCGAGCTGCTGCTCCAAATCAGGTTTTAAGGTTTCGTACATATTAGTTAGTCGTTAGTCCACGGACCATAGATTTAAGTTATTTAATAAGATTACTATTCTGTAATAGTGCTCTGAGTAATATCTCGAATTTAGCACCTATCTTAATTAAAATAAGTTTTCAAGCATCTTGCTCCTACATCTAACTATTCTGGTGAAGGAATATTGCTATTTGTATTTTCTGGCGCATCTGGCTTTGTTGGCCGTTTAAAAATTGGTCGAGGCCGAGGCGTTTTCGGTGGTACAGGCACCTCCGGAACATCCTCTGCAGGAGTTACCAGACTACCAGCTTCCGTATCAGCCGGCTCTGGTGCATCTTTTTTTAAATTTTTTACTTCCTGATCCGGCTGCCTGGCTTCTGGCAAGCTCTCTGGTGCGGGTTCCGGAGTTGGTGATTCCGGAGAAGCTACCGGCCGCTTCATAACCGGCCGTGGCCGCGGAAACTTAGGCGTATCCGGCACAAGAGCACTTTCGGCCGTATTGTCTACCGATGGTTCCGGAGTTGGTTCTGCTGCGTTTTGTGCTGGCGCGGTGGTGCCTGGTCGCTTAAATATCGGCCGTGGCCTTGGTGGTTTTACCGGTTCCGGTGATAACTCAGTTGTTTTTTCCGGCTGTACTTCAGTGGAGTTATTTTCAACTAAACCTTCGGGTTCAGCACTTGGTTCTTTGGCTGGCTCCGTTGTAGCCGTGCTAATGGGCCGTTTAAAAACAGGCCGTGGCCGAGGTGGCTTGGGAGCATCCGGAATGGCTTCAACTGGATTTTCTTCCGGGGTACTTACGGAATCTGTTACCGGGTTAACGGGTGCTTCCGGCGTAGCAGCGGTTTGCTCCGGCTCAGGCGTAGTTGCGGAGGCAGGCCGCTTAAATACAGGTCGCGGACGCGGAGGTTTGGGAGTTTCCGCTGGATTTACATTACTGGGTTCGGGTAAGGACGTAGCTTTTGTTTCCGCGGGACTCTGCTCGGCTGTATGGGGGTTGGTCGTGTCGTTTTCCGGAGCAGTGGGCTTGCGGAAAACTGGCCGGGGCCGCGGTGGCTTAGCTGGTTGTACTGTCGGGCTCGTGGTTGCCGGGTTTACGGGTGGTTCTGTTTGCGGTATTGGTTTACTATCATCGGCCGCATTAGTAGGTTCCGTAGTTGGTCGCTTAAATACCGGGCGGGCACGACCAGGTTTAGGCGTTTCCGGGTTACTGACCTCTTTTTCCGTAGCAGTTACTGGAGTTTGTGGTTCTGGTTTTGTTTCGTCGGATGCAGTGGCTGGAGGTGCCGTAGGCTTACGAATTACCGGCCGGGTACGCGGTGCGGGCTCCGGGGTACGATCTACGCTCAGCGAAGGCTCATCCGGAATAGCCGAAGCCGTGCTGGGTACCGTTCCGGTCGCCCGGCGTACGACCGATTTAGCCGCTGCTGGAGCAGTAGCTACCGCCGGCTTAGGCACTTCGGCTAACCAAAATTGCCGGCGCACCTCGTTAATCACCATTTTTACGGAAGTATAAAAAGTATTGGGGTGAACCTGCTCGTACAGCATCCGCCAGGCGGCATATCTTTCCGGGTCGCCGGCAGCAAAAGCGGCTACGTTTATTCGTCGTTTGGTCAGGTCTTCCTCAAAGGTCATATGCTACAGAAATAGAAGTTCAAAAAAGTAAAAATTTTAAAAAATCAGCTTCATGCCAGCCTTTACCCACGAAACTGAGCACACCGGCAAAATCATACCTGTGGTTTTACTTTTTGCAAAGATATTAAATCCCGCCTAACTTTGACCCCGGCTTTAGCGATCAGTTTTGCTGCACCAAAGCCCCCTGATTCCAAATAAACCATGACTCCCACGAAAGATAAAATTCTGGTTACTGGCGCCTGCGGCCAGTTAGGTTCCGAACTTACTTTAGAATTACGAAAGATTTACGGCGAGGCTCAGGTCATTGCAGCCGACATTGCCGTACCCAAACAAAAAGAGTTGGCCGAATCGGGGCCTTTTGAAATTCTGGATGTGCTCGACCGCCATCATTTAGCCGATTTAGCTTATAAACACGAGTTTACGCAAATCTACCATTTAGCGGCGGTGTTATCGGCTACCGGCGAAAAACGCCCCAAGTTTACCTGGAAAGTAAACATGAAAGGTTTGGAAAATATTCTGGATTTAACACTGGAGAAAGGCATCCAGAGAGTATACTGGCCTAGTTCTATCGCGGTTTTCGGGCCCGGTACCCCGCGGCAGCACACGCCCCAGCACACCATCATGGACCCAAACACCGTGTACGGCATTAGTAAACTAACCGGCGAACGCTTCTGCGAATACTACGCTACCCGCTATAATCTAGACATCCGCAGTTTGCGCTATCCCGGCTTGATCGGTTACAAAGCGCTGCCGGGCGGCGGTACCACCGATTACGCCGTGGATATTTACCACAAAGCTTTAGAAGATGCGCCTTTTGAATGTTATTTGGCCGAAAACACGTATTTGCCCATGATGTACATGCCCGATGCTTTAAAAGCTACGCTGGAGGTAATGCACGCTCCTACGGAGAATATTAAGGTCCGTTCGTCGTATAACTTAACCGCCATGAGCTTTTCGCCCGCCGAAATAGCAGCTTCTATTCAAAAACACATTCCGGATTTTAAAATTACGTACAAACCGGATTACCGGCAGCAAATTGCGGCTTCCTGGCCCGAATCGATTGATGACTCAGCGGCGCAACAAGATTGGAATTGGCGCCCCAGTTACGATTTAGCCCGCATGACGCAGGACATGTTGGAAAACCTTAAAAAACAAAAAGCGGGCCTTTAAGCCCGCTTTTTGTTTTATGTAAATTATCTGGTACTAATATCGGGAGTGGCGGATCGCCACGAAACTTGCTTACTCGCCGGAAATGTTTCGGCTTTAATGTACCGAGCCGTAAAAGCCGCTGTAATCAGTAATAATATAACAAAAACCATATTTAAAAGCCAACGCATAAACTTCTTCATCTAATTACTAAAGAACTTTTTTATAAGACCTCTTATCGGCCGCAATGGTTGCATTGCAAAAATCACACCGGATCAGAAGTATTGCTTTTACTAGCTTATTAGCTGTTTAAGAACGAATTATACCAGCAAAAATTTTCTTTGAATCGCCAGAATTAATGAGCAGAAGAAAGGATGGGAGTAAATTATTTTCGGCGAACAGCAGCAGTATTACTGGTAAATTTTTAAAATTTCAAGTTTATTATGCGATACATAGCTGATTTCGGAATTGTTTACCAGCAGCCAAAAATTAAAAAATTTCCTTAAGCTATAATCCGTACCGAAGTAAAAATTAAGATAAACCAAAAGTAAAGGCCGGAGATGTGTTCCGGCCTTTACTTTAATTAATGTTGTATTTAAATGCAATCCATTACATTTTATTTCGTCCGTGTCTTTATTTCGTCCGTGTCTTTTTATAGGCTACTACTGGTTGCTGATTCCGGCCAAATAAAATAAACTGATTCACAGGTAGAATGCACCGCACATCGCCTTTTACTTGCAAGCCTGATTGCAGTTGCGGCACGTAGGTAAAAGTGCCCTGGCTGTTTCCTTGCAGCAGGGTACCGTAGTTGGCGTCGGATTTACCAAAACGTAAACGAGCCTGGTTGCTGTTGCCCCCCAAAAGCAAATCTAAATGACCATCCTGGTTATAATCTAAGGCGGCAATGGCATGAACCGGCGAAAACTGCGCCTGTACCGGAAGGGACTTTTCTACGAATTTGCCCGCATTACCCATTTGAAAATAAGCTGTATTTAGGTAATTAGCGGAAAGTTTTTGGGCGCCCTCCAGTTCTTCGGGTTTAAAAATATCTTTTAAGGTAGTGTTGGCATAGCTTTTATAATCCGGAAAACGAGTACGCATGATGCTCATTTGTTCCAGTAATTCGTCGCGGCTCACGTAAGGGTAACTTTTGCCCTGCATGTAAAAACACAAAATCGGGTCTACGGAGCCATTATCGTCGAAATCTTTGTAAAACAGATCGGCGGGTTGCTTATCCGAAACTTTACACTGAGAATTTAAACCGGCGTTGCCCAGTACTAAGTCGGGTTTATTGTCGCGGTTAAAATCGCTGATGTAAATTTTATTCCACCAGCCCCGGTAAGCTTTATTAAAATACGTTTTAGTCGATTCCTGCAATTTACCCTTGTTCATACTAAACACTGTTACCGGCATCCACTCGCCTACTAGTATGAGTTCGGGGGTTTTATCATTATTTAAATCTTGCCAAGCGGCATCGGTTACCATCCCAATTTTTTGTAGCGCTGGTGCAACCGCGGCGGTTTGGTCGGTGAATTTGCCTTTACCATTGTTTAGCAACACGTAGCTGCGCGGTGCTTCGGGGTAGCGGCCCGGAATAACCCGGCCACCCACAAACAAGTCTACGTAGCCATCGCGGTTTATATCAGTAGCGCGCACGCAACTGGTACTGGTTAGCATGGCGGGCAAAGCTTCGGCATTTTTTAAAAAATTTCCTTTTCCATCGCCTAAATAAATCCGGTCCTGCAGTAAAGGATCATCGGGCATAAAATTACCGTAGCCACCGCTGCACACGTATAAATCCAGCTTCGAATCGCCGTTGGCATCAAAAAACAAGGCGTCTACGTCTTCGTGGGCTTTGTCGGCGGCAAAAGCCGGGTTGGTTTTGGAAATAAATTTACCGCCTTTTTGCTGCAGGTATAATACTCCAGCCTGCCCTCCGCTACCACCGGCGTACACATCTTCCAGGCCATCTTGGTTTACATCGGCTTTTACCAGGCAAGGTCCGGCAAACGACAAGGGGCTTACCAACAAAGGTTGGCGTTTAAAATCGTTGGTATTTTGTTTTTGGTGGGCAAAAGCTACCGGCGCTTTTACTTCCGAAAAAACAGGCACTGATTTCTTAATAATGGGATTTTTTAAAATTTTAGCATCCTGCTCTTTTAAAGTAAGCAATTGATTGGCTTGTACCTGCCGCAACACTTGTTGCTTCCCACTAAGCCAACGTATTTGTAAAGAATCTATCACGGTGGCGGAACCTAAACCGAAGTGCAATACCGGCGAAACGCTCGATTGATATCCGCGGGTAGGCATTTGCTCCAGGTATTGCTGTTTCCCTTTGCTATAAAGAGTTATTTTGGTACCCAAGCCCAGGGTATTTTTACTGGCACCTTGTAGTTTAATCTGCAAATATTGGTTTTTAAATTGCTGGTCGGCCTGATTTTGATAAATAAAAGCTGGTTGGTTTATGTTATTAACTATCAGGTCCAAGTCTCCGTCGTTATCCAGGTCGGCGTAGGCGGCACCGTTGCTGCTTGAGGCCTGCTTTAAGCCCCAAGAGGCACTTGTATCTTTAAAGCTTAAATTTCCATTATTTTTGTACGCATAGTTTGTTACATTGGAGGCTGGCATTTGATGTACCAAGTCCAGTAAGTCATTGCGTTTTAAAGAACCACCTTTTTGTTGGGCATAGCTATCCGTAAACTTTACAAAATCCATGTTTGTAAAATCCCGCAAAATGCCATTGGTAATATATAAGTCTTTCCAGCCATCGTTATCGTAATCGGCCAGTAATGGCGCCCAGCTCCAATCCGTATTAGAGACACCAGCCAACTGGCCAATTTCACTAAAGGTACCATCGCCATTGTTTACCTGCAGCATATTCCGCATATACTGGTAATAAAAACCAGAGCGCAAATTCAGGTCAAACTTTTCGTAGTTATCCGGAGCAAACAAAAGTTTTTGCCGCTGGTTATCTTCCGGTAACATATCTAGGCTAAATATATCGGGGAATGCATCGTTATTAATGTCGGCTATCTCGTTACCCATAGATGATTGTGAAGTGTGGCCGACACTTTCCTGTAATTGGTTCCGGAAGGTACCGTTCTGGTTGTTGATATAAAGAAAATCGGGTATGGTGTAATCGTTGGATATATAAATATCTAACCAACCGTCGTTGTTTAAATCAGAAATACCGGCGCCTAAGCCATACGTCAGAGCCGAACTTTGTATGCCGGCATTTTCGGTTATATCTATAAATTGGCCTGCATCATTCCGCAAAAGCCGGACTCCAATTTCGGTATTTACTTCTTTTAAAGTGGCGGCAGTTAACACTTCATCCAGCACTGGCGAAGGTTTGGGATTATGGTTCAGCAGAAACATATCCAAGTCGCCATCACGGTCGTAATCAAAAAAAGAAGCATTGGTAGTGTAAGCTGGGTTTGTAAGTCCTAATTGCGCAGCCTGATCAGTAAACCGTGGAACACCATTGGCATCTGGCCCTTGATTGATAAAAAATTGGTTTACACGCTTTTCTGGACGTACGTTACCCGAATAGCAAACAAAAATATCTAACAGGTTATCACCATTAATGTCTACCATGGTAACGCCGGTTTTCCAAGGGCCTTCACGGCCCGTAACACCTGCCGGTAAAGTAATATCCGAGAACTGCATATTACCTTTATTTAAGTAGAGCCGGTTGGAGCCCATGTTACTGGTAAAATACAGATCCTGCAAACCATCGTTGTTAATATCCCTACAGCCACGCCGCCCCCGTTGTAAAAATATTCATACATCAGCACGTTGGTGTTTAAGCCTTCGGTGAGGGTATTGGCAAAAGTTACCCCGGTTTTTTCGGGCGGTAAAAGGGTAAATAATGGAGCAGTTACCGGGTCGGGCACCCTGCTTGTAGCTTTTTTGGAAGAATCTGGCTGGCAAGCAAATACCAGCATAGTTAGTAGTATAACAAAAAAAGCAAACTTAGATGGCAACAATTTTTTAAAATTAAAATAGCTGGGATATAAAGAAAAAAATCTATGCCGGTTGGGACCAGCATAGATTTTAAATTTACAAAAAAAACAAATTCTTAATAACCTGGGTTCTGAACTAATTTATCATTCCGGTTCATTTCATCGCGATGAATAGGGAAGAAATACATTTTATCCTGCCATTGCCGGTTTTCGATACCGGGATCAATAGTTAACGGACGGTAAGTATAGTTGTAAGTCTCCGGATCATACTTGTATACATCAACGGATTTGCCAGGTTTTAAGGTACCGGTTATACTAATAATACCTACTTTTTGACCCAATGTTTCTGGAGCAATCATCCAGCGGCGGGCATCTGAGAAGCGATGCTCTTCGTAAACCAGTTCTATTTCACGCTCATTACGATACCGTTGTCTTAAGGCATCGCCTGATTCCGTTACAGCCGGCATACCAGCCCGAAAACGAACTTTGTTTAACCAGGTTCTTGCCTCGTCTTCCTGACCCAATTCAATGCAAGCTTCCACATAATTTAATAAGGCCTCTGTATACCGGAAGAAAGGCCATGGAATTTCCTGACGGGTGTTTTGATCCTGAATAGCCGGGTTTGGATCAACAAATTTTTGCATGTAATAGCCAGTCCGGGTTCCGTTCCAATCTTCTACCGAACTATTGCGGGTATCGAGGCCAAAATAAGACACCGGATTACTGGCACTGCCAATCTGATACTGGCCAGTCTGAATTTGATTGTTCGGGTCTTTAGCTTGTACATCCGGGGTACGTGGTTTCCAATTAGCTCCATCGTACAAAATGGTAGCATAAAAACGCGGATCGCGGTTTTGATAAGGAGCACTCGCTTTAGCTGGATCAGACCAGTTAAATGGCGTTCCATCCATCATTTCATAATCGTCTACCAGGTTTTGGGTAGGAGTATTACCCGCCCAGTTATGGTAACCATTCGGTCCGTTATTCCGACCTACCCAGCCTCCGGCTTCATCGCGGGCATTGATATAATACCGACCAAACAATATTTCTCTTTCACCACCTTTAGGCACGGTGGCGCTACCACCACCCATGGCAATAATTTTATAGTTTTCGGTTCCCTGAGCGGGAGATACCGGAGCGGTTAAGTTTAGCTCATAACCATAACCTGGTAAATCCAATACTGCTTTGGCAGCATCCCGGGCTTTTTGCCAACGCTCCATCCGGTCACCGCTTACATAACCCAATAATGCCGCATTCTGGAAGGCAGAAATTACACTGGATTTAGATTTAGCCGTTGAAGCGTCATACAAATCACTAGCGGCATAAGTTAATATGCGGGACTTCAGCGCCAATGCCGCTGCTTGGGTAGCCCGGCCTTTTACCATGTTTTTACCTTGTAAAAGCTGAGCTGCTTCTTCGGCATCTTTTACTATAAAATTAACACACTCTTCAAACGTGTTCCGGGCAATGGTATAATCTGGCTGGCCTAACTCATATGCTTCCGCTACAATAGGCACACCACCATAGTACCGAACTAACTGATGGTAATAATACGCCCGCATAAATTTTGTTTCTCCCCTTAAACGGTCAGCCAAAGACGGGTTATCAAACTGAGGGGTTGCCAAATTTTCCAAGGCTAAATTACAAGCCCGGATTCGCCGGTATAAATCATCCCAATCACGGGTTCCATTCATCCAGCCAATATCAGCTGGGTTGGAGCGGGATTCTGTAATCGTGTTAATACCACGACCGGGGTGGGTAAAAATAGCTTCATCGGTTAAAGAAGCCATCATTTGTTCATCAAAACCACCCTGCCCTAAACCATTATAAATTTCGGTAATAAAGGCTTCAGCAAGTGCCGGATCTTTCCAGGTTTCTGAGGCTTGCACTTCCCCTAAAGGTTTAGTATTCACAAAGTCGTCATCACAGCCAGTTACTAGAAATACAGCAGTAATAAGGCTTAGAGAAATATTTTTTATTTTATTATTCATTTTTCTTTTAAACAATTATTAGAAACTAACTGAAACCCCAGTATTAAGAATTCTGGATTGTGGATAATACTGACCAAGTGAGTTGTCTGATTCCGGATCAAAGCCTTCTAACTTAGTAAAGGTTAACAGGTTTAAGCCATTTACATATACCCGTAAGCTACCAATTCCAATTTTGTTGCCGAAGCTTGTAGGTAAAGTATAGCCCAATTCCAGGTTTTTCAAACGGAGATAATCGTTATTCCGCAACCAGTAGGTATTACCGCTGGAGTAGTATTGGTTACCCCGGTCAGCAATGCGTGGATGCTCGCTGCTTGGATTGGCTACTGTCCAACGATTTTCGTAAATATCCTGCAGGTAATTACCTATACTTCCCATTTCGCCGGTGCTAATAGGCAACAGAGCACCAGCTGCCCCCTGGAATAAGATAGTTAAATCGAAATTTTTAAAATTAGCTCCAATATTTAAACCACCCTGGAACCGAGGAGTATTGTTTTTATCAATCCGTACCCGATCATCCGGATTTATTACTTTGTCGTTATTATAGTCTTTGTATTTCATGTCGCCGGGGCGAAGCGTACCTGTAATAGCGGAGTAATCCAAAACAGCCGTAGTTGCATCAATATCAGCCTGGTCTTTAAACACGCCATCATATTGGTAGTACAGGTTGGTATTCATGGGCGCTCCGGTAGATCTTTGCCAATCTGGTGCACCTGGTGCTTCATCCCAGAATTTAATTTCGTTTTTAGCATAGCCCCCGTTTACCGCAACATTGTAACGGAACTCACCAACTTGGCCATTATAACCAATTCTTAGATCCCAGCCTTTGTTATTTACTTTTCCAATGTTTTCGGCAGGTAAAGTCATACCCGTAGTTTGTGGGATAGAAGCATTTCTTTGCCACAAAATATTAGTACGCTTATTTAGGAATGCATCAATTTCGAAGAATATTTTTCCATTAAGTAACTGACCTTCTAAACCAATATTAGAGTTGTTAGCTACCTCCCAGGTTACTGTGTTGTTTGGTACGCGGCTTTCGATTAAGGTTTTTTGCCGCTGGTTATTAATAATGTATTCACCAAAGCCGTAAGTACCCAAATACTGATACTCTTGTAAAGTACCATTATAATAAATCTGGTCGTTACCCATTTGGCCCCATGAACCACGTAATTTTAAATAATTAACTGCCTGTATGTTATTTTTCCAGAAATCTTCTTCAGAAATCTGCCAGCCTAACATTACCCCAGGGAAGAATCCATAACGCGTATTTTCGGGGAACATGTAAGAACCGTCGTAACGCCACAAGAACTCTGCTAAGTATTTTTCTTTATAATTATAGGCAACCCGGCCAAAATAATTCATCCGGGCTCTTTCCCAGGCACTACCGCCGTTATCCTGCTCCGGAGCACCACCGGCAAATAATTGATCTATAGCGGGCGAAATAAAGAACCGGCGGAAAGCATAGAAATTATCATTGTTGATGGTTTCGCGGTTAGCACCAGCCAGTAAAGTAAAGGTATGATTCCCGATGGTACGATCGTAGGATAACAAAGTACCCAATAAAATATTTAACTGGTCTTCATTACCTAACCGCAATCTTGGTTCGGCTGGCCCCCGTTTACCTGCTACCAGCTTAGGCGTTACACCGTCAGCTTCAAAACCGCTGCCCCGGGTATACAAAGTCCATGGTGTTTCCCATCTTTTTGTACGCTGGATGTATTTATCAATAGCCGCATTGGCCGTTAATTTTAGACCGGCAATCCAGGGATTGGTAATTTCAATTTGTCCGTTGCTCTGGAAATAATAACGGGTATCGCGGTCGTAACCAGTTTGGTTAGTAGTAATGGTTACCGGGTTTTCTCCGTTTTCAATATCTGGGCCAGGTAAGCCATTAGGCCAGTATGCCGGTTGGGTTGGGTTGCCCCGCATTTGCATCCGGAAAATAGTACTTGCTGGTTTAGTCGGGAACTCCCGGTTTTCCTGACGGCCTAATACGCCCACTTGTGCCGATATATATTTGTTAACCTTCGCATCCAGGTTTACCCGCATATCATATTGCTTGTAACCGGTAGCCGAGTTTCTATAGAAAGCATCCTGGTTCTGGTATCCTATTGAAGCCAGATATTTCAGATTATCGGTACCACCGTTTAGTTGCATATTATGCCGCGATTGTGGTGACCACGACTTTAAAGTGGCTTTGTACCAATCTGTATTGGGATGCCCCCAGGGGTCAGAACCATCCCGGAATTTCTGAAAATCGTCTGGTTTGAATGGGGCATTAATGGTAGAACCATTAGCCCGGGTATAGCTGCCATTTTGCCGGAATGCTTCCGAAGCGGCTTGCCATTCCCCAACGGGTAAGTTAAAAATTTCCAGTTCATTTCTTAATTCAGCAAATTGGGCAGCATCAGTTAGCTTAGGAATAATAGCAGGCTGCGACCAGCCTTGGTTAAAAGAATAAGAAAGCTCTGGTTTACCGGTTTTACCACGTTTTGTGGTAACCAAAATTACCCCATTCGCGGCCCGGGCACCATAAATAGCGGCCGAAGCATCTTTTAATACCGATATATTTTCGATATCAGCTGGGTTTAAGCGCTCGATACCGCCTTGACGTGCGGGTACACCATCAATAACAACCAGAGCATCGTTATTACCTAAGGTATTTGAACCCCGAATCCGGATAGCGGACCCATCATAACCAGGCTCACCACTTCTGTTTACCGCAATTACACCCGGCATCCGGCCAGCAATAGAATTGGAAACGTTAAGCGCTGGTGATTTTACCAGTTCAGCACCTTTAACTGTGGCCACAGACCCCGTAACCGTTTCTTTCTTTTGAGTACCGTATCCTACTACTACTACTTCGTCTAAAGCTTTAGTATCAGGTTTTAAAGAAATATTAATGGAAGCACGATTATTTACCGCTACTTCTTGAGTTTGAAAACCAATAAAAGATATAACTAAAGTACCAGCCCCACTTGGTAAACCCAAAGAATAATTACCCTCCGGATCGGTAGTGGCCCCCGTAGAAGTTCCTTTTAATAACACAGTTACGCCAGGTAATCCTTCCCCATCGTCGCCAGTTATTCTCCCCTTTACAGTGAACCCTTGTGCCCAGGAGTCCGAAAAAGAGAGTAACAAAATTTGAAGCAGAATAAAATACTTCAGGTTCCTTAGTAATAGTTGTTGCATAATTTAAATAGTTAAAGTGTAGGTAAAAACAAATAAATGCTATGCATTAGGCAATAATTTACTAACCCGAAACAAGCGGGAATAGCCGGAATAAACGTACTCCAATTTTGGAACAGATACAATACAGCCCTAAAAAAATAGCATAATTTCAATACCATCATTTAATCATTTTAATAATTTTAATAAGTGTCAAAATAACTTATATCATTTTCAATAAGTATACTAACTAGTATGCGTACATCCTACTTGCTTTAACCTTTAAGCAAGCTTTAACACGTAATTACTTTAGTAAAAAAACGCTTTTATCCAGCTTACTTTTTACTCAAAATTTTAAAAAAAAATCATAAACAATTGATAAATAATAAATTATATAAATGTTGATACATAAATTTAAGTATGAATTTATATTGATCTATATTTGCTTATTTTAAACTTTATCGTGGCGCTAAGGCAAAATTTTGCAATTACTGCTTAACATTAACTATTTTATAAAGCAGTTAAAACTTTCGGGGCATTAATCAGGTAAATAACCCGTATTTACTTATTTTACTATGATTGTAAACCTGGTTAAAGAAGGTTGGGAAATTATTTACCAGCAGGCCCACGCTTTATTAGCGGCCGAAATTGCTTTTAACTGGCGCAAATTAGATCGGCCCACGCGGTGGGTAGACACGTTAGCTGCAATTGCCCAGCACGACGACGGCCAACGCTACTGGGCAGGTAAGATAGGTTTAACCGCGGCTGGAGCGCCGGCTAATTTTACTATGTTGCCTTTTTCGCTGGAACAAGCGCAACAGGTAATGGAAGAAGCCCGGTTTCAGGGGCAATGGCGCTCTTTACTTACCTCCATGCACCTGTCTTTTTTATATAATGGATTACGCGGGCAAAACTCCAATACCGATGCTTTCCTGGACAAACAAACGCAAAATCAGGCTGCATGGCGAAAAGCTTTGAAGGTAACCAAAAAAGAAGCGCAAAAAGCTTATAATTTAATGCAATGGTGCGATCGCTTATCTTTAATATTGTGCCGCCGGGAACTACCCGAAGCAGAACGCGTCCTGGAAATTAGCATTGGTCCTGATGGGCAACGTTATGATGTATGCCAATTACAAAATGGCCAAATTAAGGTAACTCCCTGGCCATTTACCCAGAGCCATTTTACAATAATGGTAGAGGCCTCTTACTTGGCCCAACTACAATTTCAATCAGAAGAAGAACTAGCATTGGCTTTACGTAAAGCTCCCATCCGAACTGTATCCTGGGAATTGTCTAATTAACACTTATTACTGTTATAGCAATATTCGCAATTATAACAAAACTAAGTTTTCGTTTATAAAATTACTTTATACTGTGAACCTGTTTAGCCTTTATAAAACCAGAGGCAACCTTCGTCATTGGGGATTTCTCCATCACCAAAACGGGATTTAGCAACAAAATACTACTCCTGCATGCTTCTAATTGGCACTTTTAATTATTCGATTTTAGGATCCTAAACAGCTTCAGTATCAATAAATGCAGGTAGTTGGTTTAAAATTAATCTTTTCTTCATACCTTATTGAGCTATTACCCTGGTTTATTTCTTTCTACCCCGGCACAAACTGGTTGATAATAAACTATCCGCCACTTATACACGTTACAGCTTTAATTTCGCCTGCATTACTTTAGTTCATTCTTAATTTTAGGGCGTTTTTTTAAAAATTTATGCTTTCTTCCATTAATCTATATAACCGGTTATTTGCTTTTATTGCTGGCATTCTCCTTTTTGCCAGTTGCCAGAAAACTACCACTATTAATGCCTCCGCTCCGAACCAGCCCGTAGCTGCTGCGCCAGCTTTTGAACGGAAAATTTCTACCATTACGGTACCCGTTTCTTTTCAGGCAGCCAGCCTGGAAAATAAACTGAACCAGGAACTAACCGGCATCTTATACAAAGACGATAACCTGGATGATGATAATCTGGCGGTTACCGTAAGCAAAATCGGTAAACTAGGTATCCGAGCCGAGCAAAACAAGATTTACTTTACCGTACCGCTGCATATTTTTGCTAAAGGACGCTGGAAATGGGAACCCTGTAAAATATGCCCCAAAATTGATAAAACTGAAAGCACCGAGTTTGATGTAGTAGTAAAAACCGAAAGTTTACTCTCGTTTACCCAAGATTATAAAGTTAAAACCACCACTACCAGTAATTTTGATTGGGGTGCTACTAAACCTACTTTAACCATTGGCCCATTGCAAATTGGATTAGCCCGTTTTGTAGAACCCGCTATACAGGATCAGATGGGTCGGTTATCTGGGATGCTGGACCAGGAAATTCAGAACCGGCTAAACATCCGGCAATACGTGCAGGAAGCCTGGCTGAAATTACAGGAACCGATTCAACTGGATAAAACCTATAATGCCTGGCTAACCGTTACTCCGCAGGATATTCGCATTTCACCGCTGCAAGCCGCCAATGGCGTATTGAATCTGCGCATTGGCTTTAATTCTTTTATCGAAACAGTAACCAACGGCAAACCCCAGGTAAAAGTAAACCCCACATTGCCTAAACTTATTACGGATAACCGCCTGACGGATAATGTGCAGATTGGTTTAATTGGCGAAGTGCCTTTTGCCCATGCCACGCAATTGTTAAAAGAGCAGGTAACTGGCCAAACTTTTAAATTTGAAAACGGCAAGCAGCAAATTACCGTGAACAATGCCGAAATTAGCGGTAGCGGCGACAAATTAGTAGTAATGCTGGATGTAAATGGTCAGGCTAAAACCGGTTTGTTTACCAAGAAAATTGTGGGACAGGTATTTTTAAAAGCCATCCCGTATTACGATGCCCAAACCAGCAGTATCCGGATAAGGGAGGTAGATTACGATTTAAAAACCAAAGATCAATTGCTAAAAACGGCCAGTTGGCTGGCAAAAGGCCGGTTTATTCATAACCTGGAAGAGCAGATAAATTTTCCGGTAAAAACGCAACTAGAGCAAGCCCGTACTTTATTGCAAAAATCCCTGGACCAATCGGCACACCTAAATGACAATATCTTATTAAAAGGCACGATCCGCTCGTTTACCCCCGATAATATTTACCTTACCCCTACTTCTATTAAAGCGGTAGTAAATGCCCAAGGCAACCTAATGGTGCAAATTGTAAAAATTTAAAAATTTACCCTTAAAGCTATCCCGGGTATCTGCGTTACTATATTACAAGATAGATTTAACAGAAATCTGCTCTTCCGGGGATGGCGCAGGTTTTTTATTTTAAATAGGCTTAAACGTGGCTGGTTTGGGATATGGGCGGTATAACTGGTATGTCTCCTTTATTATCGTAAGTTTTAAATCCGGCCTTTAGCCGCTGATGAATAAAAGCTACTACCACCGCCGATATCATAATAAATAAAAACCGGCCCAGGCTTGTTTCGGCAATAACAACGGGCAACGATTTCCGGAATAAACTTAGAACGTATACAAAAACAATGTGCCAAAAATAAACCCAGGCCGAAGTTTTAGAAAGAAACAAAACCAGTTGGTTATTAAATAAATTTTTAAAAACTGAATAATCCAAGAGTTGGTAAAGCAGTAAACTCACAAAAACGCCGTACGAGATGTAATACAACTGCGGCGGATATTTAAATGCCTGAACAGCCAGGTGATTGTTCTGGTAACCAAGCAACAAAAAAATACCCAGGAACAGCAGACAGGCGCCGGCAATTTCGCGACGACTTAAACGGGACAACCGTACCCCAAAGGCGGCAATTAAGCTGTAACTTAAGCCGTAAAATATAAACTCGGTAAACAAGGTTCGCACTGCACCATCTAAATAATGGTTAATATTATTTAAAGCACTGTAAAACCCATGTAACTGGTCGTGGATAAACAATAGCAAAGCGTAAACCCCGTAACCGGCCACAAGCAGTAAATAATACCAGAAATTGCTTTTTACCTTATTGCTTAATTTTAAAATAAACGGACTCAGGATAGCTACCAGAAAAGATACTTTAATTATCCAGACATAGCCAATGCCACTGGTTAAACTATAAGAAGTAATAATCTTAGAAAAGCTGAAATAATACTTGTCTTCCGCGATAACAGAAACAAGATAGAAAAAGCAGAAAAAGAAAGTAAGAAACATCCAGGCGGGCACTACTAACCGTTGGAAACGCTTTTTTACATAGTCCAGATAAGAGAAATTCTTTTTCTGGCTGCTGAGGTAAAAAGAATTGCCCAGCAACAGCATCATTAATACCACATTAAAGTTTCTTATCTCCAATATAATGCTGTTGGGTTTACTATGGCCTAAAATGATACACGTAATAGCTATGGCGCGCAGAATATCGGTTTTTGGTTCTCGCCTTTTTATGTTTGCTTTCAATTTGCTTCGTATTTCAGAGATGCAAATTTAGAAGCATTTTTTACATTAATTAAACAATATATAATAATTATTATATATTGTTTAAAACTTTGACCCTACATGTCTCCATCAGGCTATTTTGTAGGTAAGTCATCAATAAAAACCAGCAAAAAGCCATTAAACAGCAACTTACGCGGCAACACAAAACGCTATTTTTAAAATTTTTTAAAATAGCGTTTTGTGATTAAAAGCAATTAGCCGGTTTATCCGATAAAATTTTACACAATTCCGTAAAAACCTTGTAACACAAGCAGGCTGTTACGCTTTATTTTTGTAGTGTAAAATTTAAGAATCAGTAAAAATCATGAAAACTTTAAAATTTAAAACCAATATTAACTGCAGTAATTGTGTAGCCACCGCCAAACCTTTTCTGGATACCTTGCCCCAACCAACTACCTGGGAAGTAGATACCGCTAACCCCGAAAAAATTTTAACCGTGAAAGGCGAAGCCGTTACCGCCCCCGAAGTAATAGAAAAGGTAAAACAAGCCGGCTTTAAAATAGAAGAACAAAAAAGCTTGTTCGGCAAGTTATTTTCTTAATTCGTAACTTGCGGCTGGTAATTTAACCGGATACTATATGAAAATAGAGCAATTTGAGGATAAAGGGTTAGCTCATTTCTCCTACATTATCAGCAGCGAAGGCCAAATGGCCGTAATAGATCCGGCCCGTAATCCGCAGCCTTATTATGAGTATGCCAACCTGCACGATGCCTGTCTGATGGCCGTAATTGAAACGCACCCGCACGCCGATTTTGTGAGCAGCCACCAGGAAATTGCGCAAACCAAAGAAGCTACCATTTACGCCAGCAAACTCACCGGCGCTGCTTACCCGTACCAAGCTTTTGACGAAGGCGATAGCATCCGGATTGGCGAGGTAACTTTGCACGCTATCAACACACCGGGGCATTCGCCCGATAGTATTTCGGTGCTGGTAAAAGACGAAAATGAACAACCAGTAGCTCTTTTTTCCGGCGACACGTTGTTTATCGGTGATGTAGGCCGGCCCGACTTGCGGGAAACCGCCGGCAGCATTACCGCTAAACGCGAAGAGCTGGCCCGGCAAATGTATTACTCTACCCGCGAAAAAATAATGCCTTTGCCCGATACCGTTACCGTATACCCTGCCCATGGTGCGGGCTCTTTGTGCGGTAAAGGCATGAGCGAAGCCAAGCAAAGCTCTATTGGAACCGAAAAAAAGACCAATCCGGCTTTGCAGCCCATGTCGGAAGAAGATTTTTTAAAATATTTGCTCGCCGACCAACCTTTTGTACCCAAATATTTCCCGTTTGCTGTTGACCTGAATAAACACGGAGCGCCTACTTTCCGGCATAGTGTTTCGCAGGTGCCTTATTTACCGCCGCATTGCGCTTTAGATAAAAACACCTTAATTATTGATACGCGCCCCGAGAAACAATTTAAACAGGGCCATTTACCCGATGCTATTAACCTGCAGGACGCCTTAAAATTTGAAACCTGGCTGGGAGCCGTAGTGGGCCCGCAGGAAAAGTTTTATTTAGTAGCCGATTCGGAAGAAGCCTTGGAGCAGGTAATCGCTAAAACTGCTAAAATTGGGTACGAACGCAATATTAAAGGCGGCCTGATTGCCCCCGACAATCAAATTGAAAAATCCGATATAACCGATTTAGAAAATTTTAAAAATAATCCGGAGGCGTATACCATTATTGATATCCGGAACCACAACGAACTAAAAGAAGGCAAACTGTTCCCGGCTGCTTTGCCCATCCCTTTGCCGGAACTGCGCGAACGGATAAACGAAATCCCCACCGATAAGCCCATTATGGTTCATTGCGCTGGTGGCTACCGCTCCGCGGCCGGAGCTTCTATTATCACCCGCAAAATTAAAAATCAACCCGTTTACGACTTAAGCGAAGCCGTAAAAGAGTTTACCCCAGAGAAATGATCTAGGAATAACAACAAATAAAGCCGCCTTCCGGATAAATCTTTATCTTAAAAATCATCCGGAAGGCGGCTTTATTTGTTGTTATTCTGTTGGCAGTTCTACTCCTCTAGTCATCCTGGCAAGACCTAATCGATTTAAAGTAGCAGCCGAAACATTTTATAACTTGATGTACAAGTGGTTATTACCAGTAAATTTACCAAGCACTACATATCAGGCGTTCGTCGATACATTTACCGGAATTACCGGCAAATAAATAAAGGTTGCTTCGGAAATTAGTTTCTTTGTTTATGTTTCGCTCTAAGGCCTTTACCTTTTTTACCCATGCTATTTGCTGGCTGTTCTTTTTTAGCATCCCGGTGCTTTTTATAAATCAGCGGTCCGAATCGGAGCTATTCACGGATATTCTTAAAACCGGACCTTACTGGTTATTTTATGGTTGTTACATCCTGCTTTTTTACTTGCACGGGTATGTTCTGTTACCGCGTTTTTTCCTCCGGAAAAAGTATGTGGCCTACGGTAGCATTCTGTTACTGCTCTTAACCGGGGTCTATTTCTTAAAACCTTTCGATACTTTAATTACCAAAATTAGCCGCACCGCCGATCTTAACCGCAACCCAAACCGGGAACCGGATGGCTTAAGACCCGGTCCACCCCCAGATCGTCGGGCCGCTCCGCCGTTTAACGGCCCAGGCCGACGCATGGGCCCACCGCGTGGAGGCCAGATGCGGGTAGATATCGTGAGTATTTTTTTATTTATCATGATTGTGGCGCTTAGCCTGGCCATAGAAGTTACCCGACGACTCCGCGCTACGCAACAACGCGCTCTGCTGGCTGAAGCTGAAAAAGCAAAGGCCGAACTTTCGTTTCTGAAAGCGCAAATTAATCCGCACTTCCTGTTTAATATTTTAAATAGTATTTACTCGCTCGCCATAACCCAAAACGAAAACACCGCCAATGCTATTCTTAAATTATCGAACTTAATGCGGTATTTAACCGACGAAGTAACTGCCGACTACGTAGCTTTATCAGCGGAAGTGGCCAGTTTGCAGGATTACATTGCTTTGCAACAACTGCGCTTAAGCAAAAAAGTACAAGTAGATTTTTCGGTTGCCGGCAACCTCGAAAATAAAAAAATAGCCCCGCTTATCTTTATTCCCTTCATCGAAAATGTTTTTAAGTACGGCATCAGCAACCGGGAGGCATCGCACCTTATTATTCGCTTGCAGATAGAAGAGCAAAAAATTACTTTTTACTGCCAGAACCCTATTTTCCCGCACCAAACAACTTTAGAACGGACCGGCATTGGTATTTCTAATACCCGCGAACGGCTGCAACACCTGTATCCCAACAACCACGCACTGACCATATCCACCGAAAACCAGCTTTTTACCTTATTACTTACCTTACCGGTTTAACACTTAGGAACTAAGAGCTATAATCGTAAAAATTTAAAAATTTACCGTGAAAAACGCGCTTGTAAGATGTGTCGCCGTAGATGATGAGCCTTTGGCTCTGGATGTTATCTCGGCTTACGTGGCCAAAATACCAGCTTTAACTTTGGTGCAAACTTTCGACGATGCCATAGCGGCATCTGAATTTTTGCGGACCACTGCCATCGATATTTTGTTCGTAGATATTAATATGCCTGATATCACAGGCATTGATTTGGTGCGCTCGCTGGAGAAAAAACCGCTCGTTATTTTTACTACCGCTTATAAAAACTTTGCCTACGAAGGCTTTCAACTGGAGGCAATTGATTATTTGTTAAAACCCATTGCATTTGACTTGTTTTTGAAAGCCGTAAACAAAGCCCTGGACTTTATGGAGTATAAGAACCAGGCCAAAGCGAACCTCGAAGAAAGCTTGTACGTGAGTTCAGAGTATCGCCTGATAAAGATAAACCTGCGCGACATAGAATACATCGAAAGCCTGGAGGATTACATCAAAATTCACGTGACGAACGCTAAGCCTATTCTTACTTTGCTTTCCATGAAAAAGGTGCTGGAAAAGTTACCCAGCACACAATTTAAAAGAATTCATCGGAGTTTTATCGTACCCCTGGCCAAAGTTACGGCCATTCAGAGCCGCAAAGCACAGCTTACTTCCGGCAAAGAGTTACCCATCAGCGATTCTTACATCAGTTTTATTCAAGACTGGAACCAGAAGGTTTCTTAGGTAAATTTTTAAAAAAATTACCGTTTTTACACTAAGAATGGAGTTTTCTACTGTCTAGTTCTAAAACTAAAAGCAAGGCATTATTACTGAGAGCTTCCAGTTCTACTTCGGTGGTATTCCATAAAGCTAAGCCATCTTTTTCGTGGAGTAAACGGCCTTCTACCTCAAAAGCCCCGGCAATTACAAAAGCAAAGAAAAGCGACATTTGATCTGGTAAGAGGTAAATTACTTCCTGGCGACCAGCAAATCGCCCTAAGTTCAACGAGAACGGATACGTTGCTTCTGCTTTATTCGCAGAAATAATTTTTACTAAAGGATTATTAAATTCATTCAGGTTAAAGGCTATCCGTTGCACGGAGGGGGCAAGAAGCGGCTCCTGGGCTTGGATCTGGAGGTGTAAAAATTGAATGGTATCTGCCGGAAATAAATTTTGCACCTCGATGGTACTATTAGCTGCGGCCGAAATTACCAGCACCTCACCGGCCTCTACCATTACGTCGCTATTCAACAAGGTGCCTACCCGAACGGCTCCCGTGAGGGGAATAATAAGCACATACGCCGAATGGTCTACAGGCAAATCTACGTGGTGCCCTCGGGCAACTAATTCTTCGTTTACCACGCACAAATCGCCCAAGGGCGTTTTATGTTCCTGGTAAAAAGTACCAAAGTTAAAAGTACTATACCGTTGAAACTGATGCGTGCTTAGTTGCCCCCGCTGGTCGGCGAGGTATATTTTACCCGGGGTTTGTTTCATGATTTTGGCTGGCTTGGGTTTGCAAAGAATAAATACTTAAATAAGGTTGAATGGCCAATAAATGCGTAAGCGCTGGTTCGCCACTATTAGCTGATTCGGATACCAACAAATATTGATTTAAGGTATCGTGCCAGATCAGTGGTTGAGAGTAAAATTTAATGGCCACCTGGTGCTTGCTTTTATCCAATATATCGGAGTTAATAATTTGAAATTGAAATTGATCAAATTTGAGGAAATGTTGCCCCAGGTTGTTCAGGATATCGGGCACCATATTATTTAATTGCTGCAGGTAACCCAGTACGGCGGCACTCACCAGAAAATGCAATTTATCCGCTCCCGGCACGTGTTGTTTCAACTCGGCAAAGCTACGATACTTTTTTTCCTGGTTATACAGTTGCGCCTGCATTTTAAATTCGGTGTAACTATCCTCAAAAACCAGCTTTTCCCAGGGTTTAGTGGAATTCGCATCTACTATTTTCCGGTAACATAAAGTAATTAAGCGGTTCGGCATCTTAAAAATTTAGTAAGACGCTAAAGGCAAAACTTCAGCGTCTTCTTTTTTTTAAATTTTTTTAAATTTTAAGCGGCTACGTTCAGTTTAATGGCTAGTTCAAAACCATCCGTGGTGTTGCCGGTTACGGTGGCAATTTCTACTCCGGCTGTATCGTCGCTGAACACGTTGTCTTTGGCGTTGTAGGTATAGCCACTCAGCCCTTTTTTGTAGCCGTTTACGGCCACCAACGCGCTGTTGCTACCTTCCGGAAAAGCAATTTGGGTTACCTTTAGCGAGGTGCCGCTGGCGTTATAAATGTGCACGTGAATGTGGGTAGCCCTACCGTTGTACCAGCCCGGGAAAATAGTAGTAAAGGTTACCAGTCCGTTGGCATCGGTTACCTGCCGGCCCCGTAAAAAATGCACCGATTGCAGGTTCGTGGATTGCATGCCGGTACCGCCGTACTCCGAGTAATTGCCTTCGGCGTCGCAGTGCCAGATATCCACAATGGCGTTGGCCAAACCAGCACAACCGTTATTCACGTTGCCGATGGTAATTTTAGCTGTTAGCTTGTAACCGGTGCGGCCATCGGTAATATCGCTGCGCACGTAAGAAGCCGGGCTTTTAGTAGGAAAAGGTCCTTCGGTTTCGGAAGGGGCTACCGTGCAACTGCCGGAATCTGTGCCGGTGCCCGTACCGGTGCCGCTGGTATCGGTAGATGGGGTGACGGTATCAGAATCTTTATCGCAGGCTGATAATACCACGGGGGTAGCAATAGTGCCGAGGAGCAAACTCTTTAAAAAGCTTTTTCTTTCCATATTACAATTACATTAATGGGTTTACTTTTTGGTTATACAAATGTGCGTAAACCAGGTACCGGCTACAATCATGTATCGGTAAATAGGATTTTTGTATCGGTGAATTGCCTTTTAGTATTTAGGGAATAAGTAGATTAATGCAAAATTTGGGAAATTAAGTTAAGATGTTAGAGTAAGTTTTTTCTTTGGAGCCTTTTCAAGTCTCCATGCCCAGGTTCCATCTTATTGGAACGGGCTGAGATTGCCTCATGGCCGGCGGGCCTCGTTTGGCTCTCTCGGGCGGTCTAAGCTTCCTTTCCTCGCTCCGCTGCGGAATGTGGCTTAACGCCCCACCGGAACCTTAGAAGGCCCTCAACAGCCAAACTGGTGTCAGTCACACTTAGCTACGGCTTTATAGATCTATAAGTACGAGGACAGACTAAGGATATAATTAAAGGTAGTAAAGCTCCCCGCCTATTTTAGGAGGGGCAGGGGTGGTAAATTTTCTTGCTGTTCCTTTTGGAATTTCTAGGAGGTAATTTTGTCTGAAACGTTAACTAGAAGTATTTAGATGATCAAAGCCTGTTTAGGGATAGAAACTAAACAATAGAGTTGGGGCATTACAAAATAAAAAGTGGTTCCACAATGCTTAGATCGTGGAACCACTTTTTGTTTTATACCAATAAAATTAGGCGTTTACCGGCTGGGGCTTAAAAATAACGAAATGTTTGTTTTCGTGGTAAGCCCGGAAAGTAATGCCGTTTTGGTTGCAAAAATAGCTTAGTTTATCTTCGGTTGTGCGTTCCAGTGGTCGGTGACCAATTAACCCGAAGGCTAACAAACGGCTTACATCGGTAGCAGGGTCGGCCGGAAATAAATTTTGTAATTGATCCCCGCTCACGTAAACCGGCGATTGCAGGGCAGATTTTGCTAATTCTTTAGTTTGTTGGAAGGTATTTGCAAACATGATACAGACCTTTATAAATTCTAATACTTAGATTAACTTAATTGTTTAGTACAATTTTAAACAAAGTTTATAAAAATGCGAAACACTTGTTTGCAAATGGATAGTTCCTGTAATTTTAGATAATAATATACAATCCCAATCTTAATTTAACAATAATTTTTACCATGTTTTAACTTACATATTCTCAATTATATACAAATTTTAATATTTAAATAATGTATCAATTGCTACCGGCCAGACATATCCTAAAACACAGATTTATATTACAAATAAGCTGTTAGTTAACTTAAAACAAATCAATTTATTAAATACCTAAACAATAAAAACAAGAGGAAAAATTATTTAGAGAACAGGCAGGTCAATACGGCTTTCTTGATTTAAAAAGCTTTGTACAACACGGCAAAATTAATCTTATTTTAGGGTAGATTCTATTACCTGGGCAATGGCTTGAAGCAGGCCAATATCAATTTTTAAATTTTTGTTTAACTGCGTTTCATTTAAAACAGCGCGGTAGTTCTGGTCTTCGTCGGGTTCAAAAGAAACCAGGTGGCCATCTATTTCTACTTCTAACTTATGGGTATAGCCCGAAGTTAACAGCCGGGTAGTAAAGTCGCGTTCTTCGCCTTTGTAAGTAACGGGTATGGCAAAATATTCGTTGCTCATGGGTTTGGTTATGGATATAACGGCGGGAATTTACTCAATTTCCCGGGCATGTTCGTAATCCTGAAAATCGTCGAGGTTACGGTAATTAGGCAAGTTCCGGTCTTTTGGCACAATCTCCCACCCATCGGCCAGCGCTGGCGCTGATTGCACGCTGTTATTATTAAGCCAATCGGCTTGTTGCTCCTTGGGTACGTTTTGCAGCACTAAGGCTAAAAATTCGTCTTGCGTTAATTTACTCTCGGCCATGTTACCTTTTTTTAGCTGTATTTACGGAGAAACATGGGTTTAGATTAACTTTTCTGATAAACAACTTACTTACAGACATTTATCAGCACATGCCAAAAAGTAAAAATTTAAAAAATAGCTTCAGAAACCTGTCCGGCCATATACTACTTTGTATTCTGAAGCTATTTTTTAAATTTTACGCCATCTGCCAATTTCTTCAGCAGAAAATAATTACAGATTACGATTTGCGAGCACCTTTTACCACCGATTCCATTAAGCCGCGCATGTAGCCGATAGCAAACAAATTGCCCAAGGTCATATATCCCGGATGGGTATTTTGTTCGCCGGCCATGGTGGGTACGTGGTCCGGACGAATAGCGCCTTTAAAGCCAATTTCGTAGTACGCCTTCATGGATTCGTACATATCAATCTGGCCTTCGTCGTGGAAAGTTTCGGTGAATTTAGTGCTGGGCAGTTTACCGCTTAAGTCTTGCACGTTCCGGAAATGCACAAAATGAATTTTACCCGCTTTGCCCCAGCGCCGCACCAACGATGGAGTATCGGTGCCCATTAAGGCAAAATTACCCTGACATAGGGTAACACCGTTAAAATCGCTCGGCATAATTTTTAACATGCGATCAAAGCTTTCTACGGTGTTCATAATCCTGGAAATGCCCTGGATGCTGTGCACCTGCGGGTCATCGGGGTGCAAAGCCAGCTTCATTTCTATTTTTTCGGCTTCGGGAACTACGGCTTTCAGGAAATATTCCAGGTTCTTCCACATGGTTTCTTTAGTAACTTCGCCGTATTTGGTCAAAGGTTTATTCTTAATATCGTCGTAATCAAAAGCGGTAACCAAAGCGCCACCCCGCGCCGGCCGGTCCATTTGTGTACGGGCCCAGCTAATTACCGGCATCCAGTTGTAGCAAATAACGTTTACGCCCGCTTTTTTTAAATTTTTCATAAACGTGATGAAGTTGGCAATTTCTTCGTCGCGGCCAGCCAGCCCCAATTTGGTTTTTTCGCCGAGCGAAGGCGGCCCTTCTACTACGGTATAATTTAAACCTACTTTTTTCCAGGCTTCTTTTACGGCGGCAATGGCCTTATACTCGTAGGGTTTTACGTCGGTTAAGCCAGTAATGCGGCTATCGATGCCGGCTACGGCGCCCAAGGCATCCATTTGCTTCGCCAATTCTATTAGTTGCCGATTAGCCTCAATGCCCGAAAAATAAGCGGTACTCATTTCCATGCCGGCATCTTTGGCCATGGAGTTTAAAACTACATTCGCTTTTGCTTTTTCTAAGCCCGCATTAGCTACCGCCGTACCCAAGCCACCCATTGAAAAGGCGGCAGCCAGGGAAGCACTTTTTTTAATAAAATCCCTACGATTGTCTTTCATAACTCAATAATTTAAAAATTTTAAAAATAAATTTCAGGCGTTCGTAAACCTGGCTGCTGGTTAAATCAGGGGTAACTTTTGCATTATTTACTTGTTTAATCCCGCATTTTACTAAAAACAAGGCAATTTATCAACCTAAATCCAGATATAACTCAGGCATTTACCCCCGTTTCTTTTAGCGAAACCACGGCTTGCATCATGGCTTTGGTATAGGCTACATTATAGGCTTCGGCAGCGTACCCGCCGCCGCCCGGGTACATACTTTTAATACCGCCAGGGTGTTCCCGGTCGTAATCCAACGCGCGGGGATGTTCGGGATAAATACCAAATTTATAACCGAGGTTAAATACTTCCTGCATTACCGCGAACATATTTACCTGGCCTTCGTCGATAAAAACTTCGGAATATTTTACGTAGGGCTTCTCTACCGTAACATTGCGGTAGTGCATGTGGTTAATCCGGTCCCGGGAACCTAAATAGCGCAGCACTTCTAGCGGGTCTTCGCCCATTTCGCGGGTAACGCCGCAATCGAAGGTCATACCGTTAGCAGGACTATCTACAATTTCCAAAAGTCGTTGCCAGTCTTTAAAGGTGGCCATAATCTGGTCGTGCCCGTGACTAACCGGAATAGGCGGATCGTTGGGGTGCAAAGCCATGCGCACGCCAGCTTTTTCGGCCACCGGAATAATGGCTTTCAGAAAATAAGTTAAATTATTCCAGAGCATTTCGGCGGTTTGCGGCGTACCTAATTTGGGATCGGTGGGTAAGTTTTTACCTTTTTCGTAATCAAAACTGGTATTGCTGGCCCCGCCCCGGGCTTTTTCTTCGTAGTAGCCTTCCAGGAGCCGGTGGGCGTAAAAGTTATATTCTACCACCGGTAAACCCGCCTGACCCGCGGCTACTAACGAATCCTGGATTTTTTTAATTTCTTCGTCGCGGCCTTCCCGCCCGTAAATGGCATTGGGGTGTTCCCCAATCATCATGTTTATTACGGTTAAACCTTCGTCTTTAAAACGATCCATTATTTCCCGGAGGCTTTCCACGGTCCAGGGAATAGGTGGCCCGCCCATCAGCACGTAATCCACGCCTAATTGTTTAATCTGCCGCATTTGCGCTACCGTAGCCTTACTGGAAACCCCTAACGTTAACCGGGGCTGGTTCTCCCCTATTTTAATGGGCCATTCGGCACCTTTGGTATTATTGGCGCTGCCGGTAAGAACTGCCCTACCATTTTCAGCAGGTTCTTTGCCGGAAGAGCTGCAGCCGCTTAGGCCTACCACTGAAAGCGCAGCTAAAGCGGTACTTTTTTTTAAAAAATCGCGACGGTTATCTTTCATGTTTAATCATTTTAATAGGTGAGAAAATGAACGAAAGAAGCATACCGGGTACTTTTGGGTAAAAGCACCCGGTATGCTGGGGATTAAATCAGATGAACCTTAAAAAAATCAAGCTTTGGCGTTTGCTTTGGCAACGGATTCGGCTAAACCGCGCATGTAACCAATGGCGTATAAAGTACCTAAAGTCATGTAACCGGGGCGGGTATTTTCTTCGCCGTGCATGGTAGGCACGTGGTCCGGGCGAATGGTTCCTTTAAAACCAATGTCGTAGTAGGCTTGCATGGCGGCGTGCATATCAATCTGGCCCTCGTCGTGAAAAGTTTCGGTAAATTTAGTACTGGGCAATACGCCGCTTAAATCCTGCACATTCCGGAAGTGCGCAAAATTAATTTTACCGGCTTTGCCCCATCTTCTAATCAGGGCTGGAATATCGGCTCCCATTAAGGAAAAATTACCCTGGCACATGGTTAAACCGCTGTATTTGCTGGGCATGATTTTGAGCATGCGGTCGAAATTTTCTACGGTATTCATAATCCGGGAAATACCCTGAATGCTGTGTACCTGCGGGTCGTCGGGGTGCAGCGACAAGTTCATGCCTATTTTCTCGGCTTCGGGCACCACGGCTTTCAGAAAATACTCTAAATTCTTCCACATGGCTTCTTTCGAAACCTGGCCATACTGCGTGACCGGTCTGTTTTTAATATCATCGTTATCGAAAGAAGTGACCAAAGCTCCTCCCCGGCCCGGCCGGTCCATGGTGGTACGCGCCCAGCTAATTACCGGCATCCAGTTATAGCAGATCACATCCACGCCGCCGTATTGCTTCAGGTTTTTCATAAAGGTGATGAAGTTGGAAATTTCTTCATCCCGGCCCGATAATGCTAATTTGGTTTGTTCGCCCAAGGAAGGCGGTCCTTCTACCACGGTCCATTTTATGCCTTCTTTATCCCAAGCGGCTTTGGTGGCTTTAATGGCTTCCGGGTCCCAGGGTTTTAGGTTAGGATTTCGAATAATCCCCGAAACCGCATGCATCACATCTATTTGCTTGGCAAATGGTACCCGCGGCGAATCGGGGCTCATGGCCAAAGCGAATTTCATTCCGGCATCCCGGGCAAAGGCTTTTAATTTATTTGGTTTTTCTTTGGTCACCAGCGGGTTAACCATAGTCGAGGCTGTACTGCCTATAGACAAGGCGGCCGCCAGGTAAGCACTTTTCTTGATAAAATTTCTGCGGTTATCTTTCATAATGCTACTTTTTTAAATTTTAGCGAAACAGAAAATTTTTAAAAATTTGATTAAAACGCTTTCTTTAATCCGGAAAGCTACTTGCCTGGTTATTCCTTGTCCCACCAAACGCGGGTAGTATATAAATCGGGGCCTTGGTTCTGGATGGCATTTTCTACACTGGCTGCATTCAAAGATTTTTCTTCAAACGAATACATTAAGCGCCGTAACGGAGTACCGCCGGTGGCATTAAGCGGGTAATTAATCGGTTGCAAAGCCGGAATTCCGGTGCGGCGCCAGTTCGACCAGGCTTCAAAAAAGTCGAGGTACATGTAGTGCGCCAGGTAAAACTGCGTGTGAATTTGCTCCATCATTTCGGGCATGCCGCTGGTTAACGGGTGCGCTGCAATGTAGGTATCAATTTCGGCGGGAGTAATGGCTACATTGGCCACGCTGCTATTCGGGTATAAAGTAGACGACTCCATATTGGCACGGATAGCTTTATGGTAATGGTCTTGGGCGTTGCCGGTTTCCCAACCGCGTAGGGCCGCCTCAGCTAATAAAAATTCTACCTCGGAATAGCTCAGGATAATGGAAGGCGCCGAAAAGTTAGCCACCGTAGCCGTATTGGGTTCGGAGTATTCGCGCAGCAATTCGTTTTTCCAGTTCGGAATAACCGTACTAATCGTGTTTGGATCGTAACCATTGGGCAACGCTTTTTGCAGTTCGGCAGCGGTAGTTTGCGTTATCACCTGGCCTTGTTTGGCGTCGATGTTGCCTTCCCACAAAGTCATGTAAAACGGTATGCGCGGGTCTTGATTGGCCTGCAGTAAATCCAGGAAAGTTTTACCCATTTTTACTAAACCCAGGCCTTGGTTGCCTTCGGGTAAGCTTTCTCTTTTTAATTCGCGGGCATCCCAGTTCCAGGTGTTTTCATTAGCCGAAATATGCACCAGTTTGGCAATATCGGCATTGCTTTGCATCACGCCACCGGCTATGGCTTTCTGCGCCCAGGTTTGCGCCAGAGCCGGGTCTACTTTGGTTAAGCGCATGGCTAAACGCAGCATTAAAGAATAACCAAAGGCTTTCCATTTGGGCACATTACCGGAGTAAATAACATCGGCCGCGCCAAAAGTAGGTTTAGCAGCATCCATCTGGTTTAAAGCCGCTTCCAGATCCTGCAGCATCCACGGGTAAATCTCCGATTGCTTATCGTAGGCGGGTTTATAAATACCTTCGGGCGCGCCGGCGGCTTGTTTATAAGGTACATCGCCGTACGCATCGGTAACCCGGTGCAAGGCATATACTTTCCAGATTTTAGCAATGGCATTTTGATTTACCAATTCCGGATTGCCTTCTGTTTCCCGGATTACAATCATCAGTTCCCGCAAATGCGAAGTATAAACCGTTTCGAAGAAATTACCGGTTTGGGCGTTTACAATGCCTTTTTCGCCATACCAAAAATTTTGCAGCGTAGCGTGGTACTGCATAATACCCGATGCATATTTAATATTCGTCCGGTTACGGTCGGCGGTACCGGTGCCCACGGTGCGGATAATACTATTGGTAAACAAAGGTTCAATGGCCGGCTCGGTAAAGGAGTTCGGGTTAATGTTCATTTCTTCGAAACCTTTATCGCAGGAGGTTAAGAAGAAAACTGCTAAAAAGCCGGTTTTAAAAGTAAAAGCAGCTATTTTACGTTTTATATTATTCATATTTTTCTAAATCATTTTGGATAAAGTAATTACCTAAATCTGTTTTTATAAGCGCACGCTTAAGTTAATGCCGTAGGTGCGGGTAGATGGCAAACCAAAGTTTTCGAGGCCTTGCGCATTACCGCTGCTATAATTCGATTCCGGGTCGATGTTTTTGGTGGCGCGGTATAGAATAAGCAGGTTCCGGCCCACAAACGAAATATTCGCCGACTGGAAAGGCGTTTTCGCGAGCAACGCCGACGGCAAGGTGTAGCCAATGTTAATGGAACGCAGCTTAATAAAATCGGCTTTCTCCACAAACTCGCTGGTAATGGTGTTCCAAAGGCCTTTGTAATACGTTTCGGCGGGTACGGTTTTAGTAAAGGCTTCGCCTTTTTCGTTCACGCCATTTACTACTACCCCGGTTTCGCGCACGTTATTTTCTACGGTGCGTTTATCTAAACCAAACTGGGTACCGTAAGCGCTGGTAGCTGAGTAAATACTGCCGCCCCAGCGGCTATCCAGTAAAATACCAGCCGTGAAATTTTTAAAAGTAAAGTCGTTATTTAAACCTACGGCCAAGGGTGGCACGCCTTTACCTAAAGGTACTACCGGACTGGCAATAGGTAAACCGTTAGAGCTGTTGTAAATAATTCGGCCGCTAGCATCGCGGGAGTACGTGCTGCCGGCAATCTGACCGAAAGGCTCGCCCTGGTAGTGGGTAATCCAGCCGTTTTCGGTGCGGGTAGTAGCGCCGGGTAAACGCAAACTGGTTAAGCCTAACTCGGGGGCAATGCTGATAACCTCATTTTTATTGTAAGCCGTATTTAAAGCCAGGTTCCACGACAATCCGCTTTCGGAAGAAACCGGCGTACCCGAAATCATTAATTCCACGCCCCGGTTTTTCATTTTACCCACGTTTAAAGCAACTGCGGTGTAGCCACTGGATTGCGGCAAAGTAGCGTTTACAATGTCGTTGGTAGTGGTGCGGTCGTAGAGGGTTACATCCACGCCCAAGCGGTTATTAAAAATTTTAGTTTCGATACCAAATTCGGTGGTGGTAGAAGTATAAGGCGTGAGCAGCGTAGGTAAGGTAGCGCTGGTAACGTTCATTAAAGTTTGGCCTAAATGCTGCTGCGACTGCGCCGAAAACGTTTGGGTAATGGCATAAGCATTCGGTGCACCGCCCCCTACCTGGGCCCAGGAACTTCTTATTTTGGCGTAATCTAACCAGGCGGGTTTAGAAGCCCAGGCATCGGAAGCCACAAAGCTTAACCCTACCGATGGGTAAAACAAGCTGTTTTTCTTAGGGTCTAAGGTCGAGAACCAATCGTTGCGGCCGGTCAAGGTTAAATACAGATAATTATTAAAATCAATATCCGCGGAAGCAAACAACGAATTAATGCCTACCTGGCTGTAGTTGATGCCAAAGTTCTGGCTGCGGCCATTAGCAATAAAATACTCAAAAGGCCGGTTAAACTGACCGCTGGACAAATTAATGCCATCGAAGGTATTGCGCATCTGGTTACCGCCAGCAAACACGTTAATCGAGAAAGCGCCTACTTCTTTGCGATAGCCAATGGTTCCTTCCAGGTTGGTTTCGGATTGCAAACTTTGGTCGGTGCTCATGGAACCGGGTTGGTTAAAAGCTAAACCGGTGGGCTGAATGGCAAAACCATCGAAGTTTACCTGGTCAATCCCAAAGCGGGCCCGCACGTAGAGTTCATCGGTAATATTATAAGTAGTATTAAAAGAACCAATAAACCGTTTTTTGGTATCGCCATTCCGGACTTTGTTAATGGCAAAATACGGGTTGGTAGCGTACTCGTAATCGCTCCATTTAAATTCGTTGCCGTTGGGCAAATAACCCGGCGACAAGGTTTCTATCGGAATGTTAGAAGCTAACAACTGGGCACCCGTATTAGGGTTTAATTGAAAATCAGCCAGATAGGTGCGGTTTTTAACGTCTTCGATGTTGTACTGGGCATTACCTTCAAACACAATTTTTTTAGCCAGAGTCGCGCTGGTACTCAGGTTAAAAGTTTTAATATTCATGTCGTTGTTGGGTACAATGGCCTTGTTATCCAGGTTAGAGGCCGAGAACCGGAAGCGGGCAATTTCGTTGCCGCCGGTAAACGCCAGCGTATTCACGAAGTTGGTACCGGTTTGGTAGAAATTTTTAAAATTATTCTTCTGCGCGGAGTAAGGCCGCGTCTGCCCATCCGGTTGAATCACCGGCGAACCATCTAAACGGGCACCCCACGACATGCGGCCATTAGAAATAGCCTGCGCCTGGGTGGTAGGCGCGGCTCCCAAAGAACCGGAGCCATATTCGTACTGCCAATCAGTTAAGTTAATGGCTTGCTGAAAGGTAAAGTTGGTATTGTACTCTACCCCAATGCCTTTTTGCGTTTTCCCGGATTTAGTGGTAATTAAAATAACGCCATTGGCCGCCCGAGCCCCGTACAAAGCGGCCGCCGTACCGCCTTTTAAAACCGAAATACTTTCAATATCGTCGGGGTTAATGCTGGCCAAACCATCGCCCCGGTCGATGCCCCGAAGGTGCCCGCGGAGCCTTGGTTGTTGTTGGTAATGGGCATGCCGTTAACCACGTACAAAGGCTGGTTTTCGCCGTTTAAAGACCCGTTCCCCCGGATCACAATGCGGCTGGAACCGCCTGGTCCGCCCGAAGTACCGGAGGCCGTTACCCCGGCTACCCGGCCGGCTAAAGCGTTACCCACGTTAATTTCCCGGGCCTGGGTTAGTTTCTCGCCGCCCACTTCCGATACGGCGTAGGTTAAGGCTTTCTTTTCCCGTTTAATACCCAAGGCGGTTACTACAACTTCGTCCAGGGTTTGCGTATCGTCGAGTAAAGTTACATTCAGGGTGGCGCTGCCATTAAAAGCTACTTCTTTGGTGGTATAGCCAATAAAGGAAAATACCAAAGTGCCGTTATCGGTGGGTGCCGTAATAGAATAAGAACCATCCGCGCTAGAAGCAGTACCGGTAGTAGTACCTTTTACTAAAACCGTTACACCCGGCAAACCTTCGCCGGTAGCCGAGGTAATTTTACCGGTAATGGTAGCGGCCAGCACCGGTCTTTTAGTAGATACCAGCATCGAACCCGATTGGTCGGCTAAAGGCACATAGCCACTGGTTTTTAATTTTTTGAGCACTACTTCGCCGCCTACCGGTTCAAAATCAATGTGCATGGGCGTGAGCAGCTCCGTAAGTACGAGGGCTAGTTTTTTATTAGTGGCCGCTACCGATACTTTGCGCGACGCATCAATCATTTGGTTACTGTAAATAAAATGAATGCCGCTTTGGTCTTCAATTTTCCGGAGAACCACACTTAACTCAGTATTTTCTAATTTTAAGGTAATTGCCCGGTTTAATACTTCTTTGGCGCGGTTGTCTTCGGCCAGCGTAACTGGTGGTTTAAAGAATAGAAAAAGAGCTAACAAAAAAGCAGTTCGGCAAATAAACCACCCTGGTTTTTGCTTCAAGCGTAATATTTTCATAGATACACGTTGTTTTTAAATTTTTACAATAATGCAGAGATAAGGCAAAATAAGACCAGGCATGCATTAACCGGTGAATGCCGCAACGAGGAAGAAATTAAAAAAAGTGCCGAAGTGAGTATACTGCCGGTTTAGTACAAGTAATTTTGTGGCATAAGCTAGCTTTTAATTTAAAAAATTGGTTTATAAGCAACCTGCTCCTGAAATCAGGTATTTATCGTCATCTACCTGGTAGGTGGCGCCAATGGATTTACAAATCATATCGAGCTTTACCGGTAAGGGCTGATTATAAAAATAAGCCGTTAAATTGCATTGTTTCAGCCGGACATTTGCTAAGGTAATGGTTACCCGGTGCTGGTCTTCTAAAGCCTGAATCACTTCGGTTAAAGGATTATCCGGGAACACTAGTTTTTCCAGAGGCAACTGCTTTTCCCAGTACAGCTTGCTTATTTTTTGTTTAATGGCCGTATCCCGCGTTGCATCAAAATGCGCTTTCTCGTTTAATTGCAATTGCACCGTTTTTTTGGCGGTATGCACAAACGGCAAATAATCCGGCAAGCTTTTTTCGGTGGAAGTAACGGCTACTTTGCCCGTGCGTACCAGCACTTCGGCCACTTGCTCGGTGGTAAAATCAACGCCAAAGCTGGTGCCTAACACTTTTACTTCTACGGCACTCCCGTATACCCGGAACGGATGTTGTTTATCGCGGGCTACCGAGAAAAAAGCTTTGCCGTGTAAAAACACATCGCGGCTGGCCCCGGTAAACTGCACCGGATATTTAATTTGGGAACCTGGCTCTAACCACACCAGCGAGCCATCGCTAAGCGCCACGCGTTGCGCTTTTTTTAAATCATTTTGTTTTTGTAATAAGGCTACCTGGTTTTCGGGTACCCGGAAGCGTGGGTATAAAGCAAAGCCAAGCAGCAATAAAAAAGTAGCTGCTATGCCGTACCAGTAATTAGGACTCCAGCTAATCGTACGGCCTGGTTCTTCTGCCGCATCGGGTTCTTCTTCGGCGGCAGCTTGTTGTATTTTAGCGTTTAAAATTTCCCAGTTTTTACTTTTGCGGCTTTGTAGGTTCTCGTCTGGTTCCGGCCCCGTTGCTTGGTGGTTTAAATTCTCGTACCATTCGGCCACAATAGCTTCTTCTTCCGGGGATAACTCGCCAGCTAAGTATTTTTTTAAAAGCCTTTGCAGCTTTTCTTGTTCGTTTTTGCTCATGTATCCGCCTAACCTGTTTGCCTTAGCTGGTTTCTTACTTATTTAGCCAAGCAAATGCGGGATTACCCTAAATCAAAAATCGATTTTTTTAAAAAATTTGTAAAAAAGAAGCAGGATTAGCAGTAAACGGCGATACAAAGCAGTGGAACCACAAAATCTTTGAGAAAAATTTTAAGATGCTTTAGGGTTTTGGTGATGTGAAACTCCACGGCTTTATCAGTGAGTTGGAGTTCGTGGGCAATTTCTTTGTTAGATAGGTTTTGAAAGCGGCTTTTTTCAAAAACTTCGCACGTTTTAGCAGACAATAAAGCCAGCGCGTTTTTTAAGGCAGTATTTAACTCACTGGTTATAACGCTTTCTTCGGTGTAGTTAGCGGCCGCTATGGAGTGGTCGGCGGCAGACTGGTATTTAGTACGGACTAATTGCGACTGGAAATGATTAATAATGGCGTATTTAACAGCCGTAAAAAGGTAGGCTTCCAGGCTGCTGGTAATAACAATGGTTTTCCGTTTCAGCCAGAGATTTAAAAATATTTCCTGCACCAATTCTTCGGCAACTTCTTTTGTACCGGTTTTGCGGTACGCCACCTGGTACAGTTTTGTCCAGTAGCGATCATATATTACCCGAAACGATTCAGCCGATTCGTTTCGTAAACCATCTAAAAGTTCGTTGTCTTTTAAACTGTTCGGGCTCAATGATCTTGGTTTTGGTATTTGTCAAATATAAATTATAATGGAATCAAAAAAAACAGAGGTTATTTTCAATTATTTCAATTTTTAAAAATTAACAACATAATACCTGGTTTAAAATAAAAATAGAACAACAGTAAGCCATCTGTTAACTAAAACCGATTAAGCAGACTAAAAAAATAGAAATTTTAATTTAGTTAAATACCCCGGTTTTACCGGAATTTACTCCTGTACTTTAGCTGATTGGCCATTAAAATTATATTTTTTTAAATTTTAGACTTTCCCCAAAATAAATTAATTGTACTTAGCATGAGTAAACTGGGCGAAGTACTAAAGTTGTGCTTGGAGTTTGTAAGTTGGTATTTAAAGTTCGTGTAGGCGGTCCAGCAAGTTCTACTTATCCCTTTCCTGGTTGTACTTAGAGTTAGCGCAGCGCTCTAAGTACAACCAGGTGCCGCCAATCTCTGATTGGCGTTTATCCGAACTTTTGAGTTACGCCAATCAGAGATTGGCAGTCCGAAAATACGTAGAGACCGCTAACGCAAACTCTACGCATAACGCCGTTTTACCATTTTTTTCAAACAACTATCTATTTTTCTAACAAACAAAGACTACGGCAAAGCAAAAGCCACGTAATTACCGCCACCTTTTAAGCCCCGGGCGCCGCCCGCCGCAATTACCACGTATTGTTTACCATCTACCATATAGGTAATGGGGGTAGCAAAACCTCCGGCGGGTAATTGGTATTCCCATACTACCTGGCCGGTTTTGCGGTCAAAAGCCCGGATTTTCTCGTCGCGGGTGCCGGCAATAAATACCAGGTTGCCGCCTGTTACTACTGGGCCTCCGTAACTTTCGGTGCCGGTGGTGGGTACGCCTTTTTTGGCCAGTTCCGGGTATTCGCCCAACGGTACGCGCCACAAGTATTCGCCGGTATTTAAATCAATAGCATTTAAGGTGCCCCAAGGTGGTTTAATAGCCGGGTAGCCGTTTTGGTCGGTAAACTTTTTCCAGACTTTGTTTACGTATTGTGGCACGTACGGGAAGCTTTCTTTTTTAGCGGTTTCAGTAGGCCCGGTTTCGCTGTGTTCGCCGGCTACTTTATCGGCGGCAGTTTCCTTGTTTAGTAAATAACGCACGATGGCTTCGCGGTTTTCTTTGGGGATGTGGGTAAAAGCGGGCATGCGGCCCCGGCCACTTTCCAGAATCGCCAGCACTCCGGCGGCGTTGTATTTTTTATCTACATCGGTTAAACTCGGGAAATCAGAACCACTGCCCTTGCGGTCGCGGCCGTGGCAAACCGCGCAATTAGCCAGGTAAAAGCCATTGCCTTTGGTAACCGCAGCCATTTCTTTTTTCCGTTCGTCCTGCGATACCATTTGCAAAATCCAGGGATCGTCGTTGGCGTTCTGGTACAAAATACCGTCCGGACTGATGGAATTACCGCCCCATTCGGCGCCACCGCTGTAACCAAACAAAATGGTACCCTTCTCGGTAGGTGGCGCAAACTTATGATCGGTGCGCATTTCCGCAAAACGTTCTTTTACGTAAGCGTGGGCTTCCGGTGAAATATCAGTAATATCTTCTTCGGTAAATACCTGATGGGCAAACGGAGCCGGTTTTAACGGAAACTTCTGGGTAGGGAAAGGGTGTTCGCCGGGCAAAGCGGGCGAAGTAGGCACCGGCCGTTCTTCCACGGGGAACAAAGAAACGCCCGTGTCGCGGTCGAGTACATATACTAAACCGTCTTTGGTAGCCTGCACCACTACATCTACTTTTTTACCATTGTGTTTTACGGTAGCTAAATTGGGCGGCGACGGATGATCGCGGTCCCATAAATCGTGGTGAATGGTTTGATAGTGCCACACGCGTTGGCCGGTTTCGGCATTAAGCGCCATAATGCAGGTGGCAAACAAGTTTTCGCCTTGGCGGTCGCCGCCGTAAAAGTCCGAAGCCGGGGAGCCGGTACCAAAATAAACGGTGCCCCGTTTTTCGTCTACCACCAACCCACTCCAGTTATTGGTGGCGCCAATGTATTTATAAGCGGTAGGTGGCCAGGTATCATAGCCGTACTCGCCGGGCTGCGGAATGGTATGAAAAACCCACTTTAATTTACCCGTTACCACATCAAAGGCCCGCACGTGCCCCGGGGCCGCATCACCGGACTCGGAAACGCTGGAACCAATAATAAACGTATTTTTATAAACTACGCCCGGCGACGAAGCCGTAACAGAAAGCTCACTCACATCATGGTCCAGGTTGGTTTGCAAACCTTCGTGCAGGTCTACGTAGCCGTTTGCGCCAAAGCTGGTAATTTGTTGGCCGGTTACCGCATTAATGGCATATAGCCGCGAACCTACCGAATACAAAATGCGCTTGTCGTCGCCACTCTCCCAGTAAACTACCCCGCGGCTGGTGTTAAATTTTTGTTCGTCTTTTTCGGGCTCAAAACGCCACAATTGTTCGCCGGTACCGGCGTTTAATGCAAATAATTTTAACTCCGCCGAAGTACCGTATAATACGCCATTTACCACAATCGGCTGGCATTGGATGGCTTTCGGCCGCTGGGGTGTAGTGCTGTTTGGATCAGGCTTTTCGGAGGAATCGTACATCCAGGCCACCTGCAAATTTTTAACATTATCGAGGTTTATCTGGTTTAAGGGCGAGTAGCGGTTGCCGGCTTTATTGCCACCGTACACCGCGTAATCTAAATTTTTAACTTGGGAGAGGTCCGTGCTTTTCTCGCGGTTCGGATTTAAACAACTACCTAAAACCAACAAGCCTACCGCTAGCGGCTTAAATTTGTACTTCATGTACTGGGTTAATTTGTATCGGAATGGAAAAAATTTAAAAATTAAAAATAAGGGTTAATCTATTCGGGAGAAAACGTCCGCTGAAAAAGTATCAGAAATAGATAAAATAGTACCGGAATTGGATGTTAGATATTAGATGTTAGATATCAGATTTTCGGGGGGTTGATAAAAGGGCATCAGTATATGATTCCAACACCCACACACGACGAAATAGGTGAAGTTGATGATATTGGTTATTCGATTTCCGGATTTTAAAATTTTTAAAATTTTGTGTACCAGAGCCAGCTAACTGGTCGTACCTTTAAGGTAGTTGCCTTAAACAAAAACCTACTCTAACTATTTAGCCTATGCCAGCAGACGAAATTGTAACGAAAAAGAAGTTGGTTTATCCTATTTCCAAGCGGCTCCGAAAATACCTGCGAACCTACGACCGCGAAGCGAAATTACCCGTGCGCTACGAAGATTTACTGCACAACAGCGAATCGTTTCCGTATTACGACAAGTCCGGGAAAGACACGCTCTGGGAAACTGTTTTGTACGAGCAAAGCCGCCAGCAGGAACTCAGCGAGGGTCTCACTATGAACTACGCTTTACTTAAAACGGCTGGTGATATTTCGGTAATGGAGCACTTGCGCGTGTCGCGTATTGATTATTGCACCTTTGGCAATACCAACCCGTTCCGGGTACAAATTAAAAATCAGCTAAACGATAACTACGACTATTTTTACGTGAAACGGGCCGATGCCTCGCGGGTTTATGGCCTGGAACTGGAGCATATTTTATCACCAAGTCGCATTAACTACCGCGTAGATGGCGAAACAATCATTGAAGAGCACATTGCCGGTATTCCCGGCGACGTATTTATAAAAGAACACCTGGACCGGCCCAACACCAACAAAGTTCGCATAGCCAAGGAGTTTGTAAAGTTTAACGAACGCTGCTTTATCAGGCTGCTCGGCGACATGCGTTCTTATAATTACGTGATTGATGTAACCCCCGATTTTGAAGACGAACAATACCGCGTGCGCTCCATAGACTTCGACCAGCAATCGTACGAAGGTCGCCGCTCGAAATATTTACCCCAATTTTTTAAAGACAATAACAAAGTGGTAGAACTGGTATTGCAACTCCTCAATCGCCAAACCGTGCAGCAATACCAAAGCGAAGAACGCACCTTGCTGTACCAACGCTTAAAATTAGCCCGTTACCGCCTGAAAGATTTAATTGATGCTATGCGTGCCGATACGCTTTCTACGCCTGAAAAAATAGAGCAACTCAAACAAGAACTGGCGCAGTACCACCAATCCGACGATTTTTTAAAATGCCAGAACATGGGCGACTTAGTCAGGCTCAACATTAAAACCATTCTTACCCGCGAACCCCGCATTGTGGTGAATAAAACCAAACGGAAAACCAGTTAATAACATCAATATTATAAACAGTGGAGCTACCAGTTCGTAATTCCTGATAAACTCAGGTAGAATTATTGCGGTATGTAATATTTAAAATAAAAACGGCAGGTAAGCAACATGAATTGGACCGACTTAAAAGAGAAAATTTACTATCAGGATGGCTCTTATCGTGACATTTATGTTTTGCAAACAAATGTTGCTGACTGGGAAATTTGGATTGACTACGTAAACAAAAATTACCGCCTCGACTGGTTCAATAGGAAAACTGACAAAAGTGAAAATCAAATCGACTTTGGTGTAATTAAAGAATTTTGGAGTGCCAATCATGACCTTTATTCTATTGCGAAAGTATTTATTGACAAAATACAAATCAATGCACATTTCTTTGACAGTACAGAAATGGAGAGTGATATTGATCCCAGCGAATTCAATTCAATAAAAGATCACGATAAATTAATTAAGTATATATCGGACGTATCAAAACTACTTGATAAGGAATTAATATTGACACCAGAAAACGAACCCAAAACAATTCTTTTCAAGGTCAATAAAGACGATATACTCTTCCCGGTAAGTCTATGAAAGAAACCAGAAAACATAATACTGGGTACCGACTATTATTCGGTGCCGCCGCTTTTACTGGGGCAGGTGGCTTCTTGTTCGATTATAATAAAACGCATTTATTTAATCCCCGCTGGACGCCGCACGCCAAGTTTCACGATGCCATGACTATTTTGCTAGGTTCCATGCTGGGAGGCGCCGGCTTATATTTGCTACAAAAGAAAAGCGGCGATCAAAAAACACAGCTAAAATGGGGCACCATGTTGCCCGCCTTTTTCTGGACGGCCCAAGCTGGCAGTTTTGCTTTTCCAGGCGCTAAAGGTTTAGAATCTGAATTTTCCGACAAAGTACCGCAGCTCGGCCCATTGCGGTTAAACGAAGCGCCAATGAGTATTTTTATGCTGTCTGTTCTGGCTTTAGGCTACACATTAGCTAAGAAAAAAGCAAAATTTTAGAATTACGCAACTTCATCGGTAGCGCTCTCAACCAGCTATTTTTATACAGAAACTGTTCCGGATTTCGCTTTGGTGGCTGGTGCTTTTTTACTTCAGCTACCTAAACCAATTTTTAAATTTTTTAAATTCTGAAGTACTCGTTTTCGCCCAAAACAAGCGTGTTCAGGCAATCCAAAGATCAAGGTTTCATTCTGCATTGTTTTGCAATCGGGTTTATCTTACCCGAATAAAGCGCCGGCCGCTACTTGCTTAAAAACCATCTTGTATTATTTCCGTTATTTTACTATATTCTGTCGTTACTTCAACTTCATGCATTTTCCGGATTTATCATGACTTAGCCCGAATTACTTGGTGGCCGCCGCTACTACACTTTTTAAGCTAATACCTGCCGGAAAACAGCATCGTAAGTTTGTCCGGCTAACTTTACGGGTAAGTATTAATCCGGCTTATTCCCGTTTTCCCCGGATAAATAACTATTTTCTTAGTTTTTAGCTTTCTTCTTACCGCAGGCAATGGTTAATTTTGATCTTTTGGTTTACTTCCAGGCAAGAATTTACTTCTAAAAACATTCTCTATGACTTCAACTTTACCCCGACAGCGTACCCCTTTTCGGCTTTTCTTTTTTTTACCGGCAAGTTGGCGCTTGTTCTTGTTTTTATTTTTTTTTAAAATTTTTGCTTTTTCGGTAGTTGCCCAACCTGCTCTGGTAAAAAAATGGGATAAAACTTTAGGCGGCACCGCCGACGATTACCTTAGCGTTACGGTACCTACCCCCGATGGTGGCTATTTACTGGGCGGCACTTCGTATTCTACGAAAAGCGGCGACAAAACCCACGAAAACTACGGCGAAGCCGATTGCCACCATAACACTTGTTACTTTACTTCCGAAGATTACTGGGTAATAAAAATTGATGCCGACGGGCAAAAAGTATGGGATAAAACCTACGGCGGCCGGGGCAGCGATCAGTTAAAAGCCATGGTAGCCTTACCAGAAGGCGGTTACCTGTTGGGCGGCATATCGTACTCCAACACCAGCGGCGACAAAAGCGCCAACAGCAAAGGATACAGTGATTACTGGGTAATTAAAATAGATTTATACGGTAATAAAATCTGGGACCGCACCTATGGCGGCTCCAGCGCCGACGATTTAGTTAGTATTTTACCTACGCCGGATGGCGGCTTTCTGCTGGGTGGCACTTCTTTTTCGGGCATAGAAGGCGATAAAACTGACATGAACCGCGGCGAAAACACCTCGGACTACTGGCTTGTAAAAATAGATAGGAACGGCACCAAGCAATGGGACCAAACCTACGGTGGCAGCAACACCGATTATCTTACTTTTTTAGCAGCTACGCCGGATGATCAAATTTTGGTAGGTGGCTCTTCTAACTCGCGGGTGAGTGCCGACAAAACCGCGCCCAATAAACAAACTGCCCTGGCCAAAGCCGAAAATACCTACAATGGCTGGATTTTAAAAATAGACCAACGCGGCCATAAACAGTGGGATAAAACCTACGGTTTCTCTAACCGCGATAATCACCTGGCGGCCATTTATTACCAACCGGAAACCAAAAAATTTATTATCGGCGGCTCGGCGGCTGGTTTATCGCTTACCGATTACGACTACGATTACCTGGTAGCCGAAATTGATGCCACCGGCAACGAAACCTGGCTTACTACTTACGGCGGAGAAAGTAACGATTTTTTGAGTACCATTGCTCCGGCGCCTAATGGCAATTTTATCATTGGCGGCACTTCCACCTCTAAAATTAGTAAGAACAAAACCGAAAAAAGCCGGGGCTACGAAGATTTCTGGCTCGTGCGCTTAGCGAATACCCAAAAAGTATGGGACAAAACCGTAGGCAGCCATAGTTCCGATAACTTGCGCTCGGTGCTTTTTACAGCCGATGGCGGCTATTTACTGAGCGGAACTTCCATTTCGGGCCGGGGGCCGGATAAAAGCGAAAGTAGCCGGGGTGGCCGGGATTTTTGGGTTGCTAAATGGCAAGATGCGGCTCCGCCTGCTCAAGAAATTGCCACCTTCCGGTACGGCAACTCTAAAAACGATAATTTCACCCAAATAATTAAGACCGGCGACAACGGATACCTGCTCGGTGGCTATTCCGAACCGGCTAACTCCAATGAGCCAACAATTCCGGGTCGCGGCGGCCTGGACTACTGGGTAGTAAAAACCGATGCCTCGGGTAAAGAAGAATGGCGTAAGCGCTTTGGCGGCCCTGAAAATGATTACCTCAACAGCATCATGCAAACCCCGGATGGGGGTTATTTGCTGGGTGGCAGTTCCGAATCGGGGGTCGGCGGCGATAAATCGGGCGTTAGCCGGGGGGACCGGGATTTTTGGGTAATAAAAATTAGTCGAAACGGTACTAAAGAATGGGACCGTACCTTTGGCGGCAGCGGCTTCGAAGATTTGCGGCAGATCCGGCAATTTGCGTCGGGCAACTATGTATTGGGTGGCTATAGCATTTCGTCGGCCGGCGACGATAAAAGCGAAGACAGCCGAGGCGGTTACGACTATTGGGTTGTAATCCTGAATCCGCGGGGCAATAAAATTGCGGACTACAGTTTCGGCGGAAATGCTCACGATTACCTGCAGGATGTACTGGTAAACCCCGACGGCAGTTTACTCCTGGGAGGCACGTCGGTGAGCGGATTAAGCGGCGATAAAAGCCAACTGAGCCAGGGCGGCGCCGATTACTGGATTGTTAAAGTAAGTCCGGATGGGCAGCGGCTTTGGGATAAGTGTTACGGCAGCTCCGAGCAAGACCACTTATCTGCCCTGGCGGCTATGGGCGATACTTACATACTGGCGGGTTACAGCAACTCGCCGGTTAAAGGCAACAAAACGCAAAACAGCCAAGGTGGCAACGATTTTTGGGTAATAAAAATTAACAATCAAGGCCAGCAATTATGGGATAAAACCTACGGTGGTAACGGCCCCGATGAATTACGGTCGATAGCCGTAACTACTACCGGCAGTTTACTTTTGGGCGGCACCTCAGCCTCGGAAACAGGCGGCGACAAAAGCGAGAACAGCCAGGGAAGCACCGATTATTGGCTGATTAAAACCAACAGCGCCGGCGCCAAACAATGGGACAAACGCTTTGGCGGCAGCGGCCCAGACGAACTGCGTACCATCGTACAAGCCAACGACGATAGCTACCTGCTCGCAGGCCGCTCCAATTCCGAAATCAGCGGCGACCAAACCCAGCCTTCCCTGGGCCTTACGGATTACTGGCTCGTAAAAGTACCCGAATCGGTTATTACCTCGCCCCGCTACTTCATTAAACCAAATTCTGCCACTTTAAGCACTAACGAGGTTAAGTTACTCCAGGCTTTTCCCAACCCCTTTCAGGACAAAGTAACCATCCGTTTTAGCTTACCCATAACCCAAACCGCAACCCTGCGGGTACTCGACAGCCAGGGAAATGAAGTTACCAGCTTATACCAAGCAGAAGCCCAAGCCAACCGACCTTACCAACTAGAGTGGCAAGCGGATAAACAGGAAGCCGGTTTGTATTTCTTGCAACTGCAAACGTCAACTGGCCAAAGTACCCACAAAATACTCCTGCAAAAGTAAATTTTTTAAATTTTTCTGTTTCTACAAATACAAAGCCGATCCAAGCATCTTGGGTCGGCTTTGTATTTGTAGATCATCTGAATATTTAACAATAAAATAGCAGAATACAGAAATAAATACCAAAGTTTAGGTATTGCACCCTGCCATCAAACCCTTTACCTTTAACTGCTTTTCACCTAAGTAAGATCCAGCTAAATTAAATTACTTTAATGCTATGAAAAAAAAACCAACCCATTTACCCTGGCGTTTAGGGCTTGAAGTAAGAAAGAGCGGCGCCTTACACCTTTGCGCTCTACTGATTATTATTTTAAATTTTATGCCATTAGCCCACGCCCAAAATGTAATATGGGACAAAACCCTGGGTGGGAATCGCTCCGATAAATTAAATTCTTTTCAGTTAACCCGCGATGGGGGGTACATTCTGGCAGGTACTTCCAACTCCGATCAATCTGGCGATAAATCTCAAGGAACTAAAGGCGGTAAAGATGTTCATGATGTTCCACTGGATGATTATTGGGTAATAAAGCTTAATAAAGATGGCAGCAAAGCCTGGGATAAAACTTTCGGCGGAACCGGTTCCGAAATTTCGACTGCCGTACAGCAGACCACTGATGGGGGCTATATCCTTGGCGGCTGGTCAAATTCAGGCAAATCCGGAGATAAAAGCGAAGATCCCAGAGGCATAAAAGAGTCTGATTTATATCCTTATGATTATTGGGTTATAAAGCTAAGCGAGGATGGCAGTAAAGCTTGGGATAAAACTTTTGGCGGAACCGATTCCGAGTATTTAACTTCTATCCAGCAAACCAGTGATGGAGGCTACATTCTCGGTGGCAGTTCCGCATCGGGTATAAGTGGCGACAAATCGCAAGCCAATAGAAGCAATACAAGAGGCAGCACTGATTATTGGGTTATAAAGCTAAACGCCGATGGTAGTAAAGCTTGGGATAAGACCATTGGTGGCTCCGACAACGATAATTTAGCATCTGTACAACAAACTTCCGATGGCGGTTATATCTTAAGTGGGAGTTCTAGCTCTAGCAAAAGTGGTGAAAAATCAGAGAATAACCGAGAAGATTACAATGGGTTTTCACATACTAATGATTATTGGGTAGTAAAACTAAATGCTAATGGCAACAAAGTTTGGGACAAAACTTTTGGCGGAGATGCAAACGATAGGTTAAACAGTATCCAGCAAACCCAAGATGGCGGTTACATTCTAGGTGGCTTTTCTCAATCTGGTAAAAGCGGGGATAAAACAGATACCAAACGCGACAACTCCTATACTTACTCTGATTATTGGGTAGTTAAAATTGACAAGAATGGTACTAAAAAATGGGATACTACGGTTGGCGGAAATTTCGGAGACGATTTACAAGCACTATTACAAACCCCTACCGGAGAGTTTATTTTGGCAGGCAATTCTGCTTCTAATATTAGTGGTGAGAAATCGGAAAATAATCACGGCGATGAATATACCAAGGATTATTGGATAGTAAAACTGAGCTCAACCGGTAAATACATTTACGATAAATCCTTTGGAGGGAACGGAGATGAAACACTTACCAGTTTGCAACAAACTTCGGAAGGAGTTTTGGTGCTGGGGGGGTTTCTGAATCAGATAAAAACGGGGATAAATCGGAAATTAATAAAGGTCGTAGATTTACCAGTGACTTTTGGATAGTAAAGGTTGAGGATAATATAATAAAAAATCAAACCATTACTTTCGAGCCCATCTATAACCAGGTAGTAGGCAGCCCGGCTATTTCGCTGCAGGCCAAAGCCAGCTCCGGCTTACCCATTACCTACGAAGTACTGTCGGGCCCAGCCACGGTTAAAGATAACCAACTAACCGTGTTTGCCGCTGGTCCGGTTCGTATAGCGGCTTACCAGAAAGGCAATGCAACGTATAAACCCGCCGAACAAACCCAAAGCTTTCTGGTTACCCTGTCGGGCAAACAAAACGACTGGGCTTTTGGCGGCAATCAGGCCGATACTTTAGCTACCATGATCCCTACCCCCGACGGCGGTTACTTACTGGGCGGCACGTCGCGCTCCGGTAAATCCGGTGATAAAAGCCAGGCTAGCCAAGGCAGTTCCGATTACTGGATTTCTAAAATCAGCAAAACCGGCCAGAAACAATGGGATAAAACGTTTGGCGGCAGCCAGACCGATCAACTCTCGGCGCTGGTAGCCACTCCCGATGGCGGCTACTTACTCGGGGGTACTTCTACTTCCGGCAAAACCGGCGACAAAAGCCAGGCCAGTAAAGGCAGCTCCGATTATTGGCTGGTAAAAATTGACGGAGCAGGCAATAAGCTCTGGGATAAAACTTACGGTGGCAGCGGCAAAGACGAGTTAGCGGCTATACTGGTAACGAAACAGGGCTATTTACTCGGCGGCAGTTCCGCTTCGGGTACTTCATCCGACAAGAGCCAAAGCAGTAAAGGTAAAACCGATTACTGGATAATAGAAATTGATGCGACCGGTAACAAACTCTGGGATAAAACCTACGGGGGCAGCCAGGACGATCAACTAGCTGCATTGCTGGCCAGCCCCGAAGGTGGTTTTCTGGTGGGCGGCAGTTCGGCATCAGGTACCTCCGGCGATAAAAGCCAATCTGCCCGGGCTAATGTCGATTACTGGGTAATCCGGATAGATGAACAAGGCACCAAGCTCTGGGACAAAACCTACGGCGGTAAAAAAGGCATCCGCTTTAACGATGCCTGGAATTATGAAGCGGGCTATTCTTACCTCAGCACACTTACGGCGACTCCCGATGGTGGCTACCTGGTGGCGGGTTCTTCCAGCGCTTCCAAAGGCTTCGAGAAATCCGAAGACACCCACGATCATTTTTATGAAGTGGCCGATTACTGGATTTTAAAAATAAACAAGCAGGGCGAAAAAATTTGGGACAATGCTTACGGCAGTGTTACCACCTTTGCCGAAATAGATTTTGGCCGCGAGATTGGCAGTTCGCAACTAAGTGCGGTAGTACCCTTACCCGAAGGCGGCTATCTACTGGCGGGTACTTCAGAGGCATACCGCGGTCGGGATAAAAGTGAAGAGAACCGCCGGAATACGTTAAAAATTAGTCCCGAATACCCGAACACTACCGAACAGCAATATGCGCTTTGGAACGACTACTGGATTATCAAAATAGACGAACAGGGTAAAAAGCTGGAAGACCGTACGCTGGGCTCTGCTCAGAACAATACATTAGTAGCCGCCGCCAGAACCCCGGAAGGCAACTTTATGCTGGCCGGCTATTCCGAATCTGGCACTAACAATGATAAAAGCTCAGCTAGTAAGGGTGCTACCGATTACTGGCTCGTGCAAGTAGCTGGCCGTAAAGTACCAGAACCTACTACCGCCGCTTGGGATATGCTATTTGGCGACGAGAAAAACGATAACTTTACCAGTGTAATTAAAACCACTGACGGTGGTTACTTAGCCGCTGGCTACTCTAAATCTACTTACGTTAGAGACGGAGAGACATTTTTTCAAGGAAAGTTTAACTACTGGATTGTAAAAACAGACAAAAGAGGGCACAAATTGTGGGACAAAACTTACGGAGGGCAGGCCGATGATTACCTGAACAGCGTTATCCAAACCCAGGACGGTGGCTACCTGCTGGGTGGTTCTTCTTTGTCGGGTAAAAGTGGCAATAAATCGCAGGATAGCCGCGGCGACCGCGATTATTGGATCATCAAAGTAGATGCCCAAGGCAATAAACAATGGGACAAAACCTACGGCGGCAGCAAATACGACGAACTTAAAAAAGTAGTACAGTTAGCTTCGGGCGAGTACGTGTTGGGCGGCTACAGCAACTCCCCTACCAGCGGCGACAAAACCCAGGGCAGCCAAGGCAACACAGATTATTGGGTCGTAAAAATTTCAAAAAACGGCACCAAACTCTGGGATAAGCGCTACGGGGGTACTAACCACGATAAACTGGGTAGCTTTACCGAAACCAGCGATGGCGGGTTTTTACTGGTAGGGGGTTCCCTGTCGGGCAAAAGCGGTGATAAAAGCCAGGCTAATCCAACTAACCTTGGGGGAAATACCGACTATTGGGTGGTAAAAACCGATCAGCACGGCAACCTGCTCTGGGACAAAACTTATGGTAGCTACGAAAACGATGATGCATACTCCGTAGCCCGCAGTGGCAACGATTTTTACATTTCGGGTACGAGTTATTCTGATAAAGGTGGAAGCAAAAGCCAAAATAGCCGGGGCGGTAAAGATTACTGGGCAATTAAGATAGATGCCCAAGGCAATCAACTCTGGGATAAAACCTTTGGGGGCAGCCAAAATGATGAGTTAAGCGCCAGTTCCGCCAGTAACGATGGCGGATTAGTTTTAGCTGGTTCTTCTTATTCCGGCAACAGTGGCGACAAAAGCCAGGACAGCCGGGGCAGTAGCGACTACTGGATAGTAAAAGTAGATGCTGCCGGCAAGCAGGTGTACGATAAACGCTTTGGTGGCAATGGTACTGATGAACTGCGCGCTGTACTGCATACCAATGATGGCGGCTTACTGCTGGGCGGTACCTCCGACTCAAACAGCAGTGGCGAACATAGCCAAAGCAGGTATGGTGGCACCGATTACTGGCTCGTGAAAGTAGCCCCGGAAACGTTACCGATGGTAGCAACTACCCAGGGAAATTCAGCTATTGCTGCAGAAGGTAAGCATTTAACTTCATTACTGGCTTACCCCAACCCATTCAGCGATAAACTAACCATACGATTTACTTTACCCGAAACCCAATCGGTTACCCTGCGGGTACTCGATAGCCAAGGCAAAGCAGTAACTACTTTGTTCCAACAAGAAGCCCAAGCCCAGCAGCCGTACGAGGTAGAGTGGCAAGCCAGTAAGCAAGAAGCCGGTTTTTATTTGCTGCAACTAGTAACATCTACGGAACAAAAGACTATAAAATTACTCTTGAGAAAGTAGTTTTTTAAAATTTTCATTTCTCGAAATTGCCCGGAGCAGCCAGCACTTTCTAAGATAAATTCAAAATTCATTAGAAGGCAATGGCTGTTCTTGGTAAATTAAAATGTTAAATATTTTAACTAAATCCATAAAAACAGGTATTATCTTAAGACGAATAGCGCACTAATTTAAAGAGATGTTTTTCTATCATCTGGGTATACCGCATTTAAAATCAATTTAATCGTTTAAAACTGCCCTATAACTCAATTTAAGCCTTTTACTTAATGAAAAATTTTTCTACTCTCATTAAAAAAATACCATCTACCAATTATCGGTGGTGCGCCTCAACGGCAGTTTTAATTTTTGGCCTTAGTTTAGTGGGTCCGGCAGTAGCCCAAAATATTCAACTAGACAAAACTATTGGCAGCTATTCTACTGACCAGTTAGCCTCTGCGCAGCAAACGCCCGATGGAGGCTATATTCTGGGGGGCACTACTGAATTTGGCAAAGGGGGCGACAAAACCGAAGAAGGCGAAAACGATTCGCGTTTTGCTACCGATTACTGGATTGTAAAGTTAAAGGCCAATGGTACCAAAGAATGGGACAAAGTTTATAGCGGCAATGCCGAAGACGCTGTAAAAAAAGTGCTTCCTACTCCCGATGGCGGTTATATGGTGTTTGGCAATTCTAATTCAGGCATTAGCCGCGATAAATCCGGGCCCAGCAAAGGCGGCCAGGATTTTTGGATCATAAAACTGCGTGCTGATGGCTCAAAAGCCTGGGATAAAACCATTGGCGGCAAATATTTTGATAAATTAGAAGCCGTAGCAACTACCCAGGATGGCGGCTATATTTTAGGCGCAACTTCTGTTTCGGGAATTGGGAAAGATAAAACCGAAACCCGCCGCGGCCGGGATGACTACTGGATAGTAAAGCTAAGCGCCGATGGCACTAAAGAATGGGACAAAACCATTGGCGGCCCCGGCGACGACCGGCTAAGCACCATCCAGCAAACCACCGATGGGGGTTATATGGTAGGCGGCACTTCCAGTTCCAGGATTGGCAATGATAAAACGTCGGCCAGCCACGGCAAAGATGATTATTGGGTAGTAAAGCTAGATGCAACAGGCGCTAAAGTCTGGGATAAATCTTTTGGGGGCTCCGATAATGATTATTTAGCCGCGTTGCAGCAAACCCCCGATGGTAGTTTTATACTGGGGGGCAGTTCCAGATCCAATATTAGCGGCAATAAAAGCGAAAAAAACAAATCCGCGCTAAGCGAAAATTACTGGTTCCCGATTTCTGACTATTGGGTGGTAAAAATTGATGCAACGGGTAAAATAATCTGGGACAAAACCATTGGCGGGAATAATAAAGATCAATTAAAAGCTTTGCAGGTAACGCCAGATCAAAACATTCTTCTGGGAGGCACTTCTGATTCGCAGTTTGGGGAAGACAAATCAGAAGATCCCAAAGGAAAATTTATCTCCAGTGATTTTACCGTTGATGATTACTGGATTGTAAAACTACGCCCCGATGGAAGCAAAATGTGGGACGTAACCATTGGCGGCAATTCAGAAGATGATCTGATTTCGATGGAGCCGGCCCTGGATGGAAGCTATATTCTGGGCGGTAATTCGTACTCCAGTATCAGCGATGATAAAACGGAGGTCAGAAGAGGCGGTCAGGATTACTGGATCGTGAAGATGGAAAATAAAAATTTAGATAGTGCCGCCTGGAATATGGCTTACGGGGGCTTAGGTAGCGATGCCTTTACTACGGCTATCCAAACCCGCGACAGCGGCTATCTGTCTGGTGGCTATTCTACCTCCGACAGCAGCTATTATAAATCCCAAAACAGCCGGGGCCAAAACGATTTCTGGATTGTGAAGAGCAACCAATATGGCCAAAAAATCTGGGATAAGCGGTATGGCGGCAGCGATAATGATTACCTCAGCCGCGTTATTCAAACCCAGGATGGCGGCTACTTACTGGGCGGAAGTTCCTTCTCTGGCAAGGGCGGCGATAAAACCCAGTCCAGCCAGGGTGATCGCGATTATTGGGTGATAAAAGTAGATGCGCAAGGCAATAAACAATGGGATAAACGCTTTGGCGGCACCGGCGACGACGAACTGGTAAAAGTAGTCCAATTAGCCTCGGGAGATTACGTATTAGGCGGCCACAGCAACTCCCCCACCAGTGGGGATAAAACCCAGGGGAGCCAAGGCAAAACCGACTACTGGTTAATTAAAATTTCAAAAAACGGCATTAAGCTCTGGGACAAACGCTATGGAGGCACGGCTATAGAAAATTTAGGCAGTTTTACCGAAACGGCCAACGGTGGGTTTTTACTGGCGGGCACCTCGCTATCGGGCCAGGGCCACGACAAAAGTGCTAGTAGCCGGGGTGGCAGCGATTACTGGGTAGTACAAACCGACCAGGCTGGCAACCTACTCTGGGATAAAACCTACGGGGGAAGCGGGAACGACAAAGCTTACTCCGTAGGCCGAAGTGGTAATTCTTTCTTTCTGGCCGGCACCAGTAATTCCGGGGCAAACGGTGATAAAACCCAAAGTAGCCGGGGCGGCAAAGATTTTTGGCTGATTAAAATAAGTAGCACTGGCGATAAACTCTGGGACAAACGCTACGGGGGCACGGCCAACGACGAACTCAGTGCCAGTTCTATCACCACCGATGGCGGTATTGCTTTAGCGGGCAAGTCTAATTCCGGGGCAGGCGCCGATAAAACGCAGAGCAACCAGGGCCGTAGCGATTACTGGCTGGTGCAAGTAGATGCCAATGGTAACCTACAGTGGGATCAGCGTTTTGGTGGCAGCCGCTCGGATGAGCTGCGCGTGGTTACCCAAACCCAGGATGGCGGTTTTCTGTTAGGGGGCCAGTCCGATTCGGGCAGGAGCGGCGACAAAAATCAATCCCTGATCGGATTTTTGGGCACCGATTACTGGCTGGTTAAAGTTGCGCCCCGTACCGCCGCCGCTTCGCAAAACACCCCGGAAACTACCGTGGAACAGGCAACCGTTGTAATTAAAAATTTTACTGCTTATCCCAATCCTTTCCGCGACCGGGTAACGGTAAGTTTTACTTTACCCCAAACCCAAGCCATAACGGTGCGTGTACTTGATAGCCAAGGCCACCCGGTAGCCACTCTGTTTCAAGAGCAAGCCCAAGCCCACCAAAAGTATGAAGTACAATGGCAAGCCGGTAACCAGAAAGCGGGCATGTATTTGCTGCAACTGCAAACCCCTGCCCAGCAAAATACGCTGAAATTACTTCTACAGAAATAATTTCTTAATTTTTAATGCACCGAACCAATGTTTCGGGTGCGCGACATGCTGTAATAAAACTACGTTAAATAACTTAAAAACAATCTGATACCCAATACTATTTCACTCAAAATAGTTGCTATTATCTTATCTAATTCATTCAAATTCTCTTTACCTATGAAAAAACATCTATCCCGGTTTTATGCGCTAGCTGCCAGGGGCCATTTTTTTAAAAATTGGCATTACTCCGGCCTGCTTTTGCTGGCAATTATTTTATTTCCGCAACGCTCCTGGGCGCAAAAAGTACTCTGGGACAAAACCATTGGTAGCAAACAATCCGAAAGCTTAGCTTCTTTACAACCAACCCGCGATGGCGGCTACATAGCCGGGGGAACCTTCTACCCCATTAGCTCCGGCGGCAAAAACCAAGACAGCCGGGGTAAAGGCGGATCCGATTACTGGGTAGTAAAGCTAAAAGCCGATGGCACCGTCGCCTGGGATAAACTCTTCGGAGGAAAGGATGGCGAAGGCTTAGCTTTTGCACAGCAAACCCAGGATGGCGGTTATATTTTAGGCGGCACTTCAGATTCCGGAATAAGTGGCGATAAAACCGGCGAACGCCGCGATACAAGTAACTATTTTGCCTATAAAGGCGATTACTGGATAGTAAAACTAAATGCCGACGGGGAAAAAGAATGGGATAAAACCATTGGTGGGCTTTTTATTGATCAGTTAGCCTCCATTAAGCAAACCCAGGATGGCGGCTATATTCTGGGCGGCACCTCCGTATCTGGGGTGGGGGGCGATAAAACCCAACCCGCTAAAAGATTAGGCGGCGATGATTACTGGATAGTAAAACTGAATGCTGATGGAGAAAAAGAATGGGATAAAACCATTGGCGGCCAGGATCAGGATCGCTTGGATTTGGTGCAACAAACCCGCGACGGCAATTACCTGGTAAGTGGCTATTCCAGTTCCGACAAAGGCTTCGATAAATCAGCTCCCAATAAAGGGGGTACGGATTTATGGCTGGTAATGCTCGACGGGAAAGGCAATAAAATATGGGATAAAACCTACGGGGGCAATTCCGATGAGGGGGGCTTATTCGGAAAAAGTGTGCTACTGCCCACCCAAGATGGCGGCTACCTGCTCGGCAGCACCTCTACTTCAAACGTATCCGGCGACAAATCTCAACCTAGCCGGGGTTGGGCAGATTATTGGGTAGTAAAGTTAACAGCTAATGGTACCAAAGTCTGGGACACAACGGTAGGCGGCCACGAAACCGACGATTTAACTGCCATTCAGCAAAACCCGGATGGCAGCTATATTCTGGGCGGGGTTTCAGAATCCAATATCAGCAGCGAAAAATCCGAAGCGAGTAAGGGAAGTTACGATTATTGGGTGGTGAAATTAAACGCCAATGGCAAATTTGTAGCCGATAAAACGATTGGCAGCAAGGCTTCAGATTTTCTTTACGCTTTAACCAATACTCCGGATAATAACTTTATCCTAGGGGGCACATCCAGTGGTGACAAAAGCGGCGATAAAACCCAGAACAGTAAAGGCGAATCTGATTTATGGTTAGTTAAGCTGCAAAACCATTTCTTGTTAAACCAAACCCTGGTTTTTGACCCTGTTCTAAACCAGGAAGTTGGTTCGCCCCCGGTTGCTTTACAGGCCAAAGCCAGCTCGGGCCTGCCTATTCGTTACCAGGTAATTGCCGGCCCGGCCACTATTGCCGGAAACAAACTTACAGTTACCGGTCCTGGCAACATAAAGTTAAAAGCGATACAATCCGGTAATGAGCAATATAAAGCTGTGGAGGCTTTTCAAAACCTGGTGGCAACGCTCACCGGCAAGCAAATGCAAATGGCTTTTGGCAGTACAAAAGCAGATACCCTTACCGCTATGCTGGCCACTCCGGATGGCGGGTATTTACTGGCCGGTACTTCCGGCACCAATAATTCGGCCAGCGGCGACAAAAGCCAGGGAGGCGAAGGCAGCACCGATTACTGGGTAGTAAAAATGGCCGCCGATGGCACGAAACTCTGGGATAAAACTTACGGGGGTACTGCCGCTGAAAAGCTTACCGCCCTGGTAGCTACCCCTGACGGGGGTTACTTGCTGGGCGGCTCTTCTAATTCTCCGGTATCGGGCAATAAAACCCAGCCTGGTAAAGGCCAAGCAGATTACTGGCTGGTTAAGATTAATGCCGACGGCAATTATATCTGGGATAAGTCTCTTGGTGGTAAACAGGATGATAAATTAACCACTATACTGGTTACTCCGGGAGGTTATCTGCTGGGAGGCAGTTCAGCCTCGGAACCATCCGGCGATAAAAGCGCCGCTAACAAGGGATATGCCGATTATTGGGTAGTAAAAATAAACCAGGAAGGCAGTAAAATCTGGGACCGGACTTACGGAGGCAACAACCAGGATGATCTGGCGGCGCTGCTGGCCTTGCCGGAAGGCGGCTATTTGGTAGGAGGCACCTCGGCTTCGGAAGTTTCCGGCGATAAAACGCAGGCAACCCGGGGCTTTGCTGATTACTGGGTGTTGCGCATCAACGAACAGGGAACTAAAATATGGGACAACACCTACGGGGGGATTATTGGCTACGGCACCGAAGATATTGGTAATTTTGAAACAGGCTTTTCTATCCTGAGTTCCCTGGTAGCCACCCCGGATGGCGGTTACTTATTGGGCGGCTCATCCAGCGCTTTTGCCGGGGCCGAAAAAACCGATGACAGTCCGGTGGGCTTCGACCCCATTACCGATTATTGGGTAGTAAAGATTGATAAATCCGGTAAAAAGCTTTGGGACGAATCGTACGGAGCTTTAAGTAAATCCTATGGTTCATTTGATCAAACGGGAAACGCGCAATTAAATAAAATTATTCCGTTGCCCGAGGGCGGTTACCTGTTGGCCGGTACTTCTAACGGCGACCGGGGCCGCGATAAAACTGATGATAACCGGAGCGATATTCCGGTGGGCGGTTCGGAGTATTCCGATGAATTTGGCGATCGTATCCCCAATACTGTTTGGAACGACTACTGGATTGTAAAAATTGACGAGAAAGGAAAGAAGCTGGAAGACCGTACGCTGGGCGGGCAGCGCAACGATGTGCTTGCAGATGTACTCCTCACCCATCAGGGAAATTTACTTTTAGGCGGCACTTCTTTTTCAGGGGTGGGTGCAGATAAAAGCAGTCCGCTCCGCGGCGCAGCGGATTACTGGCTGGTACAGGTCAGCTTTCAAAAACCAACCTCTGCTAACTGGGATATGAGTTACGAAACCCAGAATAATGAAGAACTTTTTGATGTCATTAAAACCCGGGACGGAGGCTATTTAAGCGGCGGATTATCGGGCTACCGGCGGGCTAATAATACTGGTGGTGGTTACTATATTGTTAAAAGTGATAAAAACGGCAATTTGCTTTGGAGTAAATCTTACTACGGCACCAGCGGCGATTACTTAAGCCGGGTAATTCAAACCCACGATGGCGGGTATTTACTGGCTGGCACGTCGTACTCGGGCCGCGGAAACGATAAGAGCCAATACAGCCGCGGAGAGAGTGATTACTGGATTTTAAAAGTGGACGCGGCAGGCAATAAACAATGGGATAAACGGTTTGGCGGTACCGGCGCTGACGACTTGCGCAAAGTGATTCAGTTAACTACCGGGGAATATGTATTAGCGGGCCACAGCAATTCGCCGGCCGGCGGCGATAAAAGTCAGGGAACCCAGGGCGGTTCCGATTTATGGTTAATTAAAATTTCCGGCACGGGTATTAAAATCTGGGATAAACGGTATGGCGGCACCCAGGACGAAACCCTGGGCAGTTTTACCAGTACCAACGATGGCGGTTTCTTGCTGGGCGGTTCTTCTGTTTCGGGACTAAGCGGCGACAAAACCGAAAAGAACCAGGGAAAAAGCGATTACTGGGTAGTTAAAGTAGATCGCAATGGCAAATTACTCTGGGATAAAACCTTTGGCGGCAGTGGCGAGGATCAGGCTTATTCGGTAGGCCGAAGTAATCAAAACAACCTGTTTATTGCTGGCCACAGCGACTCTCCGATAAGCGGCAGCAAAAGCCAGAAAAGCCAGGGAGGCTCCGATTACTGGTTAATCAAACTCGATGGCAGCGGCAATAAACTCTGGGACAAAACTTTTGGCGGTAGCCAAAATGATGACCTGCGAGCCAGCACGTACACCCTGGATGGCGGTTACTTATTAGGCGGCACATCCACTTCCGCTGCCGGCGGCGATAAAACGCAACCCAGCCAGGGAGGCCGCGATTACTGGGCCGTTAAACTAGATGCCGCCGGCAACAAGCAATGGGACCAAAGATTTGGCGGCGACCAGGACGAAGATTTACGAACAGTATTTCAAACCCCGGATGGCGGTTATATGCTGGGAGGCAGTTCTAAATCCGACATAAGCGGCAATCGCAGCCAGCCTAATCTGGGATTATCTATCCGAAATGGCAATACCAGTGATTTTTGGCTGGTAAAATTAGCTCCCGTAAATACTGCTACCAGCCTAATAACCCCGGCTATAAACCCTTTAACGGAACTAACCACAACAGAAGAACTAGCCACTTTAACCGGATTCCCCAACCCGTTCCAGGATAAAGTAACCATCACCTTTACTTTACCCGAAACGCAAACCGCTACCCTGCGCATACTTGACAGCCAGGGTAGCGAGATTAAAACTTTGTTCCGGCAAAAAGCGCAGGCAAACCAAACCTACCAACTGGAATGGCAAGCGGGCAAACAGGAAGCCGGTTTGTACTTCGTGCAACTGCAAACCCCGGCTGGGCAAACTACAAAAAAAATACTGCTGCAAAAGTAAATTTTTAAAAATCACAAAGCCAGATAGCTAATAAATAAGCTATCCGGCTTATTTGTTTAGCACATTTTACTAAGCTGTAAATTTCTAAATCTATACCAGCTACTTATAACTAATATCAGCATAATTAAACTTTAACTTAAAATAATAAAAATACCAAAGTTTAGGTATTGCAACTACTGTACATAGCCCCTACCTTTAACGGGTTACATAAATCCGTATAACACTCTTTATTTCCATCTATTTTTATGAAAAAACAATTACCATTTTTTCACTGGCCTTTGATCAGAGAACACTTCTTTAAAATTGGGCTCTCCTTAAGTTTCTTATTTTTTATTTCTTTTTCTTTACCACACTCTTCTTTGGCTCAAAATAAAATCTGGGACAAGACCATTGGGGGTGATGGTTACGAAAGTAAGCCTTCTATTTACCCTACTCCGGATGGTGGCTATATTCTGGGATCTAGCTCTTCTTCCGATAAATCCAAAGATAAAAGCGAAAGCTCGGGCGTGGATGATTTTTGGATAGTTAAATTAAAAAGTGATGGCAGTATTGCCTGGGAAAACACCTTGAATGTACATGATTGGGAGCGATTAGTGAGTGTTTTGCCTACCCCGGATGGAGGCTATATTGCCGGTGGTTATACCGCAGCCCGAGCAAACGGCGATAAAACGGCGCCTAAAAAAGGAAAAAACGACTACTGGATTGTTAAACTAAAAGCCGATGGCACTTTTGCTTGGGACAAATCTTTTGGCGGCCCGGGCAACGATCTGCTCAGAACCATGCAGGTAACTACCGATGGCGGCTATATTCTCGGGGGTTACTCCGACTCTGGTATTTCTAAAGACAAATCCGACCCGCGCAAAGGCAGTTGGATTATAAAGTTAAAAGCCGATGGCGCTAAAGAATGGGATAAAACGCTGGTAGGTGGGGGAGCAACTGCTTTCGGCTTAACTCACGACCAAATTCTACAAACCCAGGATGGCGGCTATCTGCTGGGAACCACATCTAATTACGGCAAAGTAGGCGATAAAACAGGCTCTTCCCGCGGAAGTTCTGACTACTGGATAGTAAAGCTAAACGCCGATGGTACCAAGGCTTGGGATAAAACCTTTGGCGGAACCCAAAGCGACTATCTGGCTACTGTTATTCAAACCCAGGATGGCGGCTATTTTCTGGCGGGCAATTCTAAGTCCGGTATGGGTGCCGATAAATCAGATGCGAGCCGCGACGTTGGCAACGGTTCTGAATTTTTTCGTCCGATTGATTATTGGGTGATTAAGGTCGATGTGCAAGGTAACAAAATATGGGATAAAACCATTGGCGGCGATCTCTACGATGCGGTAAGCTCCGCGCAACAAACTTCGGATGGCGGTTATTTATTGGGAGGGTCTTCTACTTCTACTATCAGTGGCGAGAAAACTCAAAGAAATGAAGGCAGTACCGATTATTGGGTTGTAAAGTTAAAAGTCGACGGCAGCAAAGACTGGGACGAAGTAGTGGGAGGAAATTCAGAGGATAGGTTATGGACCGCATTACAGACCAAAGACCAAAGCTATATTTTAGCGGGAGAATCTTTTTCCGGAATTTCTGCCGATAAAAGTGAAAAGAATTTAGGCTTTTCTGATTTATGGGTAGTAAAACTAGACAACAAAATCACCAATAAAAAAGAGCAAACCATTACATTCAATCAGCTATCAGATAAAGATTTACAATCGCAGAAAATCTTTACGCTGGGCGGTATTAGTACTTCGGGCTTACCGGTGAGCTACCGGGTTCAAGATGGTCCGGCTACCGTGAAAGGCAATCAAGTTACCCTATCGGGTTTAGGCACCGTAACCATTGTGGCAAGCCAGGCTGGTAATAACTCCTACGAAGCGGCCCGCGAAATAAAGCAGACTTTTACGGTAATTAATTCACCGGTGGTTCAGCTATGGAATAAGTTATACGGCGGAGTTGCCACCAAGGAAATCCCTGCAAACGAAGAATGCCCCACTATTTTTGGTAAGTCAGCCATTACCGCTATGATAGCTACTCCCGATGGCGGTTATTTACTGGGTGGCACTTCTGACTCTAAAAAAGGCAATGACAAAAGCCAGGATCATATGGGTACCGCCTCTCCGGAAATTTGCTACGCCGAAGAGCAACCTATTGCGGATTACTGGGTTGTAAAAATTGATACCAACGGTAAAAAACTTTGGGATAAAACCATTGGTACCAATAAACGCGACCAGTTAGTAGCTATGGTACCAACCCAAGATGGCGGCTACCTGTTGGGAGGTAATTCCGGTGATTTTAGTTTTTACGAACCGTACTCGGATTATTATTTGGTAAAAATTGATGCCAACGGTAACATGCTCTGGGATAAAACCATAAGCCTGAGACAAGCAGATTTTATGACTGGCCTGATCGCGACACCCGACGGAGGTTTTTTAATTAGCGATTATGATCAATACAGAAACTATGATTACACGCTTTTAAAAATAGATGCGCAGGGTAAGCAACTCTGGAAGAAAAATTATGACTACACTAGTGGCTGGTATGGCGATAAATTAACTACGCTGGCTACTGCGGATGGCGGTTACTTAGTAGGAGGCACATTTTTTTCAAATGGCGATAACGGGAATGGCCGGGATGCTTACAATTACAAAGTTTCAAAATTAGATGCGACTGGCAAGGAAATCTGGAAAAAGGTTTATGGTGGCAATGGTTTTGATGCTCTTTACTCTTTGTTAGCAACACCTAATGGCGGCTATTTACTGGGGGGCTATTCCGAGTCTGGACTTAGCGGCGATAAAAGCGAAGGTAGCCAAGGAGGATCTGACTATTGGGTAATTCAGGTAGATGCCAATGGCAATAAACAATGGGACACTTCCTTCGGTGGCGATAAAAATGAGTCAGTAACCACTATGGTAAGTACCCCGGATGGAGGATACCTGCTAGGTGGCCAATCCAAATCATTAGCTACTGGCGACAAGAGTGAGGCAATCCAAAGTTATTGGCTGGTAAAAATTGATAGTAAGGGTAAAAAAATCTGGGATAAAACGTTTGGCACCCCTATGCCATATGGCAGATTTCAATCTCTTTTGGTTGACTCACAAGGCAATTATCTCCTGGGTGGCGAATCGGGTTTTTCTATTGCCGGCGACCAAGAACAGGCACCAAAAGGTTTAATCGACTACTGGGTAATTAAGATAAAAGAGAAAAGTCTTTTAAAAAGCACTTCTTCACACTTGCCCTACCTGGTTAAAGAGAATAAACCCAAACTTGCTCCTTTGCTCGCCTACCCCAACCCATTTCAGGACATACTAACCATCCGCTTTACCCTGCCGGAAACCCAAACCGCTACCCTACGGATACTCGATGGCCAAGGCAAAGCAGTAGCTACGTTGTTTCAGCAAGAAGCCCAAGCCCAGCAACTGTATGAGGTAGAGTGGCAAGCCAGTAAGCAAGAAGCCGGTATGTATTTCTTGCAACTGCAAACGCCTACTGGCCAAAGCACACAAAAACTGTTCTTGAGTAAGTAATTTTTAAATTTTTCTGTTTCTACAAAAACCGAAGCCAATCCAAGCATCTTGGGTCGGCTTTCTGGTTTATAGATCATCTGAATATTTAACAATAAAATAGCAGAATATATAGATAAACACCAAAGTTTAGGTATAGCATCCTACCATCAAACCCTTTACCTTTAACTGCTTTTCACTTAAGTGAGGGCCAGCTAAATAAATTATTTTAATGCTATGAAAAAAACATCAACCCATTTACCCTGGCGTTTAGGACTTGTAGTAACCCGGAGCGGAGGCTTACACCTTTGCGCTCTGCTGATAATTCTTTTAAATTTTACGCCATTAGCCCAAGCCCAAAAAATAATCTGGGATAAAACTATTGGCGGATCCGACAACGATATTTTAGCCGTAGTTCAACAAACTGCCGACGGCGGCTACATTCTGGGAGGAACTTCCAATTCAGGTAAGAGCGGCGACAAAACGCAAGACAGCCTGGCTGGATTTTATGGGCGAGATTTCCAAGGTGATTATTGGATTGTTAAACTGAAACCCGATGGCACTAAAGATTGGGATAAAACCTATGGTGGTGGTGGTCAAGATAAGTTAGCTGCGGTTATTCAAACCAGGGACGGCGGCTATATTTTAGCAGGTACCTCTAATTCTTACAAATCCGGCGATAAAAGTCAAGACAATTATAAGTCAGAGTATGGATTCGGCAGTGATTATTGGATCGTGCGGATTAAGGGGGATGGCAGTAAACTCTGGGATAAAACTATCGGGGGTACAGAAGACGAAGAATTAGTATCCATCCAACAAACCCAGGATGGGGGTTTTATTTTGGGGGGCACTTCCTCCTCCGGCATCTCCGGCGATAAAACACAAGCTTCTAAAGGCAATTCGGACTATTGGATTGTAAAACTAAATGCCGATGGTAGTAAAGCCTGGGATAAAACCCTAGGCGGAAAGGATGTTGATTATCTAGGCGCGGTGCAACAAACCAGTGACGGGGGTTATATCCTGGGAGGCTACTCTGAGTCAGGTAAAACCGGCGATAAGTCCGAAGCTCGTCAAGGATATACAGATTATTGGATTATAAAGCTAAATGCCGATGGTAATAAAGTCTGGGATAAAACTTTAGGCGCTAATAAAGATGACCAGTTACATGCGCTGCAGCAAACCAGTGATGGCGGCTACATTGTGGGAGGAAGCACTTACTCCGGTAAAAGCGGGGACAAATCAGAAGTTAGCCGAGGAGGTGAAGATTTCTGGATTATTAAGCTAAGCGTAAATGGCAATAAGGTTTGGGATAAAACTATTGGAGGTAATAATTCAGAAAAGATTAGCTCCGTTCAACAAACCCCGGATGGAGGTTATCTTGTGGGCGGCACTTCTTACTCCGGCAAAGGTGGCGATAAAACTGAAGACCGCCTCGGTTACTGGATAGTTAAGATAGATAATGCCGGTACTAAAACCTGGGACAGGGTTATAAGCAGCCAAGGTGGTGATAATTTGAGTTCTGTAATACTGACGGCGGATGGCAATTACCTGTTAGGCGGCACTTCTTACTCTCGAATTAGTGGCGATAAATCTGAAGACAACCGGGATAAATTATTTTATAACCGGGCCACCAGTGATTTCTGGGTAGTAAAAGTTGATAACCAAATCCGGAAAAATCAGAACTTAATTTTCCCCGAAATACCTACTAAAACCACAACCGATGCCCCTTTTACCCTTTCGGCCAAAACTAGCGCCAACCTACCTGTTACCTTTACAATAATCTCGGGGCCAGCAGTAGTAAAAGGTAATAAGCTCACCCTAACCGGCGCTGGCAATGTCATTATAAAAGCAACGCAGGCAGGTAACGCTACCTACAATCCAGTAGTAACTACACGCACTTTTACGGTGCTACTGGCCAGCCAACAACAGGATTTTACCTACGGCGGCAACCGGGCAGATACCTTAACTACCATGCTGGTAACCCCAGAAGGCGGTTATTTACTGGCCGGCACCTCGGCTTCCGGCATCTCCGGCGATAAAACCCAGGCTTCCCAGGATACCACCGACTTTTGGCTGGTAAAAACCGATGCCACGAGTAAGAAACTCTGGGACAAAAATTTTGGCGGCAACGGAGTAGATAAACCAACGGTTCTGGTAGCTACTCCGGATGGCGGTTATTTACTGGGCGGCAGTTCTACCTCAGGTATTTCCGGCCAAAAGAGTCAGGCTAATAAAGGCAAGTCTGACTACTGGATTATCAAACTCGATGCCCAAGGCGAGAAACAATGGGATAAAACTTACGGCGGCAACGCGCAAGACCAGTTAACGGCTATTTTGATTACTCCAGAGGGTTATCTGCTGGGCGGTACCTCTAATTCGGGTATCTCCGGTGATAAAACCCAAGATAGCATAGGTGAAACAGATTTTTGGGTAATAAAAACTGATCTTCAAGGGAAAGTACTTTGGGATAAAACTTACGGTGGTAATAAAGCCGATGTTCTGGTATCCATGCTGGCTACCCCTAACGGCTACTTACTAGGCGGCACCTCCGCCTCGGGTACTTCCGGCGATAAAAGCCAAATTAACCGGACCTTGGCTGATTACTGGATTATTCTAATAAATAAACAAGGCATAAAGCAATGGGATAAAACCTACGGCGGTTTAGTTGTAGTGGATGATTATGAAGGTTATACTTATTCTAATGTTTCTTCCGAACTGCAGAGTATCGTACCTACTCCCGATGGTGGCTTTTTGTTAGGTGGCAATTCCAATGCGGCAAAAGGTGGCGAGAAAAGCGTAGAAAGACCGCCAATTTACTCCAATTACAGCCGTATTTTAACCCCTGACTTTTGGGTTATAAAAATAGATGCGCAAGGTAAAAAACTATGGGATAAAATCTATGGAGGAGTTATGGGCACACTTGAAGTAGGATTTGATCCCACTTACGACGTCAATATTGGCGTAAGCAGTTTAAGTAAGATTGTACCCTTACCCGAAGGCGGCTATTTACTAGCTGGTACTTCTAACGCCAAGGCCGGGGCAGAAAAAAGTGAATCCTTCCAACGGAATAGCGAAATTATCTACAGCACAACGGAAGTAAACGACTACTGGATTTTAAAAATTGACGAACAAGGCAACACTTTAGGCGATAAAACCATTGGCGGCTATAACAACGATAAACTAACTACCGCTGTACTGGCTCCCAGCGGCGATTATGTACTCGGCGGTACATCTTTCTCGGATATAGGAGCCGACAAAAGCGCCACTAACCAAGGCATAGCCGACTTCTGGCTGGTACAAGTAAAAGATGGCAGCCGCCCGGCGCCTGCAGCCTGGAACCTGCGCTATGGCGGCAACGGCAGGGATCATCTCACTTCTACTATTAAGACCCGAGATGGGGGTTACTTAAGCGCGGGCTACACCAACTCCGGGGTCAGCGGCGACAAAACCCAGAACAGCCAGGGTAAAAACGACTACTGGATTGTCAAATCGGATGCTGCCGGCAACAAACTCTGGGACAAACGCTACGGCGGCTCCGGTGATGATTACCTCAACCGGGTCATCCAAACCCGGGACGGGGGCTACTTACTGGCTGGCTCTTCTGTATCAGGCAAGAGCAGCGACAAAACGGAAGCTAGTAAAGGCAAGCGCGACTACTGGCTGGTGAAAGTAGATGCGCAAGGCACGACAGAATGGGATAAAACCTTGGGCGGCTCAGGGTACGACGAACTTAAGAAAGTAGTCGAGCTCGCTTCGGGCGAGTACGTGCTGGGTGGCTACAGCAACTCCCCCGTGAGTGGGGATAAAACCCAGCCCAACCAAGGCGGAACCGATTACTGGCTGGTAAAACTTGCCCATAACGGTACGAAGCTCTGGGATAAAACTTACGGCGGCACTCAAGACGAAATACTTGGTAGCTTTACGGAAACAACGGATGGCGGCTTTTTACTGGCGGGTAGCTCCTCCTCGGCCATGAGTGGGGATAAAAGCCAGGCTAGTAAAGGAGCCAGTGACTACTGGATCGTGAAAACTGATCCGACCGGCAGCTTAGTCTGGGAGAAAACCTATGGCGGCAGCGGCCAAGATGAAGCGTATTCGGTAGCCACCAGCGGCACGGAGTTCTTTATCGCGGGCACTTCCAGTTCCGGTAAAAGCGGCGACAAAAGCCAGGAAAGTAAAGGCGGTAAAGACTACTGGTTAATCAAACTCGATCAGAAAGGCAATAAACTTTGGGACAGAACTTACGGGGGCGACCAAGACGATGAACTCCGGGCCAGTTCTGCTAGCATAAATGGCGGGCTGGTCTTAGCTGGTTTTTCTTATTCTAATAACAGCGGCAACAAAAGCCAAAATAGCCAGGGCGAGAGTGATTACTGGATCGTGCAAGTAGATGCGGAAGGCAACCCAATACAAGACCAACGTTATGGCGGTAGCGGGAAAGACGAACTCCGGACCGTGACCCATACTCCCGATGGCGGTTTGCTCTTAGCTGGCCGCTCCAACTCCGATGCCAGTGGTGACCGCTCCCAGCCGAGTCAAGGCAGTACCGATTACTGGCTCGTGAAAATAGCCGCACCTGCTTCCAGTATAGTAGCAACCAGAACGGTTAGCTTAACCGAAGAACCCGGCGCGGAACTTACAACAGTAACGGCTTACCCCAACCCCTTCCAGGAAAAAGTAACCGTAAGCTTTACCCTGCCCCAAACCCAAATTGCTACCCTACGGATACTCGATAGCCAAGGCAAAGCAGTAGCTACGTTGTTTCAGCAAGAAGCCCAAGCCCAGCAGCCGTATGAAGTAGAATGGCAAGCCAGTAAGCAAGAAGCTGGTATGTATTTCTTGCAGCTGCAAACGCCTACTGACCAAAGCACGCGCAAACTACTCTTGAGTAAGTAAATTTTTTAAATTTTTCTGTTTCCCTGAAAGCCGATCCAAGATATATGGATCGGCTTCGGTTTTTTATAATTTAAGCAGAATTACAGCAAGTTAATTCAAGAATAATTTAAAAATTTATTAACATTATACCAAAGTTTAGGTATTGTATAAAGATAACTAATGCTGTACTTTTAAGAGATTAAATAGCATCCTTAATAGGCATCAACCAAGCCTCTTATTAATGCTTAGTAATACATCTTACATAAAACCTTTACCTTACTCTATTCTACTAATTATTCGCATGAAAAAACTTTTTACCCAACTTTCTTGGCGCCATAAGGTGCGCCAGAAAAATATCAGGTGGTATTGTTCCAGTGCTATCCTTTTTGTTTGTTTTAGTTTCTCCAACTTAGCTAGCGCCCAAACTAAAATCTGGGATAAAACTTACGGCGGCTCTGATCAAGATCTACTTCGCTCTGCCCAGCAAACCCAGGATGGGGGCTATATTTTAGGAGGAAACTCGAACTCCGAAGCGGGTGGTGACAAAACCGAAGGCAGAAAAGGCCGTTACGATGTGGCAAATTATTGGATCGTAAAACTAAAAGCCGATGGCACCAAAGAATGGGATAAAACCATTGGTGGTCAGGATCGGGATGGTTTATCCCAAGTACAACAGACTACGGATGGTGGTTATATTTTAGGTGGTTCATCGCAATCGCGCAAGAGTGCCGATAAGTCTGAGGGTAACAAAGGACCTCTTTATACCACTGATTACTGGGTTGTAAAACTAGATAAAAATGGGAAGAAAATATGGGATAAAACCATTGGCGGTAATCAAGGAGATGGACTAACGTCTCTGCAACAAACTACGGATGGCGGCTATATTGTGGGTGGTTATTCTAGCTCCCCGGTATCTGGCAACAAAACCTCGGCCAGTAAAGGCGCCGCCGATTACTGGCTTGTAAAATTAAAAGCCGATGGCACCAAAGAATGGGATAAATCATTTGGTGGTAATGCCGACGATCTATTATATGCGGTGCAACAAACTCCAGATGGCGGTTATCTTTTAGGAGGTAATTCTATTTCCGGATTAAGCGGTGATAAAACCACAGCGGCTTCGGGAGGCTGGCTTGTGAAGGTAAATGCCAATGGGACCAAAGAATGGGATAAAACTATAACCAATTTTTCCATTTCTTCTCTTCTTTTAACCACCGATAACAACTATTTACTGGGGGGCACTTCTATTTCGAAAGCTACCTACAGCGATTACCGGGTAATTAAGTTAAAACCCAATGGCAGCACCATCTGGGGAAAAACCATATCTGGTAATAACCAGGATCATTTAGCTTCGGTGCAACCAACCCAGGATGGCGGTTATTTATTAGGGGGATCTTCTAACTCCGACGCGGGCTTCGATAAAAGAGAAAAACTTTTGAGTAGTTCTATCTACCCCGATGATTCTCCGGTTAGCGATTACTGGATTGTAAAACTAAAAGCTGATGGCACCAAAGAATGGGATAAAACTATTGGCGGGAAGTATGAGGAGCAGTTAGCTACCGCTTTTCAATCCCGCGAGGGCCAGTACATATTAGCTGGCTATTCTGAATCTGAACGGAACGGTGATAAATCGGAGTTTTCCCGTGGTATAGGAGATTACTGGGTGGTAAAACTGGATAACAACAACAAGGTTGGTAAAGAGCAATTTATTACCTTCAAAACCATCCCCAACCAAGATCTAGTTAACTCCCCTATTACCCTGCAAGCTACTGCTACTTCCGGCTTACCGGTTAGCTACAGGGTGGTGTCCGGCCCGGCTACGGTAAAAAACAAGCAGCTTACTTTAACAGGCACAGGTAATGTTACGATAAAAGCGCAACAAACTGGTAACGCTACTTACGATGTTGCTCGGGAAGTTTTTCAAAGTTTTGAAATAATTGATTCACCGGTAAAGCAAGTCTGGAATAAAACCTACGGTGGTGTTGTCACCATTACGCCTCAAATGCCCGATTCAGAGTGTAATGATTTTGGCACTTCCAACTTTTCTACCATGGTAGCTACACCGGACGGCGGTTATCTGCTGGGCGGCAGCTCCGATTCTAAAAAAGGAGGCGACAAAAGCGAAGACCTAAAAGGTCCAAACAGAGGCTGTGCCTATCCTTTTTCTAACGGGGGAACTCTGGACTATTGGCTCGTAAAAGTGGATGCAAATGGCCGACGGTTATGGGATAAAACTTACGGGGGCGATGGCTGGGAGGAGCTGGCCAGCATAGTAGCTACTCCGGATGGGGGTTATTTATTAGGTGGCGTATCGGAATCTGGCATAAGCGGTGATAAAAGCGAAGCCTGCAAGAGTCCAAATAATTGTTTCGATTTCTGGTTGATTAAAATAGATGCCAACGGCAACAAATTGTGGGACAAGAGTATACCGCGCTTAGGACGACTGCGGCTGGCCGACCTAATTACTACACTTGATGGAGGATATTTAATGAGTACTTCTGAATACTCCGTTTTAAAATTAGATGGTAAAGGCAATACTGTTTGGGAAAAAACCTTGCCTGGTGGCTGGTTTGGTGGATTTAAAACTCTGCTCGCCACTCCGGATGGCGGTTATTTACTGGGCGGGGATCTCAATTCTACGGATCCGGATATCACCAACTCGGGTGAAGGTCTTGATTATTGGCTCGTTAAGCTGGATAGCAAGGGCAACAAGCTGTGGGATAAAACCTACGGCGGCAATGCCGCTGACGGAATCTATGATATAGTTGCTACTCCAGATGGAGGTTATTTACTCGGAGGCACTTCTAGTTCTTCCATTAGCGGCAATAAAAGTTCCGTTAGCAAAGGTGGCAATGATTATTGGATAGTTAAAATTGATGCTTCCGGTAAAAAGCTCTGGGATAAATCATTGGGGGGTAGTTCGGGTGAAAGATTAGTAGATATGGCGGTTACTCCAGATGGTGGTTATTTATTGGGGGGTGATTCCCAATCCGATATATCTGGTGATAAAAGTGAAACAAGGCGAGGTAAAACCTATGAAAACGATTACTGGATAGTAAAACTGGATGGCACAGGTCAGAAACTTTGGGATAAAACTTTTGGTGGGAATGGCACCCAAGAACAATTTAAAGCATTAATCGCAAATCCGGATGGCAGCTATTTGCTGGGCGGCACCACAGATTCCCCCGAGGGCGGCGATCGGCAAGAACCTCTGAAAGGATTAGTAGATTACTGGGTAATCAAGATAAAAGATAAAGAACCACCGGTTACCACCACCTGGAACCTGCGCTACGGCGGCACGGGCACCGATAACCTTACCGCCCTCATTGCTACCCAGGATGGCGGTTACCTCTCGGCTGGTTACACCAACTCCGGCGCAAACGGCGACAAATCCCAACCTAGCCAAGGTAAAAACGACTACTGGATCGTAAAAAGCGATGCTGCCGGTAAAAAACAATGGGATAAAAGCTACGGTGGCTCCGGTGATGATTACCTCAACCAGGTGATCCAGACTATGGATGGTGGCTACTTACTGGCCGGTTCTTCCCTCTCGGGTAAGTCGGGGGATAAAAGCCAGGCTAGTCGCGGCGGCCGCGATTACTGGATCGTAAAAGTAGATAAACAAGGCAACAAAGAGTGGGACAAACGCTATGGTGGCACCGGTAATGAGGAGCTCAAGAAAGTTATCCAACTAGCTTCGGGCCGCTACCTCTTAGTGGGTAACAGCAACTCCCCCGTAAGCGGCGACAAAAGCAAAGCCAGCCAAGGGGATCAGGATTACTGGATTGTAAAAATTAACTCCGATGGCCAGAAAGCCTGGGACCGCTGCTACGGCGGCAACGGCGAAGACTTAGCCGAAGACGCAGCGCTCCTACCGAACGGTGACTTGCTGGTGGGGGGCAGCTCTACTTCGGGCTCCGGAGGAGACCACACCCAAGGCAACCGCGGTGCCAGTGATTACTGGGCCTTGCGTTTAGATGGCAACGGCATTAAAGTCTGGGACCGGACCTTTGGCGGCGCCCGGGAAGACAAGTTAATGGCAGTGGGTACTACAACTACCGGCAACCTGTATTTGGCGGGTACGAGTACTTCAAAAAACAGCGGCGATAAAAGCCAGACCAGTGCGGGGGGCAGCGATTACTGGTTCCTGGAACTAAACAACGCGGGGAGCAAACTGTGGGATAAAACCTACGGTGGCTCCAAAGACGAAGAACTCCGTGCCGTACAGGTAACCAGTGATGGCGGCTACTTGCTGGCGGGTTCTTCTACTTCCGGAGTAAGTGGCGATAAGACCCAAGCCAGTCAGGGGGGCAAGGATTACTGGGTCGTCAAAATTGATCCAGCGGGGAAAGTACTGTGGGACCAAAGACAAGGAGGCAGCGACACGGAAGAACTGCGCGCCGCGCTACTGACCAGCGATAACGGGTATTTGCTGGCGGGCCGCTCCAACTCCGGGGTAAGTGGTGACCGCTCGCAGCCTAGCCAAGGATTAACTGATTACTGGCTCGTGAAAATAGCCGCACCTGCTTCCAGTATAGTAGCAACCAGAACAGTTAGCTTCACCGGAGAACCCGGCGCGGAACTTACAACAGTAACGGCTTACCCGAACCCCTTCCAGCAACAGGTAACCATCCGCTTTACTTTACCCGAAACCCAAATTGCTACCCTATGCATACTCGATGGCCAAGGCAAAGTAGTAGCTACGCTATTCCAAGCAGAAGCTCAAGCCAACCAACCTTACCAGCTAGAATGGCAAGCGGATAAACAAGAAGCGGGTATGTATTTCTTGCACCTGCAAACCCCAACCGGGCAAAGCACCCACAAACTACTCTTGAGTAAGTAATTTTTTTAAATTTTTCTGTTTCTACAAAGCCGGCCAGAGCACCTCTAGCCGGCTTGTTCTTTTAAAATTGATGAAAAGGCAACCCACTAAGTATCAAATTTAAAAAAACTGTTACACAAAATTTATTACTAAAAAATCTATCTATAATTCAAAAATTTACGTAAATTAGTTTTTACTAAGTAGTAACTCTACGCTTGTTCTTTCCTGAATTTTCAGTTAGATCGCAGCAGCAAGTAACCCGGCAGCATGTTTCAAACTTTTGCTTGAAACAGAGGATTATTCCGCATATAATTTCACTCAAAACAGCAGTAAATTAAGTATAAACATTTTTGTACTAATACATTCGCTATCCATTTTATTGTACTAGTCTAGTTGCCACAAACCAAAAGTTAAATTATTAAAAATCACTATTTTATAATTTAATATTAAATCATTCTTAAATACTCGTTGCTATCAAATTACAGTAAACAGCTATTTATGATTACCGTCCTATACTAAACCCTACCAGTATGAAAACACAATTACTTCCGGGCAATAAAATTTACAAAAATCTACCATTTGCTTATTACAACCGCTTTATTTATCTAACGTTTGTGTTAGTCTGCGGGGTAACTGTGGCCACCTGGGCCCAGCCATCTGTACTTTGGGATAAAACCATTGGCGGGAATAAATCGGAAAACCTGAGTTTCGTGCAACAAACAAACGACGGCGGTTACATCCTGGGGGGCTCTTCTAACTCGGCCATTAGCGGCGATAAAACGCAGATAAATAAGGAAGTAGATTACTGGATTGTTAAGTTAGATGCTAACCGCAATAAATTGTGGGATAAAACCATTGGCGGACCCGGTAGCGATCATTTAACATCGATGCAGCAAACCAGCGATGGTGGGTATATTCTAGGGGGTTACTCCTATTCCGGACAAGGCGGCGATAAATCGGAAGAAAATAAGGGCGGAATAGATGAACTGGGGCGGCCCACCACCGATTACTGGGTAGTAAAAATAAATGCCACCGGCGCCATTATTTGGGAAAACACCCTTGGCGGCAACCACAACGACCACTTGCTAGCCGTGCAACAAACCAGCGACGGCGGGTATATTCTGGGAGGCTGGTCGTTTTCTGGAATTAACGCAGATAAATCCGCGGCTTCTAAAAACGGTGATTATTGGATAGTAAAACTAAATGCCAATGGCACCAAAGTTTGGGACCGCACCATTGGCAGCAATTTTTACGACGAGTTTGCCACTTTGCAACAAACCAGCGATGGCGGGTATATTATTGGCGGCCACACAGAAGGAACCGGGGGCGACAAAACTTCTCCCACCAAAGGAGCCAGTGATTACTGGATTGTAAAGCTAAATGCCGATGGCACTACATCCTGGGATAAAACCATTGGCGGTAGCTCTTACGACCGGTTAGAAGTAGTGCAGCAAACCCAGGACGGGGGGTATATTGTAGGCGGCAATTCGGCCTCTGGTATCAGTGGGGATAAATCGGAAGCGCTGCGCGATGTAGAAGAAATACCGGATCTGTTTCCATCGGACTACTGGATAGTGAAACTTAATGCCACCGGTACCAAAGAATGGGATAAAACTTTGGGCGGAACAGCCTTGGATTACCTGAGTTCTATCCTGCAAACAAGCGAAGGCAACTATATTTTGGGCGGCTATTCCTTTTCGGAACAAGGTGGTGAGAAAACCGAACCCAGTAAAGGAATGGGCGATTTTTGGTTAGTAAATGTAGATGTGAACGGCGCCAAAATCTGGGATAAAACTATTGGCGGTAATTACACTGATATTTTAACCTCGTTGCAGCCTACCCCGGATGGCAATTACCTGCTCGGCGGCACCTCACCTTCTGACCTTAGTGGCGATAAAACCGCAGCCAGCCAAGGGGCTACCGATTATTGGCTCTTAAAAATTACCGACCATACGAGCAAAATGCTTTGGAACAAGCGCTTTGGGGGAGTGGGCGCCGAGTATTTAACCGCGCTTATTCAAACCCGGGATGGCGGTTACTTAGCCGGAGGATATTCTAACTCCGATGTGGGTGGCGATAAAACGCAACTCAGTTGGGGTAAAAACGACTACTGGGTAGTAAAAACCAATGCCGCGGGTAAGAAATTGTGGAACCGGCGCTTTGGCGGCTCTAATGATGATTTTTTAACCACGCTTATTCAAACGCAGGACGGTGGCTACTTGCTGGGAGGCAGTTCGGTTTCCGGAATAAGTGGTGATAAAACCCAGGCTGGTCGCGGCAACCGGGATTACTGGATAGTTAAATTAGATGCTCAAGGAAATAAACAATGGGATAAACGCTACGGCGGCACGGGTAAAGATGAACTTAAAAAAGTGATTCAACTGCCTTCGGGACGTTATATTTTAGCCGGAACCAGTAACTCCCCCACCGGAGGCGATAAAAGCGCCGGCAACCAAGGAGCGCAGGATTACTGGATTTTAAAAATTTCAGCTACGGGCACCCGTATGTGGGATAGAAGTTTTGGCGGTACCTTAAACGATGCCCTGAGTGATTTAGCTTTCACCGCGGATGGCGGCTTTCTGCTGGGCGGTTCCTCGGCCTCGGGCGTTAGCGGCGACAAAACGCAACCTAGTTGGGGCGGCTATGATTATTGGCTGGTACGGATAGATGGCCTGGGCAACAAACTTTGGGATAAACGGTTCGGCGGCATCGGAGACGATAATTTAACTTCGCTAGGTAGCACGAACACCAGTACTGGCAACTTTTTTATTGCAGGCTATAGTGGTTCTGGTGTAAGCGGCGATAAAACCCAGAGCAGCCAGGGAGGTACCGACTTCTGGATGCTTAAAATTAATCGTAACGGCGGCAAACTTTGGGATAAGCGCTTTGGGGGCAGCCAGCACGAACGCCTGCATTCTATTATCATTACTGCCGATGGCGGGTACTTACTAGGCGGTATTTCTAATTCCGACATCAGCGGCGACAAAACGCAAGCCAGTTTTGGTAACAGCGACTACTGGGTAGTAAAAACCACGAGCTTAGGCGTAAAAGAATGGGATAAACGCTTTGGCGGCGCTGAATACGACAACCTGCGTACCGTGCTGCAGACCACCGATGGCGGGTACATTTTAGGCGGGTATTCTTACTCGGGTAGCAGCGGCAACAAAACGCAACCCAGCCGCGGCAGTACCGACTTTTGGTTGGTGGCATTAGGCCCTGAGCCGTCTGGCACTTCTTCCCCAGCAGTAGCGCGCGAAATTACTCTCCCGGAAGATCTCGTAATTTTACCGGAACCCGGCAACCTAACCGTGGCACCTAATCCTTTCCGGGACAGAATAAACGTACACTTTACGCTCCCGCAAACGCAACCCGTCCAGGTAAAAGTTTTCGATATGCAGGGCCGGGAAGTAACTACGTTGTTTCAAGGAGAGGCACAGGCCAACAAAGCCTACGAGGTAGAGTGGCAAGCTGTTAACAAAGCTCCCGGTATGTACTTGCTGCAACTGCAAACCCCTACAAATCGCCAACAACAGAAAATGATCTTGGCTAAGTAAATACTTTAATTTAAGACAAGCCTGATTATTACAGGAAACAAAAAAATAAGTAATACAGGATTCAAATACGCCTATTTGGGAATTTTAAAATTCATTAAAAAGTGTTGTTGATATAAATAATGAAAAGTTAAATAAAGAAGAAGTAACTACATTTAAAGGCGTTCAACTAGGCGTAACCCTTTCGACTCTCTCCTGCTGCAAACTTAAAAATTAAAGTTTGTCAAACATTTCTTGCCACCATTTTCTGTTCTGATCTGCTTTATCAACTCCCAAAACCATGCAAACACGTTTATTTGGTTTCTACCGATTACTATTAAATTGGCTAATTAGCCGTAGTTGGTATTTCGGTGTAATCGCCTTTCTACAGTTCTATCTTAATATTATTGCTTTCGCTCAAAGTAATAATTCTTACTGCATACCAATTATCACTTATGAATGCAGCATTAATAATATGTCTATTCAGTCTTTTCGTTTAAATACCTTAGTGAATGAGGATTCTGGCTGTAACGGGCAGGAAAGCAATTATATCTATTACCCACCCGCTGGCAACCTCACTACCAGGCTACAAAGAGGTAAATCTTATTCTTTTTCGTTACAGTCTAGCCCTGCTTATCCGCAAGGCTTTGGTATATGGCTCGACTATAACAACGATGGGGACTTTGATGATGCCGGCGAGTTTATCTATAATTCCGATGCCGCTGGAATGGGGGTTTTTACAGGTAGCCTAACTATACCAACAGGAACAGGTAATGGCTTACGCCGGCTCCGGGTAAGAAGCACCTATAATAGTACCTTTACCAGTGCGGAGTCTTGCACTGCTTCGGACTACGGCGAAACCGAAGATTACTCCATTACTATCGGAGAGAGTATACCGGTTCAGTGGAATAAGCGATTTGGGGGCTCGCAGAACGAAGGCTTAACTACGGTAATTAAAACTTCGGATGGTGGCTACTTAGTTGGCGGGTATTCAGCTTCCGGTGTTAGTGGGGATAAAAGCCAAGCTGGCCAGGGTAAGAACGACTACTGGATTGTAAAGACCGATGCAGCAGGAAACAAATTATGGGATAAAACCTACGGTGGAGCGGAGAACGAGTATTTAAACCGGGTCATTCAAACGCAAGATGGCGGATACCTCTTAGCTGGCTCTTCGCTATCTGGCACCAGCGGAAATAAGACACAGTCTAGCCGCGGCAGCCGCGATTATTGGCTTGTTAAGGTAGATGCTTCCGGAATAAAACAATGGGATAAGCGGTATGGCGGTAAGGGAGAAGACGAACTCAAGAAAGTTCTTCAGCTAACTACGGGGGAGTACATTTTAGCAGGACACAGCAACTCTCCAGCCGGTGACGACAAGAGCCAAGGTAGCCAGGGTGGCTGGGATTATTGGCTGGTAAAAGTATCTATAGACGGAGTAAAACTATGGGATAAGCGGTATGGCGGTAATTTAGATGAAACCCTGGGCGGCATTGTCCAGGTAAATGGGGGTGGTTTTTTGCTGGGAGGTAGTTCAGCTTCAGGCATTAGCGGCGACAAGAGTGCGTTTAGTCGGGGCGGTACAGATTTTTGGCTGGTACGAACCGACGATAACGGGAACATGCTCTGGGATAAAACCTACGGAGGCAGTGGACAAGACCTTGTGTTGTCGGTGGGGAAATCAGGAAAAAGTGATTTCTTCATTTCGGGGCAAAGCGACTCACCGGCGGGTTGGGATAAAACCCGGGACAATCATGGGGGTATCGATTACTGGTTTATTAAAGTAACCAGTACGGGCGAGAAGGTATGGGACAAGCGTTTTGGTGGCACAAAAGATGATGAATTAAGAGCAAGCATTCAAACTACCGATGGAGGATATCTTTTGGCTGGTAAGTCTTTCTCCAACCGAAGCGGGAATAAAAGGCAAAATAGCCGGGGTTCAAGCGATTTTTGGATTGTGAAAACAGATCCTGATGGCATGTACCAGTGGGATCGCCGGTACGGAGGCAGTGGGACAGAAGAACTAAGAGCGGTTCTCCAGACCAGTGATGGGGGTTTGCTGCTAGCCGGCAAATCAGATTCTGAGGCAAGCGGAGAGAAAACTCAGCCCAGCCAGGGTGGCAATGACTATTGGTTAGTGAAGGTAGCCCTGGAAGCCACCTCTATAATGGCTGAAACTACGAAAGAAGCAACGTTAGGCGAACAATCTGCAGTAGCAACGGAACGTACCATGTTTCAAGCTTCACCTAATCCATTTCAAGAGCAAGTAACAGTCCGCTTTACTTTACCTGAAGCACAATCTGCTCAGGTGAAAATCTATGATATTCAGGGAAGGGATATTGCTACTTTATTCCACGGCGAAGCTAAAGCTAACCAAATTTACCAATTAAAATGGAACGCTGCTAATCATGTAACTGGTATGTATCTGCTGCAACTGCAAACGGCTGGTAAATGTAAGCAGCAGAAAATATTACTGCTTCGGTAAAAAGTATATCTGAGTATTGTAGCCATTCCATAGCCCAATAAAGCTATTACTCATTACTTGATTAGCAGGTAAATTGTAAAATTTTAAAAATTTTATCATCTGTATCTGCCGCATCTACTTTACTTTCTTCGCTGTTTATTTTAAAAATTTACTTAGATATGCTGCAGCCATTTGAAAATAAAATCTGATTTATTTTAATAAATAGTAATTGCAGCAACAACTAGTCTGTAGCATGTTCCAACTGAGCATAAGCAGCATTTTTCACTTAAATCAAGTTATTAATACGAAACTGGTTTCAGTTTATTAATGGCAGGCACACCAATGCCTCACTACTTTCTGCTGTAAAACTTTACAAAAAAGTTTTTTGCCTTTACAACAGTTAAAATTTACTCATTTAGCATTTTACTTAAACCCAAATAGTATGAATACAAAATTACACTGCTGCAACAAGATTTGGGAAAATCGGTTGCCTGCTATTTTTTGGCGCTTCGTATTTCTGGTTTTGTGTTTTACTTTCTGGTTTACTTCTGCCACATGGGCGCAATCTAAACAATGGGATAAAACCTTTGGAGGCAGCAATACCGAAGAATTTACTTCCATGATCGTTACCCCCGATGGCGGTTATTTACTGGGCGGTTACTCTACCTCCGGTATAAGCGGCGATAAAACGCAGCCTAGTAAAGGACAAGCCGACTACTGGGTAGTAAAAGTGGATGCCGGAGGAAATGTTATCTGGAATAAATCAATAGGAACCAGTAGCTATGATTATTTCAAGGAATTAATTGCAACACCAGACGGAGGTTATTTATTAGGCGGTACCACTTTTTCGGATATTAATGGAGATAAAAGTGGCCAGGGCAAAGGCGATTTTGATTACTGGATTGTAAAATTAGATGCCAATGGAAATAAAGTTTGGGATAAAACCTATGGGGGTAATAGTTCTGATTCGTTTCAAGCGGTGGTGGCTACGTCGGATGGCGGTTTTTTGCTGGGCGGCACTTCTTTTTCTAGTAAAAGTGGCGATAAGAGCCAGGCTGGCCGGGGTGGCCTGGACCGGGATTATTGGGTAGTGAAGATAAAGGCAAATGGCACGAAAATTTGGGATAAAACAATAACCGGCGATAGCGACGACCGCCTGGAAGATATTATTGTTACGCCAGATGGCGGTTTCTTATTAGGAGGCAGTTCTTACTCCGATATTGGTTACCATAAAACGGGAGAGTCTAGGGGAGCAGGTGATTACTGGGTAGTTAAATTAGATAGCAAAGGTACAAAGGTGTGGGATAAAACTTTGGGTGGGAACTCTACTGATAACCTTTACAGCTTAGCGCTTACCCACGATGGTGGTTATTTGCTAGGCGGCTCTTCTGAATCTAATGTTAGCGGCGATAAGCGGGCTAGTAGCAAAGGGAGTTCGGATTTTTGGATCGTGAAAATAGATAGTGTTGGCGCCAGAGTCTGGGACAAAGTAATTGGGAGCCGGGATTATGACAATTTTAGCAGCTTAGTGGCTATTCCGGGCGGTGGTTTTTTGTTGGGCGGTACAACCCAAGGTGGCATTGGAGCCGACAAAACAGAGATTAGCAGGGGAAGCGACGATTACTGGGTAGTAAAGGTAAATGAGAGCGGCACAAAAGTCTGGGATAAAACTTTTGGCGGTAAAAATTACGATGAACTCCATGCTCTTTTAACTACACCCGATGGTGGTTACTTTCTCGGAGGTAGTTCCGGTTCTGGTATTAGCGGGGAGAAAAGTGGAGCTAATAAAGGCGAAAATGATTTTTGGGTCTTAAAGCTGGAAGAAGACAATTTTTTAGACGCCCAATGGAATTTTCGTTATGGCGGTTCTGGCAATGATGGATTGTCCGTAGTAATCCGGACAGCCGATAGCGGCTATTTATACGGTGGTTCTTCTACTTCCAGCAATAGTGGTGATCGAACACAACTTAGCCGGGGCAAAAACGATTATTGGATCGTTAAAGCCGATCCATCGGGTAAAAAACTCTGGGACAGAAGATTCGGCAGTACAGAGGATGATTATTTAAACTCGGTTATTGAAACAATTGATGGCGGTTATTTGCTTGGTGGCAGCTCCCTTTCCGGAGTAGGTGGCGATAAAACGCAGGCAAGCCGAGGTGAGCGCGATTACTGGATTGTAAAAATAGATGCGGCTGGTAATAAGCAATGGGACAAACGCTTTGGCGGCAGCGGTTACGATGAACTCAAGCAAGTTTACCAACTACCTTCCGGCAGATATATTCTGGCGGGTACCAGCAATTCTCCGGCTAGTGGAGATAAAACAATAGGTTCCCGGGGTGGTCAGGACTTTTGGGTAGTTAAAATAAACAGTAATGGCACTTTTGTTTGGGACAAACGCTATGGTGGTTCCCTTAACGACGCATTGCAAAGCATAGCACCAACCCTGGATGATGGTTTCTTATTAGGCGGATCCTCTTTTTCGGGAATAAGTGGCGATAAAACCCAAAGCACCCGGGGCAATGCCGATTACTGGGTGGTACGGATTGATGGCGATGGCAACAAAATATGGGATAAGCGCTATGGCGGTACCGGAACAGATAACTTAATGTCGCTGGGTAGTACCGGCACGGCTACCGGCAACTTTTTTATTGCCGGCCATAGTACTTCCGGAATAAGTGGCGATAAATCACAAGATAGTTGGGGTGGCAAGGACTTCTGGATGATTAAAATAAATGGTAACGGCGATAAGTTATTCGACAGCCGATTTGGGGGTACTGAGAATGAAGAATTACGTTCCATTATTATAACGGCTGATGGCGGTTACTTACTAGGAGGACGCTCCGAATCCGATGTAAGTGGCGATAAAACGCAGAAAACCCAAGGTAATAGCGATTATTGGGTCGTAAAAACAAATAGCACAGGAGTTAAACAGTGGGATAAACGCTTTGGCGGCAATGCCTATGAAGAAATCCGGACAGTATTGCAAACCCCTGATGGTGGGTATTTACTGGGAGGGCGCTCTGATTCTGGTATAAGCGGTGATCGTACCCAAGCCAGCCGGGGTAGCACCGACTTCTGGCTGGTAAAAGTAGCGCCCGAAATTCTGGAAATACGCTCATCCGAAATAGCATCCTCGGCCTTGGCAAGTGAAGTTGCTATCTCGGAAAAAGCGTTGGAATCAACTGTTTCGCTAAACCTGACAGCGTATCCTAATCCATTTCAGGAAAAAGTAAACGTTCACTTTACTTTACCCGAAACCCAAACTGTTCAGATACTGGTGTATGATAGTAAAGGGAAAGTACAAGCAACTTTATTTCGGGGCGAAGCACAGGCTAATAAAACCTACCACTTAGAGTGGCAAGCCGATAACCAGGCTACCGGTATGTATCTGCTGCAATTGCAAACCAAAACCAATCGCAGCCAGTGTAAACTACTCCTTTACCGATAGCTAAAAAGTTGTATAAACAGAACACTTCTTTCTTGCTTTTATACCACAGGGCTCTTTGCAGTATGGCAAACGTAGCTGGCTCTTTCTGCAGTCAAATTTTTAATTTTTAAATATCACCTGTTTGAAAACTTATACAATTATGAAAATCATAGATTATAATTTCCGTCTAAGTCAATGGCCTCGGGTAGAATTGCCCGGATGGCGCTCTGTAGGGGTCATTTTATTACTTAATTGGTGCTTCATAGCCACCGGCTTAGCTCAAAATAAAATATGGGACAAAACCATTGGTGGCAGTTACGATGACATTTTCCAATCACTTCGGCACACAAAAGATGGCGGCTATATTTTAGGCGGGTATTCTTATTCTTATAAAAGCGGGGATAAATCAGAAAATAGTAAAGGCGGCTATGATTATTGGCTGGTAAAAACGCGTGCCGATGGCACCAAAGAATGGGATAAAACCATTGGCGGGAATAGTGATGACTATTTCCGCTCTGGCCAGGAAACTAGTGATGGTGGCTATATTTTAGGTGGGTATTCTTATTCTGGTAAAAGCAGTGATAAATCGGGAAACAGCAAAGGTGGCTTAGATTATTGGATAGTAAAGCTTAATTCTAAAGGTGATAAAGTTTGGGATAAAACCATCGGAGGTAATAATGATGACGTATTTCAATCTTTATTGCAAACTAAAGATGGTGGCTATATTTTATTTGGCTATTCCTCTTCTGGCCTTAGCGGCGATAAATCGCAGGCATCCAACGGTAATTATGATTATTGGGTAGTAAAGTTAAAGGCCGATGGCAGTAAAGAGTGGGATAGAACCTATGGGGGCAATAACCAGGATATAGCTTTTTCCATTCAACAGACCAGCAACGGAGGGTATGTCTTGGCTGGTTATTCTGACTCTAACATTAGTGGCGATAAATCTCAAGATGGTAAAGGTAGTGAAGATTACTGGGTTATTAAAATAAAGGCCAATGGCAGTAAAGAATGGGACAGAACTTTTGGGGGCAACAGTCAGGATGCTTTAGCTTCGGTAAAACAAACCAGCGATGGTGGTTATATATTAGGTGGTTCCTCTTATTCCGGAGTCAGCGGTGATAAAACACAATCTTCTAGAGGCAATAATGATTATTGGGTGGTTAAGTTAAAGGCCGATGGTACCAAAGAATGGGATAGAACTATTGGCGGCAATAGTGATGATAATTTAAGTTCGGTGCAACAAACAAATGATGGCACTTACATTCTAGGCGGATCTTCTTATTCAGGTATTAGCGGTAACAAAACGCACTCTTCTAAAGGTGGTAACGACTACTGGATTGTAAAATTAAATACTAACGGTTCTTACGCCTGGGATAAAACCATTGGCGGTAATAGTGATGATTACTTAACCTACCTGCAACAAACCAATGATGGTAATTATATTATGGGCGGCTATTCTTATTCAAATAAGAGTGGCGATAAATCGCAGCCTAATAAAAATAGCTGGGATTATTGGATCGTGAAGGTAGATAATAGCGGAACGAACCTGAATCAATTAATTTCCTTTGCACCTTTTCTTTATAAAGATTTGGATGATCCTCCAATAGCCCTTTCGGCAACTACTAGTTCAGGCCTGCCTGTCACCTTTACCGTTGAATCAGGTCCGGCTACTATCAGTAATGGAAATATGCTTACATTAACGGGGGTAGGTACCGTTACGATAAAAGCGGCCCAACCAGGCAATACTATTTACCTGCCTGTTTCAACTACCCGCTCTTTTGTGGTAGAACCAGCTTCCAAAATAAAAGAACAATGGAATAGAACCATTGGTGGCAATTCAACGGATCAGTTAACCTCTATCCAGAAAACCAGCGATGGCGGTTATATTGTAGGCGGAAGTTCCAGTTCAGGAAAATCCAGCGACAAGTCACAAGCCAGTAAAGGCGGCCTCGATTATTGGATTGTAAAGCTAAAAGCCGATGGTACGAAAGAATGGGATAAAACTTTTGGGGGCAATGGGAATGATAATTTGACTTCGGTGCAACAGACGAGTGATGGGGGCTATATTCTGGGCGGCTATTCTTCATCCGGGAAAAGTGGCGATAAATCGCAAGCCCGTAAAGGCAGCTTGGATTACTGGATTGTAAAGGTAAAGACCAATGGTACCAAAGAATGGGATAAAACCCTAGGGGGACGCGACCCGGATTGGTTGACTTCGGTGCAACAAACAAGTGATGGGGGTTATATTCTGGGCGGTTATTCAGAATCCGGCATTGGGGCAGATAAAACCGAGGACTATCAAGGACTTACTGACTTTTGGGTGATAAAGTTAAGAGCCGATGGAGGTAAAGACTGGGATAAAACCATTGGAGGCATGTATGAAGATGTTTTAAGTTCGATCCATCAAACGAGCGATGGCGGCTATATTTTGGGCGGTTATTCTTTATCTGGGAAAAGTGGCGATAAATCGCAGGCCCGTATTGGAAACAATGATTTCTGGATAGTAAAGCTAAAAGCCGATGGCAGCAAGGATTGGGATAAAACCTTGGGCGGCACCGATGAAGATTATTTATCATCCCTGGAGCAGACAAGTGATGGGGGTTACATTCTGGGGGGGTATTCCTGGTCTAGCAGGAGCGGCGATAAAACACAAGCTTCTAAAGGTGGTTATGATTATTGGGTAGTAAAATTAAATGCCAATGGAGCCAAGACTTGGGATAAAACTTTAGGTGGAAATGAAAGTGAAGCTTTAACGGTGGTACACCAAACTAGTGATGGCGGTTATATCTTAGGTGGTAATTCCTTTTCGGCTATATCCGGTGATAAAACCCAAATTCCAAGGGGTGCCCCTGACTACGACTTCTGGCTTATAAAACTAAAAGCCGACGGTACTAAAGCCTGGGATAAAACCCTGGGTGGTAATGATAATGACCTGTTATCCTCGATTCAACAGACCGGTGACGGGGAGTACCTGGTGGGCGGCACTTCAGAATCCGGATTTTTTGGTGATAAATCGGAATCCAGCAGAGGTGGCCAGGACTTTTGGTTGGTAAAGCTTAAAGAAGATGTAGACCTTAATACCCTTTGGGAGTACCGTTTCGGGGGCAATGGAAAAGACAACTTAACTACTGTTATAAGAACCAACGATGGGGGCTATTTAGCCGGTGGGTATTCGGACACGGGTAGCAGCGGCGACAAAAGCCAGAACAGCCAGGGCAAGAACGACTACTGGATCGTAAAAACGGATAAGAATGGGCAAAAACAATGGGAAAAACGTTACGGCGGCAGCCAGGATGATTTCCTTAATCGGGTTTTGCAAACCCAGGATAATGGCTATTTACTGGCTGGTTCATCGCTTTCAAACAAAAGCGGTGATAAAACCGAAGAAAGCCAGGGCGACCGGGATTACTGGGTAGTAAAAGTAGATCCGCAGGGCAACAAAGAGTGGGATAAAACATTGGGTGGATCCGGGTATGATGAACTCCAGAAAGCCATTCAGCTCTCTTCGGGCGAATACGCGTTAGGTGGCACCAGCAACTCTCCTATCAGTGGGGATAAAAGCCAGTCTGCGCAGGGCGGCACCGACTACTGGCTCGTTAAAATTTCAAAAACCGGCACCAAACTCTGGGATAAACGCTACGGCGGCAGCTTAAACGAAACCCTGGGCAGTTTTACGGCTACCAAAGATAATGGCTTTTTCCTGGGCGGCAGTTCCGAATCGGGGAATAATGGCGATAAAACCCAGGCCAGCCAGGGTGGCACCGATTATTGGGTCGTAAAAACAGACAAAGAGGGAAATGTGCTTTGGGAAAAAACCTATGGCGGCAACGGCACCGATGAAGCATATTCGGTAGGTCGTGGCCGGGGAAATCACTTGTTTATTGCGGGTACCAGTGATTCGGACCAATCAGGAGATAAAAGCCAGGCGAGCCAAGGGGGCAAAGATTACTGGTTAATTAAATTAGATGAAAAAGGCAACTTGCTCTGGGACCGAACTTTCGGCGGCAGTAAAGACGATGAGCTAAGGGCCAGTACTTTCACCGACAAGGACCAGTATGTTTTAGGCGGCACCTCCTACTCGCCCGAAGGCGGTGATAAAAGCCAGGGTAGCCAAGGCGATGGCGATTACTGGGTAGTGCAAGTAAATGAGGAAGGAAAGCAAATCGCAGACCAACGTTTTGGAGGCAGTGGCCTGGACGAACTCCGCAGCGTGTTCCAGACCAAAGATGGCGGGCTGCTGTTGGCCGGCCGGTCCAGCTCCGGCGTGAGCGGCGACAAGAGCCAGCCCAGCCAAGGCAGCACCGATTTCTGGCTCGTGAAAGTAGCTCCGCTCACCAGTACCTTAACCGCTAACCGGCAAGTGACCCGACCGATAACCGCAGCTTCAGAAACTGAATTGAAAGTACTAAGCGCTTTCCCGAACCCGGTTCAAGAACAACTAACCGTTCATTTTACCTTACCTCACACCCAGGTAGCCACGGTAAAGGTGTATAACAGCCAGGGCAAAGTAGTCGCCGTTTTGTTCCAGAACCAGGCGCAAGCGCATCAACAATACCAGGTACAATGGCAGGCCCACAACCAGGCCGCAGGCATGTATTTTCTGCAACTACAAACCCCTACGAACCGCCACCAGCAAAAAATCCTGCTGACCCGGTAAACCAGCGTTAACTTTGCAATAAAGCCGGATAGTAGCAATGCTATCCGGCTTTATTTTTTAACATTATTTAAGATTAAAGAATCCTTCCGGCCAAAAAACCAAAAATTTAAAAATTACCACAAAGCACAAATTGCCCCTACTTCTTGGTAAAATAATCTAAGATTATTAAGTATAATTTTTATAAAAACATTACTTTAGACTACCTTCCTCAGCTGTGAACATTTGTCTTATAGTGCTCTACATTCTTGTTTGTCAGTTTTCCAAACAAGTGCCCTGATAATGAATAATCGTTATTTACTTTTTGTACAAACTAGAATATTAATCTATGAAAACACTTTTACCCTGTTCCTACTCCATCTCACCTAATCAAAAAATAGTACCACTTTGGTACAGTATAGGCTTACTCTTATTTCTACAATTCTGGCTTTCAATTCCAACATTGGCCCAGAATATACTTTGGGATAAAACTTATGGAGGCAATAAAAGTGAATTCTTCTCTGTTTTACAGCCTACCCACGATGGGGGATATATTGTGGGGGGAACTTCTGATTCCGGTGTCACCGGTGATAAGTCACATAAAAGTAGAGGTGGCGATGATTACTGGGTAATAAAACTAAATGCTGACGGCAGTAAGGTTTGGGATAAAACTTTTGGAGGGAACAGTTACGACTATCTGCATTCTATACAACAAACCCAGGATAGCGGATATATCCTGAGCGGTTTTTCAAACTCCGGTTTAAGCGGCGATAAATCAGAACCGAACAAAGGTGGCACCGATTATTGGGTTATAAAAATTACAGCGGATGGCACCAAAGAATGGGATAAAACCATTGGCAGTTGGCACGATGATGGTGGCTTAATTCAGGTACGGCAGACCCAGGATGGCGGTTATATTGTTGGAGGCTCTTCTTACTCCGGCATTGGTGGCGATAAAACGGAAAATAGTCGCGGCGACCGGGATTACTGGATAGTTAAGCTAAACTCCAATGGTGTGAAGCAATGGGATAAAACTTATGGAGGAAAAAGTGAAGAGTATTTAAACTCTCTGGAATTAACTACCGACGGCGGATTAATTTTAAGTGGTCACTCCACTTCTGGTCGAAGCGGCAACAAAACCCAGTCCGGCAAAGGTCAGGATGATTACTGGATTATTAAAACCGACGGAAATGGCAGCATTATGTGGGATAAGACCATTGGTGGTAGTGGCAGCGAACGAGGAAAAAGCATCGTGCAACAGACCCCGGATGGAGGGTACATTCTCGGTGCTAGTTCCAACTCTGACAAAAGCGGCGATAAAAGTGAAAACAACCGGGGTTGCGACGGCATAGGTAATTGCTCCTTTGATTATTGGGTATTAAAATTGAATGCTGACGGTAGCAAAGCTTGGGATAAAACCTACGGAGGAAATGCGGAGGATAATTTTGAAACCCTGCAACAAACTCCATCTGGCGATTTTATTTTGGGGGGCTGGTCATCCTCGAACAGTAACGGCGATAAAACCGAGCAGGTTATAGGCGCTACCGATTTCTGGGTAATAAAACTAAAGCCGGATGGCAGCAAAGTTTGGGATAAAACCATTGGTAGCAATGGTGGAGATGAATTACATTCTATCGGACAAACGCCAGATGGCAACTTTATATTAGGCGGTAGTTCCTGGTCTAACAAAGGTGGTGATAAAAGCCACGACAACCACGGCTGCTCTGCCAGCAATTGTTTCGCTGATTTTTGGGTGGTAAAAATGGATAATAGCGGTAGAAACTTAGGTCAAATTATTACCTTCCTCACCATACCATACAAAACCCTTGGCGATGTTCCTTTCACGCTATCGGCAAAATCCAGTTCCGGTTTACCAGTCAGTTTCAGGGTAATTTCTGGTCCGGCGACACTAAAGGGCAACACCATTACTCTAACCGGTACAGGAACTGTTCAGGTAAAAGCATCAGCGCCCGGTAATAAAACGTATCTACCCGCCCAAGTTACCCAAAGCTTTGAAGTAGAAGAAGCAAGTCCAGTCAAAAAAGTTTGGGATAAAACTCTGGGTGGTAAACAAGATGAAAGATTATATACTGCCTACCAAACCCCGGATGGTGGTTTTATTTTAGGTGGTAATTCGGGATCAGGCAAAAGTGGGAATAAATCAGATACTAAGCCAGGAGCCTGGATTGTAAAACTAAGGGCCGACGGCACCAAAGTATGGGATAAAGTCATTACCGGTGGGAGTTTGGCCGTGCTGCAACCAACCCCGGACGGAGGCTACATTTTGGGTGGATCCACCGAATACAACAATAACAATTTTAGTAGCCCGGATTATTGGCTTGTAAAATTAAAAGCCGATGGTAACAAAGAATGGGAAAAAGCTTTAGGAGGCTATGATTGGGATGAGTTAACCGCGCTGCAGCAAACCCAGGACGGCGGCTATATTTTGGGCGGCTCTTCTTACTCGGGCAAAGGCCTGGATAAATCGGAGGTTAACCGCGGCGGCAGTGGCGAAGAAGGCGAACCCGTAAGCGATTACTGGGTAGTAAAAGTAAATGCCACCGGTACCAAAGAATGGGATAAAACGTTAGGGGGCGATTACTACGATAATTTAACTTCGCTGCAACAAACTAGTGACGGCGGTTATATCGTGGGTGGCAGTTCTATGTCTGGTCTTAGCAGTGATAAATCCGAGTGGAATAAATCTTATGGATCAGATTACTGGATTGTAAAATTAAGACCTAATGGCAGCAAAGAATGGGATAAAACCATTGGCGGAAATAACGAAGACTATCTGGCTGTGGTTCAGCAAACACCGGATGGTGGCTATATTTTGGCCGGCAGTTCCAGTTCCGGTGTAGGGGGGGATAAATCCGAACCTATTAACGGAGACCCTGATGAAGCATACAACGATTTCTGGGTAGTAAAATTAGGCCCCAAAAGAAACAAAGAATGGGATAAAACCCTAGGTGGTGCGCAGGAAGATCACCTGAACACTTTACTGCAAATTCCTGATGGCAGTTTTATCCTCGGGGGTTCTTCTAGTTCAGTTAAAGGAGGTGATAAATCGCAAGTGGATCGTGGAGGTGGAGATATTTGGTTAATAAAAATCACCGCTCATGGTACTACAATCTGGGATAAAACATTGGGCGGTGATGAGGGAGATGGATTAACCGATCTGCAATCTACCCCGGAAGGCGGCTATATTCTGGGTGGCAATTCTACCTCTAACCGGAGCGGAGACAAATCGGGAAACAGAATTGGCGAAAATGATTTTTGGATCATCAAGCTAAAGGAAGAGCCGCCCCTACAAGCTAGCTGGAACATGCGCTACGGGGGCAGTGGTAAAGATAACCTCACCACAGCCATCAAAACTTCCGATGGCAGGTACTTATCGGGTGGTTACACCACTTCGGGGGTAAGCGGCGATAAAAACCAGACTAGCCAAGGCAAAAACGACTACTGGATTGTGAAGAGTGACCAGAACGGCAAAAAGCTGTGGGATCAAAGCTACGGCGGAAGTCAGGATGACTATTTGAACAGTATAGTTCAAACAGCAGATGGCGGCTATTTACTGGCTGGCTCTTCTGCTTCCTCCAGGAGTGGCGATAAAAGCCAGGAAAGCCGCGGCGACCAGGACTACTGGGTAGTAAAAGTTAATGCTTCTGGAACCAAGCTCTGGGACAAACGCTATGGTGGCACGGGTACCGACGAGTTAACGCAAGTGCTGGTGCTGCCTTCGGGTTCCTTTATTTTGGCGGGTACCAGCAACTCCCCGGCTAGTGGCGATATCTCGCAGAACAGCTACGGTGGAAAAGACTACTGGGTACTTAAGATTAGCCGTTCGGGCAAGAAGATCTGGGATACGCGCCTGGGTGGCGCTCAGGATGAAACCTTAGAAGGAATCGTGTTTAACTCCGACGGCGGCTTTCTGGTGGGCGGAACTTCCGCTTCGGGCATCAGCGGCACAAAAACCCAGATGAGTCAGGGCAGCAGTGATTTCTGGGTGGTCCGTCTTACCGGCGAAGGCGAGCAGGTCTGGGATCAACGGTACGGTGGCAGCGGGGAAGACCAGCTCATGGCACTGGGTAGCACGAACACCAGCACGGGCAACTTTTTTCTGGCCGGCACCAGCACCTCGGGCAAGAGCGGGGACAAAAGCCAAAGCAGCCAGGACGGCAAAGACTACTGGCTTATCAAGATCAACCCCACGGGCAAGAAGATCTGGGATAAACGTTATGGCGGCAGCGCAGACGAAGAACTACGTACGATTAGCATGACCCCGGAAGGCGGCTACTTGCTGGGAGGTAGTTCCAGCTCAGGGGTAAGTGGCGACAAGAGTCAGGTGAGCCAAGGAGGGAAAGACTACTGGCTGGTGAAAACCACAGCCACGGGAGTAAAAGAATGGGACCAGCGGTTTGGTGGCAGCGGTAACGAGGAACTGCGGAGTATGCTGCTCACTAAAGAAGGCAACTACGTACTGGCCGGTAGGTCCGACTCGGGCGTGAGTGGCGACCGTACCCAACCCAGCCAAGGATCAACCGATTACTGGCTCGTCAAAGTAGCTCCCACAACTAGTTCCATCATTGCAGTCAGGGAAGAAAGTGCGATAGAAGAACCCGTAGCACCCACAGAATTAGTTCAATTCACAGCTTTTCCCAATCCGTTTCAGAACCAAGTAACCGTAAGCTTTACCTTACCTGAAACACAATCCGCTACTTTGACGGTGTATGATAGTCAAGGCTATCCTGTAACTACCTTGTTCCAAGCAGAAGCTCAAGCTAACCAAACTTACCAGCTAGAATGGCAAGCCAATAAGCAAGAAGCCGGTTTGTATTTCCTACAACTGCAAACTCAGGCGGGACAACACACGCAAAAACTACTTTTACAAAAGTAATTTTTTAAATTTTTCCATTTCTCCAAAGCCGACCAAAGCATCTCTGGTCGGCTTTCGTGCTTTAGAAGAAGTGCATTCAGGTTGTATTTACAAAATCAGATTACTGACGAAGCTGATAATGGCACCGTATCTACCGGACATTACAATTACGTATACCAAGTTGCGAAATAGAACAATTGTGAAAGCATCGATGGGCGGAGTTGCGGGTAACATCACCCCTTGCCCTGGTTGAATATAAAATCGGAAGAAATTTAAAAATGATATATGCTTAATTACTGGCGGGTGATGTTTGGCGTTTGTTTCGGATTTATGCTGTGGCAGCCAATGGCCTGTAAGCCCAAAGATAAACAACAGGCCACAGTTAAAAACGTACAAGTTAGCCATTTACCCATGAAAGCCACCCTCCTGCGCCAGAAATTGCTAACCAACCTGCCGTCCGGCTCGGGCATGGAAATAATCCATAATCAGCTATTTGTAATCGGCGACGATTCACCGCTGTTGTATCAACTGCAAGCCGATACCTGGGAACAGATTGCTACCTACCCCCTTTTCCAAACCAACGATTTTGCCACTGGCCGCATCCCTAAACCGCTTAAACCCGACCTGGAATGCCTAACTAGGGTAAAATTTAAAAAAAATACTTATTTACTAGCTTTTGGGTCGGGTTCTACCGCTAAGCGCAACACTTGTTTTGTGGTGCAACTAGCTCCAACAACGCAAGAAAAACCTTCGGTACAAGCAATATCTTTACAGTATTTATACGAAGCCTTACAAAACGATATAGCGGTAACGGCAGGCGGCACTTTAAACCTGGAAGCCGCAGCCGCATCCCCAGAACATCTGTATTTGCTGCAACGCTCCGGGAAAGATGGTCCCGATGCGCTCCTTATTTTTCCGTTGCCGGCGTTCATGGCTTACTTGCAGCAACCTACCGGTTCGCTACCCGCTTACACTGTTATCCGCTTTCGATTGCCCGAGATTGATGGCTGGAAAGCAGGCTTTTCCGGAACCAGCTTTTACGACAATAAAATATTTATCACGGCTTCCGTAGAAAATACCAACGATGCTTACCTCGATGGCGAAGTACTCGGCAGCTTTGTAGGTTATATCCCGGTAAATCAAGCCCCCGATGCTGTAGTACATACCACCCGGATCATTGATCCAAAGGGTAATTTCTATTCCGGGAAAGTAGAATCCATTAGCATTCTCCGAAAAAACGCAGCCAATCAGTACCAAGCTTTGGCGATTACGGACAACGACAATGGTCAATCGGAATTACTGGAACTGGAGCTTACTTTACCTTGAGTAAAATTAAAAAATTTAAAAAATAACCATCGCGGTAATTAAAAAGAAAAAGCAGTCTTATTTTTAGACTGCTCTTCTGCTTCCCTAGGGCGTAATCAACATTTTTTTAATTTTTACGACCTGCTTATACGGTTAAGTTTAAGCAGGTAAAAAACAGCAAAAACCTTAAAATTAATGCTAATCAGTTTTATTAAAAATATTAGTCCACGAGTACTTTGGTTTGTTTACTACCCGATTTTCCCTGGGCTTTTACAATGTAGAAACCTTTAGTTAAATGAGTTACCGGCAATACCAAAGTACCTTTACCGGCGGCATCAGTCTCTACCGTTTTGGTGTGGGCTACCCGGCCCAGGCCATCGTACAGGACTACGCTCACCAGTTCTTTGTCCGCAAAATTTTCGAGCACTACCTGCAGGTCGTTGCCGGCGCTAGGATTAGGGTATACTTGTAATTTCAGGTCGACGGGTTGGGCTATCTTAGTTTCTTGGGGGGCAACCACACTTGCCAGCCGGGCGGCCGAATTAACCACTTTAAAAGAAATAGATAAAGCCGTACCCGCCGTACCGCTCGCGCTAGCGCCGGAATAAGGAGTGGCCTTTAAAGAATAGCTACCAAGTTTAGGTACCCAGGCGTTGTAATCATAATTTGTTTCACCAAAAACGGCGTAAGGCGCACTGCTTTCGGTTTTAGTTAACGATTGCACACCGCTTAATACCGCTTTTACGCTGCCCACCATACTCGGGCTGGTATTTACCCGGATATTTAAATTTTTGGTAGGTAGTTTAGCTAAATCCAGGGTAGCGTTGTTGTTTAAAGTTTGAATATCTTTATCCGAATCAGCGTTAATCAGGGTAAAACTTACTACGCGTTGGCCGGTAGTACTGCTGCCTACGGTTATATTCACGCAGAAACTGGCGCTGCTGTACGTGGTTCCGCTGCCGGTACTTTTGGCGGTAACCGTGGCCGAGTAACTACCTTTGGCTAAACTGGATGTATTAATGGTGGCTTCTACGTTTACTCCGGTGGGCACGGCAGTACCGCTGGCATTTTTCGTAATCGTTAACCACGCGGCGTTAGAAGTTAAGCTATAGGTTTTGTTGCCCTCAAGGGTATAAAGCAAGTTTTTAAGCACTAACTTACTCCCCGCGCTTACAGATTTAGTAAAACACTTGGCGGTAAACCCAAATTTATAAGGGATATTCCGTGTAATAGAAGCTGTATACGTTTCGCGGCGCTCATTACTTACCGATTTCTGGGCCCCATGCGAAATAATAATTTTATTGCCCACTACTTTGCCAGATATGCCAAAGTAATTGTTAGGTAACGTGTACTGCGTTGCATTAGACCAGGAACCAGAGCCGCTATTGGCGTCGGGGTTAAATACGAAAACGGTTTTTTGCGCCACATTACTAGGTCCCTGGCCACCTATAGTATAAATTTTTTCGTCCACGGCAAAAGTGCCCATTTCGTTATGCGAACGCGGGGCCGGCAAATTGCTCAAGCGGGTCCAGGAGTTATTTACCGGATCGTAGGCGTGCACGTAGTTTAGTTCGGTGGCCCCGCAATCGTGTTTTACCTGGCCGCCAATGGCATATATCTTACCGCCCAATACTACGGTACTAAAATGATTGCGGGCCAAAGGCATAGGCGCACTTTTGTTTTCCCATTTGGTACCACTTGGGTTGGCTTTCCATTTATCTACGTCTAAGGTTAAATGGTATTTGGTTTGATCTACGCAAATACTGGGCGAGAAACCGCCAAAAACGTGAATGGTACGCCCAATTAAAGCAGCTCCCCCACCGCCCAATGGCAAAGCTTTGCCGGTAGCCGGGTCAATTAACTGCGGGCCATTAATCCATTTATTATTGGTAATATCGTAAATGATTACTTGGCTGGTAACTGGGCCATTTACATCTACGGACCGGCCACCGATGTGCCAGATTTTATCATCGACCAGAACAATGCCCTGATGGCTCACTTTTTTACCGGATGGGAAAGGTGCCCGTAAAGTCCATTTGTTTGTGGCAGGGTCATACATTTCAGCGGCTAGTTCAAAGTTGGGGTACTCGCCAAAACCGCCAAATACATAAATTTTATTTTTATACATTATACTCGGGCACTCCGACCGCTTTTTAAGCGCATCTGCTTTGCGGGTCCACTGCGCATAAGAAATATTTCCTTGAAAAACCAGGCTGACAAAAACCAATAAAGAAAGACAAAATGCAACTACCTGCCTCATACGAAGCAATCCACTAAGGTAAATTTGTTTCATAAATTAATAACCGATTGGTTCTAAGATAATTATTGATAATAAATTCAGAAAACCCAGGTATTTACCGCCGGAGAAGGCTTAATACGGGTGCAACAACCACAAACATTACCGCCAGAATAGCAGCCGATCAGGAACAAGCAATAATATATACAAAGTTAAATATTACCTTTAAACTTATGTTATAAATTATAAATAATTTGATAACAAATCCTTACAAATTAATACAAATTACTAAATAATATCATTTTATGCATTAATATTTGATTTATTCCAACATATCATTCATACGGCTAACGCAAGGTTTTAGATGAAGCATTCTGAAATATTTACTAAAAATTAATAAAGCTTTATCTGATTACTGTTAAATTTCCGGCTCCTTCCACGCCAATCTAGCCTTAATTCCGAAGCGGAAATTTTAAAATTATTTACTGCGGAAAGATTTTTAGCTACCTGTATTCTTACAATTCAGCCATTTTGTATTACTTTCCGCTTCCGGTTAATTAAATGCAACCCGCACCTTATGATTATCGAAGCCCGCGCTTATGCCAGAGCCGCCATTCTGGGAAATCCATCGGATGGCTATAATGGAAAAACCATCTCGCTGATTGTTAAAAATTTTGGCGCCCATATTTTATTGTACCAAACTCCGGAGCTGGTTATTGAGCCTCAACCGCAAGACATTAATCAATTTAAAAATATTTACCAGTTGCAAGACCAGGTAAACTTAACCGGCTACCACGGAGGCGCGCCCTTGCTAAAAGCAGCTATTAAAAAGTTTGTGGAGTATTGCCAGAACGAAAAAATAAAGCTGGAAAATAAAAACTTTACTATCCGGTATAATTCGTCGATTCCGCGCCAGATTGGCTTGGCTGGCAGCAGCGCTATTATTATTGCCACTTTGCGTGGCCTCATGCAATTTTACCGGGTACAAATTCCGCAGGAAATACTACCGAACCTGGCTTTGGCCGTAGAAACTGAAGAACTGGGTATTAACGCGGGCTTGCAGGACCGGGTTATTCAAACGTACGAAGGCTGCGTGTACATGAATTTTGACAAGCAGATTATCGCCGAAAAGAAACACGGTTTGTACGAACCCCTCGATCCAGACTTATTGCCTAACCTATACATTGCTTATAAAACCGAACTCGGTAAAGTATCGGGCAAAGTGTTAAACGACATTAAAACCCGCTACGACAAAGGCGATCCGCACGTAATTAATACTTTAAACCACATTGCCAGCTTAGCCGATGCGGGCAAAAAAGCCATACTGGAACGCGATTACGTAACCTTGCACCATCTGATGAACGAAAATTTCGACCAGCGCTGCCAGATTATGAAAATCAGCGATAGCAACATGGAACTGGTAAACACTGCCCGGCAATGCGGCGCCTCGGCCACCTTTACCGGCTCTGGTGGCTCCGTTATCGGCATTTACCAGGACGACGACATGCTGAACAAACTGGTAGCCGAAATGCGTAAAGTAAACGCCCGCGTGATTAAACCAACAATTGTTTGATAGTTGGCAGGTTGAAAAGTTAGAAAGTTGGAAGGTTACAAAGTAAGTGAAGTAAAAGTCCCCCTTTGGAGGGGGTAGGGAGAGGAAATACATACCGTCGTAATTTATAAAACGCAAAAATTTTAAAATTTTCATTTCCCAGCTCACCGACTGTAGACTATAAATTAAATAAAATCACCATGGACTATCTACCATGGACTGTGGACTAAAGACTATCGACTAAATAAAAACTTATGGTAAAAAAAGCAGTAATCCCGGCTGCCGGTTTCGGCACCCGATTTTTGCCGGCCACCAAGGCCCAGCCGAAAGAAATGCTCCCGATTATTGATACGCCTACCATCCAGTACGTGGTGCAGGAAGCCGTTGACTCGGGCATTGAAGATATCTTGATTATTACGGGAAAAGGCAAAGGCGCCATTGCCGACCATTTCGATCGCAGCTTTGAACTGGAACAACGGCTGCAGGAGAAAAACGAGGAAACCATGTATAAAGAAATGCGCCGTTTATCCGAAATGGCGAACATTTACTTTATCCGGCAAAAAGAAATCAATGGTTTAGGCGATGCTATTAATCACGCCCGCAATCATACCGGCGACGAGCCTTTTGCAGTATTGCTCGGCGATACCGTGATTGATTCTATTATTCCGGTTACCCAGCAGCTCATTGATATTTACCAGCAATACCAGGCTACCGTAATTGCCGTAGAAACCGTGCCCCACGACAAAGTAAACCGTTACGGCATTGTGGGCGGCCAATCAATCAGCGATTCGATTATGGAATTAAATACCTTAATTGAAAAACCCGCCGTAGAAACCGCACCGTCGAACCTGGCTATTGCTGGCCGTTATATTTTAACCCCGGAAATTTACCGCTCCCTGGATGCCACGCCGAAAGGTAAAAACAACGAAATTCAACTGACCGATGCGATGCTGCATTTACTTTCCACGGAAAAAGTTTACTCCTGCTCCATCGAAGGCAAGCGCTACGACATTGGCAACAAACTCGATTTTTTAAAAACCAATGTAGAATTTGCCTTAAAACGCAAAGAATTTGCTGGTCCATTCCTGAAATACCTCCAGGAAATTGTGCGCACCTACGAGTCGCAGAATAAGTAATTTTTTGATTTAATCTGGTTCTTAACTTCGGGTAGGATGCAGATAAAATTGTTCATATTACTGGTGCGAGCCTATAACCCGCATCAGCTGCCTTAAAGACAAACGCCAGTCTCTAAGCTGGCGTTTGTCTTTTATCTTTAATTTATAGGTTTGTAGACTACCCTATACTTTAAAGATTACTTTGCTTAAAATTGAACCTAGTAATAAAATGCTTAATTACTTGATTTTAGTTAAGTGGAAAATATACTTAGGATAACCCTCCTGACCTCCTTCCGGATGGTTGGTCAATTCAAACACCATTTTTTGCGGCGTTAGTAACGTAATTTTTCGGTGCACCTCGCGGGTTCCGGTATAATTTGTAAGATGCAGATCTGGCACCCGGATCAGAATTGAATCTTGTAATTTCCAGGTACCCGAGCCCCGAAAAGTGGCAATCTTATCTTCGGTTTTCCAACGGCCATTTTCTTGAAATGTAAGTATAGACCTGGCATTGTTACCCGACGGATATCCGTTTTCGCCCACGGTAGTTTCCACTAATTGCCATTTGCCAATTAGCAATCTTCTATCAATCCCTTGGCTTTGGGCCTGCGTGCAAGCAACTGCCAGAAAAAAGAAAATCATAAAAATAGTTTGCCGGGTAATCATAAGCTTAAAGTTTTAAATTTAGTTATGTAAACAGCAACGATACTCTTCTGAAATGGCTTTACGCTACAGCCCAACAGCCGCTTTACTTCGCCGTAGCAAACTGTAGCTCAGAAGCCGCAGCCCGGTCCAGGTACACAAGAGCCTCGGGTAAGGTTTGCAGAATGCTGGCGGGCACCTGGTTGGTAACTTCCCCTTCCAGCGACTGCGCAATGATCGGAGCTTTCTTCCCACCAGAAGCAATTAAAATAGGCACGTGGGCTTCCTGGAAATGTTTCAGGCCCAAGGTAATGCCATTGGTTAAAGGGGTAGGTTGCTTAAAATATTTTTGCCCAACCGTAATGGTCATTTCGGCTAGCGGGGCATGGTGGGCGTACAAATCAAAGGAGGTGCCGGGTTCGTTCAGGCCAATGTGCCCATTCAGGCCAATACCTACCAGCATGATATCCAAAGGACCGTGTTGTTGAATAAAGTTGTTCACGCGTGCGCACTCCTGGTCCAGATCGGCGGCTTTTCCGTTAAACACAATGGCTTTTTCCGGGGCTAAGTTTAAAGGGCCGAACAAATTCTGCTGCAGAAAATACCGGCAACTGCCGTCGCTGCTTTCGTCTAAACCAACCCACTCGTCTAAACCGATAAAAGTACACTGGCTCACATCCACCTGACCTGCCTGCACCGCTTGTACGAAGTGCCGCAAAACCCCAGTCGGTGACTCGCCCGAAGGAAAACACAACAAGGCATTAGGCTTTTGCTTTACATACTGCACAATGTACTCGGCAACAGCTTTCGACAAATCATCGAAATCGTTCTGGATCATTATTTTCATAGTGGGCTATTATTTTACCGGTTAAACTTTTTGGATTAGCAGACTAATTAACAAGATAGAATCTGCTTAACCAAAAAAGGCAACCTTGAATTTGTTTTCCGCCAGAACTATTTTGCTAATTGGGTTCAATAATCGATTTTCCCAAGTAACCTCAAAACCAGATCTTTTACTCTAATGCTGGATGGTAACTTAGTTCTATTAAGCCCTGAAAACAACCAACATGCTAATCAACAAGCAGTATATTAAATTTAAAAAAATTAATAAAGCAGCTATGCGAACGAGAATTTTTAATTTCTTGCAAGTAAGGCAAGGCACGGAAGTAACTTCCGCGCCATAGTTGAAGATAAAGGAAGATAGACGCAAATTTTAAAAATTTAAAATTTACCCTTTATGGCATACGCTGAGTTACCCCAACTTCTGCCGCAACTCGTAAGTAGCCAAAAGTTTTTTCACCAGCCTTTCCGACTCGGCAAAGTTTAAGGTTTGCGCACCATCGGATGCGGCTTCTTCGGGTTTTTCGTGGATTTCTTAAATAATACCCATCAGCGCCGGCCATTACAGCAGCCAAAGCCATAGGCTCAATATAATCGCGGATGCCAATGCCATGCGACGGATCTACGATAACGGGTAAGTGTGTTTTGTCTTTTAGAATTGGGACGGCGTTTAAATCCAGCGGGTCATTTAGGCGGAACCTTTACTACTGAGTAGCTAAATAGGTTCCGCCTAAATGACCCGCTAGGATTTAAAGTTTATTACACCAGTGTAAGCCTTAGTTAATTTTCTGTCGACTATCGACTATGGACCATGGACTAAAGACTAACTAAAAATTTCCTCTCCCGATTTAATTAAATAGATAAAGTCGCGGATGTTTTCCTGCAGGCCGGTGGGTTGTTGAATAACTTTAATAAAGGCACTACCAATAATTGCCCCTTCGGCGTAACGGCAGGCCAGGTCGAACGATTTTTTATCTGAAATGCCAAAGCCGATGAGCTTCGGATTTTTTAAATTCATTTGCTGGATACGCTTAAAATATTCTATCTGGCTGTCGGTGCCGGCTACGGTATTACCGGTGGTGCTGGCCGTGGAAACCATGTAAATAAAAGCATTGGTGAGGGCATCTATGCGGCGAATACGATCCTCAGACGTTTGCGGGGTAATCAGGAAAATGGCGCTCAGGTTATATTTTTCGAAAATAGCCTGGTATTCTTCTTCGTACTCTACCAGAGGCATGTCCGGAATAATCAAACCGTCTACCCCTACTCTCGCAGCTTCACGGCAAAAATTCTCAAAACCAAATTGCAGCACCGGATTTAAATAACCCATCAGAATAATGGGGAGCGTTACGGTATCCCGCACGTTATTCAGTTGCTCAAACAACTTTTTAATGGACATACCATTATTCAGAGCCACCGTGTTACTCTGCTGGATGGTCGGGCCATCGGCTAAAGGATCGGAGTACGGCATGCCAATTTCTACTAAATCGGCACCAGCATCCTGCAGGGTTTGCAAAATAGTGGTGGTGGATTCTAACTCCGGAAAGCCCGCGGTAAAATATACATTCAGGCTGCGGCCGGGTTGTTTTTTAAAAAGTTGGGCTATTTTATTGTCCGTCATGCTCGTCGAGGTAATTAATAATGGTTTGCAAATCTTTATCGCCGCGGCCCGATAGGTTTAATACTACCACATCGTCGGATTTTAACTGCATGTAATGTAAAGCGGCAATAGCGTGCGCCGATTCAATGGCCGGAATAATGCCTTCCATCCGGCTGCACAATACCACGCCCTGCATGGCTTCTTCGTCGGTGATGGCGTAGAATTTAGCGCGACCGCTGTCGTATAAGTGCGCGTGCATCGGCCCGATACCCGGGTAATCCAGACCCGCCGAAATAGAATGGGGTTCTACAATCTGGCCGTCTTCGGTTTGCATAAGCAGGGTCTTGCTGCCGTGAATAATACCCAAAGAACCAAGCACCGAGGTAGCCGCCGATAAACCGGAATTTACACCGTGTCCGGCGGCTTCCACTGCCACTAAGTTTACGGCTGGTTCGTTTAAATAATGGTAAAAAGCGCCCGCCGCGTTGCTACCGCCACCCACACAGGCCACTACGTAATTCGGGAACTCGGTACCTTCTTTATACAATAACTGCTGCCGCACTTCGGCGCTGATTACCGCCTGAAAACGGGCTACCATATCGGGGTACGGGTGCGGACCAACTACCGAACCAATAATGTAATGCGTGTCTTCGGGATTGCTGATCCAGTCGCGGATGGCTTCGTTGGTGGCATCTTTTAAGGTTTGGCTACCGGAAGTTACCGGCACTACTTTCGCGCCGAGCAGCTTCATGCGGGCTACGTTCGGTTTTTGACGTTCGGTATCAATCTGGCCCATGTACACAATGCATTCCAGACCCGCTAAAGCGCAAACCGTAGCCGTTGCTACGCCGTGTTGTCCCGCCCCGGTTTCGGCAATAATGCGTTTTTTACCCAAACGTTTCGCCAGCAAAATTTGCCCGACGGTGTTGTTTATTTTATGCGCACCGGTATGGGCTAAATCTTCGCGTTTCAGGTAAATTTTAGCGTTAAATTTTTCGGAAAGCCGCTTGGCGTAATACAAAGGCGTCGGCCGGCCCACGTAATCGCGCAACAGCTCATCTAATTCTTCCTGAAAGCTGGGTTCGTAGATAATATCCAGGTATTTCTGGCGCAGTTCTTCTACGTTCGGGTATAACATTTCCGGAATGTAAGCGCCACCGAACTTACCATAATACCCACGTTCATCAACAGAAAAATCCATTCTATATTAGTTTAAAAGTTAGAAGGTTGAAAAGTTGGCAGGTTGAAAACCCGGAAGATTATTCTTAAACAGTTAATTTTAAAAATTTATCTACTTCCGTTTTCATTCTTTAAACCAATACAACCTTTAATTTTATTTATCAGCAATGCTAATGTTTTCTCGAAATGCCGTTAGCATTTTTTTTACTTTGGAAATATTTTTTAAGCCGGGTTCCAGTTCAAACCGGCTATTGATGTCGATGCCCCGGAGCTGGGGCCATCGGCCGGCTTTAATGGCAGCAACATGTTCTATGTCCAGACCGCCACTTAGGAAAAAAGGCGTATTTAAGTGATACTGATCCAGAACTTGCCAGTTAAAAGTAACCCCGTTGCCGCCGTGTTGCTGGCCTTTGGTATCGAATAAATAATAGTCGCAGGTGCCTTCGTAAAATTCTAAAGTTGTGAAATCAAAACTATCATCCAGGGCGAAAGCTTTTAACACAAGAAAACCCGCTTGCTTTAATTTACGGCACAGTTCTGGAGTTTCGTGGCCGTGGAGTTGTACGGCCTGCAAGCCATACTTTTCTGTTAGCGCCAGAATTGTTTCCAAGGCTTCGTTTACAAATACGCCTACTTTTTGCACGGTAGCCGGCAAGTGTTTGGCGTATTCGGGATTTAGTTTTTCGCCGGCGTACCGGGCAGATTTCCGGTAAAAAATAAAGCCGATGTAATCGGGCTGCAAGGCTACTAAATCGCCAATGTTTTCAGGCTCCCGCATGCCGCATACTTTCACCTGTAAAGTAGTGGGTGCATTAGTTAAGGAAACAGCCATGGGCGGAATAGTCATTTTTTAAAAATTATTGCGTCAGAGAAGATTTGGCGGTTTTTAATGATTCAATTAACTCGGCTAAAGTTTTTTCGGGCTGGCTGGTTTTCATGAAGGCTTCGCCCATTAAAAAACCCCGGTACCCGTAAGTTTGCAAATCCAGGATAGTTTCAACTTTTCCGATTCCACTTTCCGAAACTTTCACGAAAGTGTCTGGAATCAATGCCGCCAGTTCTTTGGAAGTGTTGATGCTGACCGTGAAATCTTTCAGATTGCGGTTGTTCACGCCAATGGCATCTACCTGGTCGGTTAAGGTGCGCTCCAGTTCTTCGCGGTCGTGTACTTCCAGCAAAATTTCCAGCCCTAGCGACTTGGCGAAAGTTGCTAGTCTTGTTACTTCTTCGGCTTCCAGGATACCGGCAATTAACAGAATCACGTCAGCGCCGATGGATTTGGCTTCGATGATCTGGTACTCGTCGATAATAAAATCTTTGCGCAGGATCGGGCAGGAATTAAACTTGCGGGAAGTAGTTAAATCCTCGTTTTTACCGCCGAAGAACTCGGTATCTGTAAGCACCGACAAAGCCGAAGCGCCCGCCTGCATGTAACCAATGGTGGTACGCTCCACGGAAGCATGGCCGTTAATCACACCCAGCGAAGGTGACTTCCGCTTAAATTCCGCAATAATGCCGTGCAAATCTTCCCGCAGCAGATACTTCCGAAAAGATACCGGCTGCGTTTCGAAATAAATACTTTGCTCCAGCAATTTCACCGGAAACAAAGCTTTGCGTTCCGCTACTTCCTGGCGCTTATGGGCGGCTATTTGTTCGAGTATGTTCATTTTTTAGTTGCAGGTTACAAGTTGCAGGTTGCAAGTTGTGCTCTTATTTATTTTTAGTCGATAGTCCATGGCCCATAGTCCACAGTTCATTTTTTGGTTATTTAGCTCCCCTCCTGTTTTAGGAGGGGTTAGGGGTGGTTGATTTTTTAAAAATTTAAATTTTCGTAGCTCCTGGTCCTCCCCCTACCCCCTCCAAAGGGGGACTTTTTACTTGTTTACAAAATTCTTTTTCGTTTTAAATCGAATATTTAATTTCGACTGTCCAATGTTTAGTGTCTAAAGTCTAACATCCAATATCCAACATCCAACTAAGCTATGAGCTTTTTAAACGACTCCAGGGCTTTGCCGGAAACTAAAGATTCGCGGGCGGCGGCTACGGCTTCGTCTATGGAAAATTCTTCGTTCATTAAGTACAAGCCCATGGCGGCGTTGGCAACTACGGCGTTGGTTTGCGCTTCGGTGCCGCGGTTTTCCAGCACGTCGGTGAAGATTTTGGCGGATTCTTCTACGGTGGTACCACCGGCTAATTCTTCTTGTTTTACTTCTTTAAAGCCTATTTTTTGAGGGCTTAAAATTTGTTCGCCGTTTTCGGTTACTACTTTAAACGAGCCGGTTAACGAAATTTCGTCATAGCCATCCAAGGCGTGCACCACCATAAAATGCTTATCAGTTTGCTGGTATAAATAGGCGTACAAACGCAGCAGTTCCAGGTTAAAAACGCCGACCATCTGGTAGTTAGGCCGGGCTGGGTTCACCATGGGGCCCAGCATATTAAAAAAGGTCTTTAAACCTAATTGCTTCCGGATAGGACCTACGTGGCTCATGGCCGGGTGAAACGCTGGTGCGTGCAAAAAGCAAATATTCGCTTCGTCGAGTTTCCGGCGCAGGTAATCGCTGTCGTGGGTAAACTGGTAGCCAAAATGGGCCATAATATTAGAGGACCCGCACACCGACGATACCCCAAAATTACCGTGCTTGGCAACTTTATACCCCGCTCCGGCTACCACAAACGAAGCCAGCGTAGATATATTAAAGGTATCTTTGCCATCGCCGCCGGTACCGCACATATCAATCACTTCGTGCGTTCCCAGTTCGGGTTTAATGCATAGTTCCAGCAAAGCGTCCCGGAAACCTTCTAGTTCGTGCACGGTAATGTTGCGCATTAAAAACACCGTTAAGAAAGCGGCCATCTCAGACTGGTTAAACCGGCCCTGCCCTAAATCCACTAACACGTTGTAAGCAGCTTCTTTGGTGAGCGCTTTTTGCTCAAATAACTGCTGCAGTATTTCTTTCATATCCAGCTTTTTTTAGGCGTAATAGAGCCTTTTAACCAACTGCGCATCATGTTTTCGCCGTGCTCGGTTAAAATCGATTCCGGATGAAACTGTACGCCCCGTACGTTGTGCACCTTATGTCGCAAAGCCATAATCTGCCCGTCGGCATCCAGGGCTGTTACTTCCAGTTCTTTCGGCATGGTGGTGGGCACCACTACCCAGGAATGGTAGCGGCACACTTTAAATTCGGCGGGCAGCCCCCGGAAAAGAGGTTCGTTTTTAGAAGTAATTTTAATGTTGGTAGCTACGCCATGCATGGGCTCCGGTAAATTGTACAAACTCGCCCCAAAAGCTTCGCCAATGGCCTGGTGCCCCAAACACACGCCCATTATTTTTTTGGTCGGCGCGTATTGTTTAATCAGGTCCATCATAATTCCGGCTTCGGAAGGCACGCCCGGTCCCGGCGACAGCAAAATGCTGTCGTATTCTTCCACGTCGGCCAGACTGATTTTATCGTTCCGGTACACCTCCATGTTCATGCCGTAGCCCAGCTTTTTCACCAGCTGCACCAGGTTATAAGTGAACGAATCGTAATTATCTAAAACTAGTATTTTCATGATAGAGGTTGCAAGTTGCAGGTTACAAGTTGCAGGTTAAAAATTTTAACTATTAACTATTATTAAGTTGTCGGTTTTTCAAATATTTGATAAAAGCTGCTAATTGCCGGGATAACTGAATGAGTTCTTCATATTTATTCTGGTAAAAAGCATCTTCTAACATTTTTAATTCTTTTAAAACATACAACTGATTTCTTAGTTCCCCCGCTAATCCCTTGGCGTATTTTAAAAAGCGGATAAAATCAGCATTGTTGTCGTATTCAAATCCTTCTGCAATATTATTGGAGATAGACATGGCCGCTCGTTGCATTTGGTCCCGGGTACCGTAATCTATTTTTAAATTACCGGAAGCGCACATCTTATAAATATCAATCGCAATAGAAGTCGCTTTCTGATAAATCTCAAAATCCTCAAACCGCCCTATCCGCGCCATCTATTTTTTTAATTTTTTTAATCAATACCCACCTGTAACCTGCAACTTGCAACCTGCAACTATATCGAAGCTGCCTTTTCCATGGCGGAGCGGAGGGCGGCTAGTTTGTGGTGTACTTCGTTGAGTTCGGATTCGGGGTTGGATTTGGCAACTACGCCGGCGCCGGCCTGGTAGTGCAGGCGGTTGCGGGTGCTCAGGAAAGACCGGATCATGATGGCGTGGTTAAAGTCGCCGTTAAAACCAATGTAACCGATGCAACCACCGTAATACCCGCGGCCGGTGGGTTCCAGCTCGTCGATAATACTCATGGCGCGGTACTTGGGGGCACCGGATAAGGTACCGGCCGGGAACGTGTCGGCGACCATGAGCATGGGTGCTACTTCTTTGGACCGCTGGCTGGTAACTTTCGAAACCAAATGGATCACGTGCGAATAATACTGCACTTCTTTAAACACCTCTACGGCTACCTGGTCGCCGTGGCGGCCTAAGTCGTTGCGGGCCAGGTCTACCAGCATTACGTGCTCGGAATTTTCTTTCGGGTCGTCGTAGAGTTTGCGGGCTAGTTCGGCGTCGGCGTTGTCGTTGCCGGTTCTTCTAAAAGTGCCGGCAATGGGGTAAATGCTGGCTTTATTGCCTTTTAAAGTAATCTGAGCCTCGGGCGAAGAACCAAAAATTTTAAAATTTCCGTAGTCGAAGTAAAATAAATACGGCGACGGATTAATAGAACGCAAAGCCCGGTATACGTTAAACTCATCGCCTTTAAAGCCTTTCGAGAACTTGCGCGACAATACTATTTGAAAAACGTTACCCAGTTTGCAATGGCGCTGGCCTTCGTTGAGTACTTTTAAAAAATGGTCGTCGGTGAAGTTAGAAGTTTCGTCGGCATCCGGAGTGAAGGTAAAAGCCGGAATGTTTTTATTTTTAATCAGCGCTTCCAGTTGTTCCAGGCCCGGGCCGGTGGTGTTTTCGTCAATGCTGTGCTCGAAAATATACAGCTCGTTTTTAAACGGATCTACCACTACAATAAACCGGTACAAACGGTACAGAATTTCGGGTAACTCCGGGTAAGCGGTTTCCTTCGGCCGGAATTCAATGTCTTCGTAATACGTAACGGCATCGTAGGTCATGTAGCCAAACAAGCCGTTATTGATGAAGTTAAAAGGATTGGCCCGCACGTAAAACGAATTAATAAACTGCTGCAAATGCTTCACAGCATCACGACGGTCTTCCAGAGGAATTTGTTCTTCGGTACCATCTGGGAAATACTGACTGATTACCTGGTCTTTTAACTCAAATCCCCCAATCGGGTCACAACAGATGTAGGAAAAGCTATTTTCGTTGCCGTGGTAATCCGAGCTTTCGAGCAAAATGCAGTTGGGATATTTATCACGTAATTGTAAATAAATACCAACAGGGGTAACGGTATCGGCGAGGAGCTGTTTGTGGGTGTTATACAGCTTGTATTTATTCATTTTTTAAATTTCTGTTTTTCTATGACAATTATTAAAAGGGAACGAGCGCTTCGCTTAATTAAAAATTAGAAATTATGAATTAGAAATTTTCATCAATTTGACTAATACTAATTTATTGGGTAGATGATTTTCTAAAAATTAAGTTAACAAAGCATTAACCGGAGTACACCGGGTAAAAGCAACTTAGCCTCGCCAATAATAATTTGTCCGGAAGAAAAAATATTGCATCATGGATACTATTTCTAAAAAGTTTAAAAATAAAAAAGCCCAAGTGAACTTGGGCTTTTCTGCTATTTATAGCTGTATACAAACGTGCCGGTTCACTCTTTTAGAATTCTAAAAGGTGCCACCAGCCAGCAGTATAGAGTTGTTTCATCTTCATGATGCTGCAAATATAGCACTCGTATTTAAGCGCGCAACATTTTTTTTATTTTTTTGCGTAGAGCCATTTAAACGCCTCCGGGAACTCGCGCCGCCAGAACCTTTCGCTGTGGTCCCCGTCCGGGCGGGTCTGGTACCAGATGTGTTCCGCCGGAAAGCCCTGGGCCAATAATTGTTCGTAAAGTTCACGCATTTGCGGTACCATTTCTTCGCCTTCCTGCTCGCCAGCCAGCAAAACCAGACGGGTATTTTTAAAATCTTTCTGGGCTACGCTAAATATCTTATCCGAAAACCACAAGGAAGGCGACATAACTAAAGCTTTGCCAAAAACCTGTGGGTAATGCGCCGCCGCGTACAACGAAATTAAACCACCCAACGAAGAACCGCCAATGCCGGTATGTTCGGCCTCGGGCTTGGTGCGGAAAGTAGCGTCCACGTACGGTTTTAAATCCTGCACAATAAACTGCAGGTATTTTTCGCCATCGCCTCCGCCGTATTCCGGATTTTCATAGGGCGTAAGTTCGTTAATCCGTTCTTCCCCGCCGTGTTCAATACCCACTACTATTACCTGCGGGCCACCGGTTTGCGCCAGTTCATCCAGGGTTTCGTCTACGCCCCATTCCTCGGTAAAGCTGTAATAGGCATCGAATAAGTTCTGGCCGTCGTGCAAATACAACACCGGGTAGCGTTCGTTGCTGGTAGCATAATTTAGGGGTAAATACAACCAGATGCGCCGGGTTCGACCCAGTTCCGGCATTTCAAAAGCGGCATCCAGTACTTGCACCTGGGGGCTGGCCGTGTGTTTGCGGGGTGGCCGGACAACCAAGTCCGTCCAGTTGGCTACTTGCACGGCAACTACTTCCGGTGAGGGCAGTTTAATGATGCGGTTGGGCAGGTCGCTGCCGTCGGCCGCGGCCTCCACCGACTCCCAGGTGCCACGGGTTACTTTAAACTCGACCGGCCGGTTCATGATGGGTATTTTTACTTCATAGGTACCATCGGGCTGTAATTGCAGGCGGTAAGCCGACGCTCCCGGTTGCCAGCGGTTAAAATTCCCTACCAGGTACAGGTGCGCCCCCGGCGGCGTATTTTCCGGAATCTGATTGACCACTATTTTCATGCGCGCTTTCCCGACATAATAAATCAAGTAGGTGTATAATTTAAAGCTCGGTTTTAGAACCGGTAACTCTGTTCCAAGGTGTACTCTATGCGTTACCAAATAGTTCTGGAGCAGGTGAACGTTAGTTTTTTTTAAATTTTGCCAAAAGCATTTCCATCGGGCAATAGTATTTTGATTAAAGTATAATTTTATCAACTCGCACTAATTTATCACCTAACGTCATAGGATTGCTCTTTAATTAGAAAACAGGTTAAATTTCAAAAAGAAGGCACTTTTAGGGGTAAGTAATGGTATAATGTACAATATCCGGCCCAACTATATTTTTCCGGCAAGTTGTAATATACCGGCACTCTGGCCTTGTGCTCCCGCGTAAAAACGCTTACATTTAGCTCCTTACCAGCCTCACGCAACCTTATACCCAAGCCGGGTGCGGCTGGTACCTTTACCTACTTGTAACCCGTGATCTTGCGCTTATGAACAATTATTTTACCCAGAGTAGCCGGTATAATCTTTTAAGTTGGTTCTTCTTTTTCCTGGTGAGCGGCACCGTGGCACAAGCCCAGCAAATTACCCGCGTAGATCCTACGTTCTGGTGGGTGGGCATGAAAAACCCGAAAGTGCAATTACTGGTTTATGGTCCGGACATTGCCCGCAGTCAGGTAAGTTTGAGTTACCCCGGCGTGAAGCTGGAGAAAGTAAGTAAAGTAGAAAACCCGAATTATTTGTTTTTGGATGTAACAATTAGCCCTACTGCCAAGCCGGGTAAAGTAAACTTTGTGTTTTCTGGCGCCAAAAAAACTACCTACGCTTACGAGCTAAAAGCCCGGGATAAACTGCCCAAAGGGCAAGGCGTAAGCAGTAAAGATTTTATTTACCTGGTACTCCCAGACCGGTTTGCCAACGCCGACGAAAGCAACGATAAATTTGCCGACATGGCTGATCCGGAAGCCGACCGCACAAATCCTTTTCTACGCCACGGCGGTGATATTGCCGGTATTACCAACCACTTAGATTATTTTGAGGAACTAGGCGTAACCGCACTTTGGCTGAATCCGGTAATCGAGAATAATCAGCCACAAACCAACGAAGGCGGTTCCATGCGTAGTGCGTACCACGGCTATGGCTTTACCGACCATTACCAGGTAGACCGGCGCTTGGGTGGCAACGAGGCTTATTTAAAATTTATTCAGGCGGCACACGCCAAGAACCTGAAAGTAGTGCAGGATGCGGTTTATAACCACGTGGGCATTAATCATTGGCTCTTAAAAGATGCCCCGGCCAAAGATTGGCTGCACCAATGGCCCACCTACACCAATACTTCTTACAAATTTCAACCGGTGCTGGATCCATACGCGGCACTGAGCGATAAAAAAGTAACGCTGGATGGTTGGTTCGTACCTTTCCTGCCGGACTTAAATCAGGAAAATCCGTACGTGGCTAATTACCTGATTCAGCACGCGCTCTGGACGGTAGAATATTTTGGCGTAGATGCCTGGCGCATCGATACCTATTTGTACAACAACCAGGCCTTTATGAACCGCTGCAACCAGGCTCTACTCGATGAATACCCCAACATCCATATTTTCGGCGAGTCGTGGGTAAACAACGTCATTAGCCAGGCTTACTTCGTGAAGAACAAAATTAATTTCCCGTTTAAATGTAACCAGCCGGGCACCTTAGATTTTGTGCTATGGGGCGCTTTTAACCAGGCTTTAAACCAAAATTCTAATTACGACGAGAACCCGGTGTACCAGGTTCTGGCCCAGGATGCCGTGTACGCCGATCCTTTAAAACTGGTCAACTTTCTGGATAACCACGACATGGACCGGTATTATTCGGTAATCGGCGAAAATTTTAATAAGTACAAAATCGGGCTTACCTGGCTGCTCACCACCCGCGGCATACCCAGTTTGTACTACGGCACCGAGATTTTAATGAAAAATTTTAAAAATCCGTCGGATGCCGAGGTACGCCGGGATTTTCCGGGCGGTTTTCCGGGAGATAAAGAAAACAAGTTTACGGCAACGGGCCGCAATGCCCAGGAAAACGAAGCTTTTAACTTTGTGAAAACACTGGCCCAGTACCGCAAAAGTACCCCCGCCCTGCAAAACGGAAAACTGATGCAGTACTTACCGCAAAACAATACCTACGTGTACTTTAGGTACGATGCCGCCAAAACCATTATGGTGGCCACCAACCCCACCGCGCAGGAAATTTCCCTGGAAACCAGCCGGTTTACCGAACGCACCCAAGGTTTTACGCGGGCCCGCAACGTACTTACCAACGAAGTTCTCAGCAGTTTAGCTACTATTAAAGTTCCGGCGCAAACCGCTTTGGTTTTAGAATTGCAAAAGTAAATCAACCTGTATAAAAGAGCTTTTATCGGCTTGCTCCTGGAGCGTACATCCCGAAAGTTTACCTCCAGAAAGCTCAGATTTATTACACAAAATGGCCATTATATTTTCTGAATCTGTTTAGTGGAATACCAGAATCCGGCACTTTAATAAGCGAGTAACCAGCCGATGGTTATAGTTGTGAAAATTAGAAATTTAGATCTAACATTTACTTTCATCTAAAAAGATAACGCATTATTCCGGTAATTTTAACACGATTGCGCTAGTTCTTTGCATAAAATGAAATATTTCTGGTTACTTAATTATTAAATTATTAATTATTTATCTTAAGTTTACAAACCTTTTACTTCGTGCAGGAGCAATTAAATATTTTCGAATACCGGGCACTCGTATTTAATTAATTAACAGCTTAAACCCTTATAACTTATTTTTTTCACATGGTAATTATTGCAGATGGTGGTTCAACCAAAACAAGTTGGTGTTTGATAACAGACTCTAATACCAAGGTTTATTTCAACACAGAAGGTTATAACCCGTATTTTTCTGATACTCCTACTATTATTGCCTCACTCCAAAAAAACTTACCGGAAAATCTTCGTAAAGAGGCCGTTAATGAAGTAAATTACTACGGTGCCGGATGTTCTGTTCCTGAAAAAATTGAAGTAGTGGCGGCGGCCATGCGAGCTGTTTTTACCAATGCCAACGTGTACGTGGGCCACGATTTATTAGCGGCCGCCCGGGCCTTATTAGGGGTAGATCCGGGATTTGCGGCTATTTTGGGTACTGGTGCCAATACTTGCCTGTACGATGGTAAAAATGTTACCTTAAACATTGATTCTTTAGGATATTTCCTGGGCGACGAAGGTAGCGGTTCGCATTTAGGTAAGCGATTGGTTCGGGATTACATGCGCGGTTACTTACCCGAAGGCATGCAGAAAATCTTCCGGGATACTTACGAACTGACCAACGAAGATATTTTTGATAATTTATACAACAAACCTTTGCCTAACCGGTTCCTGGCCAGCTTTAGCAAGTTTTTGTACGAAAACAATAATTTCTCATACTCCCGCGAAGTAGTAAAAGAATCTTTCGAAGCATTTTTTAAAAATTTGGTTTGTCATTACCCCAACTACGAACAGTATTCTTTAAACTGCGTAGGTTCCGTAGGTTATAACTTCCGCGATGTGTTAGAAGAAGTAAGTGCCGAGCATAACATGGCCTTTGGTAAAATTATCCGTTCGCCTATAGATGATTTAGTACATTACCACTCGGTATTAGCACCGCAAACTCAGATCTAGATATTTAGATGTTAGACGCTAGATATTAGACGTTAGACTTACATAAATCAAAGCATATTCTTAATTTTTAAAATATTTTAAAAAAGCTTCTGCCAACCGCAGAAGCTTTTTGCTTTTCAGGCGACCTTCATACGCCGCTGGTTTCATCCGCTGCTGATTGTGCAATTCGCCGCTGGTTGTGTCTTTAGAACCAGCTTTAGTCATTTTCTAAGTAGGGTCTAATGGGGACACTGATAATTTCAGATAAAAAATAAAAATGATGGTAGGTTCTCTCTAACCTTCCTCCATATTCAAACTGTTTCTGTTAACCGCAGAAGCAGTTTGTTTTTCGGGTGAGCGGAATAATTCCGGTATATTTGCGCCGTGAATACGCGCTGTCCAATTTTTAAACTTCGAAGTGGATTTGTAAAAGCAAAATGGCTGATTGGCCTGCTTTGCTTGCTTTCCGGTCAGGTTTGGGCGCAAACCGATTCCGTAATAACGTTTGCCGTGCCGGAAAAGCAACCCGATAAAACGAAATTAAAAGCATTGGGGATTGGTACTGGTTTAGCGTACGCAAGCTTTTTAACCGCCGCTAGTCAGGCCTGGTACAAAGATATGTCTCGCACGCGCTTTCACTTTTTTAACGACAATCACCAGTGGCAGCAGGTAGATAAAGTCGGGCATTTCTGGGGGGCGTTTCACCAGAGCCGTTTGGCAGTAGCTGCTTTGCACTGGGCCGATGTACCCACCCGAAAAGCGATTATCTGGGGCAGCTTGGCCGGAGTTATTCTGCAAACGCCCATCGAAATACTGGATGGTTATGCCGTAGATTACGGCGCTTCTACCGGCGATGTGGTGGCCAATGCTTTGGGTTCGGCCGCGGTTTTAAGCCAATATCTGGTGTGGCCGGAGTTACGGTTGCAGCCCAAGTATTCGTTCCATACTACCCGGTTTGCCCGTGAACGGCCCGCGGTATTAGGCAGCAATGTACCCGAACAAATGCTGAAAGATTATAACGGCCAAACCTACTGGCTGGCCGTAGAAGTCGCGCATTTCTTACCGCCTACCAGCCGCTTTCCCAAATGGTTGAACGTGGCCGTAGGTTACGGCACCGAAGAAATGGTTTACAATGACGTAGACACAAACCGGCAGGCAGGCTTCCGGGCATACCGGCAATTTTACCTGGCTCCGGATTTAAATCTATCGGCGCTGCGTACGCGCAGTAAATTTGTAAAAACCGCATTTTTTATTCTGGATATGGTGCATGTACCCGCCCCTACCCTGGAATTTAACAAACGACAGAAATTTAAATTTCACCCTTTTTATTTTTAAAAACCAAAATGGCTGGCAGTTTTGTTTAGAGGTAAAAGAGACAGTTGCTTCCAGTAGAACGTTCTCCCATTGTAATTGCCCGTAGGAGTTAAATTCGGGTTTATCAAGTAAACATTATAAGAAACTAATAACATGAATATAGGTGATCGCGTGCGTTTATTGCACGGCAAAGAACAAGGCATTGTTACCCAATTTATTGGCACTGACCAGGTAGAAATTGCCATCGACAATGATTTTACCATTCCGGTTTTGCGTCGCGAAGTGGTGGTAATTGCCGAGGAAGAAGATAAATATTTAAAAAATTCGGGGTTAGAGCAACCCGCCAAAGAAACCCGGAAAAACGAACCGACCCCTTTACCCGTAACGGCCACGGCCGGGGTTTACGTAGCCCTGGTGCCCCAAACTGATGAGCTATTGGCCGTTACCATCATTAACTTTTCGGATTTTGATTTGCTGTTTACCTACGGCGAAGAAACCAACAGTCGCTATAGAGGCATCCAGAGCGATAAATTAACGCCTAAGAATAGTAAAGTGGTGAGCCATTTGCACCTGAAAGATTTCGATAAGTGGCCCGATTTGGTAATCCAATATCTACAACACCGCGCGAGTGGTGTTACCTTACTGGAACCCGTAGTAAAACGCATTAAGTTTAAAGCGTCATCGTTTTACAAGAGCAAAAAAACGGCTCCGGTTGTTAAGAAAGAAGCTTACTTGTTTACCCTGGACCAAAAACCAGTAGAAGTAAATCCATCTAAAATCCTGGAAAACTTAACCGAAACCGAAACGAAAAATCCGGAAAATTACCAGCTGGTAGCCCCGTCGCACGAAGTGGATTTGCACATTGAAAAACTAACCGACCTGGATCCGACATTAATGAGCAACAGCGAAATGCTGCGCACCCAATTAGCGGCTTTTCAGGATAACCTGGACCGGGCGCTGGCCACTAACATGCACGAAATTATTTTTATTCATGGCACCGGCAACGGCGTGCTGCGCAAAGAAATTCATAAAATACTAAGCCAGCGGCGCACCCAGATTAAGTTCTACGAAGATGCCCGCAAAGAAAAATTTGGCTACGGCGCTACGCTCGTTCGATTGAAATAAAGTTAAATCCGGCAGATGAGAAGTAAGAAAAGCAACTAAAACGCAGTTATGAATCAGCTAGTTTTTTAAAAAAGCCCGCTGAAAAAAAAACTGCTAACCAGCACTTAAGGCAACATCCAGTAGCTAGTTAAAATTCTGATCAACAAGATTTTTTAAAAAATTGCGGAAACTTGCTTTGGTTATAGAGTTGGGTATTATTAATAGTACCCAACTCTATACCAACCGACCATTATGATTGATAGCTTCCATTATAAGTTCCTTAAACCCGATAAGCCGATTTCTGATTTTGTAGAAAGTATCGGTATGTTTCACAATCCATCGGATGAAGCCAAAGAAGTGGTGGTAATGCCTGATGGACGCATTGATTTATTCTTTTCATTATCTGCTTCAGAGCCTTTTCATGTTACTTTGATTGGCTTAGAAACTGCCCCCGAAACCAGAAGCATTCTGCCCCATGCCCTCACTTTTGTTATTAGTTTTAAACCGCTGGCCGTCGAATACATTTTACAAACTTCCATCGCTGATTTATTGAATACTGCCAAAGATGTTGGGCCTGGTTTCTGGGATTTTAATGCAAATGATTTACAGAATTTTGATGTTTTTTATCAGAAAGCCTTCAAGAAAATTACAGAACTTTTACCACAGGAAATAGATGAAAGAAAACGTCAGCTTTTCAAGTTAATTTATTCCTCCAAGGGCCAAATGAGTGTAACCGAGCTTTCTCAAAAAGTATGCTGGAGCAGCCGGCAAATTAATCGTTATTTTAATCAACAACTCGGGCTTTCCTTAAAGGCTTACTGTACTGTTCTACGCTTCCGGGCTTCGCTGGAACATATTGCTGAAGGCCAGCTTTTTCCGGAACTAAAATTCACCGACCAAACCCATTTTATTAAAGAAATTAAAAAATTTTCGGGGGTAGCACCCAAAGAGTTATCTAAAAATAAAAACGACCGATTTGTACTATTATCAGTCTTAAAGCAGAAATAGTTTTGCTTCTGTAAAACTAATTTTAAAAAAATGCTGATAGAACATAAATCCATTGCCATAGTGGGCGGCGGCCCCGGCGGACTTACCTTAGCCAGATTGTTGCAAATGCACGGCGCTCAGGTAAAAGTGTACGAAAGAGATTTAAATAAACATGCCCGGGTGCAAGGCTCCCCCCTGGATATGCACGAAGAATCCGGGTTAGCGGCTTTACGCCAGGCAGATTTGTTAAACGAGTTTAAACAGAATTTCCGGCCTGGGGCAGATAAAATGGTTATCCTGAATGAACGCGCCGAATTATTTTTCAGCGACCACAATGAGAAGCCCCAGGAAGATTTTGGCAGTGCAAATTTCCGCCCCGAAATAGACCGTGGCCCCCTAAGAAATATGTTGCTGGCCTCTTTACAACCAGACACCGTGGTATGGGATAGTCATTTTATTTCGATGGAACAACAAAATGAGGGTTGGTTATTACATTTTAAAAACGGCCTACCGGCTTATGCTGATCTGGTAATTGCGGCAGATGGCGCCAATTCTAAAATCCGACCTTACATTACCAACATTAAACCTTTTTACTCCGGCATTACCATGCTGGAAGGCAATGTTTATAACGCCGAAAAAACAACACCTCATATTGCCGCGCTTTTACAAGGCGGCAAAATAATGGCTTTCGGAAATACTAAAAATTTACTACTCGGCCAAAAAGGCAACGGCGATTTGGGGTTTTATGCCAGTTTTAGAGCCGATGAAAAATGGGCCGCCAATAGTAACTTAGATTTTTCTGATAAAACGCAATTGCTAACGTGGTTTAAAAAAGAGTATAGCGAATGGAGCCCAGTTTGGTACGAACTCTTTGAGAATGCCGCCCCCCCTTTTATTCCACGGCCTATTTATTGTATGCCTTTCGATCAAACCTGGGAAACCTTGCCCAACGCAACACTACTGGGCGACGCTGCCCATGTAATGCCGCCTTTTGCCGGAGAAGGGGCCAACATGGCCATGCTGGATGCCTTGGAATTAAGTGCCTGTTTAACCGCTAGTCGCTACTCTTCTTTGCAAGAAGCTCTTGCTTTTTATGAAGAAAATATGCGCAAAAGAGCCGCCAAGGCCGCCCAGGAATCACTGGAAAACGGGGAGCGAATGCACTCCGAAATTGCTTTAACGACAATGGTGGCAATGTTCCAAGGACATTAATGACTAAATGCCCAACCCAAGTTAAGGTTTGTGATTAAAGGCTCAACCAGGCACTTTTATTAACTTTTTACCAAATTTTATATTGCATATCCTGCTTACGATATAAACTATTAACTGAATCGTCTTCTTCAATTACAAAAGCTCAAATCAATTAATCTTAAACTTGGGAGTATTTGGGTCCGCGATTTACAGATTGCCAGTTTTCAGGTAAGCCCCGCTATGATCCAGGGTATAGCGCAAAAAGCCACGAACCAGGAATTTAGACTGTATTCGATGGGCAGCCTGGAAGAATTTGCACAGTCTGTTAAAAAGCAAAGAGCCGAAAACCCCGCGGGAGAAAAAGGAATTGTACGCCAAATGGCAGCAAAGTCAGTATATGTATTCGATGTTTACCACGCAGCACCAGCACTTAGCCAATGCGCGTTACCAAAACCTCACCTGGCCAACTGGGGAATCGTGCCTTACATCTTTTGTAAAATAACTAGCTATCTTGGGTGGGCCAAAAACTATCCAAGGTAGCCTTTGTGCAGCTATTTAAAATGCTAAGCCACATTGTATTTACCGAAAGACTTTACCAGTTTTTTGCAGAAACGAAGACCAGAAATCCGCTGCTTTTTCCGGAGCAGAACCAAACCTCATAAATTTGAGTTAAATTTGTAAAAATATGGCAAGCCGTCTTATCGCTGCGCCTTCGGGCGGAGAGGAAAGTCCGGGCAACGTAGAGCAGCCTACTTCCTAACGGGAAGGGTTCCGGCGCCAGCCGGGATACAGCCAGTGCCACAGAAAATAACCGCCATTTTTAATTTTTTAAAATGGTAAGGGTGAAAAGGTGCGGTAAGAGCGCACCAGTACGCGGGTGACCGTTGTAGCTGGGTAAACCTTAGGCGTTGAAAGACCAAATAGGCTGGCAGCACTGCCACTTCGGTGGTAGTTAAGGGCGGCTCGTCCGATGCCAGTGGGTAGGTTGATGGAGCCCCGCCGCGAGGTTGGGCCTAGATAAATGATAAGACGTTAACCTTTTGGTTAGCGACAGAACCCGGCTTACAGGCTTGCTATATTTTTAAATTTTTAAAATTTCAGGATTTCAGGGCAACTCCGCATTTCCCTTTTCATTATTTTGCCCCCAACACAGCCATGTTACCCGAAAAAGAAATTGTACGGATTAGTAAATTTCTGAGTTTGGTGTTGCGGCATCGACCCGAAAAAATCGGCATTTCACTGGATGAAAACGGCTGGACCGACGTAACAACCCTAATCCAACAAGTCAATAAAAATGGCGTGCCACTTTCGCGGGAAGTTTTGAAGTTAGTAGTGGAAACCAATAGTAAAAAACGGTTCGCCTTTAACGCCGATAAAACCAAGATCCGGGCCAGTCAAGGGCATTCGGTTAACGTAAATTTAGATTATACCCCTCAAACTCCACCCGCTATTCTCTACCACGGCACCAGCGAGCGCCACTTAAAATCTATCCTGGCCACGGGTTTGCAGAAACAAAACCGCCACCACGTCCATCTGTCTACGGATGTAGTTACCGCCCGGAACGTAGGGCAACGACACGGCAAACCCGTAATTTTACGTATCGATGCCGAAATCATGACTAAAAATGGGTATTTGTTTTACTTATCCGAAAACCAGGTTTGGCTCACCGACCACATTCCAACGGAATACTTGCAGATTGTAGCCTCGTAAAAGTTTACTTGCCTTTTCCGTTCCTAATTGTTAATGCCACAAAAAGTTGGTAGAAAATAAAATTTTAAAAAATCGTTTTCGGCCAATAAAATAAAACCTAGTTCTGGCGTTATAGCAACAACAAGAACCATTATGCAATGAAATTGGCTGTTACTACCTGCCAAAGTGGTTCTTTTACTCTCCCACTACTTTTACATCATCGGTTGCTATAAGCCACGGCTCTTGGCGGTGACTTTTGCTTAGTAAGATTTACCCTTGCCTTTCGGCTTTTAACATTTATAACTAAATCTTAACGCTAATTAAGTTTATGAGAAAAGTAGTTTTAATAGTGTACTTGTTTTTCCTGATTGCCCCATTTTGCTACAGCCAGAAATCTTTTGGCGTGAAAGCTGGCCTGAATGTAACCAAGATGAATGTAAATGAGGCTCACACTTTAAAAGTTAAAAATCGGTTAGGGTATCACCTCGGTTTATATAAAGAATCTAACTTTTCGCCTAAAGTCTTTTTACGGATAGAATTATTCTATACCCAAAAAGGAAGTAGATATTCCGACACTTTAACCTTGCCTTTTACCAATGAAACAATCCGAAGTAAAGGAACGCTCATTTATAACTATTTCACACTTCCATGGTTACTTGGCTATAACCTTAATAGCAAAACAGCCATTTTCCTAGGTCCGGAACTTAGCTTATTAATAGCTCCTCGTATTAAGGAAGATGGGGGTAAAGCGCACAATATGCGACATATTTTAAGATATAATGCTCCAGATATGGGAATTACTGCTGGTTTCCGGTACAAAATAAACGAGAAGTTGAACGCAGATATCCGGTACACTTATGGTTTTAGCACCATGCTGCAGTACGAAGCTACTGACGCTCAAGGAAACACTTATTCACCTAAACAAAGCCACAACCAAGCGGCCCAGTTAGGTTTAAGTTACCGGTTAAAAACAAAGGAGAAAAGAGTTTAAATTTAAAATTATTTCAATTAAAAATTCAGCAATAAGGCCTAGATTTTTTAAAAACAGAACACGCTCTAATTACATTGTTGCATAATAATACAATACAAGTAGAGCGTGTTTAAAACCTCAAAAACAATAAAATTACTTCTTCTTGGGAGCGCGTTGTTCTAAGTCTGCAATGGGTATGGTAATTAAGCGACCTACTGGTTTGTTGCCCCGGTAAGTAATCAATCTTAACATAGCGGCATCTTTAGGGGGCACCAGCGGTTCCAGGTATTTTGGGTAAAACCGGTCCGGGAAAGAGTTGTCGAACGTGTAATAAATATCCAGTCCTTCTACTTCGGTGCTTAGCTCCAGGCTTAAATAATCGCCGGGGGTGCGGGTTACGTTTATAATGGGCTCATACACGCTGGGAGCGTAATTTTTCTCGGCAAACTGGTAGCGGGTAAAGTGATTCTCAACGCGGTTAAAGAAATCGGGCCAGCTTTTATTTTCTTTCGGCGACCACAACGATTCGGCTATAGCAAAACCGCGGGGCCAGGTCATGTACTGCGCGTGGCGCATGTTGTAAATTTGCTCCGTCCAGAGGTTAGCCTGTCCGCCTTTAATGTATTTGGGATTTACGCCGTCGGGCAGGGGTTCAAATTGGTAAGCTTTGTTTAACCGCAGCGAAGCGTAAATCTTGGGCTCAATGGCCGGGTCGCCTTGCATGTAGTCAATGTAAGCAAAATCAGTGGGGCTCATCACCACTTCGTGTTTTTGGCGCGCAGCCTCAATGCCGCCTTTCATGCCACGCCAGCTCATTACGGCTGCACTAGGCGCCAAACCGCCTTCCAGAATCTCGTCCCAGCCCATAAACTTTTTACCTTTGGCCAACACTATTTTCTCCATTCGTCTTTCAAAATACCCCTGCACTTCGTGCATATTTTTTAATTTTTCTTTTTTCATGAGGCTTTTAATAGCGTCACTTTTTTCCCAGAAATTCTGTGGGGTTTCGTCGCCGCCCAAATGGATGTACTCAAACGGGAAAAGCTGGGCTACCTCGGTAAGCACCTTATCCATAAACTCGTACACCTTTTCGTTGGCCGGGCACAACGTATTATCTATTAAAGCAATGGGCGGCGCGCCGCGCGACCAATCCATGATTTGTTCGCCGGACCGCACCCGGTAATTTTCTACGCCAGGCGTGCACGATAGCTCGGGGTAAGCCACTACCGCCGCCAAACTATGGCCGGGTACATCTATTTCGGGCAAAATACTTACGAAACGATCCCGGGCGTACTGCACCAGTTCTTTAATGTCGTCCTGGGTATAAAAACCACCGTAGGTGCGGGGCTCATCGGGCGCCGGCGGCGAAAACGTGCCGAAATACCCTTCTTTTTTCACGTTCCAGGCGCCTACCTGGGTAAGTTTGGGCAGACTTTTAATTTCAATGCGCCAACCTTCGTCGTCGGTTAAATGCAGGTGCAGCAAATTGTACTTGTAGCGCACCATATCATCAATAAACTGCTTTACTTCGTCTTTGGTGAAGAAATGTCGCGACACATCAAACATCAAGCCCCGCCAGCCAAACCGGGGGTAATCCATTACGGTTACACAGGGTATTTGCCAGTCTACATTTTTAACCGGAGTAGCACTTTCGATTTCGGCCGGGAATAACTGCACCAACGATTGCGCGCCGTAAAATAAACCAGCCGGTTGGTTCGCCCGGATTACGATATCTTTCGGGGTTACGGTTAACCGGTAGCCTTCTTTGCCAAGGGCTTTATCGGTGGTTTCATTTAAAATTAACCGGATGGTAGCGGTAGTGGCCGGTGCACTAACGGTTACACTACGGTCGGTAGGCACGGCTAAGAATTCTTTTAAAAAAGCAATGGTTTGCTTTAGCTCCGGGTGCGCACCGGCGCTAATAACTACATTTTGGGGCAGTACAAACTGGCCGTTATCCACAGTCATGGAAACGGGTTGCGGTATAATGGCGGGTGTTTTTTGGCTAGCAGTAGTTTGACCTAATGTAGTTAAAGCCATTAGGCAAAAAGCCAGTTGCAGGTAAAGATTTTTCATGAATGGGTAAGGTTATTCGGGTATTTGATTTTTTCGAAAGATAATAATAGGGAATAAATCTTTCGGATTAAAACGATCATTGAAAACCAGCTAAAATCAATCTTTAAAATCTTTCATTTTATTTCTCGTTATCAAAATTTTTAAACTCTTGTTCGCATAGCGGTTGTGGCTGCTTTGATTGCTGATTGAAGTTGTTTCATAGTTTAGGTCTTGTTCTTTTTGTCTTGATACAAAAAGAACCAACGAAAATCATGACGCTAAAAACTCGCTGACCGCTCAAACAGTTTAGCGTCAACACTTGCACCTGGCTCAGGCTGATTGTTGCAGGCAAGTAAAATTTTAGATTTTTTAAATTTTTAAAATTTTGTCATTCAGAAGGAACCTATTTAACTACGAAGCAAAACAGATCCATTAGGTAAATACCTTAAGCATGCAGTTACTTCCATCCTGATGCAGATCAGTAATAACCGCATCTCCTCCCCTGTTTTTAGGGGAGGTGCCCTTTAGGGCGGAGGGGTAACAAAAGCCTGGAGATTTGAAAAGCTCCAGGTAGATCAAATCCAAAGTGACATTAAAAAACATGATACAAATTTTGCAGAGAAAGATCTGATCAGCTAGGTTTTTCCGTACATCCAACCTTTACAATCTAAACCCAACAAACTATGAAATTTATCACAAATAAAAACGCCAGTACCGGCGAAGAAATAAAAATAGCCTATGCCGATTATGGTAGCGGTCGACCCGTAATTTTGATCCATGGCTGGCCTTTAAGCAAAGAAATGTGGGAATACCAGGTAGGTCCTCTGGTAGAATCGGGGCACCGGGTAATTAAATACGACCGCCGGGGCTTTGGGCATTCCGAAAAACCCTGGAGCGGCTACGATTACGATTCTTTAACCAGCGATTTACACGCGCTCATCGAGGAGTTAGATTTATCCGACGCCGTGCTGGTAGGCTTTTCCATGGGTGGGGGCGAAGTAGTGCGGTATTTAAGCCGTTACGGCAGCAGCCGGGTTTCTAAAATTGTACTGGTTTCGGCCGTTACGCCTTACTTAGGTAAAACCCAGGATAACCCGGATGGTGTAGCCCCTAGCGTATTCGCTGAAATGCTTACCCAAATCAAAGAAGACCGCATTGCTTTTCTGGATGATTTTGGCAAAAAGTTCTTTGGTGTAAATTTATTAAACCACCCGGTGAGCGCGCCTTTACTGGATTATTACCGCATGCTGGCTTCGGTGGCGTCGCCGCGGGCCACGGAGCAATGTGCCATTGCCTTTGCGCAAACGGACTTCCGGCAAGATGTACAAGCTATTTCGGTACCAACCTTGATTATTCACGGCGACGACGACCAGACCGTGCCAATTGAGGCGAGTGGCAAGCGCACTGCCAGCATGATTCCGGCCGCCCAGTACCTAGTGTACGAAGGTGCGCCGCACGGACTTTTTTACACGCATAAAGAACGCTTAAACCAGGATTTGATCCAGTTCATCGCCTCATAAGCTTACTAAAACCTGGTATTATATTTAACGGCTCTGTTACGCAACAGAGCCGTTTTGTTTTCCATCAGGTACTAAAGTTTTTTAAATTTTAGCGTTTTTAAAGGGCTTTTGTTCCTTCAAATTTTAAAAAATTTAAAAAATAGCTTTTAAAATTATCCCGGATAAAATATTAACTTCAAGAGTTTTAGCTAAAGCCACCACCTATGCAAACGCTACAAGAGCCTTCTGTCCGGGAGAACCAAGCAATGTTGCAAGACCCGTACGTAATAACGAACAACAAAATCCAGGAACCGCCAACTACCCTTCGGGGAATTGCCCGTCACCTGGGTCCGGGTTTTGTGCTTTCGGCGGCAATAGTGGGTTCCGGCGAGTTGATTGCTACCACGGCCTTGGGCGCGCAAGCGGGTTTTGTTACCTTTTGGGTAATTATTTTAAGTTGTCTGGTAAAAGTAGCCTTACAGCTGGAGTGGGGCAAACACGTGATTCATTCCGGCGAAACGTCCATGGCCTCGCTTAACCAACTACCCGGTTTTAAAATGGGTAAGGCGAACTGGAGCATCTGGCTGTGGTTGTTTATTCAACTGTTTAAGCTTTTGCAGGTGGGCGGCATTGTGGGTGGCGTAGCCATTACGCTGAACATGATGGCCCCGGTTATTAGCATTCCCGTCTGGGCCGTAGTCATAACCTTCATTACCGCTTTGCTGGTGTACAAAGGTTACTACAAAGTAGTCGAGCAGTTTTCGCTGATCATGATGGTGTTCTTCACGGTTTTTACCTTGGCTTCGGTGTTTTTTCTGCAATACACGCCATTTGCTATTTCGTGGGCCGATATTCAGGAAGGTTTACAACTAAAGCTGCCGCCCAGTACCGTGGCTATTGCCATTGCAGCTTTTGGCATAACCGGCGTGGGTGGCGACGAAATTATGTATTACAACTACTGGTGTATCGAGAAAGGGTACGCCGGATTTACGGGAATGCGGCAAAACACCCCGGAGTGGCAGCAAAGAGCCAAAGGCTGGATAAAAATTATGTATTACGATGCCTTGCTGGCCATGGTGGTTTACACCGTAGTAACCGCCGCTTTTTATATTTTAGGAGCGGCCGTACTGCACAACCAGGGCCAGGTGCCCGAAGGCTATAATATGGTAAAAGTATTATCGGGCATGTACACGCAAACCTTAGGTCCGTGGGCCGAAGTTATCTTTATGATCAGCGCTTTTATGGTGTTGTACTCCACCATGTTCACGGCTACCGCCAGTTTCACGCGTATTTTTTCAGATGCTTTCGGGCAGTTGGGTTGGGTATCGTTTACCGATTATGCTACCCGCAAAAAAACAATTGCGGTGCTGGCCTGGGCTTTTCCGGTTAGCTGGTGTTTGCTGTTTTTGTTTATTAAGCTGCCCATGAGCATGATTTTACTGGGCGGCTTTATGACCTCGATCTTATTACTCTTAGTCGTGTACGCGGCCATTTATTTCCGCTATCGCCGTTTACCGGCCGCTTTAAAACCTACCCGGTGGTACGATCTTGCTTTTTGGCTGAGTTGTATTACCATTCTGGCTATTGCGGTGTACGGCATTGTGCAGGCAATAAAATTGTAAAAACTAATCGAGCCTGTTTCAGAACTTTCCCCTATTCATATCTATACAAATTAGTTACAGCTCTTTTAAAACTAAGCTTAAACTCTTGCAGAAAGATTTTGGAGAGTGTAACTTATTGCAAACTTTTGTTTAATTTTCAACCCGATTCTATTTTTTAAATTTTTTATTTTCTATGAACGTACACCATTCTTTTTCTAAGAAATTTATTCTGGTTGGTATGATGCTGGGCGTATTTGGCTTAACCCAAGCCCAGGCGCAACAAACCGTACCCACTCCGCCCAAAATGGTACCCGAAATGACCGAGTTCTGGGAACCTGAGGTAAAAGTAGTTACTCCGGGCGCTGGTACCGGCATCGCAGCCCCATCGGATGCCATTATTTTATTTGATGGAAAAGATTTATCGCAGTGGGTATCGGTTAAAGATCCTTCGGCACCAGCCGGCTGGACCGTAAACAAAGGCGTATTTACCGTTAAAAAAGGTACCGGCAACATTCAAACCAAGCAATCTTTCCTGGATTACCAATTGCACATCGAGTGGCAAATTCCAGCTAACATTACCGGCAAAAGCCAGGGCCGGGGCAACAGTGGCGTATTCTTATCGTCTATTGGTGGCGGCGATGCGGGTTACGAACTGCAGGTGCTCGATAGCTACAACAACCGTACTTACGCCAATGGCCAGGCCGGCAGTATTTACAAACAATTTCGCCCGTTGGTAAACTCTATGCGCAAACCCGGCGAATGGAACGTATACGATGTGGTGTTTACCGCCCCGCGCTTTAAAGAAGATGGTACGCTTTTCAGCCCGGCCCGGGTAACGGTATTCCATAACGGCGTTTTAATTCAGAACAACACCCAGATTAAAGGCCCAACCCAGTACATTGGTATACCAGACTATAACCAGCCACACGGCAAAGGCCCGATTAAATTACAAGACCACGGCGACCCTAGCGAACCTATCAGCTTCCGCAATATCTGGATTCGCGAGTTATAATAACATAAGCCGGTTACCGGTAAGCATCATTTAAAATTAAGAAAGGCTCCTGTTGCGGGAGCCTTTCTTTTTACCTACCCGGTCAAAACACTGCTCCTGTTTATTTTTTAAAAATTCAGCTTCTCCGGAAAAATTTATTTGCCGAAGTAATTTTTTAAAAAATTGCTTTTCCAGATTTATCTTCTTTTACTTGTTGGTTTAAATTCTGATAAAAACCATTTTCGGAACAAACTTTAACGCTTAATTAAAATTCTTAAATATTTCCAGTATGGCCTTATTTGATTTAACCGGTAAAACAGCCGTAGTTACGGGCGGTGGTAGTGGCATTGGTAAAAGTATTTCGCATTTGTTTGCCCAGCAAGGAGCCCACGTGTATATTCTGGAGTTAAACGCCGAAGCCGGCGAGGAAACAATCCGGGAAATTACCGAAGCGGGGGGCAAAGCTACTTTACGCCCCTGCAACGTGGCCAAACAAGCCGAGGTACTGGAAGTTTTTGCCGGTATAGAACAAAAAGCCGGAACCATTGATATTTTAATAAACAACGCCGGTATTGCCCACGTGGGTAATTTAGAAAATACCGCCGAAGCAGATATTGATCGCATTTACTCGGTTAATATTAAAGGCATGTATAACTGCATGCTGGCCGCCGTTCAAATCATGAAAAAGGCCAACAAAGGCGTTATTACCAACATGGCTTCGGTAGCGGGTTCGTTAGGCATCCCCGACCGGTTTGCTTATTCTATGAGTAAAGGTGCCGTTATCGCCATGACGTATTCGGTAGCCCGCGATTATTTAACATCCAACATCCGGTGCAATTGCATTTCGCCGGGCCGGGTACATACGCCGTTCGTTGACGGCTTTATTGCCAAAAATTATCCGGGCCGTGAACAGGAAATGTTCGAGAAACTATCGAAAACGCAACCCATTGGCCGAATGGGCACTCCCAACGAAATTGCTCACCTGGCGCTGTACCTCAGCTCCGAAGAAGCCAGCTTTATCACCGGCACCGACTACCCGATTGACGGCGGTTTTATAACGCTGAATAGTTAACTCCTCCGGCCTAAAGGCCAAGCTAAAAACAGGGAGGAGATGCGGGTAATGCTGCGTAGAAAGATGACTCAATTAATTCTAATCATCAATCAATTTTTTAAAATTTTAATAAAAAACTAGATTGACATTGCTACTGAATTGAACCTAACAAAACATCGGCAATTATTAGCAGAAATAATGCTATTAGTTACGACAAGCCGCCTCTCCTCCCCTGTTTTTAGGGGAGGTCCCGCAGGGGGAGGGGTATTTTAAACTTATAACCTACTTGATATATTAAATGAAATTAATTCGATTTGGAGAGCCCGGCCAGGAAAAGCCCGGCTTGCAATTGCCTGATGAGCGCCGCATAGATGCCAGCGCCTTCGGCGAAGATTACACCGAACAGTTTTTTGCTACCGATGGTTTAACGCGCCTGCAGGCCTGGGCCGACGCCAATGCGGCTACGGCTCCCGAAGTTGGCAGTGAAGTACGTTTAGGGCCGCCCATTACGCGCCCCAGCAAAATTATTTGCATTGGTTTAAATTACTCCGACCACGCCAAAGAAACGGGTGCCGCTACGCCAGCCGAACCTATTGTTTTCTTTAAAGCTACCTCTTCTTTGGTTGGCCCGAACGATGATTTAATTATTCCGAAAAACAGCGAAAAAACCGATTGGGAAGTAGAACTAGCCGTGGTAATTGGTAAAAAAGCTACTTACGTAGACGAAGCCGATGCCCTGGATTACGTTGCCGGTTACGCCTTGCACAACGACTACAGCGAGCGGGCGTTCCAGTTAGAGCGCGGTGGCCAGTGGGTAAAAGGTAAAAGTTGCGACACGTTTGCTCCTCTTGGACCATTTTTAGCTACCAAAGACGAAATTGCCGATGTGCACAACTTGCGGTTATGGCTTACCCTAAACGGCGAAACCAAGCAGGATGGCAATACCAGCAATCTTATTTTTAACGTACCTTACGTGGTTAGTTATTTAAGCCAGTTTATGTCGCTGCTTCCCGGCGATATTATTTCTACGGGTACTCCGGCCGGCGTTGGATTGGGTTTTAAACCGCCGCAATACTTAAAACCCGGCGACGTAGTAGAATTGGGAATTGATGGTTTGGGTGTCTCGAAACAAGTAGCCCGAGCGTTAAATGCTTAATCTAATAACAGGCAGTACAAGCTAAAACTTAAGCTGCCTGTTATTTTTACATGTAACTTTTTCTTAAAATTAGTTATACTTTTCTGGCATTATTCTATAATTTCATAATTAGGATTTTTTTAATTTATATTTTCTATTAATATTCCCTTTCTTTCTTCATCTTACTTCTTATTTTCTATATTGAACAAATCTCCTACCTACCAAAAACTGTTAAATTTCAAAGTATTTCTGCTATCCTGATCTATCACTTATGTAATGCTGCCTCAAAACTTTTATTAAAAAAAGCTTCTTTTGAATTTATTTGGCACATAAAATGTGTTAACAATTATAATTTTCCCGATAACAAGTTCTTGTTTCAAAGTTCTGCCATTTATTTAATTGCTTTGCATGCCAGCTAAAAATTTTACTTTACTTGCCCCGTCCGAAGAAGCGAAAAGATTAAATACGCTGTACCAATACGAAATACTGGATACCGAGGCAGAAGCTGATTTTGATGCTATCACGCAATTGGCTTCCCAAATTTGCAATACGCCTATTGCGCATATATCTTTTATTGACCAGGATCGGCAATGGTTTAAATCGATAATCGGTCTGAAATTTACCGAAATAGCGCGTAGTAATTCATTGTGCCAATATACTATTCTGGATGACAATATTCTGGAAGTAGAAGATTCGTCGGAACACGAGTTGTTTTGTAAATACCTTGCTGTAACCCAGGACCCGCCAATTCGCTTTTATGCCGGCGCTCCTTTAATTACCTCAGATGGTTACCGGATAGGTACTTTGTGCGTGCTTGATAAAAAATCCAGATCCTTAACCAATGCGCAACGTCAGTCCTTACAAACCCTGGCACAAGGCGTGATAACTAGCTTAGAACTCCGTTTTCATCGCAGAAAATTAGAACAAGAAAATCAACGGTTGAACCTTCATAAGATGCTGTTTAACAATAGCGTGGAGATGATGTGCATCATTGATTTAAAAACAAGCTTGTTTATAGAAGTAAATGCGGCGGTTAAGACCATAATGGGCTTTGAACCGCACGAACTTATTGGCCAATCGGTTTTAGACTTTATTCATCCCGAAGATTTAAATAACTGGATTAACTTACTCGAGAAATTGCCTGCTGGAGAGGCCATAGAATCAGAATCGAGGTACTTTGCAAAAGATGGTACCATCCGGTGGATTAGTTGCCGTAACCAAACCATTCATGGAAAAATATTTGCTACCGCCCGCGATATTACCCAATTACGGAAATCGGGTAGTGAAAACCTGAATGTAGAAAACCTGCTCATAAACGTACTGGACAACTCCCCTTCGGGGATTTGCGCTTTTCAATGCATCCGGGATGAAGCCCATCAAATAGTTGATTTTAAATGGTTAATGCTCAACCAGGCCGTAGAAAAAATTATCGAGCAAAAAGCCTCCGATGTCATTGGGCAGGCTTTTTCAAAGGTATCAAATTCCGAAAATTTAAAAATCCTCCTTCCTTTAGCTAAACAAGTAATCGACCAGAATACGCCCATACAAGAAGAACTTTATTTTTACGGAAAAGATGGCCGGAAGAACTGGTACCAACTAATTGCCAATAAAATGGGGGATGGCCTGGTGGTAGTGGTAAATGATATTTCGGAACGTAAACTAAACGAAGAAGAACTTCAAAATCAGCGCACTTTTTACGAAAGCATTTTAAATAATATACCGTCGGATGTGGCCGTGTTTGATGCCGAACTACGCTACTTATTTGCGAACCCGCAAGCCATAAAAAATCCGGAGATACAGCAGTGGATTATTGGCAAAAATGATTTTGAATACGCAGCTTATCGCAACTGTAAACTAAGCATAGCCGAACAGCATACACAAAAAATACAAGAAGCTATCGTTAAAAAGCAAATTATGCAATGGGAAGAGACTATTGCAGCTCCCGATGGCCAGCTATTTCATTATATGCGCCGGCTTAATCCTATTTTTGATGAAGCCAACAACCTGCAATACCTCATTGGCTATGGTTTTGATATTACCGATCGCAAAAATATAGAAACCGAATTGCAGTACCAGAAAGAGTTGGTGCAACAAGTAATAGATACCAACCCGAGTTTGCTGTATTTAAAAAATGAAGAAGGTCAATTTACCTTGGTAAACAAAGCCTTTGCTGATTTTTTTGGTTTACCGGCCGATCAGTTAATCGGGCAAAATTCAGCGGCATTCGAGTCCTCCCTGGAAGCCTCCGCGGTAAGCCAGAATCAGGATCATCAGGTTCTGGAAACCTGCCAATCCGTCGAGATAAAAGAATTAAACGTGTATCACCCTTTAAAAGACCAACAACTGTGTTTTAATCTTTTAAAAATACCGTTTATTCAAGCTGATAAAAAACCGCAGATATTGTGTATTGCCACCGATATTACTGAAGCCAAAGAGATAGAACGAAGCCTGCGGGAAAGCCAGAAAATGCTAACGGAATCGCAGCAAATTGCACATCTGGGTTCCTGGTACTGCGATTTAAAGTTAGAAAAAGCCGTTTGGTCCGACGAAACTTTCCATATTTTTGGATTGGAGCCTCACGAAGAACCGCCTAATTTTAAAGAAGTACTGCAGCTTTTGCACCCCGAAGATGCCCAAGCCTTAATTGGAAAGCTGCAGGAAACCATTGTTTATCAACAACCTTACACCGCAGAATCGCGAATAATGCTGCCCAATGGGCAAGTGCGCTACATTCAGGATGTGGGACGCACCGAATTAGATGAAACCGGCCAGCCTTGTCGTTTGGTGGGCACCATCCAGGATATCACTAACCACAAGAAAATTGAGCAGGAATTAATTCTGGCCAAAGAACAAGCCGAAGAATTAGTGCGGGCCAAGGAAATGTTTTTATCCATGATGAGCCACGAAATCCGGACGCCGTTAAATGCGGTTATTGGCATGTCGCATTTGCTTTTGCAAAGCAACCCCAAACCGGAACAAATCGAAAACTTAAAAGTGCTGCGTTTTTCCGGCGAAAACCTGCTTATCTTAATAAACGATATTCTGGATTTTAGTAAAATAGAAGCCGGTAAAATTACCTTTGAAGAAACACCTTTTAACCTGCCTGATTTAATCTCCAGCGTAAAGCAATCGTTCCAGTACCAGGCCGATGAAAAAAATTTAAAAATTAAAGCCCGTCTCGATGCGGCTTTGCCCTCTGTTTTGGTGGGCGACCCCGTGCGATTAAATCAGATTATTACTAATTTGCTATCTAACGCCATTAAATTTACTGCTCAGGGTAGCATTACCATGGATATTGTTCTGGAAGAAGAAACCAAAGAGCAGGCTACTCTATCGTTTATAGTAACCGATACCGGCATTGGCATTCCGGAAGATAAACTTTCTGTTATTTTCGAAAGCTTTACCCAAGCCCAATCCGACACTACCCGCAAATTTGGTGGCACCGGCTTAGGTTTAACTATTACTAAACGCCTGATAGAGCTGCAAAACGGCACTATATCGGTAACCAGCACCTTGGGCAAAGGCAGCGTATTTACAGTAACCATTCCGTTTAATAAAAGCCCGCAGCAAGTAGTAGCTCCTGATCAACCTTACTTTGATAACCCCAGCCAGAATTTAGAGAATGTGCGTTTGTTGCTGGTAGAAGATAATGAGGTAAACCAGTTTATTGCTATGCAGTTTTTAAAAAATTGGGGCATTACGCCAGATTGCGCTTTAAACGGGGAAGTAGCCGTAAACATGGCCCGGCAGCAAACCTACGATATAATTTTAATGGATTTACAAATGCCCGTAATGGATGGGTTTGAAGCCACCAAACAAATCCGGGAGCTGGGGGGCAGCTACGCCACTATACCCATTATTGCTTTAACGGCATCTGCCATGGTGGATGTACGGGAAAAGGCGCTGCATTACGGCATGAACGAACACGTAAGTAAACCTTTTAACCCGAACGAGCTGTATTCAAAAATTATTAAATACACCAACCCCGAAATTTTACCGGCTGCCATTTATCACAATAATTTTTTATAATAGCGTTACTAACAAAGCTTAAGGTAAATGCCAGCCCCAATTTATTCCCGGAAATAAGTAATAATTTAAAATTTAAAAAAATCAGATCACCGAAATAAAGGCAACCCATTTACCTGGTTTACGCTAAAGAAGCAGGTTAAAACACGTACTTTATGCCCCCAAAAGCTGGTTTGGTAAACTTATTTTTTAAATTATTTTTATTTCAGGTACTGGTAATTCGTTTAGCCGCAGCGCAGGGCCAGGAAATGGCTCTGGCTTCGCCGGTAAATGCAGCGCCTTCGCCGCGGCCCGACCGGATTATTTTGAGCTGGGTAGCCGATCCTACCACTTCTTTTACGGCTACCTGGCGCACCGATAATTCAATAAAAACCCCTAAAGCCGAAGTAGCCATAGCCGATGCCTCGCCATTTTTTACCCAACAAGCCCAGGAAGTAAAAGCCAAAACCGAATCCCTTAAAACCGAAAACGGCGCCGCTCTGTACCACCACGTTACTTTCCAGAACTTAAAGCCCAACACGTTATACGCTTACCGCGTGGGCGATGGCACCTACTGGAGCGAGTGGTACCAGGTTAAAACTGCCAATAACCAACCCGAGCCTTTTTCATTTATTTACCTGGGCGATGCGCAAAACGATTTGTTTTCGCTGTGGTCGCGTACCATCCGGGCCGCTTATGCCACCGCGCCACAGGCTAAATTCATGATTCACGCCGGCGATTTAATTAACCACGCCGAAGCCGACGCGGAATGGCAAGAATGGTTTAGCGCCGGCAGTTTTATTCACGCCACCATACCCAGTTTACCTACGCCGGGCAACCACGAATATACCCGCACCGTGGGCATTCCTACGCTTACCCGGTTGTGGCAACCGCATTTTACGTTGCCCGCCAACGGCATTAAAGATTTGCAAGACACCAATTATTACGTAGACTACCAGAACATTCGGATTATTGCGCTTAACTCCATGATGCACGTACCCGCGCAAGCCGATTGGTTGGAGAAAATTTTAAAAAATAATCCGCAGCAATGGACCTTTGTTTTTTTTCATTACCCGGTATTTTCAACGTCGGGCCGCAACGAAATTGGAAATTTAGCGAAGCACTGGAAACCAATTTTTGATAAATATAAAGTAGATTTGGTGATGCAGGGCCACGAACATAATTACGCCCGGGGCACGAATCTGCCTTACGGTGTAAATTACAAAGACGATCAGACCGGCACGGTGTACGTGGTATCGGTAAGCGGTCCTAAAATGTACGATATAAGTCCGGAAGAGTGGATGGCGCGAAAAGCCGAAAATACCCAGCTATATCAGGTTATCACCGTTGATCACGACCAGGTTCTCTATAAAGCCATTACCGTTACCGGCGAAGTATACGACCAATTTGAGCTACGGAAGCAACCAGGTCAACCGAATAAACTAACCAATTTTAAAAACAGCTTAAACCCGGAACGGCAGTTTAAAAACACTTTATCTAAACCCGAAAATTAAATGATCAGGATAGACGCGCACCAGCATTTCTGGCAATATTCACCCGCCACGCACGATTGGATAACTCCTGAAATGGCCGTTTTACAGCGCCATTATTTACCCGAAGATTTAGCGGGAAATTTAAAAAAAGCGGGTTTTACGGGCTGCGTAGCCGTGCAAGCGGCCCAAACCGAAGCCGAAACAGAATTTTTGTTAAATCTGGCAGTGGAATATTTTTTTATCAAAGGCGTAGTGGGTTGGGTAGATTTACGTGCCGACGATGCCAGGGAAAGATTAGCTTACTTTGCGCAGAATCCTTTGTTTAAAGGCGTACGCCACGTAGTGCAGGACGAGCCCGATAATTTATTCCTGATTCAGCCGGCTTTTTTGCGGGGCATCGCCTTGTTACAGCCGCTGGGCTTAACCTACGATATTTTGATATTCCCGCGGCATTTGCCGGTAGCTACCCAATTTGTAGTGCAGTTTCCGGAACAAAAGTTTGTGTTGGACCATTTGGCTAAGCCGTTCATCAAAAAAGGCGAGCTGCAACCGTGGGCCGAAAATTTAAAAAAACTGGCCAGCTATCCGAACGTCAGCGCTAAATTATCGGGCTTGGTTACCGAAGCCGATTGGGCCAACTGGCAACCGCAGGATTTAAGTCCTTACTTAGATATTGCCCTGGAAGCATTTGGCCCCGAAAGGCTGATGATTGGCTCCGACTGGCCCGTTTGCCGTCTGGCCGGGGAGTACGAAGCGGTGATGCAGGTAGTCGTGGATTTCGTTACGGCTCTTTCGCCGGATGAGCAAGCGGCTATACTGGGCAACAATGCCGTACAATTTTATAATTTAAAAATGTAGTTTAGCGTTCCGAAACTAACGTACCTTTATTTTTTAAAATTTTTGCTTTTTCACCCGTGGGTGAGCCAGCTTTTTACCTGTTACTTTAGCTTTTTCTTTGTGAGATACTCTGCCTGTTTTTCGAATAAACTAAACTGCAACCTGCTTTCTTCTTTTGTTATCCTGCTGAGTTTAGGGCTGGCAACGGCTTGTAACAACGACAAAAAAGAGACTACGGAGTCCAACACCACCACCCAGGCTCCGCCGCCGGTGGTAAGCCCGATTACCATGAATTACGAAGTGGTAAACACTTTCCCGCACGATACCACCGCTTTTACCGAAGGCTTGCTGCTGCACCAGGGCCAGTTATTCGAAAGTACCGGCTCCCCCACCGAAATGCCCCAAACCCGCTCCCTTATCGGCATTGTAGATTTAAAAACCGGTAAAATCGACGAAAAAATTGAGCTGGACAGAAACAAATACTTTGGCGAAGGCATGGTAATTTTAAACGATAAAATTTACCAGTTAACTTATACCACTAAGGTAGGCTTTGTGTACGATGCCAAAACTTTTAAAAAATTACAGGAATTTACCTTCCCGAGCCAGGAAGGCTGGGGCCTGACCACCGACGGCACGCATTTAATTATGAGCGACGGCACCAGCCAGCTCACGTACCTGGACCCGAATACGTTTAAAACCGTTAAAACCTTACAGGTAAAATACAACTACGACCCACTCGTAAACCTGAACGAACTGGAGTACATTAAAGGGGTGATTTACGCTAATATTTACACCACCAACAGCATTGTGCGTATAGACGAAGCTACCGGCCAGGCCACCGGTATTCTGGATTTAAGCGCCTTAACCAACCAGGTAAAAAGCAAGTACCCTAACGCCCTGGAGCTAAACGGCATCGCTTTTAACCCAACTTCCGGCACTATTTACGTAACCGGTAAACTCTGGCCCAACATTTTTGAGCTGAGAATTAAGGCTTAAGAAACAAATTGCCTCTGTTAATTTAGAGTTTATCATTGTTCGTAAGGTACTATTTACATTTAATAGGAGTAATGATTTACAGGCAAATTAAACCGCATCCAGCTTTATCGGCCTACATTGATAGTTATTGGACCTTAGATTGTGAGGACAATAAACCGGAATGCGAGCGGATCTTTCCGGATGGATGCTGCGGCCTTGTTATCAACTTGGGAGAAAAGTGCACTACCGACAATGGGCTAGTAATCCTTCATGCAGGAAAACCCTATTTAGTTGGCCCCATGACTACCTTTAAAGAAACCAGTATACCACCGGGTGGCCGTTTGATTGGTGTTTGCTTTAATCCTGCTGCGTTTTCACAGTTTTATTATCAATTTCCGCTATCCGAGGTTATTGATAAAACAGTAGATTTCGATCTGATACCAGAACGAACTATGCAGAAGCTAATGCAAAATACTGTTTCTTCGCTAAATGAGTACTTCGGCAATAGACTTACTTCTGAGAAACACAACCTAATACCCATCATAAAAGATATTCAATTAGCGAAAGGCCAGATTAGTATTGACCAATTGGCGAGAAGAAATTTTATGACTTGCAGGCAATTAGAAAGAAGTTTTAAGAAACATATTGGCCTAAGCCCGAAAGAGTTTACCAAAATTACTCGCTTTCAAACCGCTTTTTTAAAAATTAAAAATAATTACCAGCACAAAAGTTTACTGGATATTGCCTTTGATTGCGGGTATTACGACCATGCACATTTAACTAATGAGATAAAACAATATACCGGACTTACGCCTTCTGCTATTTAATTTTGTCGTTTTTTTCCAAAGCCTAATCTATCCCAAGTTCCTAAATTTGTGGACATTTAAAATGATAAAGTAGTTATGCGCAAAGTAATTTTGGATTTAGCCACCACCCTGGATGGCTACATTGAAGGGAGTAACGGCGAAATTGATTGGTGTATCATGGACGATGATATGGAATTTGAAAATTTTTTAAATTCCATTGACACTATTTTCTACGGCCGGGTTAGTTACGATTTGTGGGGAAACTACCAGCCCGATTCTTCGGCCAGCCCTTCCGAAAAAGCAATCTGGCAAGCGGTTCATGCCAAAGAAAAATACGTATTTTCGAGCCATTTCCGGGATGATGCAAACGCCACTTTTATTACCTCCGACTTAGCGGAAAAAGTAGCCGAAATTAAAAACAGCACCGGAAAAGATATATGGTTGTACGGCGGTGCGCAACTCATCACTACATTCAATAATCTGGGCCTGATTGACCTTTACCGGATTGCGGTACATCCCACGGTACTGGGTTCCGGTAAACCTTTATTTCAAAATTTAAAAAACCGGCTAAACCTAAAATTAGTCGATACCAAAGTTTTTCGATCTGGAGTAGTTCAACTGATTTACGAGCCTATTACAAGCTTTTAATTACCACTCAAACATACATCCGCAGTAACTTAAGTATTACGGGTTCTTCCGGAGGAAACTATTTAGCTACGTAGCCAAATAGTTTCCTCCGGAAGAACCGAATAAAATTATGTAATTTATCAGGTTACTCTGTAAATAAACTTACTTATAATCTGGGGCAACATCTTAAAAAAACGACTAATTTCGAGCTACTATATCTACAAAAGCTCCTGGGCTTGTAACTCTTCCCGTAAAGCTTCCGGGGAAGTAAACGCAATGGAGGTAATGCCTAAAGCTTCGGCGGCGCGTACGTTGCGCAGGTTATCGTCGATAAAAATAGATTCTTCGGGTTTAACATCGTAGCGGTTCAGCAAAGTTTGGTAGAAAGAAGCAAAAGGTTTGCGGTCTTTTTCAGTGCCCGATACCACCACCCCATCAAACCAACCCAAGAAATCAAATTGTTGCAGCGCTATCGGAAACGTTTCGGCGGACCAGTTGGTAAGCGCGTAGAACTTATATTTTCCGGTTTCTTTTAATTCTTTAAAAATATCAACGGTACCGGCAATGGCACCGCCCAGCATCTCGGGCCAACGCTCATAGTAAGCCCGGATATTTGCCTCGTGTTTCGGGTGTTTAGCCAGTAAGTAATCCGTGGCTTCTTGTATGGTTCGGCCGCCGTCCTGTTCTTCGTTCCAATCCGGGGTACACACATTTGCCAGGAAATGCCGCATTTCCGTTTCATCAGTAAACAATTTCCGGTACAAATACTCCGGATTCCAGTCGATGAGCACGCCGCCCAAATCAAAGATGATGGTTTGTATCATGTAGTGTAGTTTAATTAGTTCTATAAATCAGGAGCGGTTTTGCCAAGTATAAAATTTATTTTTCAAGATATGCCTAAAACAATTCAATACTTACTTCTGCAAACTGTTTTTTTAAATTTTAATCATATTAACCATTCCCCTTTTATTCCAATACATCCTTAAGCCAGGTTTTGCAGTATGATTACTCATGACCTTAACGCAAAAAACATACGCGGTAAACAACGTGCAATTGCAGGTAACTACGGCCGGCGAAGCGCACCATCCTGTTATTTTATTTTTACACGGGTTTCCGGAAATGGGCTTATCCTGGCGCCAGCAGCTTTTGTTTTTCGCGGAGCAAGGATTTTACGCCATCGCGCCCGACCAGCGGGGCTACAACCGCAGCAGCAAACCCAGCAAAGTAAAAGACTATACGCTCCCGCACCTAACCGCCGACATAGCCGCTTTAATCCAACAACTAACTCCCGGGCAAGTTTACCTGGCGGGTCATGATTGGGGCGGAGCCGTAGTCTGGTCCTTGGCGCTCCACTATCCCGAACTTATTCATAAATTAATAATTCTGAACATGCCGCACCCGGTGGTGTTGCAGCAACAATTAAAAAAGAGTGGCAAGCAACGTCTCCGTAGTTGGTACGCCGGCTTTTTTCAGGTGCCTGTTTTACCGGAGTTGCTGTGCCGGGCGTTTAATTTTAAAATTTTAGAAAGTTCGGTGGTTAAAACGGCTTTGCCCCGTACCTTCTCGCGCCAAACAATTGCCTTGTATAAAAAAGCCTGGCAGCAACCCGGCGCCTTGCGGGCCATGATTAACTGGTACCGGGCTTATAAATACGACCCGCTCACCAACAAAGAAAAGATAACCGTTCCTACTTTGCTGCTCTGGGGCAAGAAAGATAAGTTTTTAAGCTCTGAAATGGCCCAGCCCAGTATCAACCAATGTAACCAAGGCCGCTTAGAATTTCTGGATAACGCTACGCACTGGCTTCACCACGAGCAGCCCAGTTTGGTTAATAATTTAATTTTGGACTTTGTTAAAACAGAATCACCTTCCTGATTAACCCCGCAAGGTTAAAAGGAAGGTGATTCTGTTTTTTTAAATTTTATGATTTGCACAAGCCGTTTGTGAAGACACAAACGGCGGCATGAGACGGTACGATCGCCCTTAGCTGTTGCCGCTGGTTGTGTCTTCACAAACAACTTTATAAACTGTGCGTTGATCCTGGTTTTTTAAATTTTAGAATTTCCAGCGCACAAAAGCTTCCATGGCTTCGTAATCCGCGAGGCCTAATTTATCGTAAATTTTGGCAGTTTCGCGGTTACGCTCCGCAGCGCGTACCCAGAACTCGCGGGCATCGTCGCCGGGGAATACCGGCCGGTCTTTTTGTGATTGGTGCTTGAAAATAGCGTTGCGTTTGCGTTCCACTTCCTGCGGTGACAACGGTACAGCCATTTCAATTTCGTGGGTTTCAAATTCATGCCAGGCACCGCGGTACATCCACAACCAGCAGTCCTTGGTCCATTCTTCGGTTTTTTGCAAGCGACTCATTGCTTCCAGAATAATCCGGAAACAAACAATGTGTGTACCGTGCGGATCGGCAAAATCGCCGGCGGCAAAAATCTGGTGCGGCTTTACTTTCTGCAACAAATCCATAGTTAACTCAATGTCGCGGTCGGTAACCGGATTTTTGCTGGTTTTACCGGTTTCGTAGAACGGCAAGGCCATAAAGTGAATGTGATCGTCGGCTAAGCCAGCGTAACGCGCACCCGAAATAGCTTCGGTTTTGCGGATAAAGCCTTTCACGTCGCGGATTTCGCGGGTATCAACCTGGTTGGGTTGTTTTTGGGCAAAAAACTGCCGCATGTCGTCGTAAATCGATTTCAAGTGGCTGTTGTCTTCGCCGATGCTGGCATTAAAGTCAATGGCAAATTCCATGTAGCGCAAAACGTCATCGTCCCACACGGCGGTATTTCCCGATGTTTGGTAAGCCACATGCACGTCGTGCTTTTGGTCCACTAACCGGATAAAAGTACCACCCATCGAAATTACGTCATCGTCGGGGTGCGGCGAGAAAATAATGACGCGTTTTTTTGCCGGGTTGGCCCGCTCTGGCCGCTGCGAATCATCGGAATCTGGTTTACCACCTGGCCAGCCGGTAATGGTGTGCTGTATTTTATTGAAAACGTGAATGTTAATGTTATAAGCCGGGCCTTTTTCTACGGCCAGTTGGGCCATGCCGTGATTATTATAATCTTCTTCGGTTAGTTTTAAAATCGGTTTGTTTAACAACCGTGATAACCAGATAACCGCTTTTTTGGTGAGTTGCTCGTCCCAAACGCAATCTTTTACCTGCCACGGCGTATCGAAACGGGTTAATTCGGCGGCGGCATCTTCGTCCAGCACAAATTCTACGTTATCTGATAATTGCAAATAAGTAGCTGGTACTTCGCTGGACATTTCGCCTTCTACCGCTTTTTTAATAATTGGGGCTTTTTTGCGGTTCCAGGCCATCAAGATAATTTCGCGGGCTTTAAAAATAGTACCGATACCCATGGTAATGGCTTTAGTCGGCACATTTTCTTTCCCACCGAAATCGCGGGAAGCATCGCGGCGGGTTAGGTCGTCGAGGGTTACCAGGCGGGTACCGGAGTTAGGTGCCGAGCCGGGTTCGTTAAACCCAATGTGACCAGTACGGCCAATACCCAGGATTTGCAGATCCAAACCACCCAGTTCTTCTATTTTGCGCTCGTATTCCAAACAGAAAGCCGGAATTTCTTCCAAAGGCAAGGTACCATCCGGAATGTTAATGTTTTCCCGCGGAATATCGATGTGGTCGAATAAGTTTTCGTTCATGAAAGTCACGTAGCTTTGCGGCGCGGTGGGTTTCATGGGATAATACTCATCCAGGTTAAATGTAATTACATTCTGAAAGCTTAAGCCTTCTTCGCGGTGCAGGCGAACCAATTCGGCGTACACGCCCACCGGCGTAGCACCGGTAGCCAGGCCCAACACGGTGGTTTCTCCGTTTTGCAGCTTCCGGCGGATAAGATCACAAATGCGGCGGGCTACTTGCTTGGAGGCAATGTCCTGATTGGGGTAAACCGTAACGGGTAGCTTTTCAAAACGGGTTTCTTCGAGTAAGTTTAAGCGGATCATAGTTAAACCGTATAAAGTAGTTTTAAAGTTTATGTTCTAATAGCTACACGTAATTATTCGTATAACCTGGTTTTAATGCTGATGTTTTTAGCTGTTTCTGTCTGTAACTTAAGTTTTAAATTTGAGAAAGAAGCAGTTCATTAATTTTTTAAATATTTTCCATTACCAGGGCCAGCGACCCCAGAATCATGTTATTTTCACCTAAATCAGATAAGGCAATACTCGTTTTTTCGCGTAACTGCGCCATGCAATACGTGTTTAAAGATTGTTGTACCGGCGTGGTAATAAATTGCTTGGCTTCGGCAATGGTACCGCTCAATATAATTAATTCCGGGTTAAACAACTGAATCAGAACGGCTAAGCCTTTCCCTAAATTAATACCAATTTCCGATAAAATAGAAATAGCAAACTGGTCGCCGCGGTTAGCGGCATCAATAATGGCGCGGGGCTCCAGTTGCTCTAATTCCTGCTTCGGCAAAGCGCTTAACATAGAGATTGCGCCGGCTTTTATACCTTCTTTCGCCATGCGCACCAAGGCCATCCCCGAAGCAATGGTTTCTAAACAACCCCGTTTGCCGCATTGGCACAACAAACCGTCTTCCACCATGGGTATGTGCCCAAACTCGCCGGCAAAGCCCGAGGTACCGCTGCGCAGTTTCCCATCCAGAATCATCCCGAAGCCAATGCCCCAGTTCATCCAGATTACTAACACGTCTTTTTTGCCGTGGGCCAGCCCAAAACGGTGTTCCGCCAGACTAATGGTTTTCACGTCGTTTTGAATAAATACTGGTTTTTGAAATTTCTTCTCCAGCACTTCTTGCAACGACTCTGATTTATCCGGATTTAATAAATAGGTATAGTTATTTCCTTCTTTGGAAGCCACCAGACCCGGCATACTAATGCCAATACCAATAAGTTTATCGCGCTTAATGCCTGAGGATTGCAGCAATTCTTCGGCGAAGGTGTGCAGTTGCTCGATGGCGCTTAAGTCTTGAGTAATTTGCAGCGAATAAGTGCGGATACCGGTTAAATTCTGGTTATTGTTGTTAAAAACCGCCATCCGGATTTTGTGCTTTTCCATTTCGATACTCAGCACAAACAAGGAATTTTCCTGGAGACCGAATAAGTCTGGTTTGCGGCCACCAATGGATAAGCCGCGGCCTTGTTTTTCTACGATGCCGTCGGAAATTAATTCGTTGAGTAACGCGATGGAAGTAGGAGCACTAATCGAAAAATGCTCGCAAATAGCTGCGTTGGTCTTGGCACCTTTCAGGTACAAGTATTTGATAAGCTTTAGTTTTTGCAAATGCTTCTTCCGCTCTACGTGGTTAAGCGTTTGTAAGAAGGCATCTTCCAAAAACATGGCAGTCATAAGATTAGCTTATTTGACGCTGCAAAGTATTTAAATTATTCGGTTAATCAAAAATACTTTCATAAAATTTTTACTAAAGTCATCTCTTATTACAAAAAATTTAATATTCCGTAATACGATTACTTTATATAAACCGCATCAATGAAAATTTTAAAAATTGCAAGCCCTCAACATTAACCTAGATTAGTTTTGCTTGAAGAAAGATGCTTTTGCAAGAGGCCTATGTTATCTGCTCACCCACAACCAGGGTTTCACCTTTATTTTAGGTTTGGTGTCTTGTATAAGAAACAGGGCAGCTTGTTTTTTTATAGAGTAGCCGTAATTTGGCATTTAATTTACGAAAGACATTGGCTGGTAACCGACTGGCTTTGTACTCTTTCTGTTTTATTGCGGAAACGCAAAAATTTTAAAATTTTAATTACTCACTAACCGAACTATGAAAAGAACGCTTTTTTTATTTAACATTTTACTGTTTTGCTACCTTACCGCTTTTTCCCAAAAGCCGGGCAGTAAAGAAATTATATACGCGGGCACTTTCACCAACAAAGGCAGTAAAGGCCTTTATATCTTAAATTTCGACCGGGCACAGGGAAAGTTAACCGAAATCGCCACGGTAGCGGGCGGCCAAAGCCCCAATTACTTAGATTTGCACCCCAATGGCAAATACCTCTACGCGGTTTACAACGAGGGGGCTATCCCTGCGCCTAACCAGGAAGGCAGCGTAATGGCTTACCAGATTAATCCGCAAACGGGTTTGTTAACAAAATTAAACGAGCAAACAACAGGCGGTCGGGGTCCGGCACACATTGCTGTAGATCCTAAAGGCCGGTTTGTTTATATTTCGAATTATGGTGCCGGTAATTTAAGCGTATATCCAATAAAGCCGGATGGCAGTTTGGGGCAACTGGCCGATCTAAAACAACACGAAGGGTTTAGCATTAACCCGAACCGGCAAAAAGAGCCTCACGTGCACCAGGCAGTACCTTCTGCCGATGGTAAGTTTATTTACGTTTCCGATTTAGGCATCGATAAAATTATGATTTACGCGGTTGACGCGAAAACCGGTAAACTAAGTCCGGCCCCTACTCCTTTTGCTCAAACTAAACCGGGTTCCGGTCCGCGGCATTTAGTTATTCACCCGAACGGTAATTTTGCTTATTCGGCAGCCGAGCTCAACAATACCGTAGCGGCCTATAAAGTAAACAAAGCCACGGGGGCTTTAACCGCTTTAGAAAGCATCAGTATGTTACCCCAGGATTTTACCGGCACCAGTTCGGCCGCCGACATTCATTTTTCGCCGGATGGTAAGTTTCTGTACGCTTCGAACCGCGGCCACGACAGCCTGGTTATTTACGCCGTAGACGCTAAAACTGGCAAACTCACTTTAGTGGGCTTTGAACCTACCCGGGGCAAACACCCCCGCAATTTTTTCGTGGATAAAAAAGGCGATTATTTATTTGTAGCCAACCGCGACGATAACAACGTAGTTGTTTTTAAACGCGATCTTAAAACGGGCAAACTGACTTATTCGGGTGTAGAAGCTCAAATACCTACGGTGGTGTGTGTGCAGCAGTTATTTTTAAAGTAATTTTTATGGTAGCATGGTAGCAGTGGTTGCTTGTGAGCTTTTGTTCGCATAGCAATTGCTGTTTCGACTTGCTTATTGGGTTATTTTATTAGTAGAATCTTTGTTTTTTCTGTCTGGCTATAAATACTCTTCCGCCTACGGCACCTTCCCTAAAAACAGCGAAGGAGATGCGGTTATTTTGGAATAGTAATTCTGGTATACACGATAAAGCCTGATGCTAAAAACTTGATGAACAATAGGACAGTTTAGCGTCATTCTTTGCTCTTGGTTAGAACTATCTGTTGCATTTCTGGCAAGTAAAATTTTAAAAATTTAAAATTTGATACCCTCGCCGGTGTGTGCGTTCCGCTCGTGTCTAAAATGTAGTATGCCCTTGTCCCGGCAAACCGATAAACTTAAATTAAAGATAATCAGCAACAGGTTCCTACCGGCCAGAGGCCGGACGATAAGCATCACGAGTGTGGACGCTCGCGACAGGAATAACCGTAACAGTTTCCTTCAAAAGGGATTGAAAGATAATATCTATAGGCTGTGGCTTTAAAGAAAAGCTTCTAAAGTGTACCGATAGATTTTAGTTGCTTGTATTTTCAGCACTCAAATGTTTGATAATCGCAATAATATCTTCTTCGCCTAAGCTGGGTTCGGCTTGCTCAAAGGTAGCTTGCACTACTTCGGCCAGGGGAGTGTGGGAGCCTTCCTGCTGGGCCAGGCGCAGGTCTTTCGCTATGTGCTTTAAGGCAAAAGCCGGTTGAAAATTGTTCGCCAGGATGGCTTCTCCTTTTAATTTGGTAAAAATATTTCCTAAGGCGCTGTTGCCAATTAAGGTTAATAAATCCTGCGGTTGAATGCCGCGTTGTTGCGCAAAAATTACGGCTTCGGCCAGGCCTTGGGCGTAAAATCCGAGTAAGGTATTTATGGCCAGTTTGGCCGTATTGCCCGCCCCGGTATTTCCTACCCGCAAAGTTAGTTTGCCAAGTTGGTCCAGAATAGGTTTAACCTGGTTAAAAACAGCTTCTTCACCGCCCACCATAATTACCAATTGGCCTTCTTCGGCCTGCTTTACGCTGCCAGACACGGGAGCATCGAGGTAATGATGTTGCTGTTGCTGGCACAGATTAGCCATTTCTTGGCTAACACCCGGCGAAACCGTGCTCATGTTAATAATTATTTTTCCGGTAGCTTGTGCCTGAAGCAAACCTTGTTCGTTGGTAAAAATTTCGCGGGTAGCAGCATCGTCGGATACCATCAGGAAAATTACCGTGGCTTGCTGCATCAGTTGAGCCGGCGATTCGGCAGAGCTTACTCCCGAGGAACGCAAAGCGGCTTCTTTTTCTTTGCTCCGGTTGTATACGGTTACGGAATAACCCGCATCAACTAATTTCCGGGCCATCGGGGTACCCATTTTTCCTAAGCCAATCCAGCCTATATTTTTCAAGTCCATTTTTTAAATTTTTACGATTACACGCTTGGGTTTAAAAGCTAATGCTTGTGCGGTAAAGCTTTACAGGTGTCATTCGTAATAATAGCTAGATGGGTTTTAACAAGCATCAAATAAATGCAGGATATCTGCTAGTAAACAAGTGGCCGGTAAACACAATAAGATAAAAAGATTTGGATCAGAACTTTAAAAACGGATTAATCTTGGTTCTTAAAAACTACTTTAGCAAGTATTTTCTAATTTATCTTTTAAGGATTAATAAGTTAAACGACCCGGAAGCTACTAGCTATTGAACAAAAAATAATTCTGGCTGCGCTATCCATATGGTGCCCCTTACTTATTGGTTCATATTATTAGCGAACGTGCCCGATGCAGGTGGCACCATTTGAGTTGCTAGCCCATCCAGCAGCAATGTTATCATCCACATCTATGTAATTGACTGCGTACTGGTTGGCGATATCGGTACGTTGAGTAGTTAAGTAGATGGTAATAGAAGATGTTTCCGGATTGAGCAGCCCGTTATGGTGGGTGTACCAGGTGCTTATTTGCTCATCGGGAGTAGAATTATAAAGCGTTGGTGCTACTTCGGTGGGGGTTTCAAAGTTGATTCCGGGTTCGGAGATATTTCCATCCGGGTTGCAGCGGCTAATACTACATATTACTAAACCACTTAACAGCAACGCAGAAAACATTTTTTTTAAATTTTTCATTTTTTAAGAAAGGCAAAAGGTTAGGCAGGATAGTTTTAAGAGTAGGAAATAGTTTTGCAAGAAAGCCGGGCAACCGCTATGGTGATTTTTTATTTGGTTGCCCGTTTTTTTAATTTTTTACTTTCTGGATGGATTAATCTTCGTAGTACACGCTTTTTAAAGCATTGGCCGTAAACGTGTTGCTGGTTTCGGCGTCGGCGTTCAGGGTTGCGTCTTGGCCGTACACATGAATGCCGTAGCCGCCACTGTGGCTGATGCTGGATTGGGTAATGGTTAAATTAGCGGCATCGGTACCAAAAAGCGCAATGCTTGATTTTACTCCGCTGAGTAAGCTGTTGGCACCGGCATAACTAATTTGCACTTGTTTCATTACGTTAGCCGGGTTGTGGGTATAGAAAAGAATGCCGTTCCAAGAAGCTCCGGTTTTAATAACTCCGGTAAACGTAATCTTCTTTTCGGGAGTACCCACGGCATTTAGGTAACCATCTTCTACGTCGATCATCTGGTTTTCAACTACTTCAATGGTAATGCCGGGGCTCAACTTCCAGCCGGTTTGGGCAGTAACCCGGCCCAGGAAACGATAAGGGGTTTTATCGGTAAAGGCGGGCCATACTACTTCGCCGGTGCCGGTAATCGACGAGCTGGTTACTTCAATAATATCGCGGCCATTGTTGCCGGTGAAAGCAGTTGCCCCATCTAATTTCGGGATGTTTTGCACGGCGGTTAAAAGCGGCGCTTCCAGGTTATCTTTAAAGGTATTAGCGGCGAAAGAATTTAAAATGCTGTGCTCGGCGAGGTGCAAACCATAACCACCACTTTGCATGATAAGCGTATTTTTTACCGCTACTTTGGCTTCTTTAAACACCGATAAAGCGGCTTTTTGATTGAACAAAGTAGGATAGCTGCCCGCGTATTTAATTTCGGTGTGGGAGAATTCGTTGGCCTGGCTGTTCGAAAAAACCGTAATGCCTTTCCAGAACCCGCGGTGGGCACCTTCGCCGGTGAAAACAATTTTATTGGTGGGCTCGCCTTTGGCAATTAAAATACCGCCGGCTTCTTCTACGCTTAAACCGGTGTTTTCGGCAAAGGCAATTACTACGCCGGGTTTAATAGTCAACTCGGCCATTACCCGCACATCTTGTTTCACGAAGTAGTCGGCTACCTGCGGATCGGTGTTGCGGTCTTCCAACACGGTTTTAACTTTAATGTCTTCCAAAACTATTGCTTCGGTGTTGGGCTTATTAGGGGTAGGTTGGGCTGCTTCGTCGTCTTCTTTACAAGAGCTCAGTAATAAGGCAATAGGTAATACGTACCAGGATAATTTTTTAAAATTTTTCATTTTTAAGGTTAGGATAGATAAGGTTTATTTAAGACTGGTTTATGATTCTGGATAAGCTATTCGTTTCATCGTCAGGACAAAGGTGCGGCAAGAGGCCGGCATTAATCTTGGTAAAAGCCAAGATTTACTTCGGGTGTTTTTTAAAAGAGAATTTGCAAAAGGCTTTATTTCAGATAAATAAGATTGGATTTAAAAGCGCACATATTGTTGTTGCAATTGCGCCGCAATGCCTTTTTTCACCGCCCGCCGGGCTAAAATTTTAAAAAAAGCGCCTAAAACCGACAACAATCCAGGCAACCGGGTTTCGCCCAATGAAAGAACGTAAGCCAGGTTTAACAAGCCTTTGGGCATGCCTTTGGCGTTGGTTTTACCATCGCGGGCTAAGCCGTAATTAATCTGGAGCAATTGTTCAAACCCGGGGTTACCTGGCTCAATGCGGCACAAAAAACGACAAGGCTCCGGGCTTTGGTTAAAAAAGCGGTGCAAGGTATTGGCTTCAGCTACTGCGGATTGGCCGGATTGTAAGCGTACCACGTCTTTCTGGCATTGAATGCTGAGTTCGCCGGCTACGCACGCAAATGTTTCGCGGTAGCTGTTGTGGTAGTGCAGCGGCACGCCGCCGCCGGGTGCTAATTTTACTTCTACCAAGGTGTAAGCGCCCCTGGTTTCGGCCGAGGTTTTTAAAAAAGTAACTTCGTCTTTAATTAAAGGATTGGTAATGGTTCGGGTTAAAGTTTGCATGGGATTGATTCTGCTGGGGCTAATTGTTAATTATTTTTTTACCGTGTTATTTTTGTTTATTTTTAAGCAAAACTAACTGGTACAGAAGCACTAGCGGGAACGCAAAAAGGATTAAGACCTACGCAAAAAGGATTATGGCTTTTATTATTAATCAAAGCGATGTTTTCGACTTTGAGGTATTGACTCCTCTGACAAAAAAAGATTTACCTCTTGCCCCAAGCGCTTCGGGCACGCTGGATGTACATTATCATCATAAAAAAGCCGGAGCGGTGCAGGTAAAGTCGGTGGTGTTGCCGCACATGCATATCATGCACATGGCCTGGAACACGGGCAGCGAAAACGTAGTATTATGCGATAGTACGCCTGCCGATAATATTAATGTTTGCTTTGTGCTGGGCGGGCACATGCATTCTTCATTCCAGGGTATTACACACGATTTAGACATGCAGCCCTGGCGCCATAATTTGCTGTATATTCCGGAGGCGGGTAATACCAACCAGATTAAAGCCAACCAAAACCTGTCGCTGCTGCACATTACCGTCCAGAAAGATTATTTTATGGCAACGGTGGGGCAGGAAGATGCCTGGAGCGAACAAGCCATTACGAACCTGGAAAGACACCGGCCTTTTACGGGCCTGGCGGCTCCCTTAATGGCTACGCCCTACATGCAGCAAATCGTTCAGGCAATAAACACTAGTCCCGAAACCGGGGCCATGCGCAATCTGCTACTGCAATCCAGAGTGTTAGAATTGTTGGCGCTGGAGATTGAACAATTTAAAATAACCGGTACCCCGGAACCCAGCGTACGCCCCGACGAAGCCGAGAAGTTGTATCAGTTAAAAGCTTACCTGGATTTGAATTACCTAACCGACCATAGCCTCACGCAACTTAGCCGTTTGTGCTTGTTAAATGAGTTTAAACTAAAGAAAGGCTTTAAGCTACTGTTTGGCAAAAGCGTGTTTAACTACCTAAAAGAGCTCCGGATGGAGCACGCCAGCCTGTTATTGCGCAACACGGCTACTTCCGTGGACGAAGTGGCATTTACTTTGGGCTACGAACACGGGCATCATTTTTCCGTGGCGTTTAAAAAGCATTTCGGCGTTAGCCCATCGCAACACCTCCGCAAGAAATTTTGAAAATTTTAATTTTTCACAAGTCGCTCTACTAATTTCAACTGATCGCCTAGAATGGAAACTACATAAATCCCATTGGGGGCTTGCGTTAAATCCAACGGAATATTATTGCGGCCCGGCAGCGCGGCAAAGGTTTGCGTGCGAATGATTTGGCCGGTTACCTCCCGAACCACCAGGGTCAGTTCTTTAGCTACAGGTAAGGTTACCTCCAGGTTAAAATTACCGGAGCTTGGATTAGGATACGCCCGACTCGTAACCTGACTGATAACGGGGCTTTCTACTGAAACAATTTTACTGGTGGTAATTTGTTTACTTAAACTTACTTGCTTTAAGCGGTAATAATTTACGCCGCCCACCAGGTGCTCGTCCAGGAAAGAATAACTTAAAAGTTGGTTGCTGTTACCGGCACCCGCCACTTTCCCGATTGTCTCGAAGGTAGTGCCATTCGTGCTCCGCTCCACTAAAAAGTAATCGTTTTGGTGTTCGGCGGCTGTTTGCCAAGTTACCAGTGTGCCGTTTTTAGTGAGTTGCGCTTTAAAATTAATCAACTCTACAGGTAAAACCACAATGGTAATGTTCTGTCGAAAAGCCGGGTTAGGATTTAATTCATTCGCGTAAGAAGCTACCTCAAACAAATCAATCCAACCATTATTATTTGAATCGTGGTAGTGAATATTACCAGAATCCAGGTAATTAGGTAGGCCGTCCTGATCATCGTCCTGCAGCCAAGCCGGAATATGATTCGGGTCCAGATTTAAGATTTCGTAATACTTGCCGGCAGCCGAATTAGTAGCTTGATTTCCGGCAAAGTTTGCAGCTAAAGCTTTTAAATCATCCAGCGACCGGGTATTGTAATTTAAATCGTAAGCTTCCACAAAGTCCGGTGCCTGGTCACTATCGCTGTCCAGGTTTAGGTAATCTGGTATTCCGTTCAGGGTATTGGTTATTACGGGCGTAATTGGCTGTCCATTTTCACTGCAGCCGCACGTGCCATCATATTGGTCGTCGATGCCGTCTTTATCGCCATCCGTGCCTTTCGGTAATTTCCGGGCCAAGCCGTTTGGCTGACTTTCTGGCTGACTTTCCAGGTTATCGCTTAGTCCATCATTATCGGAATCCAGGTCCAGAAAATCAGGCAATCCGTCTTTATCGGTATCGGGCAAGTCTACTCGGGGTATACCACTGTCGAAATCAGTTTCCCAGCTATCTGTCAAGCCGTTATTGCCAACCGAGCCCGTAGTAAACCTTCCTGCAGCCTCGTTGTAATCATAAAAAGGTTTCCGACCGTTATTTGCCTCAATGGCATCCGGGATACCATCGCCATCTGAGTCCAGATCCAAGGAGTTGATGATGCCATCCCGATCCTGGTCGAAGAAGTCGTTTACGCCGGTTATACTGTTGTACGTGGCCGGTTTGTAACTCGGGTCGCGGTAATCCGGAATACCGTTGCCGTTATCATCGCCCATGGCATTTATATTATGGGTTTCTACTAAATCCGGAATACCATCATTATCATCGTCCCAATCATAGGAATCTACGATGCCATCAAGGTCATTATCGCCATCGATATTGGCGGTGGTGGTGGCGGTAGTTTTAGATAAGGTATAATTAGCGGCTGCATTACCGCCAATGGTAATTCCGCTTACAGTAATATTTTTGTTGATGCCCGGGTTTTTATCGTCGTATACAGATGAATTATAGTATAATAATAATACATCGCCGTAAATTGTATTGGCTGTTAACACCACAAAAGCCTCCGCAGTACCATCGTACACCTTGGGTAGCCCGATAGCTGTAATGGTTAACGGTCTTTTGTTAATGGTTAAAGTTACTGGAGTACGAACAGCACTGGCGCAACCCGAGCTATTACGCGCCTCGGCATAATACGTGTAAGTCCCGGCTGTTATCGCCGGGGAGGTAAAGGTGGTTCCGGTGGCAATCGGTTCACCACCCGTAGGCACATCATACCAAGCCAAGGTTTGATCACTTCCTGCACTGGCCGAAAGAGTGGGATTGGCAGACCCGTAAGTGGTAGATTGATCGCCGCCACTGGTTGGGGCACCCGGAAGCGCATTAACAGTAAACGAATTTGAAGAAAATGCAGTTGCCCCACTACCATTGGTTAATTTTACGCCTATATACCTTCCACTGCCTGCAGAAGCACTTGGTAAAAAGAAACTGCCCGAGCCCGCATGGGTTGAATTGGACGTGCCTATAGTTCCTAAATCTTCTAATACGGTGGCGTTTGCTGATTTTCCATTATAAACACTAACGGTGTAAGTTTTATTGCCATTTGCAGCAGAGGCAATGTTTACGGTTACCTTACCGCCAACGCAAAATGGTCCTCCAGGAGTAAACGTAACTGTTTGCGCTTTTGCAAACGAAGTAATTAATATGAAAATACTTACGATTGAAAAGCTTTTATAAGAGCCCCAAAAATGTAGCAACAATTGACAATAAGCAGTAAAAGTAGTTCTCATAGAGAAGCATTAGGTAATATATATGGGCCGCCCCAGTAACACCAACTACAGGCGGGGCAGCGCCCTAAAATTATTTTAGCTTTGAGAATACCATTGGATTATTGAATTAAAGGTTAGCAGCAAAACCACGCCGAAAAGTTGTAAGGCACAATCTAAATTTTAGCTGTTCGCGGTGTAGTTTCGGACGTGTACGCGCACAATTTAAAATTTTGGGTAATACTGCTAATCAATAAGTTATACGGTGGTAGATCGCAAAGCCTTCAAATATATATAAACATTAATATATAAAAATGTACATTTCGCCGAACAGCTATTTTAACCCGCCAGACTAGACCAAATACCAGACGAAAAATTTAGATAAATATTAACTTGCTAATAAAAAATGTAACTCAAAGGAGCTAATTCCTTAGAAAAGCAGGCGCTACAGATAGCTTGTATAAGCCAGATTAATTGGCAAACTTTTGCAGGAACTCAAACTGGTATACCCTATCAGCCAAAACAAGCCTACGGCAATTAAAAAATTTAAACAGGCCATGCATCAATCGCGGAAGCAACTTCAAAATAGTTAAAATTTAAAAATTAGGAGAAACCCAGCAGAAGAGATAGAATCTAATAGCTGTCTATTTTTAAAATTTTATTAACCGAGCAATTTGGCTTTCAACGCATTAATTAAAAATCCTAACATCAAATATCTAATATCTAGTGTCTAGTATCTAACCCCTTAAATCTACTTTAATGAAGTAGAAATGGGCTTTTACTTTTATCATGGGCTTGATTTCTACCGGCCTGGTTTCTTTCGCTATTATTGCTATTAATAAAGGGTTTACCTTAAATTTTCAATAGGTCTGGTTTAAATCCTGGTTAATGGGTTACTTTGTAATTATTCCGGCAATATTAAAAATTGGCCCGCGGGTACAATGGCTGGTAAACAAAACAGTTTAAGCAGTGTTCTTGGGGGTACCAAGCAAATTATATGAAAAGAGTAGTAATAACAGGTATGGGCGCCATAACGCCTTTAGGTAATACGGTAACCGAATTTTGGCAAAATATAGCAGCCGGTAAAAGTGGCGCCGGTCCCATTACTAAATTTGATGCCAGCAAGTTTAAAACGCAGTTTGGCTGCGAAGTAAAAAACTTCCATCCGGAAGAATTTCTGGATAAAAAAGAAATCCGGAAGTACGATTTGTTTACCCAATATGCCATTGCCGCCAGCGACCAGGCCATTCAGGATGCCGGCCTGGATTTTTTAAAAATTCCGGAAGCCGAACGGTTTGAAGTAGGCGTAATCTGGGGTACCGGGAACGGAGGCATTGGCACTTTCGAAGAACAACTACGGGAGTTTCATAGCGGCGATGGTACCCCGCGGTTTAACCCGTTCTTCATCCCCAAAATGATTGTGGACATCGCGGCCGGGGTTATTTCTATCCGGCACAAATTGTATGGCCCTAATTATTGTACGGTTTCGGCCTGTGCTTCGTCTAATACAGCCATTATCAGTGCTTTTGATACTATCCGGATGGGCAAGGCCCGCATTATGGTAGCCGGTGGCTCCGAGGCGGCCATTACCGAGTCGTCGGTAGGTGGTTTTAGTGCGGCGCAAGCTTTATCGAAACGCAACGATCAGCCCGACACTGCTTCCCGGCCTTTTGATCAGTCGCGTGACGGTTTTGTGATGGGCGAAGGTGCGGGCGCTTTAATTTTAGAAGAATTAGAACACGCCCAAAACAGAGGCGCCCGCATTTACGCCGAAATGGTAGGAGGTGGCATGGCTGGCGATGCTTACCATTTAACCGGTACTTCATCAAATGGATTAGGAGCAGCTTTGGGCATGGAAAAAGCGTTAAAGGACGCGCAAATAGTGCCCGACCAAATAGATTACATAAACGCGCATGCTACCTCTACCGGTATCGGCGACTTAAGCGAACTAAACGGGATTAAAAAAGTTTTTGGTACCAAACCCGTAACCCTTAGCGCTACCAAATCCATGACGGGGCACTTGCTGGGAGCCGCCGGGGCCATCGAAAGCATTATCAGCATTATGGCGGTAAAGGAAGATCTGATCCCCCCTACCATTAACACCGAAAACCTGGATCCGGAAATTCCGGAAGGCCTGGAAATTGTTCTGGGTAAAGCTATTACTAAACCACTAAATTATGTTTTAAATAATACGTTTGGTTTTGGCGGCCATACGGCCAGTTCTATTTTTAAAAAATATACCAATTAGTTTTATTGACACTAAGGCAAATTTGGATTTGGGAGATGGTAGTACCATCTCCCATTCTTTTACTAAGTTGAATTAGCCAATACAAATTAAGTTTCCTTTGGAGCCTTGATAAGCTCTTCAGAATTACCTTTTATCCAAATCAATACAACATTAGAGGCATACGCTTTCATATCCATCAAGTGCCTACAGATACACGCCTGTTTATTTTATCTAGCGAAAATAAACAATAGCGAAAACAGCAATCTAATCATTCTCAATTTGTTGACGCAACTTTTCTTCTTCCAGGTCTAGTAAAGCTAAATGCTTGCGTACTACTACTTCGTCTACTTCGGCTTTTCGGTTAATTTGGTGCAGTAACTGGCGCTCATGCGTTAGCAAACTGGTCATTACTTTGCGGTAAGTTTCTACGTTATCATCAGCCCATTTTTCGCCGGTTTCCGGCTTATTAAAATGGTCCAGAAAAGTAAGGTCACTTTGTAAACGCAGCTTCAGGCTTTTAATTAATTCGTTGGTATTTACCTCGGTGGCGTATTTCTCCTGGATTAAAGATAAAGCCGCATCTTTTAATTTTTTACGCACTCTTAAATCTTGTTCGGGCAAAGATAAAGGGTAATCCATTTCCTGCGGATGTAGCCAGCGAATGACAAGGGGTAAGGTTAAACCTTGAAATACCAGCGTAACCAGAATTACCGTAAAAGTGATAAACAAAATAAGGTTACGTTGCGGAAAAGCCTGGCCGTTACTTAATAGCAGCGGAATAGAAAGGGCCGAAGCCAGTGAAACCACCCCCCGCATACCCGCCCAGCCCACAATAAAAGGTTGCCGCCAACCGGGCTTACTATCGGCAGTGGTAATAAAGCGGCTGATAAATACCGTAAAAAGCGAAGCACCTAAAACGCACAAAAGCCGGGTAATAATAACTACCAGCGAAATAAGTAAACCGTAGGTAATGGCATTGCTTAAGGTAATGTGGTCGCCGAGCTGTTGTACAATTAAAGGCAATTCCAGGCCAATAAGCATAAACACAAAGCCATTCAGGGCAAAACCTACCGTGGCCCACACATTGGCGCCTCTAATCCGGCTCAAGTGGCTCAGCAGCCGGTGACTGTGGTTCGACAAAAATAAACCGCCGCTTACTACCGCTAGTACTCCCGAAAAATGAAACCTTTCAGCGGTGATGTACATGAAATAAGGAGCGATAAAAGTAAGCACGGTATCCATGCTGGGCGTAGTGGGCAACCACCTATGAATGGCATAAAATACCAAAGCCACGCCCAAACCCGTAAGCGTGCCCATAATAATTACCACAAAAAAACTGGTAACAGCTTCGTGCAAAACAAAACTACCCGAAACTACTGCGGTTAAAGCAAACCGGAAAATAATTAAGCTCGACGCATCATTGAGCAAACTTTCGCCTTCCAAGATGGAAACAACGCGCTTTGGCACCTCCACATCTTTTAAAACCGAGGTAGCCGAAACCGCATCGGGTGGCGAAATTATGGCTCCCAGCAAGAAACCTAAAGCCAAAGTAAAACCCGGAATAAGTGCCTGCGAAATAAAAGCAATAACGGTAGCAGTGAGAATTACCACCAAAAAAGCAAAGGAACCAATTACCCGGCGCCATTTCCAGAATTCCTTCCATGACGTGTTCCAGGCGGCTTCGTATAGGAGGGGTGGTAAGAATATCAGGAATATCAGCTCCGGATTAATTTCAATACCCGGTAGCCCCGGAATAAAGCTTAGCAGTAATCCGCCCAAAACCAAAATAATCGGGTACGACACTTTTAACCGCCGGGCCAGCATTACCAAAAATAAAATAACCAGCAACAGCGCGAGGTAAAAGAACAGGGTATTTTGCATAAACGCGATAAGTGGATACCTGCCTTAATGTTATTTAAAAATTTAAATATTATAATCATAGTCCGGATAATTTTTGGATAGCAAAATAAGGCTCGTAAATAGTTTTAGGATAAGTATTAATTAGAAAAAAGAATTTGCTTCGAATAAGTAGAATAAGCCACGCCTGAAATAAATTTTATTTAATGAGCTAAGTAATAAAAACATTCGTGCAAGGATAATAGCAAAAACAGAAGAATAATTTGGAAGTTAAAGGAATGTTTATTTTGTTTGTCTATAAAATCTATAGATTATATATTATAAAGTAGAAGCAAATACCTAAAGTGGCTCTGGTCAGATTTTTAGCAAGATCTAAGGATAATGAAAGGTTTAACTTTCGCAAGACTCTAAACTGTAGGTTGCGATCGTTCGGGTTTAAAGCAAAGTGCGAGGTTCCTGATTTTAAATTCTATTGGTTTTTCAGGACAGGCTAAAGGAAAAAAACAGTTATAAGCTTTAAAGTCACCTTGGGTAATTCAGGAAATGGAGTGAGAGCATTCATCAGCTTATAGCATTTAGGAGACGCTGAAGTGATATACCGAAACGATGGTTTCTAGGATTGCTCCTAATAGCAGACGCTCTTATCTTAAATAATAAGCAACAAAAACAAAACCGGCACTCTGGCAGGTAGCCGGCCTATAAACTCAAACTTTAATCTAAATAAATGATGAAAAAACTACTACAAAAAAGTAGTAAGTGGTTCGTATTGCTTTTACTCTACCACCTACCTTTCCTAAAAAGTAGCGCTAATCCAGCTCTGGCCATTACGGATAAGTTCAGCATTACTGTAAATTTTGCCGACAAACCTGTTTCGGGAAAAGTAATTTCGGGTACGGGAGAGCCTTTACCGGGCGTAACGGTACTTTTAAAAGGCACTACTATCGGTACTACTACCAACTCCGAAGGTGGATTTGAGTTAACCGTTCCGGATAACGGGGGCATTTTGGTGGTGTCGTTTATTGGCTATTTAACCAAAGAAGTAGCCTTTACTGGCAATGAACTCCTCCAAATTAGCTTAACGGAAGATACCAAAGCTCTGGACGAAGTAGTGGTAGTAGGGTATGGCACCCAGCGGTCGCAGGATGTAACCGGCTCTGTTGCAACCGTAGACCAAAAAAATATTAAAAGTTTACCGGTTTCTACTATCGATCAAAAACTTACCGGGCAAGTAGCCGGGGTGCAAATTCAGCAGGTTTCGGGTGCGCCAGGAGCAGGAACGTCCATTAAAATCCGGGGAAATGGTTCTTTAGGGGCCGGCAACGAACCTTTGTACGTAGTAGATGGCTTGCCGTACTCGGCCGGAATGAACCAAACTACCAATCCTTTATTATTCATTAACCCGAACGATATTGAGTCGGTAACTATTTTAAAAGATGCTTCTTCCACGGCTATTTACGGGTCGCGTGGGGCCAACGGCGTTATTTTAATTACCACCAAAAAAGGCGCCAACGACCGAACCGAAGTGAATGTTTCATCGATGCGGGGGGTGCAGCAGGTACCCCAAAAAGGCCGGCCGGAAATGCTAAATTTGCGGGAATTTGCCGAATTGCAGCGCGATAAAATAAACGTAACCGTGCGTCGGCTCGAAAATCGGGAAGCTATCCTCAACGATTACCCCGTAGAATACCAGAACCTGGATAATATTACCGGTAACGGCACCGATTGGTACGATTTACTTTTACAAACCGCCGCTATTCAAGACCATAATGTGAGCCTTTACAAAGGGACCAAAGACTCCCGCTTAAACTTTAGTTTGGGCTATTTTAAACAGGAAGGTACCGTGCGCTATACCGGGGTGGAACGCTACAGCAGCAAACTGGGTATGGAATCGAATATTGGCAAATACTTGTTAGTAGGCGCTTCGCTGCAGCCCAGTTACATTAAGCAAAACCGCACCAATACCAACGCCAACCGCGAAGATGTTCTGGGTACGGCCATTTGGGCGAACCCGTTTATGTCGCCCTACGATGCCAGTGGAAATTTAATTCCCTACATTGTTTCGCCGCAAAGTAAGTATCATTCGGCCTGGAGTTTTGCTAACCCTTTGTTTGTTTTAAAAGAAACAGTTCAGAACCAGAATATTTTTCAGAACCTGGGTTCGGCGTTTGTGCAGTTAACCTTGTTTAAAGACTTAAAAGCCAAAACGTCGTTATTCACCAATTGGTCTACTTCTAATTATTTTCAATTTATCCCGAGCACGGTAGGTGCTGCCAATAAACCACCGGTAGCTGGTACGGGCCGTTCCACTACCATCCGCGACCAGAGTTTTGATTGGCTGATTGAAAATACCTTGAACTACGATAAAACTTTTGGCAGCCACCAGGTAAGTGCAGTAGTAGGGTATACCACTCAAAAAAACTCCGCCAAAACCATTAACCTTAACGCCGATCCATACGCCAACGATTTACTCGAAACCATTAATGCGGCGCAAACCATTAAAGGCTGGGGCCAGGGCTCTAACGAGTGGAGCATGATTTCTTATCTGGGCCGCGTGAACTACGGCTTTAAAGACCGGTATTTACTAACCGCTACGTTCCGTTCCGATGGTTCTTCCCGGTTCGGTAGCAATAATCGGTATGCCTTTTTCCCTTCCATGGCGGCAGCCTGGCGGCTTTCCGAAGAAAATTTTTTGAAAAACAACTCTATTATCTATAACCTGAAGTTACGGGCGAGCTACGGAAAAAGTGGTAATAACAATATTGGTAATTACGCGCATTTGGCTTCTATTAGCCCGGGGGCTTATGTCTTTGGCAACACGCAGGTAACAGCGGTCAGCGTGGGGTTACCTAATCCTAATTTAACCTGGGAAGAATCGGACCAGTTTGATGCCGGCCTGGACTTAGATTTATTCGAGAACCGTTTAAACCTGGTGGTAGATTTTTATAACCGGAAAAGCAATAACATGCTGCTCGACAACATTATTCCGGCCATTACCGGTTTTAATACCCAAACCATAAACAAAGGAAACGTTCGGAACCGGGGAATAGAAATAGCCTTGGGCGGAACACCTGTAGCCGGCACGGTACAATGGAATACCAATTTTAACATTGCTTTTAACCGGAACAAAGTTTTATCCCTGAACAGTAACAACGACCGCATTTTAGCCGGAAATAACGATAACAACCCTACTCACATTTCAGTGGTGGGAAAACCCATCGGCCAATTCTTCGGGTACATTTACGAAGGCTTGTATACCGCCGAAGATATGGCTAACCCTAATATAATTAAAACGGCCCAGGTATACGAAGGTAACGTAAAATACCGCGATGTAAACGGCGACGGCATTATTACAGACTTGCTCGATTACACCATTATTGGCAATCCGCACCCTGATTTTACGTACGGCTTCACCAACAATTTTTCTTACAAAGGCCTGAGCCTGGGCGTAATTGTAAACGGGCAATACGGCGGACAGGTAATGAATGGGTTGCGGCAAACCGTAGATAACCTGCAAGGCTTTTTTAACGTGAGCAAAGAATGGGTAAACCGCTGGCGGAGCGCCGATCAACCCGGCGATGGCATGCATTACGGGGTTCCCAAACTAACTCCCAGCTTAGGTCACCGGGTTTCTAACTTATGGGTAGAAGACGCCACATACTTACGCATTGCCAACGTAACGCTGGGTTACAACTTACCCCAAAAATGGGTGCAATATACCGGCGCTATTAAAAATTGCCGGCTGTACTTTACCGTGCAAAATCTGGCTACTTTCACAAAGTATGGCGGCGCTAACCCCGAAGGGCAATCGGTGAACATCAACAACACTCTGGCACCCGGCTTTGACATGACTTCTTATCCTTTAGCCCGAACTACTTCTTTAGGTATTAATCTTACTTTTTAAGTGGGCGCTTGGATTTAGAGAATCAGGTTCCTTTTTATCTAGAATCACCTTATTTAAATTGAAATAATTACCGTGAAAAAATATTTAGTTTATATACTCTTATTAGGCCTGCTGCCCGCTTGCTCCGATGATTTTCTGGAAATTTATCCCGAATCGAGTTTGAACGAGGGCACTTTTTATAAATCGGAAAAAGAAATTATTCTGCTGGCCAACGGCTGCTACGTGCCTATGCGCAACTACGAAAAAGTAGAACATTGGGTAATGGCCGAGCTTCCTTCCGACAATGCCAGTTTCCAGTACAATACTGCCACTGGCGAGGCCTCTAAAGGCGTAATTGATCAGTTTATCTTGGCTTCTAACAACGTAGCTTACGCCAATTTCTGGAATGCTTCTTACAACGGAATTACCCGTTGCAATAAATTATTGTTTGAAATAGATCGTCCGGAAATTACCTGGTCCAAACCCGCTTATAAAGACCGGAGCGCCGGCGAAGCTTTATTTTTGCGTGCCTTGTATTATTTTAATCTGGTGCGGCAGTTTGGGGGAGTACCGATAGTAACCGAACCGATCAGCTCCGAAGAAGCGGTAAAAATTAAGAGAGCCACGGAAGCTCAGGTGTACGAAAGAATTATAACCGATTTAAAAGATGCCGCTACCCGGTTTAGCCAGGCCAAAGAAGTAGAAGAAGTGGGTCGGGCCAACGAAGGGGCAGCGCTGGCTTTACTAGGCAAAGTGTACGTTACCCTGCATCAATACGCCGAAGCCGAAGCGCCGCTAAAAGCCGTTATAAATTCCGGCAAATACATTTTACAACCTAACTACGCCGATGTTTTTAACCCCACCAACAAAGATTTTAAAGAAACCATTTTTGCTATTCAGTTTTCCGAAAACAGCGTAGAACTGGCGAACCGCTTTATTTTCTGGTTTGCCCCCTGGACTTCCGGCGGAGCCATCACCAATCGCCCGGCCATTAGTTTGGTGGGGGGTGGGTGGAATCAGCCCACCGAAGATTTAATTAATGCTTTTGAACCCGGCGATTTACGGAAAGATGTATCTATAAAATACTGGAACGGAAAAGACTGGGATGGCCAGGTGCGGGATATTCCGTATTGCGGCAAATACAAACCCCCAGTAACCGCCGCCGATGACCGCACTGGCGATAATCTGCCTATTCTGCGTTATTCCGATGTATTACTCTTATACGCCGAAGCATTAAACGAACTTGGCCGGACTGGCGAAGCTATTTCGTATGTGCAACAAGTGCGCGCCCGGGCCGGATTAACGAACGATTTAACCAGTTTAGATAAAGTTTCTTTAGAAAATTTAATTGACAAGGAACGTCAGGTAGAGTTTTGTTTCGAAAACCAGCGCTGGTACGACCTCAAACGCACCGGCAAAGCTTTGGCCGTTCTTACGGCTCACGGTTTACGCGAAAAAGCCAAAAAATCTTTCCTGTACGCATCGGCTTACGAAATGACACCCAATAAATTGCTGGCTCCAATACCGGAAGAACAAATATTGGTGAATCAATTAGAACAAAACCCAGGATATTAAGCTGGTATTTACTATTTTAAAATTAGCACCATGAAACAGTTTCTGATTTTATTGATAATAGCGGGACTTTTTGGTTTTACCCTAACTTCTTTAAACTCCGGTACACCGCAGCCTGCCCGCAAACCCAATATTGTTTTTATTGTGGTAGATCAATGGCGGGCGCAGGCTACGGGCTACGCGGGCGATAAAAATGTACAAACGCCTAATTTGAATAAACTAGCCAGCCAAAGTTTAAATCTTAAAAATGCCGTGTCGGGAATGCCGGTTTGTACGCCTTACCGGGCTTCGTTATTAACGGGGCAGTATCCTTTAACTACCGGCGTTTTTATGAACGATGTAATGCTGGATACGACCAAAACCACTTTGGCCAAAGTTTATAAAAAAGAAGGCTATCAAACAGGTTTTATTGGTAAATGGCACATCGATGGTCACGGCCGCACCAGTTATATTCCGGAAAACCGTCGCCAGGGTTTCGATTACTGGAAAGCGCTGGAGTGTACGCATAATTACAACCAATCGCCTTATTACGCCGGTAATTCAGATAAGAAGCTGTTCTGGGAAGGCTACGATGCCATTGCCCAAACCACCGATGCTATACGGTTTATTAACGAGCAAGCCAAAAAGCCAGATCCGTTTATGTTGTTTCTTTCAATAGGTCCCCCGCACGATCCTTACCAGACTGCCCCGGAAAACTACAAAAAGCTGTACGCCGATAAAGAAATTAAAATTAACCCGAATGTGCCGCAGGAGTTCCGCGAGAAAGCTACCAAAGACTTGAAAGGGTATTATGCCCACGTTACCGCCATTGATGATTGCGTTGGCAAAGTATGGGAAACCTTAAAGCAAGCCGGCATTGAAAACAATACTATTTTTATTTTTACCGCCGATCATGGCGATTTGCTGGGCGCCCATGGTTCCTGGAATAAGCAACAACCCTACGAAGAAAGCATTCGGGTGCCTTTCCTGATTCATTATCCGGCCACTTTCGGCAATACCGGAAAAACATCTCCCATCCTGATCAACTCGCCCGATATTATGCCTACCTTACTAGGCCTGACGCAAACCAAAATTCCGACTTCGGTAGAAGGAGTAGATTTTTCCGGTGTTTTAAAGGGTACCAACCCCAATAAAGTAACACATACGTTAATTTCGTGCGTGCAGCCCTTTGGGCAATGGAATCGTTCAAAAGGCGGGCGCGAGTACCGGGGTGTAGTTACTACCCAATATACCTACACACGTGATTTAAAAGGTCCTTGGTTGTTATTTGATAATACCAAAGATCCGTTTCAACAAAACAACCTAATAGGCCAGCCAGCGTTTGCGGCTACCCAGCAAAAACTGAATAACTTACTTTCCGCTACTTTAAAACAGCGGAAAGATGAATTTAAGCCCGGCATGGAGTACGTAAAACAATGGAATTACGTGGTAGACGAAACCGAAACTGTTCCTTATAAAAATATAAACTTCGAAGGTAAACCGATTCTTGAATAATTATTGGATTGATGAAAAATTTTAAAAATGTGGCAGCCTTGGGCTTTCTTTATTTGTTGTTCGCGAGTGTTTTTTTCTCCTTTCGGCAAAAAGAATCTAAAAAGCCCAATGTTATTGTGGTGGTAACCGATGATCACCGCTGGGATGCCTTGGGGGTGATGGGCAATAAAATTATTCAAACGCCTAACCTGGATAACCTGGCCCGTAAAGGTTTATTATTTAAAAATGCCTACGTTACTACGGCCATTTGCATGGTGAGCCGGGCGAGTATTCTCAGCGGGCAGTATTTATCCCGGCATAAGATCAACGAATTTACTACCGATTTTAGTAAAGAAGCCGTGGAACAAACTTATCCTTTGTTGCTAAAAAAGGCAGGCTATAAAATTGGTTTTATTAATAAATACGGCGTTGGTCAGAAAAATCAACCTAAAGAGTACTTTGATTACTGGACCTGCACTCCCAAACTGCAACCCGATTACGAAATGCAGGATGAAGCGGGTAACTTTATTCATAACACCGACCAAACAGATCGCGACATTCAAGATTTTTTAAATAAGTTTGGCCAAAAAGGTCCATTTTGCTTATCCGTAGGTTTTAAAGCGCCGCACGAGCAAGACGGTGATCCGCCTCGGTTTATTGTGCAGGAAAAATTTAAAAATTTATACCAAAACGTAACTATCCCTACGCCTGAAACCGCCGACCCGAAATATTGGAATAGCTTTCCAGAATTTTTTAAGAATGATAAAAACATTGCCCGTGTACGCTGGAAGCCTTTATTTTCTACTCCGGAATTAGCCCAGGAAACCACCAAAAATTACTACCGCTTAATTACCGGGGTAGACGAAGTAATCGGGAACATGGTGGCGAAACTGGAAAAATTGGGCATTGCTGATAATACCGTCATTATTTTTATTGGCGACAACGGCTTTTATTTAGGAGAACACGGCATGGAAGGCAAATGGTTTGGCCACGAAGAATCTATCCGGGTTCCTTTAATTGTTTACGATCCCCGCCAGGTCAACCACTTAAAAGGCCAAACCATAAGCGATATAGCCTTAAATATTGACATTGCCCCCACTATTCTGAAGTTAGCCAACCAACCAGTGCCCGCGAGAATGCAAGGTCTGGATTTAATGGCCGTAGCCGCGCATAAACCCGGAACATCCCGGCAAGATTTCTTTTACGAGCATACCTTTGCAGGAAGCCCGCGTTTGCCGAAGGTAGAAGGGGTGGTGAGCCGCGAAATAAAATACATGAATTTTATTGAATACGGTTACGAAGAATTGTACGACTTACTAAAGGATCCTTTAGAAAAGCAAAACCTGGCAACTAACGCGGCTTATCAAAACCAGCTCCAAAAAATTCGTTTACAGTACCAAAAGTTAAAGCGGAAAGTTCAATAATATTCTCCGGATAAGTCTTGTTAAGCAGATTTAACAAGACTTATCCGGTTTTAAATTTAAAGTGCCATCATTGTTACAAAATACCTCAAAAGCTTACTTGTCTTCTTAAAGAATAATCTAATTTAAAGCCCTTCTTAAAAAAATCAACCTTTCAATCAGTTCTGAATATAAATTTAAACAACTCTGTTGTAAGAGTTTAATTAGTGGTTAAACCATTCAAAAATTAAATTTTAGTTTTTTTTCACCCCAAATGAATAAAGGCGGGTCTCTATAAGCAGAAAGACTTAAAGTCTACCCAGATTTAGCGCTAATCTTTAAACATCCATACTGAAGTCGGTTTGTACTAAAGAAGGGGAAGTAGGGTAAAGCACATTACTTTTGCTGGAAGAAAACAGTTCGTCTTTTCAAATTTCTTCCTTTAAAAGTAAAAAGGTGTAGCCTGATGAATGGTGAATGGTTGGCTACACCCTTTACTAAACAAAGTATCGGGTTTAAATAAAAACCGCTACTTACTTCTCTGGCTAATTGGAAGTGGTGCTCCGGTTAACCTGGTACAAATCGACCTTCTTTTATTTTTTGTGGCTTTGGCGTTATTTAACGCCCGGCATGGTTGTAAACGTAATTTTTTAAATTTTTAAAATTCCAGCTTCCACGCTTTTTCTTTCAATACTTTTTCTAAAGTAAACTTAAACCGTAACTACCAGTTTGCCTTTGGTTTTGCCAGTTTCTATTTGGGCGCTGGCTTTAGGTAAATCGCTGAACGGGAAAGTAAGCGATACGTGGGCTTTTAAAATGCCTTGCTTCAGTAAAGCCGCCAGTTGCTGCATATCGTCGCCGCTGGATTGTACTAAAAAGAAAAACCCGTTTACATTTTTGGCTTGGGCTTGTTCCGTAACCGTATCGGCCATACCGCTGGGAATGGTAATGAGCGTACCACCGGATTTTATTACTTGCAAGGAGCGGGCAATGTTATCGCCGCCTAAGGTGTCCAGCACCAGGTCTACCTCCTGCACTTCGTCTTCAAAACGCTGGGTTTGGTAATCAATGTGCTCGTCAGCACCCAGGCTCAACACAAAATCCCGGTTAGCCGCCGAAGAAGTGCCGATGACGTACGCGCCCAAATGTTTGGCCAATTGCACGGCAAAATGCCCTACTCCACCAGCCGCCGCATGAATTAAAACTTTTTGCCCCGGCGATACGGTAGCTTTATGCACAAAGGCCTGGTAAGCAGTTAAGGCCGCCAGGGTAGCGGCGGCAGCTTCTTCGTAAGTGATATTAGCGGGTTTTAAGGCCAGGTGCGCGGCCGGAGCCGCTACGTATTCGGCGTAGGCCTGGCCGTGGCCCGGAAAGTTAACCATGCCAAATACTTCGTCGCCTTTTTTAAAATTTGTTACGTTTTCGCCTACTTCGGTTACTACGCCTGCTATATCCCAGCCCAGAATTATGGTGGGCAATTCTTTTAAACGGCCAGCCATGCCTTTGCCCGAACGGCTTTTGGCATCTACGGGGTTTAAACTAATGGCTTTTACCTGCACTAATACTTCGTCGGGTTTTATAACCGGGGTTTCTATGGTCGCGGGCACCAGTTGGTCAGGGCCGCCAAAACCGTTTAATACAAATGCTTTCATTACTTTTTACTTTTAATCTTGGAACACTACAAAGTTGTACCAAAAAACCTAACTAACACTGGTATACTTTTTCGTTAATTTGGTATAATTGCACCATGAAGAAAGAAAGCCTGCACGAACCGTTTTCCATTGTTTTTGAAACTTTAGACAAAGATTCGCAACGGGAACACCAGCATCATTTCTTCGAGCTGATATTTATTTTAGCGGGTACTGGCTACCAGTGTATCAACCAGCATCAATTTGCTTACCGGGCGGGGCACCTATTTTTGATTACGCCCGAAGATTGCCATTCTTTTGATATTCATACTACTACTGAGTTTTTCTTTTTGCGGTTTAATAATATTTACCTGAAGCAAAGCGGCTTGCATACCGATAACATTCCGCGGTTGGAGTTTATTCTGCAAAATGCCAGTCACCAGCCAGGCTGTATTTTAAAAAACCAGGTAGATAAAACCTTGGTGCGCCCCATGGTAGAAGCTATTATCCGGGAACACGTGAACCGCGACTTGTACAACCAGGAACTGATTCAACAGTTGGTAAATACCTTAATTGTGGTGGTGGCGCGCAACATTGCCAAATACCTGCCCGAGCAAGTACACACCGGTACCGACGACAAAGCGTTAACGATTATTAACTACATCCAGGATAATATTTACGCGCCGGAAAAAACGCGCGCCGAGGTTATTAGTCAGCATTTAGGTATTTCAGAAACGTATTTGGGCCGATTTTTTAAAAAACACACCGGCGAAACCTTGCAAAAGTATTTGATAAACTACCGGCTAAAATTAATTGAAGCGCGTTTGCAGCACAGCGATAAACGCATGCACGAAATTGCCGACGAGCTGGGCTTTACCGACGAAAGCCATTTAAACAAATTCTTCCGGAAGAACCGCGGCGTCAGCCCTTCGGAATTTCGCAAAGCTTTAACCAAACCGGTGTTGGTAAGTGCCGCCGTAATGGCAGAGTAAATAGCGGCGGCATTTTAAAATTTAAAAAAGCGGGGTATTGAATCCTGATTTCTACCGCAGCAATGCCCCAATGACTCCCGATAATACCGCCTGGCCAGCCAGGTAATACCAATAGCCATTTTTATAAGGTGGCACTTCCACGATTTTTGTTACTTCTTTCCCAGCTTCCATTTGTACGGGCAACTGTACGTCTAATTTATTCTTGTACCACTTCGTGCCCGAAACATAATGAAAGGTATAATTACCAGTTGGTACATGATGAATAGTTAAGGATTTGACGTTCTTGTTATTTACGATTACCTGATTGTTTAAAGTAACCATAGTTTTCTCGGTTGGCCGGCCTGGTTTTAAAATAATGCTGCCGGTATTTGCCGCTTCTAACTGATAATTCAGGTGCAGGTTCCGGGAACAAGAACTGGTAGTAATTACGGCCGCGACAAAAATTAAAAATTTAAATTTTTTCATTTTATTTGATTTATAGTGGTTGTTTATTCCTTTCTGAATCTGGTATTTCTGGTTGGGTGCACATCTGCTTAGCTAAATCTCTTGCTAAAAATTACCGGCATTGGGTAAAGGCTGATGCTTTAAACGGGAGAGAATAACCCGGCCAAAGGCTATTGCAGGCAGAATAGTTTTTGATTTTTGTATTTAAAAAAGGTGGGTATTCTTATTTTATTCCTGACTTTCGCCTTAAATCCACACTTTAGCCTGTAAGGATCGGGCAGACAAAACTTCCTGGTTGAAGCCTTTCGTGATTAGCCAAACAGCTAAAATTATTTCGTAAGCAAATACCGGCAGCGCCAACAATACGCCCTCTACCGATACCTGGCGGATAAGGCCAAACAGTTCCAGAAGTGAAGCCAGAAATATTAGCAGAGCACCAATTAACCCCATCAACGCCAGTTTTTTAGGGATAAGCCGGGAGCTGTAAAAAACAAGGCTATACAGAAAAGTATTAATGCCCAGCATAAAATTAGGCCCCAGCATAAAAGTATAATCGTGAACTGCTTTTAAGATAATGCCGGTTATTTGGTAATTAACCACATCCGGGGCAACGGCCTTGGTAAAGGTTTGGCTAAGAGTAAGCAGCGATAAAACACTAACTATACCAACAAGAATAAGAATAGCTTCCAGCACCCGGAAACACAAATAGGCCAGTCCCATGCTTTCGTTGAACTTTCGTAAATAAGGAAACAGCATAATGGCTGTTCCGGCTACGGTGGCTACGGTAAGTAATTCCAGGAAAGCTCCTAATACTATGAGATACGTGTTTTTAGCGCCTTGTACCAGGTAATCCGGGTGGTACAGGATAGGTTCGTATAACTTTAAGGCAACTATAGCGGTTAGAGCCGCCGCTAAGTAAAACACCCCGGTAATTAATGCGGCTGTTTTATCTTTTTGTTTGCCAGTTTTAATTGTTTCCATGTTGCTCCGGTATTAAATCAGAAGCAAAACTAGCGGTAAACAAACCGGCAAAAATTATCTTAAGATAATTAATACTTGTATAAAACTTCAGGAGGTTAGGTAACGGCCAATCAGGGTTTAACCGTAATTCTTTTTCGCATGCGGCTCAACGAAACAGGCGTAATACCCAGGTAGGTGGCAATATGATTCAGCGGAACCCGGTTAAATAATTCCGGCCTTGTTTCCAGCAGTTTTAGGTAACGCATCTCCGGGCTCAGATTTTTAAAATTATCAAACGATACCTGATTTTGCACTAGTAACTCCTTACTCATTTGCATAATCAGCGCTTCCAATTTAGGTACATTCCGGATCAACTTTTCACTTCGCTCCGCCGAACTTATCGCCACCTCGCAATCTTCTTCGCAAGCCAGATAATATTCCGATGGTTGCTTGGTTAAATAACTTACCGGGTTAATGCCCTGGGTTTCATTATAAAATTCGGTAGTTCTTTCTTCCCCGTTCACGAGGTAATAGCTGCGTATACAACCTTTTAAAATAAAGTAGCATTCTTTCGCATATTCTCCTTCCGATAGTAGCAATGTCCCTTTTTTATAGGATATAATCTGATTTTGTTCATTAACCAGGTCTATTTCCTCCGGCGAAAGTGCAACGTAAGAAGTAATAAATTTAATAATTGGGTTTTCCATTTATTTTACGGGTTGCGGGTAAGTCCGTAAAGGTAAAAAACCAGAACCGGTTAAATAGTATTTTAACTATACAAAAACCACGTATTTCGGCAAGTTTCTTCCAGAATTCTATAAATGCTACAAAATAGCCGGTTTAGCTAGCTTAGGCCAAATGTAAACAGACTCTAATCCTCTGTTTCGCCCAGCTCATCCGGTGCATCAGTACTTTTACCTTTATCTTTATTCGCTTTTTTTTCAGCCAGCAGGCGCTTCTGGTGTTCTTGTTTTTCCTTAAATTCCTTCTGGCGCTGTTTCTTTTGCTGATCTCCTGATCTGGTTGTCATAGTCTGGTTTCGTTTGGTTAAATTTAGTCAGCTGCGGTTTAGCTAAACGGTATGCTTTATTACGAATAATACGCCCAGGAGATTGGCTTTTTTAAAATGCGTGGAAAGCATTTCTGGTGCGGATTTACTTCCGTACCTCCCTGGTATGCGTTGTACTGTTATGCGGAGAGTTCGCGTGAGCGGTCTCTCCGCATTTCTGGACAGCCAATCTCTGATTGGCGTATTGGGGAGTTTTGGTAAACGCCAATCAGAGATTGGCCGCACAAAAGTACTTAGAGCGCTGCGCTAACTCTAAGCACAACAAAAAGGAATATAAATAATTTAATATTAAATATATAACAACAATAAGACTTATAGCTTATTTATATTTCAGCAAACTTAGGCATTGCATCATATGTCCTACCATTTAGCAAGCGTCCTGTGGCTTTTTTGTTGCGTCCGCCCCATTGCTTAAAGAAAAAAGCAACTCCGGCTTTCTCGCATTGGTTTTGAATATCAAGAACCCATTCTGCTCTCATAGGGCGAGGCTTACGGCCACTTTCTCCACCTACGATAACCCAGTCAACGTTTTTTAAATTTAAATTAGATAATGGACCTATTAGCGGCTCCAAAGAAAGAAACTTAATCTTAGCATTAGTATTGCATAAATATTCAATTCTTTCTACAACGCGATCATCTTCTACTGAAACACCCATCCAAATATTATTTGTCCATTTTAGCTCATGACTTAACTTTAATAAACGTTCAGCACGTTTAGTTAATACCTGAAATATATGTTGAGGGTTATCATTCATTACTTCAAATACTTGTTTTATAAAAGAAAATGGTATTTGATCATGAAACAAATCACTCATTGAATTAACAAAGACAATTTTAGGAGATTTCCAAGAATAAGGAATTTTTAAAGTATCTGGATGAATTCGTATAGCAAATGCATCTTTGTATTTATCTATACCCATAGCCTGTAAGCGATTAGCCATTACTTCAGCATAACAGAACTTACAACCAGCGGAGATCTTAGTGCAGCCTGTAGTTGGATTCCAGGTCAATTCGGTCCATTCTATACTTGACTGAGCCATAATTTTTAATTCAAATTTACACTAAAATAATTAGCCACACACACTATAAACTAATTTATTTAGCAACCCACTTAATTGTAACTACATCTTTCTTCTTAACCGCCTCATAATTTATTTTAGGAAACCTACTATCATAGGTAATCTTGCCCTTATTCTTCAAGGCAACTAAATGGTCTTTGGTGTGAGTACAGATGTGAGCCTTATCTATAGTGAATTCATATAATTCTAAATTCGTTATTGTCCCAGCCAATTTAATTTCTTCTTCTAATAATAGTTGAAATCTTTCAATCTTATTCAACTTAAGTGGTTTAGGGAATAAAGATAATTGCTTTTCTACTGGCGCTAAATCATCATAAATATCAAAGTTAGCATCACCATTAATAGGGTTTTTCTTCCAAACAATGTCTAAGAATTTATCTACTGCTAAGAGGTGTTTAGCACCAAATACTAATCCATAAATATGTGTACCTTTTTTAATTGAAAAAGGATATAGTTTCAATTTAGAACCATCGGGAAGCTTTCGCTTAAGAGCGTGTACAACTTCTTGGTGAATAAATTTATAGGGGTTCTTTTTTAACTCATTTATATTTATAGGCAAATATTTCTGAAACTCTTTCTTTTCACCAAACCTCCAAATGTAAGAAGATGAGATAAAAAACAGAAAGTCCGTCTCTGAAAGCTTGTTTAATGCTTGAAAGTATTCATCAGCAGCAAATTTCACCCCATTCTGATCCAGAAAAACTAAGCTAGGATATTTGTTAATTTCAGGTAATAAAGTTTTAAATACTTCTTCAAAATCTTTATTAAATATTTCATACTTTATTACTCTTCTTAAATCTCTATTAGAATCCAAATAAGTTTCCCAAGACGCTTTAAGTAAATCATATTTAGCAGCATTGTACTCATTCAGATAAACTTTAACAGTAATTGTATTCTTGAAAATAATTTCTAGGAATTCCTTAACTACTTTTAAAATTCTTATTGGGCTTCCAGGTACATTGTTTTTATCATAACCAGTTCCAGCGAAAAAATCAAAAATGCAAATTGTTCTACCTGGTTTATGACAAAATACAGGAAGCCAAGCTTCAGCATACTTTTCAAATATTTCTAATTTAGCTAGGGTAGACTCATCAAATGGTTTATTATGTAAATTTATTCCAGGCATAAAGATTCCTATATACTCATCTTAACTAACATCTTAATATTAGAACTTTATAATATAAAGACCTAATAAATTACTTGAAAAGTCCAGTTTTTTTAATTAACTACTTCCAAACAGCCGCCGCCAAACAAAGCAACCTGCCAGCCTGTTTCAGTAATATCCTCAACTGCGAAAAAGATGAATTATAGTCAATTAGCTTTTTCTGATGCCGCCAAAGAATTACAGCAGGAATTTGGGAGCCGGCAGCTTTACGAGCGCGTGGAAAAATACCACGTACAGGATGGCCTGACCGAGAATGAAATAAAGTTTATCGGGGCTCAGGATCATTTTTACATGGCCACCATCGGCGAGAACGGCTACCCCTACATCCAACATCGTGGCGGACCCAAGGGTTTTGTAAAAGTACTGGATGTGCATACGCTGGCCTTCGTGGATTTTTCGGGCAACCGGCAGTACATCTCCGTCGGCAACATCGAGACTAACCCGAATGTGGCGCTCATTATGGTGGCGTACCCGCACCGGGCCCGCCTGAAAATATATGCCCAAGCCAAAGTAGTACAGATCACCGATGCGCCCGAACTGTTTGCCCAAATAGACCCCGCCGACTATAAACACCGGCCGGAGCGCATGCTGGTACTCACGGTACAGGCTTACGATTGGAACTGTCCGCAGCACATTACCCCGCGCTACACCGCCGAAGAGCTGGAACCCACCTTCGCGGCCCAGCGCCAACGCCTCTCGGATTTAGAAGCAGAAAACCAAAAATTAAAAGCGGAACTGGAAAATTTAAAAATTGCCCCGAAATGATCACAATTTATTACCCACCGGAGAACCACCTGATCCCCACCTGGCAGGACCGTTTAGAGAAGCTGGCATTTCAATACGCGTTAATCCCCGATGATACCGCCACCGAACCGCGCCTCGTGGACGGCGACGAACACGCCGCAGGAATACCGGCCATTGAAGCGCACCTGGAAAGCCTGGAACAGTTTAAAAAAGATTGGTACGATTCCCGCTGCGACCGCTACGACTTTGACCCGGATGCCCCAGGTCATGGTTTCACCATTATTTAAAGAGATTATTTCCCTATTCTAACAGGTAATCTAGCATGCAGGTAATTTGGCAAGTAATACGGCAAGTAATATAACAGGTACTATAGCGCGAGCGTCCTCGCTCGTGTCTAACTATTTGGGAGGCCTCTGGCCGGGCAAACCAATCTACTTTTCTTAAAAGAAAATAGTTGGCAAGTTCCTACCGGCCAGAAGCCGGACGATGGGACATCACGAGCGAGGACGCTCGCGATAGAACTGGATGGATAACTAAAAGTAAATCGCCAACCTCCCTAACTAATTTGCCTTAAGAAGAGTTATTTACCCCGATTCAAAAATTACCTTCCTTCTAACACGCTTTCTTTCTTATGTCTCCAGACTGGCTTTTCGTGTTAATTGTTTTCGGTTTATTTACTTTTAACTTAGATTGCAATTGGTATGGCCGGGCTTTGGCGAATAAAAACTTTATTCTGGATAACTTGCTGCTGTTAGTTTTCAATTTTTTAAAAAATTAACGAAGAACCAGAAAGTGCCCCGCCAGATTTAGGCTACCGATTGTTTTGGTTGTTATGCGACGTAATAGTCCATACCCACCGAAACACGAACAACCAACAACTTTATTTGTATGATAAAAAATACGCTTTTTTTATTTTGCCTGATTACCGGACTAACCTGGAATTCTGCCCTGGCTCAAACCACTGCTCCCAAAGTTGCGACCGCCAAGGCTACTTATACGAATCCGTTAAAGGTACAATTCGGCGACCCGTACGTGTTGCGCACCAAGGGCATGTATTACATGTACGGCACGGGTGCTGGCGCTAACAAGGGCTTTTCGGCTTACTCTTCCAAAGATTTAGTAAACTGGAAACCCGAAGGGCAAGTCTATTTTCATGATAACAAGAACGGCTGGAGCGACCCGAATGCCAGTTGGGGTGGGGCGTACTGGGCACCGGAAGTGTACGAGGTAAAAGGCAAGTATTATTTGTTTTACAGTGCCCAATGGAAAGAAAACCCCACCAAAGAAGTAGAAAATTTTAAAATTGGCGTAGCCGTAGCCGATAAACCAACTGGTCCTTTCGTAGACTTGGCTAACAAGCCGGTTTTCGACCCGGGTTACCCGGTAATTGATGCCAACGTGTTTTTCGACACCAACGGCAAAGCTTACTTATACTATTCCCGGGCCGCTTACAAGCACTCCGTAGCCAGCGAAATAGCCGATTGGGCCAAGCAAAAAGGCTGGTTTAAAGAAATTGAAGAAAGCTGGGTCTACGGCGTAGAATTAAAACCTGATTTTTCCGGCGTAATTGGCGAACCCGTTTTATTGCTGCGCCCGCCCGTAAAACTCAGCGACAAACAAACCGAATGGGAAAGCCGTTCCGTAACATCCAAAGAAGTAAACCGCCGCTGGACGGAGGGCTCCGTGACGTTTAAGAAAGACAATACCTATTACATTATGTACTCGGCGAATTACTTTGGCGGGCAGCATTACGCCGTAGGGTACGCTACTTCTAACTCGCCTTTGGGGCCGTTTAAAAAAGCCGCCAATAATCCGGTATTACAGAAAAATACGGCTAAAGGCGGTACGGTAACCGGCACCGGCCACAACAGCATTACCTACTCCCCCGATGGCAAAGAAATGTTCTGCGTTTATCATGGCCGCACCACCAAAACCGGCGACGAACGCGTGGTTTTTATTGATCGTATGGAGGTGAAAGATGGTGTGTTAAAAGTTTATGGACCTACAACTACTCCGCAAAAATTGCCTTCGGGTGTAAAGGCTGCGAGTAAGGAATAAGGTTCTTTTGGGTGGTTATGCTAAATCGTATTTACAAGCTATTATATAGCAAGCGTTTCTTTGGAGTCTGTTCCAGCCTCCATACATAGGTTCCATCTTATTGGATAGGGCTGAGTTTGCCTCGTGGCCGGCGGGCCTCGTTTGGCTCTTTCGGGCGGTTTAGCGAATCTTTCCTCGCTCCGCTGCGGAATGTGGCTCCGCCACACCGAATCGCTAAAAGGCCCTTCACAGCCAAACTGGTGTCTTCGCGCTTAGCTACGGTTTTTCTAGCTCGTCTGGTAGAAATCAGGAGTGTAAAAATAAATTCATAGACTACAATCAACCATCAGCAAATAAACTCTCTGATACTGTTTAGTAGAGGTTTACTCAAGTATTTGAGAAATTCTACTAAAAAAAGTAAACACGGAAGCTACTAGCAAAGACACCAGTTTGGCTGTGGAGGGCCTTCTAAGGTTGTGGTGCCGAGGCACGAGGCATTGTGAGGGACGAACAAAACAAGCTTAGACCAGCCCGGAAGAGCCAAACGAGGCCCGCCGGCCATGAGGCAAAACTTGAAATATCAAACTAGATAGCACCAAAGCCTGGAGACGGGAACCGGCTCCAAGTAAGCACAGTAAATTACTAAATTTTTAAAAATTTACTTTTTAGCAGCTTGCTCCAGCCGATGCAGGTTCCGGCTGAAAGCCGGAGTAAAGTCACAGACTTTACTTTATAAGTAGGCCCAAGTTTGAAAACTTGCGCCAGAGAAAGAAGCTGGAACAGACTCCAAAGAACAACATCAATGTCTGTTATAGCAACCACTTCTTACTGTTTAGTATTATTCAAGCCATCAACCAGTATAACCAAAATATTGGGCAATTTTCAGGTAAGTAGGCGCCGGTACCTGGTACTTTTGCGCCATTCGGACAACATCAAAAATAAGCTGCTCCCGCTCATCGGGCTTGTTTAATGGCAGGTCTTTCTGAAAAGAAGTCGTAAATTCGCTGGCCAGCCCGTCTAAAATGACTATATTATTTTCTACAATTTCCGCGCTGGTGGTGTAGTTAGCGGCTTGCCCAATTTGTTCCAGTTCCCGAAGCAGCCGGATAAATTCTTCCCGATATTCGGGTGTATGCTGAATAGCTGCGGCATTAACCTGATAATACCCGCCCACCGAGGCAAAGGCTGAGGTAAAAGCTAATTTTTTAAAAATCTGGCTAAAAATATCGGCGCTGTATTGTACCTCTATGCCGCTGGTTCGTAAATCGGCTTCCATAGTTTCGAGCAACGGGTAATTGGCTTTACTTTGGTTGGCAAAACCATAAACAACCCGGAAAATCTGGTTGTTCTGGATGATTTCGCCGGGTCCTGACACGTAGCCGGTAACGTAAATACAGCCGTCGCCGATGGTTTTGTGTGGCAAAGTGGCTCGCAAAATATTACCCGTTTCCATGGAGTTGAGAATCGGAATAATAATGGTTTGCGCATCGGCTACCTGCTCCAGTACCGGTATAATTTCTTTAATGCTGTAGGCTTTTACGCAAACAAAAATAACTTCAAACCGCTCCCGGCCCAGCTCGGTTAACGAAACTGCTTTTATATCCGGAATAGTAATTCTTTCGTGATTATATAGATGGATGGTCAAGCCTTTTTCCTGAATGGCAGCTAAATGCTCCCCGCGGGCTACTAAGGTTACATCAAAATTGCTCCGGGCCAGAAAACCACCAATTAATCCACCGGCACCACCCGCGCCAATTACTAAATACTTCATGCAAAATAATTTAAAACCTTAGCGTTCTTCGGGTAAATTAAAATAATACTAAGGTCAGGAAAAAACGTAAAATCCGCGCCTGTTCCGGTTATATAGCCAGAACAGGCGCGGACTTTAAAGATTAATTTTATTTTTCGGCCACCGGCTTTTTATATTCCGTTACGGCTGCCCCTAAATCATAAATCTGCACGTTGGGCAGCAGTTTTTTTAAAATACTGCTGGCCGTAGCCGACCGGTACCCAGATGCGCAATTTACCAAAATGGGTTTATCTTTCGGGATTTCGGTGAGGCGTTGCGTTAATTCGTGCAGTGGTATATGAATGCTGTTTTTAAAAACGGTAGTTTCGTTTACTTCTTTGATGGTTCTTACATCCAGGTAAGTATACTTGTTTTCTTCCGGATTAAAAGTACTTTTATCAAAAGTAGTAAACTGGTTGCCGTTGGTGGCATCGTACACAAAAGCGCCTTTTATTTTAGATTCGTAGCCAATAGCTGCTGCCTTTTTTATAACACTTTGCAGATTCTCATCATCCGCGGCCACCAAATAAAATTCAGATTCGGGCGCTACCATGCTACCCAACCAGGTTTCGAAAGCCCCGCCTCCTTGAATGTTGATGGCGTTGGTTAAATACGAAGCCTTAAAAGTTGCCGCTGGCCGGCTGTCAATAATCAAGGCTTTAGCTTCGGGTTGGTGATTTTTGGGTAGGTGTTTTACTTTAGCCAGGCTAGCTTTTAGCTCCGGAGCTCCAGTAATATTCAGGCCAACCGCGTAGGGAAAGTACTTGGGTATAAATGGCTGATCGCTCAGCAGCAAGTTCACGAACTCGGCTTTGGTTCTTTTTTCGAAAGCGTAGTTATGCTGTTTTTCGTAGCCCACAGTAGAACTGGCGGCTTTCCGGATAGACCGGCCGCACAAAGAACCCGCACCGTGCGCCGGGTACAGCAGCACATCATCTTCCAGTTTAGCAAATTTTTCGTGAATGGTATCGTACATCATTTCGGCCAGTCGTTGCCGCTGTGCATCTGCGTTTTTTGAAAAATCGCGCAAATCCGGACGGCCTACGTCGCCGATCAGCAAAGAATCACCGGAAAATACCGCCCGGTCTTTGCCGCTTTCATATAATACTACCGCAATGTGGTCCGGCGCGTGCCCCGGCGTATAAATAGAGCGTAAACCTACCAAATCCGATAGCTTCAGCGTGCGGCCTTCGTCGAAAGCCGTAGCGGGGTATTTGGGTTTGGTGAGGCTGCTGGCATAAATCGGCACGTTTAATTTTTGATGCATTTCCAGGTGGGCGCTGGCAAAATCGGCGTGCGGGTGCGTTTCGATGATGCCAATAATCTGGGCGTTGTGCTTTTGGGCAAAATCATAATAAACCTGGGGATTTCGTTGCGGGTCGATGACTACCATTTTACTATCCGCCAGCACCGCGTACGAATAATGCGCCAGTCCTTTATCTTCGAACTGCTCGATTACGTAATTACTGGCAACTGCCACGGTTTTACTCAGCAACTGACCCGGCTTCACCAACGACAGCAAACCCATACCAGCCAGATTAGCTATAAATTTTCTTCTTTCCATTTATCAAAACAAACTGATAGCTCGTACATTTTTTAAAAATTCATCTGTTTTGCTTTTTATGGCTACTGGATGAATACTTAAAGGTACGAACTTATTTTCAGGATAATTCTTTTGCTTTTATTTCGACGTTCGGTTAAGGATTCGGGTTGCTTTAGAATCTAAAGTTCAATTGTTTCCCCGTCCCGCGGAATGAGTAGTTGGCCTTCTCGGATATTTGATTCAGTGGCTTTTTGGCGGAGAGAATCTCGGGTGGTTAGGCAATGATCCAGGGCTTCGAGGTGTACGGCAATAATTTTAGCCTCGCCGCTGGCATTTAGCAGCGCCATGGTTTGGTCTTCATCCATCAAAATAGGTGTTTCTTCGAACCCGGGAAAAGCGGCTCCGCCTGAATTAGTAATAATATAATCTGGCTTAAACTTTTGAATATTCTGCTCGATCTCTTCGGTAAAAATGCTATCCCCTACAATATATATAGTAGGCTGATTTTCGGCTTGTAACACAAAGCCCGATACCTTGCCCATGCGTTTTAAAATTTCGCCGCTGCCGTGTTGCCCGCCCGTCCGGGAAATACGGATATTTTTAAAAATGAGCTGGTTCTGTACCGTTTGGGCGTTGGTAAAATTCTCTTTTTTAAAAAATTCCTCGTCGGCAGGCTGATTCACTAGATCTATGGATTTGCTTAAAACCTGGCTTGCTACCGCATCAAAATGGTCGGGGTGGGTATGGGTTACCAGCACCAAATTTACGTCCTTTATAATTTCCTCAACGCTTATCGGCAAATCAAGCAGCGGGTTACGGGCTTTGCCAGCAAAAGGATCAATGGTGTCTTTGGGCATGAGCATCGGGTCCACTAAAATTTTTACGCCGGCGTAGTTTAAGATTAAAGTCGCATTCCGGACTAACTGAATACTATTTGGGGATGTCATATTACATGTTTTATTTAGGTTGCTAAATTAAAACCATTTAGGCGAAGCAAAGTATTTTGTTGTTATACAAGCAGGGCTTCCGGCTACTTTAATGATGGGCTAAAAATCCGGTTGTGGAAATTCTGTTTTTTAAAATATTACATTTTTATCGTTCCGAAAATTGTACTTGCGCGCTGTATCCCCGGAATTGTACCGTTAAACTAAACCCAATAATTTATGAAGCTATCCAGTGTGGGTGGTAAGGACACCACCCCTGGCGACGTTTATTACTAATTTTTAAAATGACAACTACTCTAATAAATATTTAGTAAATAATTTTACCAAATCAACTATAAAAGCCGAATATCTAACCTCCAACATTCAACATTCAACAATCAACATCGAATATCTAACAACCAACATCTAATATCCAATGTCTAGTGTCTAGCGTTTAACTTTCAAATCGTAATAACCCGTTCGTTTTTATTCTGTTTAACTTTATCCGGCAAAGCGGCTAGAATCTCGGTTTTAAGCACTTCAATTAGGCGTTTTTTTACGTAATCGCGGTGGGTAACCAGACTTACTTCGCGCACCGGCGCAGGCGCGTTAAAGTGCCGGACTAACTTTTGCTGGGGTACACTTAAATCCAAGGTGGCCAGTTCCGGAATAATGGTAATACCGTTATCCTGTTCTACCATGCGGCGCAGGGTTTCGATGCTGCCGGCTTCGTATTCAAAGGTTTTTCCGTCGGGTAAGGCCTTGCGAAGCTCGCATAAATTTAAAATTTGCGACCGAAAACAATGCCCTTCTTCCAGGAGCCACAGCTTTTCGAGATCAATATCATTGGGTAGCACGTACTTTTTCTCGTACAACGCATTGGAATGGGATACATACGCCAAGAGCTCTTCGTAAAATAAAACCTGCTCTTTTAATGAATTATCCTGCAAAGGCGTTACCAGTAAACCCGCATCCAGTTTATTCTTCTTCAGGTCGGTGGCCATGTTCTCGGTGGTCATTTCGGTTACGCGCAGCTTTACTTTGGGATACTTTTGCAGAAAGCTCTTCAGAAACAAAGGCAACAAGTACGGGGCCAGAGTAGGTATTACGCCTAACCGCAGCTCGCCAGCTAGTTCGCCTTTTTTATCCCGAATTATTTCCTGGATAACCTGGCTCTGGCTTAAAACCAAACGTGCCTGCTGAATAATAGCCTCCCCTACTTCGGTAGGTACCACTGGCTGTTTGCTCCGGTCAAAAATCTTCACGCCCAACTCGTCTTCCAGCTTCTGAATCTGCATGCTTAAGGTAGGCTGAGTTACAAAGTTTTTCTCCGCGGCTGTAGCAAAGTGCCGGTACGTATCCACCGCTACCACATATTCTAACTGAACGAGAGTCATAAATAAATTAGAAATTAAAAATTAAAAATTAGAAATGAGGAGTTTCAGCATCGGCGCAATCAAATTGATCCGCATAAATCCGCGATCTAATATAAACAAAATCTATCAAGCGTTAAAAATTATCGATTTGATTTATGAGTTTACCCTTGTCACCTTTGTGCATCATCAGCGGATAAAAGAGGCGAGAAGATCAATTTGAATCCTTGGCTGAAGAAAATAATTGTAGACGGTGGACCATGGTCTATCGACTATCGACTAACAAAACACTTTACCTGCCTTTATAAGCCTATTATTTAAAAATGGAAGAAAAAGAAAGAAACCACAAACTTACCTCTGCCTCGGGTATTCCTTACGCGGAGCATGAAAACTCCAAAACCGTGGGCCTACGCGGCCCTATTTTGTTAGAAGATTTTATTCTGCACGAGAAACTGGCGCATTTTAACCGGGAACGGGTGCCGGAGCGCGTAGTGCACGCCAAAGGTAGTGGGGCTTTCGGAAAATTTACGGTTACCCACGATATTACCAAGTACACCCGCGCTAAAGTTTTCAGCCAAATCGGCAAAGAAACGCCTTTGTTTTTGCGTTTTTCTACGGTAGGCGGCGAGAACGGCTCCGCTGATACCGAACGCGACCCGCGCGGTTTTGCAATTAAATTTTACACCGAAGATGGCAATTGGGATTTAGTAGGCAACAATACGCCAGTATTCTTTATTAAAGACCCGAAAAAATTTCCGGATTTTATTCATACCCAAAAACGCGACCCGCGCACGCACACCAAAAGCGCTACCATGATGTGGGATTTCTGGAGCCTTAATCCGGAAAGCTTGCACCAGGTAATGATCTTAATGAGCGATAGAGGTACGCCTTATGGCTACCGCCACATGCACGGTTTTGGCTCGCACACGTTCTCGTTTATCAACGCCGAAAACGAACGTTTCTTTGTGAAATTCCACTTTAAAACGGTACAAGGCATTAAAAATTTCACCAACAGCGAAGCCGCCGCCATGAAGGGCGTTGACCCGGATTTTGCCCAGCGCGATTTAGTAGAAGCCATCGACCGCGGCGACTACCCGCAGTGGGCTTTAAAAATCCAGATTATGACCGAGGCTGAAGCCAAAACCTACAAATGGAATCCGTTTGATTTAACAAAAGTTTGGTCGCAGAAAGATTTCCCGCTGATCGATGTAGGTATTCTGGAATTAAACCGCATTCCGAATAATTACTTTGCCGACGTAGAGCAATCGGCTTTTGCCCCGGCTCACGTGGTAGATGGCATTGGCTATTCGCCGGATCGTATGCTGCAAGGTCGTTTGCTGTCCTACCCCGATGCGCACCGTTACCGTATTGGCGCGAACTTCGAACAACTGCCGGTAAACCGCTGCCCGTTTGCCGTAAACAATTACCAACGCGATGGCGCCATGCGCTACGATAGTAATGGCGGTGCGGCTCCGAACTATTTCCCGAACAGCTTTGATGGTATTTACGCCGACGAAAAATACAAAGAACCCGCCCAGGAATTAGATTCTTCGATTGCCGGCTGGTTCGATCGGAACGGTGAAGGCGAAAATGACCACTACACCCAACCCGGCGATTTGTTCCGGTTAATGACCGACGACGAGAAAAAAGCGACGATTAACAACATCGTCGGGGCGATGAGCGGTATCAGCGGCGAAAAACGCACCTTGATTATCAACCGCCAGTTGTGTCATTTCTTCCGGGCGGATATTTCTTTAGGGATTGCGATTGCCAAAGGTTTGGGCGTCGATATCGAAAGTCAGGCCATGCAACACGCCATTACCGGTAACTAGTAGCTTTAACTTTACCTTACTTCATATATAATTAAAAGGCGGGAGCATCTCCCGCCTTTTTCTGTTTACCTGCGTTGCCATAATTACAGGGAGATCTCATGATTTAAGCGTCAGCCTGGTAATTTTTTAAAATTTCTGCGATTCTATCTAGCACCACCTTCCCATGTAGCGTTAGTGTTCAGCGGAGCATCATTGGTGCTCTTGAACACAAGTCAGTCTCCTGCCTGACGGGTGGCAATTATTAATCAATGTCGTCAACAATCCCACTAGTGCCAGCTAGCCCAACCGAAGTTAAGTTTCGCCAGTCAGGAGACTGGCTTTTGTTTATTGGGTATACTTTACTGTGTTTAGACTTGCGCCAAAGGATAATAATTATTCTTCTTAGAAGCGTTTGTAAGTTTGCCCGGCCAGAGGCCTACCACCTGGTAAAACACGAGCGAGGACGCTTGAGCCAGCGTAGGGGTATGATAACAGGTTATTACTAACTGAATCAAGTCTGCTGCGTAGCAAAATAGGTTCCTCCTGAATGACACGTTGGAAAGTGTTAATAACAGAATTTAAAAAAATAAATTTTTTAAAATTCTGCTCTCCAACTATGCAACAAGCAGCCATTCCAAGTGCAATAGTTGACGCTAAACTGTTCGAGCGTTCAGCGAGTTTTTAGCGTCTTGATTTTTTTGGTTCTTTTTGTGTCAAGACAAAAAGAACAAATACACTAGCAATGAAACAACTTCACTAAAAAATAATGCACCAGCTCTAGCTATGCGAACAAGAATCTATTGCTCGAATAGCAAGGCACGGAAGTAAATCCGCGCCATAGAAGCGCCAGAGCTGGCAAATGTACTTAGACTTAATTTCTAATTAAGCACCGCGCCAAAAGCTACCACGTTCTTTTGCTCATCACTTTATCTAATTCCGGGCGGGTCATTTTGCCTAGTTCCGGGTGTTTTTCGAGCCATTTTAAGAAATCATCTTTGATTTTGTCGGGCCACTGGCTGTCGATTTCGCCGGTACTGTATTTGCCGGTCCGCACCATTTCAAAACCAAACTTATCTTTCCGGATTACGAATTCTGAAGTACTCACTACTTGTTCCGCCAAATGAGCCGGCACAAAAAGAACGCCTTCGGGTTGCACAATCACTAAATCGCCGGGTAGCACCACGGCTCGGCCAATGCGAATGGGCGTATTGAGCCCTTGTAAAATCATTTCTTCGGTGTAGGACGGGTGAAAATCGCGCACTACGGCGTTAAAGCCTTTAATCTGGCGAAGTTCCTGTAAATCACGGGCGGCGCCATCAAAAACTACCCCGTTGCCTGATTTGCTAATAATCGAATTAGCTAAGGTTGCACCCATAATACCGCCCCCACTTATTTTACCGAAAGCATCGGCCACGTACAAATCACCTTTGGCGAGAATATCAATGGGCCAGGCGTTGGTATTGCCTTTGCGGCCTTGTTTGGCGCCCCGGTCTTTGATTTGTTTTTCTAAATCGGGGCGGCTGGGCAGGTACATGGCCGTTACCGCCCGACCGGTCATGGGCATATCGTTCACGCTTTTCCAGTTGCCTTCAAACTGGTTTACGTAGCCCTCGTTTTTTAAAACGCTCCAGGCATCGTCGATCATAATAAGCTTGGCCCGCTCCAGCAAATTATCTGGCAGTTTAGGTCGGCCATCCGGAAAACGTTCGCCTTTCCAATCGGAGGTCAAATAGGTAAGCTCTTCTTTGGAAATAGTTTGCGCCAGCAGCGGATTTTTAAAAAATAAAGCAATTAACAGGGCTAAAACAATGGTAATCTTTGTTTTCATAGGTTAGTAATTGGTAATTTAAGCAAATGGGTCGCCATCAAAACTTTAAAAATAAGAATTGCGCCATTAAAAATTACCATTTCGGGTTTATTTCTGATTTTTCACGGGGCTTAGCTTGGATTCAAAGAAGAGAGTCCAGTTCTGACCGCCATCCCCGCTGCCTTCGCCTACCTGGTGCCATTGCCCTTTTTCGTTTAAAGTAATGGTATACCGGATCAGGGAGTTTGCTAGAGGAAGTCGCCAAATCATTTTCTTATACTGTACTTCTACATCGGCCTGTATTTGCATGCCACCATTAGTATAAGCCTGAATCGTGTATTTAGATTTAAGAGCATCATAGCCAAAAATCCCTATATTCTGGAAAACGGTATCCTGCCCCCGGTTGGCCGCTTCGGTAAACAAGAGCATAGAGCTTTTTAATTTAGGCGTAAACTCCACGGCTTGTTTGTATTCTTGTCTGCTGCCATCGGCGCCCATAATTGAAACCGTACCTTGCCATTTACCAGTCACCCATTTTAAAGCCTGCATTTTTTGCTGTACCATGGTTAAATAATTAGTGGGTTGAGCAAACGTGAAGGTGCTAACCAATAAAAGTAGTATTAGGAAATAAAGGCGCTTCATGATTTTGCATTTAAGAGGTGAGGTAGGGAAAATTGTGGTTAAAGAAGTTTATCAAAGGCGAGTGTTAAGCCATTCAAAAATTACATTTTAGAAATGCTGTATTTAGTAGGTTAAACAAGATATAGCAATTAGTCATTCAGGAGGAACCTATTTAGCTACGTAGCTAAATAGGTTCCTCCTGAATGACCTTTATAAAAGATGCAGATTTACTTTATTTTATTTTTGTTCCTTAGAAATTTAGAGGAAAGGCCTACAAGACTTGCGCCAGAGTGGGTGGACTAGGCATATATTCATTTCTAATTTCTAATTCATAATTTTTAATTAAACGAAGCGCTAAGTTGTTTTTTCCAGTTCGTTGGCTTTAGCGAGCGATACTATGCCGCCCATCGCGCCTAGATTCATAGAATCGAGGGCAGAGCTGGGTACAATTACCATGGAGCCTTTTTCTTTCAAACCTTCAAATAGCATGTTCATTCCCCGCAAATGCAAAGCTACCGGGTTGTTGCGGTATTGCTCACTGGCTTCGGCAAACTTAAAGGCAATTTCAGTTTCGGCGGTTCCCAGAATAACCCGGGCGCGTCGTTCCCGTTCGGCTTGGGCTTCCTTGCTCATGGCATCGGCTAGGGTTTGCGGAATAACAATGTCTTTGATGCCCACATTCTGGCAGGTAATGCCCCAGGAATTGGTATGGTGGTCCATGATTTGTTGCAAGTCTTCGGCCACCTTATCGCGTTCCTGCAGTAAATCGGCCAATTCGTGTTTCCCGATCATGTCGCGTAAGCCAGTTTGGGCAATGTAGTAAATGGCGGTTTCATATTCCTGCACTTCTAAGGCCGCTTTCTCCACGTCCCACACAGTCCAATACACCACAGCATCTACGTTTACCGGCACGGTATCTTTGGTTAAGGTTTGTTCAGCTTTAAAGTCCGTTACCCGCACCCGCTGGTCGATGTAGTTATCTATTTTGTCGATGATAGGAATAATAAAAAAGATACCGGGCCCTTTTAAACCCTGGTATTTCCCCATCCGCAGAACCACGGCTTTTTCCCATTGGTTGGCAATATTTATGGCCCGGGCTACAAAAAACGAAAGCAGCACGAGCGCCACCACCCCAACCGGGTGAATTATTTGAAAATACAACAATGTCACCGAAATGGCTAGCAACACAATTAACACGGTAGCGGAAATCGGATTCCACCATCTATCGATATTTGTTTTCATCGGCTTTTTAATTTTTGAAGTTGTTGAATCATGTCCTCCACCGAAAAGCCATAACTAAAGGCAATGGCCGAAAACTCGCTGCAGATTTCCTGCAGTTTGTTCTGTTTTTCTGAGGTGGGTATTTCAATTTTAATGTCACTGATAAAAGTACCGGTACCCTGTTGAGTAGCCAATACATTTTGAATTTCCAGTTCTTTGTAAGCCTTGGCAACGGTGTTCAGGTTTACTTTTAAATCCACGGCCAAAGCCCGAACTGTGGGCAATTGTTCACCGGTTTTCAGGTTGCCGGCCGCAATGCCAAATTTTATCTGGTCGATGATCTGCCGGTAAAAGGGCGAACCAGATTTTGGGTCTAGTTTAAAATCAATCATTATCCTATTGTTACAATATAATAATGTATTATATGTATAGTACAAACGTACAAGATTTAATTTTGTTTGCAAATAATTGATATAAAATATTTTGAGTAGTTGAGATGGGAGGTTGTGTTTTTTTTTGGAGCCGGTTCCCGTCTCCATGCCTAGGTTCTATCTTGCTTGAACGGGCTGAGTTTGCCTCATGGCCGGCGGGCCGCGTTTGGCCGTTTCGGGCGGTTTAGCGAATCTTTCCTCGCTCCGCTGCGGAATTTTGCTGCGCAAAACCGAATCGCTAAAAGGCCCTCAACAGCCAAACTGATGTCAGTCGCGCTTAGCTGCGGCTATTGTGCTCTTTTAGAAAAGAAGGAGATTTAAGATTTTACTAGGGGAATGGAAAGTATTTGCGCTTTTTGATCAAATATATTTTCCTGGTTGAGAGATATTTTGCGTGTTCTTCATCTTGCGCTATTCAGGAGGAACCTATTCTGCTACGTAGCAGAATAGGTTCCTCCTGAATGACATTGTGGAGAGTAGCATGGACTGGGTAAATAGAACTTATTAATTTTTTAAAATTTTCCTAATCTACTATGCAACAAGTAGCCTTAGCCAAGTGCATGAGTTGACGCTAAACTGTTTGAGCGTTCAGCGAGTTTTTAGCGTCTTGATTTTTTTGGTTCTTTTTGTATCAAGACAAAAAGAACAAATACCTCAGCAATGAAACAACTTCACTTAGAAAACACAGCTACTCAGCCAGCTATGCGAACGAGAATTAACTACTCGGATAGCAAGCAAGTCACGGAAGTAAATCCGCGCCATAGCGCAAGTCCGCACCATAGTAGGAAAAAGTTGCAAAAACATTAAAGAGAAGTAACCAGAAGAAGTCATTTCTAATTTCTAATTTCTAATTCATAATTACAAATTTTAAATGGAGCTTCGTCTCAATTAAAAGATTGCCGGAATTCCAGGGGAGAAAGGTTGGTTTTGCTGCGGAATAATTTGCTGAACGATTGGGAATGTTCGAAGCCCAGAGTGAAAGCAATTTCGCTGACGGATAAAGCCGTGGTGGAAAGTTTTTCTTTGGCTTTTTCGATGAGTTTATCGTGAATGTGTTGTTGGGTGCTTTGGCCAGTTAAAACTTTTAGTAAACTGCTTAAATAAGTGGGCGAAACGTGCAGTTCTTCGGCAATAAATTGCACGGTGGGTAAGCCTTTTTCGGTTAAGGTATTACTGTTGAAGTAATTATTTAAAATTTCTTCCAGTCGATCCAGAATTTGATGGTTGGTGATTTTGCGGGTGAGGAACTGGCGGTGGTAGAACCGTTCGCCATACGTGAGCAATAACTCCAATTGCGCAATAATTACGTTTTGGCTAAACTTATCAATATTAGAATGGTACTCCTGGGCTATGTTTTGCAGGAGATTGGTCATGGTAGCTTCTTCTTTTTCCGAGAGGAACAAGGCTTCATTTACCGCGTAGTCGAAGTACTCGTATTGTTTAATGGTTTTGGCTAAAGGCGTGTTCCATAAAAAGTCGGGATGGATGAGTAACATCCACCCCGAGCGTTTTACTTCTTGGTCCGAACTGGCTTCGATGCCATACACCTGCCCCGGCGCGATAAAAAACAAAATACCTTCGTCGAAATCGTATTGCTGCTGCCCGTATTTAAACTTGATATTAAAATTGCGTTTCAGGGCAATCGAATAAAAATCCAACACTAAGTTTTGCGGACTTTGCCCCGCCCAAACCGGCATCATGCTCATATCGATTACACTAATTAAAGGATGCTCCGGTTTAGAAAGTCCCATTTTCTGGTGGTACTCGCTGATGGTTTTAAAGCGGAGAGGTTGTGTGGTTGCCATAGCACAAGTTACTTAATTTGCTGAAAAGCGGCCGCAAATTCCCGGGCAAAATCAGTTAGTTTAACTTCCCCCATTTCGGCTGGTCGGTTGCGGTAATAATCTTCGGCTAGTAAACCGGTATGCAGACCGGCGTACATTTCTACCAGGCCAGCGGCAATTTCGGGGTTCATGCCGATGGCGGTTAAACCAGCCAGCGTTTGTTCATCAGAAATTAAAATCCATCTTAAATCGGGTTTACCGATGGCTGCACCTAAAACCTTGGCGGTTTCGTTGCCGCTTGCTTCCTGACTGGCTATATAACGTACTTTTCTACCGGTTTGGGTATTTAACAGTTCTTCGGCGGCCACCGTGGCAATATCTACCGTAGAAACCCAGGGAATTACATCGTCGGCTCCGTAGTTAGCAACAATCAGGTTCTGGTTTTTTATCATTTCGGAATAGCCGTATAAGTTATAATAGAAAGAAGTCGGGCGCAGGTGGGTAATGCTAATAGTTGCGGGTAATTCGTTTAAGATTTGCTCTACATCGTGCGCGCCGCGCAAAATGCCGTTGCCTTTTTCTAAATGGGCACCAATGCTGCTTAGGTTCACTACATGCTTTACCCCTGCTTGCTTAATTGCCTGCGCGTAGTTTTGGCCCAACCGGCGGTAGTACCCTAACAAATCCAGGTTCGGGTCGAAGTAATTGTTGGGCGGTATCATGGTATACACGGCATCGGCCCCGGTAAAAGTAGCGGTTAAAAAAGCAACATCTTCTAAAGAGCCAATGGCGACGGTGGCACCTAACGCGGTAATTTCGGTTTGTTTTTCCGGGTTACTGCTGATAACGGTAACAGTGTGTTTTTTCTGGATTAATTCCTGGCTAAGTGGTTTGCTGATGTGGCCTAAAGAGCCGGTTACTACAATTTTCATTTTTTTAAATTTTTTAGTTTCTGCAAATTTCTGCAGTTACTAAAAAGCCAGTGTAGCCAAATCTGTGGTTGTTGTAGCCGTTTCTTAACTACCTCAGGAAGTAATTACAGCGTAAGCAACGTAAAACAAAAGAGCTGCCGAGGCAAATTCCCCGGCAACTCTTTGGCAGTAAAGCTTGGTAAGTGGCCGTACTTTTAAAAATTTACAAATTCACGCCGCCCGAAACTTCAATGCGTTGACCGTTAATCCAGCGGGCTTCTTCGGTGCATAAAAAGGCGACAACGCCGCCAATATCTTCGGCTACGCCTACCCGGCCCAGCGCAGTTAAACTGGATAAGTGGTCATTTAGTTCTTGGTTATCGCGCACCCGGCCACCGCCAAAATCGGTGGCAATAGGTCCGGGAGCTACTACGTTGGCCGCAATGCCACGCGAACCTAATTCTTTGGCTAAATACCGGGTAAGCACTTCCACGGCACCTTTCATGGAGCCATACGCCGATGAACCCGGATTAGAGAAACGCGCCAATCCCGACGAAATATTAATAATGCGACCGCCATCATTTAAGAAAGGCAAAGCTTTTTGCGTTAAGAAAAACACGCCTTTGTAGTGAATGTTTAAGGCCGTATCAAACTGTTCTTCGGTGGTTTCGGCGAAATTAGCGTAAAGCGCGGTGCCGGCATTATTAATTAAAAAATCAAAATTAGGGCTGCCGGTTTGCTCTTGTAAATGAGTGGTTACTCTTTCCAGAAAACCATCAAACGATGGAATGTTGCCGGCATCTAATTGAAAAGCATAGGCTTGCTGCCCCAAAGTTTGTATTTCCGATACTACTTTTTCAGCTTCCTGCTGGTTGCTGTGGTAGGTAAGCACCACATCGATGCCTTTTTTTGCTAAACTAAGAGCCATGTCTTTGCCTAGTCCGCGGCTCCCGCCGGTTACTAAGGCTATTTTATTATTTGTAGCCATTTTCTTAAATTTTTATACTACAAAGTTGGCGCAATTTGCCGGTCCGGTGTTTGCGCGTTTCAATCCATTATTTGCAAAAATCAAATCGGTAGTTCAGGAACGGAAAGCCAGCGGCGACAGACCAGCTTGTTTTTTAAAAAAATTAGAAAAATGCGCTACTTCTTCAAACCCCAAAGAATACGCAATCTCCGACACGTTCCAATCGGTTTGTTTGAGCAGGATTTTGGCTTCCTGGGCCAGGCGGCTGCTAATAAAATCGGTGGTAGTTTTGCCGGTGTTTTCTTTTAAAACTTTGTTTAAATGGTTCACGTGAATGGCTAGCCGCTCGGCGTAATCTTTGGCGGCCCGCAGTTCCAGTTGCTGTCCCGGTGAAGTTATCGGAAACTGCCGTTCCAGCAATTCCACGAACAAACCGGCAATGCGGGCAGTAGCATTATGGGAATTATACTGGGCAATATCGGGTTGCAGTTTCTGGCCGTAGTGGATTAACTCTAACACATAATTGCGCAATAAATCATATTTATACGGGTAGTCTGAGGCCAGTTCCTGGAACATTTTCTCGTACAACTGTTTTAGTTCTTGGGCCTGATTCTCGGTTAATTCAAAAACCGGGTAACCGCCTGGCTTAAAAATAGGCAGTTCATCCAGAATTACGCCACTCCGCGAAGCTGCCAGAAACTCGTGGGTAAAAATGCAAAAGTACCCCGACTGGTTTTCGTCTTGCGGCAGGTAGTTGTACGGCACTTTGGGCGAGGCAAACAATAAACCGTGCTTCCGGATGTCGATGGTTTTGTCGGCGTACTCGGCACGGTTATGGCCGTTTATCAGGCTTATTTTGTAATAAGTACGCCGGTTGTAAGGCATTTCTTTAGTTTCCTTCAACTTCTTCCGGGTGCTGGCAATATTAAAAACGTTAAAGTGTCCGATTTCTTTATTAATGCCGTCGGGCAAAATGGTTTCGAGTTGGTTATTGGCTACAAAACCCATTTCCCGGTAAAAGTCCTGCAACGAAGCAATGCCTGTCATTTTACAACTGTTTTGCGAAAATCAAATATAGTAAATACCGGGCAAGCGGAGCTTTAAAATGTAAGGAAATAACAATTACTTCCTTTTGGGCATTTCAGAACCATTAATCGGCGGCATAGTTTAGCGACCTCCGGTCACGTCGATAATTGTTCCGGTTGAGAAAGAGGCTTCGTCGGATAATAACCACAATATTGCTTTTGCCACTTCTTCGGGGTGGCCCCCTCTTTTCATGGGCAAGGAGCTTTTTATCCGGTTTACTCTATCGGGTTCTCCGCCACTTGCATGAATATCCGTATAGATAAATCCTGGCCTCACGGCATTTACTCTTATTCCTTCTGCAGCTACTTCTTTTGAAAGCCCAAATGTAAGCGTATCAATGGCACCTTTCGAAGCAGCATAATCTACATATTCATTAGGGGAACCGGTTCGTGCGGCAATAGAAGAAACATTTACGATGGCTCCACCTTTACCACCATAAAGAGTTGACATCCGTTTAATTGCTTCTTTCGAGCATAAAAAGTAACTAATAATATTGCTGTTTATCACTCGGGTAAGCCGCTCTACATCCATGTTATCTACTCGCGATTGTGCTTCCAGAATACCTGCATTATTTACTAAGGCTGTTAATCTTCCGAAATCTTTATCTATTTTATTAAATAGCGCAGTTACATCTGCTACAGAAGATACATCTGCCTTATACGCAATGGCCTGCCCCCCCCTTTGGTTTATGGAATCCACAATTTGTTCGGCGGCTGTTTTATTTTGCAAGTAATTTACACAAACGTTATAACCTTGTTTTGCAGCTAACAAAGCGGTTGCAGCTCCAATGCCTCTGCTACTTCCAGTTATCAGAATTGTTTTATCCATGTAGCTATTTTCAGTTTGCACTTTCCTCCCTTAAATTACTTCTTTTCCTCATTCTCACTATAGTTCTTCGATACCATAGACTACTATTTATTCCACATTTTTAAAATTTAAAAAATACAAAGTTTATAAAGTTTATAAAGCAAGAGTGCATTAAAGGAATATAGTAAAATTTACTTTCCGAATTCCACATCAAACAATGCTTCAGTTGATTTTGGCAGAGTTACTTGCCTAAACTGCTTATCCGGTGAGCGCGTATTTTCCGTTTTAGTTACGAATGTCCTTGATTTGGTTAGGATTGGTACTACCCTAAACTCCGACCTTTGCATTACTGAAATATTAATCATCTTATGGAAAATCAAATAAAGTCATCCACAAACAACCCGCCCGTTGCCTTGGTAACCGGCGCGAACCAGGGAGTAGGTTACCAGATTGCGAAAGCGCTTGCCGAAAACGGGTATATCGTTTACGTCGGGTCGCGTAACTTAAGCAACGGCGAAAAAGCCGCTACGGAAATAGGCGGCCAGGCGCGAGCGATTCAATTGGACGTTACCCAACAACCGAGCATCAGCGCGGCGGCCGCGAAAATTCAAGAAGAACAAGGGCGTTTAGATTTGCTCGTGAATAATGCCGGTATTTCCCACGCTGGTCAGCCGGGCCGCACCCTGGAAGAAACCACCGTGGCGGGCAAAGCCACTACAGCCTCGCTGGACGAAGTCCGGACGGTTTGGGAAACGAACGTATTTGGCGTTATAGCCGTTACGCAAGCCATGCTGCCTTTGCTGCGGAAATCAGCGGCTGCCCGGATTGTAAATGTATCCAGTGCGTTGGGTTCCCTCACCTGGCTTTCGGACCCGGCTTGCTGGGCCCGGGAACATTTCGGGGTAGTTTACGGCGCTTCCAAAACGGCCCTTAATGCGGTTACTCTGGCTTTTGCTATTGAACTGGAGAAAGAAAACATTAAGGTTAATGCTACCAGCCCCGGCTTTACGGCCACAGCGCTGAATAATTTCCAGGGCACCGATTCGGTAGAAGTAGGCTCGCGCGAACCAATCCGGGTAGCCCTGGAAACCGATGGCCCGACCGGCAGCTTTACCGGTCCGGATGGCCCGCTGCCGTGGTAGTTATTGCAAAATGCTTATGAAAACTAGCTGATTTTTAAATTTATGACCGGCTGCCCAAACAGTTGCCGGTCATCTTTCTTATCTTTCATTATGAAAAGCGAAACCGCAAAAGTACCTAACCTGGAATCTATCCCGGAAATACACCGCATGCTGGGTCTGCCGGGGCCGGTTCATCCCTTAATTACGTTGCTGGATGGTACCCGAGAGCAAATTGATTTTAGCCGGTTACCGGTTAGTTACGTTTCCCGATTCTATAAAGCTTCTTTTATTACTAAACTGGGGGGCAAGTTCCAGTACGGGCAGGGCTATTACGATTTTGATGAAGGCAGTCTTTTATTTACCGCTCCCAATCAACTCATCGGCAGCACCGAAAGCTACAAGGATAGTATTGGGTATTCACTCATCGTCCACCCGGATTTTCTGCAAGGGTATCCCCTGGCCAAAAAAATTAAAAATTACGGTTTTTTCTCGTACGGGAGCAACGAAGCGCTGCATCTTTCGGAGCCCGAAAGAGCCACCATGCAGGCTATTTATACCATCATTCAGCAAGAATTACATAGCCGGATCGATGACTTTAGCCACGAGGTGATTATTGCCCAGTTTGAGTTGCTACTGAGCTATGCCAAACGCTTTTATAAACGGCAGTTTTTAACCCGCCAAGCCGTTACCAGTGATTTGCTGCAACAATTAGAAGAACTGCTAAATACGTATTTCGAGGAGGAAAAGCCGCTCACGCAAGGCGTACCCACAGTACAGTACCTGGCAGAAAACTTGCATTACACTCCCAATTATTTAAGCGATATGCTACGCTCCCTCACCGGCTTGAACGCGCAACAGCACATCCACCAAAAGCTGATTGAAAAATCGAAAGAATTACTCTCTACCACCCATTTAACCATCAGCGAAGTGGCTTATCAACTAGGTTTTGAGCACCCGCAATCGTTTAGCCGGCTTTTTAAAATAAAAACCCAGCTATCGCCGGTGCAATTTAAAGCCGCGTTTAACTAGAATTGCTATTAATAGCTGGGTTCTGGAATCAGGCACAATGCTACTAATCACATGCGGTTGCTTGTTTAGGTAAATGCTGCCGGTAAACACAGATTATTTAAAAATAGGCAAACAGGAAGTGAACGTTGTGCAGGAGCAATGACGCATTATTCCAATGAAATTTAGTTAAAGTGAGTTAGGCACGGAAGTAACTTCCGCGCCATAGTGCGCTATGGTGCGTTTATGTACTTTTATATTTTTTTAACCATTAGCTTTTTTATTCCAACAAGTACTTCCAATAAAACTTTTTCTGAATCTTTCTGGAGTTACATCAATTCCACCTTTTATCATTAAAGTTCTTTCCCATTTTCTTAAGCCAAATGATTCCGTAATAAAAGTTATTTTGTCATTTGGCTGTGAAGAACCATAAATGTATTTTACAATACTCATAGTACATTTACTTGATTCACCTTTCTTGAATTCACCAATTACTATTAGAGTATTCTTATCAAAAGGCTCTGGTTTTTTATTTTTTATTATCTGCCCGGTATAAGTATCAAATTCTATTTCATTAAATTCATAGGTGGCAATAGAAAAGACAGAGTCTGACTGAATTAGCTTAAAATCATCTAAGGTCCAGGTTAAATGCCATATAGATTGAGACACATTACAAGTGTCAGTTACTAAATCTGTTAATTTATAAGAGTCTACTTGGATACCATTTTTAAAAAAAACTATTCCCATTCTTTGACCAATTCTATGACCTTCCATAAAATCGTCAAAAACTACAAGCCTTTCTCCGTCATTAGAAACAAAAATAGTCATACTTGTATAACCCTTATCTTCTATTGAATATAAAGTCTTCCCTAGTTCATTTTTTAGCTTCCAAAGCTTTCTAGAATATTGTAAGGTGAATTTTCCGTTTTCAGACTTAAAAAGGGTTGTCAGCCGCTGTTCGTCAGCAAAAGCAAAATTTGCTAGAAGGAGCAGGATTATTGTTAAGTAATTTATTTTCATAAAATAATGGCTAACTTACTGCTAAACGTCATAGGTACATATATCCACCACCCGTTAGCTGGATAAACGTAACCAGATTAAAATATACTACATATTTATTCTTTCAAGAAATACCCAGTAACAAAAAACCTGGAACCAGCTATTAAGCTAACCCCAGGTTTTATATTTTTTAAAATTTTCAGTATAAAAGCAATTATATCAGAAACAATTCCTAAACCAAGGGCTTTCCTGAAAATTGTCCGTGAAGAAATAGCCTGTGCCGCTGGTTGTGTCCGCACAACCAGCATGCAACAAGCTTTAAGCTTCCGCTAAAATCTAAATTTTCTCCGGCAGCAAGGTTGCGTCCTGGTAGTTGCCCAGTACGGGTTCGGAGGGGGCACCTTGGGTAACGGCTTCTACTAATAACTTACCGCCTACAAACGCACCTTTCCAGGATTCGCCGAGGCCACCGAATACTTCTTCGCGGTCGCCGCGGGAACGGAGCTTGTTGATGCCTACTTTAAAGGCCCGTACTTCTTTGGCAGTGCGTTGCGCCCATTTGGTGTCGTCGGAAGCTACGGCCGCTACTAAGGCTCCGTTGGAAATATTCATTTCGCCTACCAGTTCTTCTACCCGGTCAACCAAAACTACCGAATCAATTGGGCCGAACGGTTCTTTAAAGTACAACTCGCTCTGGCGCGGCAAGTTTACCAAAGCCCGCGGTGCGCGGTACGCCGAACGGTCCTGATCGGGTAAGAATAACGAATCATCCAGTTTACCTTCGTAGAAAGGCGTAGCACCGGTTTTAAGCGCATCGGCGTACAAACGATCCAGGTCTTCGGCCTGGCGGCTATTAATTACCGGGCCAAAATGCAAGTCGGGCAATTTATCATTGGGGTTATCTACCAGAGTAGGATTACCAATTTTGAGGCTGCGGATAGCGTTCCAATACGTTTCTAAAAATTGCGGGAACAAGCGGCGCTCTACCACAAAACGCACGTAAGCGGTGCAACGTTGTTTGCCGTAATCGTAGCCTTTTTTAAGTTGGTCGCCCAGGCTATTCCAGTCCGAGAAATTCCAGATGCCGTAGGTATTCACGCCTTCCATTTCGAGCATGTAGCGTTTGTGCACCGAAGCCAAGGCATCGGCAATGTTGCGGCCGTTATAGCGTCCGCCTACAAAAGAAAGGCATTCAATGGCCTGGTCTTTTACCAGTACATCGCTTAACTCGCCACCGGAGCCACTAACCAAAGTTACGGGCAAACCGCAACGTCGGGCAATGGCAAAAGTTACGCTTAAGGAGATAAAACCACCGTCGGTAGGCGTTTTAGCAATGGCGGCATTGCCGCAAAGTACCTGCACCAGTACCGCGTGCATCAGCACCGACATGGGGTAATTCCAGGAAGCAATGTTGGAAACCACGCCCAGGGGCTCCCGGCGGCCCAGCATTTCTTCGATATTATCCACGTACCACTGCACGCCATCAATGCAGCGGTCGATGTCGGTAAAGCCTAGTTTGTAGGTTTTACCAATTTCCCACATGAGCAATTTGCCAATCAGTTCCACGTTATCGCGGAGTTGGTCGAGGCAATCCTGCACGTGTTGCTTGCGTTCGTCCAGGTCTACGCGGCACCAATCGGCTGCTTCGCGATGGGCGCCATGTACGGCCCGCAGCGCGGTAGCTTTATCCAGAAAAGGCAGGCTGCCCAGTACGGAGCCATCAATGGGAGATACAAATTCCCGGGGAGTGCCCGGCTCCTGCCAGCGACCTTCTAAAAGGTTCAGGTAATTTCCCTGTTGGTCATAAATTTCGGGGGTTACCTGCTTTACCTGCCGGATTAGTTCGGCGAAGTCAACTTGCGGAGAAACAATTTTTGCCATAGTCTATTTAATTTCGGTGTAGCAATTAGAAAAAAGCTTAGCGGTAGCGATTAAATTACCCTAAACCCGTCAAGCTCTTACAATTTTTTAAATTTTTCGCCAAGTACATGAATTTGAGAATCAGTTTCAAATAGAATTTGCGAATAATTTACTTGGAGTGAGCTATCTGCAAGAGCAATTAATTTAAAAATACCTTTTATTCAAGGTAAGAAGCCTTAATTTCTGGTTTGGCAGGAGGTAAAAAAAATCCGGTCAATCAGGAGGGACCCGTTTCGCTACGTAGCCAAATAGGTTCCTCCTGATTGATGCATCAAATAACAACTAAATAACAAAGACTTCAATAATGGCGCTTCTCTAACTTATTTCTGTCTTTTCACTTCTCTTAAACCAGCTCTGAGGCGGCCGGGTAATCTACTGGTATTTGAGTAGCGGCAAAAACGTAGTTGGTGAAAATGCGAACAGTTACCAGGCCAATCAGTTCAATTAAACTTGCTTCATTAAAACCAGCGGCGTAGAAGTTATCGACCAGAGCCGCATCTGGGTGGCCTTTGGTTTCGGTAATGGCTTTGGCAAGTTGTACAATAGCGCGTAGTTTATCGTCGGTGGCAGTACCGCGTCGGAAGTCCAGGGTTTCTTCTAAAGTAAACCGGAACTTTAAAGCGGCTTGGGTGTGAGCGGCTGAACAGTAAGCACAGTGGTTTACTTCCGACACTACCAAGGCAATGGCTTCGCGTTCTTTGGCGCTAAAGCTGCCTTTGTTTAAGGTGGCTTCAAAATCCAGAAAGCCTTTTAGTGCATTGCCGGAATAACCAATGGTAGCATATAAATTCGGCACTTTACCCAGCCGTTTGGTTAACTGCGCAAATATCTCCTGCGATTCGGGACTTACCTGTTCCGCAGTAGGAACGTTGATCGTTTTCATTTTTTAAAATTTTTAAATACTAATTCATTATTGAATGCGATAGAGTGCCTAAGCATGCTGCCAGAAAGATGCTTAGCGAGCCGGAGAAAGTTTTAATTTTAAGGATTTCTCCTTTAATCTGGCTAGATAAATTTGCGCCGTTTCGCTTATGGTAATTAAAGCGCCACCCAAAATCACAAGGTCTTTAATTACCAGCCGACCCCGGGCGCTCAGATAAGGGAAGCCGTGGTGCTCATCCGTTAGGTGCGGCACCCAACTTTCGGGGGTGGTTACCAGAAAAGAAAGCGTGCCCAGCGTCATAATAAAAACCAACAGACTCCCCACCATACTGGCTAAAGGCGCTACTTTATAAAGGCCCACCAAAACGGCTATTGTTATCAGAAATAAGCCTAAACCGTAAGAAAAACCATAGGTATTGTTTTGAATATGCCACGCGTGATGGGCCGGTATCAACTCCCCTTCTTTGTTCTGGTAATTTTTATATTCCTGGGGGTAATTGTAGAAAAACGACATAAACGGACTATTGGCCACGAAAGGAACAATGCCGTCGGCTTCGTAAGTAAAAAACTTGAGGCCGCCAATCCATAGAAATACCACGACAATACCGAAGCGAACCGCTGATTTACCTAGCTGGTCTAAACGGGCTATTTGTTGTATTAATTGATTTTTCATGTTGCTATGCTTTTGCGATTATTAAAAGAACAACACAAAGGTAATGCAGCTACCGCCACCCGAACATGGACAAATCGGGACAAAGCCTGCACAAAACCGCCACTGGTAACCCAGTCAAAAATTTAAAAAATAAAGAAAACTCAAGCCACCAGATCCGCTACCACCGAAATACCCGTTAGATCACGAAAAGCCTGGGGCGATACGTGGGTAAATTTTTTAAAAAACCGACTGAAATAAAACTCATCGTTGAATTGTAGCTTATAGGCTATTTCTTTGATGCTTAAACGGGTTAAATGCAGTTGCTTTTTAGCTTCCAGAATCAGCCGTTCCTGGATCAGTTCCGAGGGTGTTTTGCCGAAATACTTTTTGCTGCGCTTGTTCAGGCTGTTGGTGGTTATGGCGAGTAGTTCGGCGTAATCCGCGGGCTTATGTAAAAATAAAAAATGCTGCTCCAGTAAATCTTTAAACCGGTTCATGAGCTCATCCTGTTCTTTTAAAACCGGAGGTTCGGCTAAAGCCCGTAGTTTAATGCTGCTCGATTTGGCCAGTAAAAGCTGCAGATAAGAACGTAACACCGTTTCATCGGGGCGTTGCGGATCAAAGTCGGCATTTAAGTCTTGTAATAATTGCTGAAATATGCGGGCTTCGGCCACCGTAAGCTTTACGCACGGCTCCAGGTAAATATTATTAAAAAGGAGTCCGTTGCAGGCTACCTGTACTTTGTGGTACTCGATGCAGTAAAAGTCGCCGTGAAATTGCAGCGCCGTTAGCTGCACCGGGGTTTGCTGCTCCATAAAAATTTGCTGCAAAGGCGTAGCAAAAACCAGCACCGGCGCTTTAACTGGGAAAACCGCAAAATCGGCGTGGTAAATACCGGTGCCTTCCGCGATAAACAACCAAGTGTATTCGGCAAACTGAACCGGCTTCTGAAACACACTGGCGCTGTCCGGGTTTAAGCCAAATAACAAATCGTTTCCTCGTAGAAGCGCTTTTTTCATTAGAATTAACTTAAGAATGCTTACCGGAAATTACAACTACTGGCCGGCGAGCGTATTTTACCCGAAGTTTACTTCCGGCAGCTCCGCAAATATCTTTACTTTGCACGACATCCACCCAGAGAAATTAACCTGATTTTGGATGACTTGCGGGATGGTTTAGACCCTTGCTGGTTGCGGATATAATTTTTTAAATTTAAAAAATATGAATCAAACTTCTTTCTTATTATTCCGGGTAGCCATTGGCATGAGCTTACTGGGGCACGGCCTGGTGCGCTTGCCCAAACTGGCAACCTTTAGCCAATGGATGGTGGGGCTTTTTGCGAAATCCATGCTCCCCGAATTTCTGGTAACGCCTTTTAGTTATTTGTTACCTATTGCCGAGTTTGTAATTGGCTTATTGCTGGTTTTGGGCCTGTTTACCCGCCCCGCTTTAATGGCCGGCGCCTGGATGATGATTTTTTTAATTTTTGGCACTTGCCTCCTCGAAAACTGGGATGCTTTGCCCTCGCAACTCATTCACGTGGCTTTTTTGGCCGGCTTACTAAATTTTACCCAAAGTAACACCTGGGCGCTGGATCATGTAATTTTTAAAAATAATGCCCGAGGTTGATACTGGGGCAGCCAGAACTTTCTCATCAGGTCTGTTCATCATCCGGTTCCTGGCCAGTGGTAAGCTTAGGTTATTAGCTTTTAATTTAAGTTTAACGGTTTGCCCGGCCTGAGGCCTACCAAATAGTAGACACGAGCGGGACGCTCGCGCCAGCAAAGTTGGTTCCAGGCAAATAAATTGTTGTTTGAAAATGACCGGTTCTAATTAGCCGAAAGCTCGAAAGATTTAACTTCTTTCTCGTCCCCGTTTAAAATCAAACCTAAACGGTGTAGTCCGGGGTAAAAGGTTCGGGTGGTAATGCGTCTGAAACTTTGCCGGCGGGTGATGGTTACTTCTTCGTGGGGCAAAAACAAACGCTCGCTTATTTTAAAAACTTTTTTAGCGTGGGTGTTATTTTGCTTTAGATAATAAATGGCGTACTCAATTCGCACCAGTTGTTCCGCAGTCTGCTCGTTTTTAATCCGAAACACAAACTCCAGATTGCCGCCAATGTGCACTACCGGGGTATTTAGTTCAAAGCTGGTAAGCCTTATGTTTTTAGCCGACAAGCCATAGTGATTCAGGATTTCGGGGTGGCCTTGTTTGAGTAAAGTGCGGCAACCGTGTTTAATCAGTGCATCTACTTCTTTGCTGGCACCCTTCCATTGGGCGGCAATTTGTAAAACTAACTGCGGATGATCTTTGGCAATGTCGTTCAGGTTATTGGCGACGCTGCGTCGCACAATCTCCGACGGATCATTTTTTAAATTTTCCAGGATGGGCAATACCGGCGCAGGGTCTTTTTTTAACGCGGGTACCGCCATAGCCCAGGGCAACCGCGGCCGGGAGCCTTCGCTGGCCAGTCGCCGTACTTCGTATTTTTCGTGCCGCGACCAGGCAAGCATTTGCGCCAGCGTAGGTTCGTAATAATGTAGTAAAAAAGGCCGGATGGCAAATTCACCGGTAATGTATTGGGTAACGTGTTCCAGCGCTTTCATGGAGCTTTCGTAATGCGCCAAGCCGTAAGTTTCGATGTAATCCGGCAGAAACAAAAACTCCAACCGCCCGGCTCCGAAGCCATCCGTTTTTAGCTGCGCGATAATGGCCGGCAGCAGTTCCGCCGCTTCGGCAAAATGAGCGGGCATAAAAACGTGCAAGGCTTGAGTTGTATGCCGCATCCGCGCTTTTAACTCTTTTGTTTCAAAATCGTCCGTTAAAACCAACTCCAAAAACGCTGGTTTCCGGAAACCCGGAATCACTTTTTCTAGACTGGCAGCTACATGATTATAAAAAGCAGGCGAGTAAATATCTTTCAGCAGCGTGCTCATAAGAGGCAGGAATTTAAAACAGATTGGATGCACAAATAAACACCACAATTTCCAATTGCCCAATCCAAAACTTGCTACCAGATTCTTATTTTTTTAAAATTTCCGATATTCCCCAACTAGCATTAAGGAAGCGTCGAGCAATTTAATTATGTAAGCATTCAGCAAGATTAAAAATTCTTAAACCTAAACAAAATGAAAAGCCACAGCTACACGCACCTGACATCAGTTTGGCTGTGGAGCACCTGCTAGGGTTCCGGTTTTGCGCAGCAAAATTCCGCAGACTGAATCGAGGAAACAGAATAACGGCATCTCCTCCCCTGTTTTTAGGGGAGGTGCCGCAGGCGGAGGGGTTAACCAAGCCCGCCGGCCATGAGGCAAAATTCAGCCCGTTCAAATAAGATAGCACCTAAGCATGGAGGCAGGAACAGGCTCCATGTAAATACGGAACCATACTAAATTTTTAAAAATTACTCTTTTAGCAGCTTGTTAAAGCCGATGCGGGTTCCGGCTAAAAGCCGGAGTAAAGTCACAGACTTTACTTTGTACAAAGGCCCAAGTTTGAAAACTTGCGCTAGTAGATTTAATCTAAAAGGCAAAAACTAATTTATTCAATTCGTGATTTTTTAAATTTTTTGCGTTGCGCCAAATACAACCCCATAATCACCAGCGCGGTACCAGCAAAAGTATGCCATGTAATTGGCTCGTGCAACAAGGTATACGAGTAGCCAAAACCAAAAATCGGGCACAGAAACAACCACAACGAAGCCCGCACCGCATCTTGCTTTACCAGGTAAAACCACAATTGCAACGAAATTATAGATACGGGCACGATCAGCCAGAAAACTGCTTCCCAAAAAGCAACATCAAAGTGGGTATGGGTGTAATCCGTAAAATACAAGGTAAACGGCAGCAAACACAAACCGCCCAGTAAAACCTGCCAGCCATTAATCACCAGGGTAGCCAGTTGCCATTTTACCTGCGCGTAATACACCGTAGCCGCCGACACCGACACCATGCCGGCAAGTAAAATAAGTAAGCCCCGGGTAGTAGCAAAACTGTTTTCCAGTAAAGGATAAGTAGCCAGGCCAACGCCAGCTAAGCCCAGCATAATGCCTAGCCCTTCGCCCCATTTTACCGGTCGGCGCAGCCAGGCTGCCGAAAGCAAAGTAATAAATAACGGATTAGTGGCCGTAGAAAGGCTACCAATGCCCGCCGAAACTTCTTTTAAAGCCAGCACAAAAGCGCCCAGATAAATAGTAGTGTTTAATAAAGAAAAAAGCAGCAGCTGCCGCCATTCCGCACCTCGCGGGAAAGCATTCTTACCCCGCTGCCAGCCATAACAAAATGCCAGCATCAGGCCGCCAGCAATTAAAAAACGAATATTGGCTAATAATAACGGATGCGCGTGAGCCACCCCTACTTTAGTAGCAACCGAGGCCGAAGCCCACAACATGGCAAATAGCACCCCGGGTAATACGTTTCGCATAAACTAACAACTACAAATAACAGGTTCGCGGCAAAGGTATTTATTATATGGTGATTTTTGCACAGTACTCAGGGCTCCAGAAGATGAAATGGTTTATAAAACAAAAATGCCATCACGAAAGATGGCATTTTTAAAAAATTAGCAAGCAAAGTTTATCTTAGCTTTTCTTCAACTCTTTTACGGCGATGTTTCTCCAGCGTACTTTAATGCCACCGCCATCGTGGATTTGCAAGGCAATTACGCCATCGCGGCTGCCAATTTGCTCATCGGTTAATTCAATCATTTGAGTGCCGTTTACCCAGGTGGTTACTTGGTTACCCACTACCCGGATTTTCATTTTGTTCCACTCGCCCATTTTTAAGGCTTTATCTTTTTCCGGATCAGGTTTAATGAGCCAGCCCCGGCCATAAGATTCGTAGATACCACCGGTGCTTTTGCCCGGAGGAGCTACCTCGGCTTGCCAGCCAGAAATTTTGGTACCATCCAGCGACGAATGAAAGAAAACGCCGCTGTTGCCGTCGGCTTCTTGCTTAAATTCTACCGTCAATTCAAAATCTTTAAATTTTTGGTCGGTGGCTAAATAACCGTATTGTTTATCGGGGCCGCTTTCGCAGACTAAATTGCCGTTTTCTACGTACCATTTTTCGGTGCCGTGCACTTGCCAGCCATCCAGGTTTTTGCCATTAAAAAGTTTTTTTTGCGCTTGTGCCTGGCACGTAACAGCCAGTACTACAAAGAATAAAGCAATTTTAAAAAAAGATTTGTAAGCCATAAGGGGTTTAATTGTGGTAAAATAGATTGTAAAGAAAACAAAAATTGAACATCGAACAGCCAAGTATAACAAAAGAGAATGGGTTTATCAATACTCCCGCTGATATTCTCTTGGGCTTTGTTCCCGGCTTGTACTTGCTCCGACCCTTTTAGTCCGGACCGATTAGCTTATTTTAACAATTCCCAAGTCCATAGCTTTTATAATTAATTCAACCGGTGATTTTATCTGGAGTTTACGCAAAATGTTTTTGCGGTGTGAGTTAATGGTATGCGGACTCAAAAAAAGAGTTTCGGCAATTTCAGCGGTAGATTTTCCTTCGGCAATTAACCGGATTACTTCTATTTCTCGGGAACTTAAATTTAAATTATCCGGCACCGTTTCCACGGAACCAGTATCGGCCAGGATTACTTCTAATACTTTGCTGCAAATAAACCGTTTACCCTGGGCTGTGGTCCGTACGGCTTGCAGCAACTCCTGCTCGTCACAATCTTTTAAAATATAACTGGTAACCCCCACTTTCAGGGCATTTACCACCATGTATTTTTCCGAGTTGGTGGTAATGGCCAGCAGGTACGTTTGTGGGGCGAGTTGCTGCAGCGTTTCCATTTCCGGCGCCCCGAACTCCTGCAAGAAGTTACCATCTACGGTAACTACCTGGGGTTGTAAATTTTTAATCCAGGAGGTTAATTCAGAAATATTTTCTGCTTCGCCTATTACTTCTACGCCGTGCTGGGCGGCCAATAAAGTAGCAATGCCCCGGCGGGTAAGCAAATTACTTTCGGTAACCAGCACGGAAATTTTCTTTGTATCTAAATACACCCGGTACTCCTAATTCTTTGTAAATAAATTTTAGTGCAAGTGTACGAAAAAATGTTTAGAATCATTCTAAATAGCAAAGTACCGCTGGGCTATCTGCTGCTTCCGGAAGCGCAGGAGTTACTTTTACGCTCCTCTGGTTAATCCTTGATTATCCCCAATTTTCAAATTTTTCTCTTTCCGCGCGGCTTAAAAACTCTCAATTGCGGGGGAAAAGCACCTTCTCCGATTTTACCGGTAAAATGCAATCGCTAGTACTAGTGATTTGCCCTACTACTCCTGGCATTTAAAATCACTACCCTTTAACGGCCAAATTCCCTATTGCTGTCGAAGAAAAATATTTTTACAGCCTGTAATTTTGAATCATTCTAAATAACAAAGAAGAACAGGGCGGTTTGGTCTTGAAATCGGCGCTTGGTAAAGACTACTGGAAGCTAGCAACAACCACCTTGAAAAGTTGAACAACCAGATAAAATTAAAAAAATAGCCATTTGCCGGAAAATTTACTTAGATGAATTACTTAAAACTTATAATCAAACTGGTACTCGTCGCCAATCTGGGGGGAGCTATTCTCTTCCGGGCCGCGGCTCAAACTGCGCCAACCGGTAGCATCGAGGGATACACGAAATCCAGCCAGAAAAATGCTTTACCCGAAACGACGGTGTACTTAAAAGGAACTACCTTAGGAGTAGTTTCAGATGCTAAAGGTTATTTTAAACTGGACCGCATTCCAGCAGGCGTTTACCCGGTAGTTATCTCCTCGCTAGGCTACCAGTCGCAAACCGATACCATCCGAATCAGCGCCGGTCAAACTACTTCGCTGCAATATTTTTTGAAAGAATCTTCTACGGAGCTGGAATCGGTAACAGTGATGGGTAAAAGTGCCGTGCAGGAAACGAAAGAGCAAGCCTACGAAGTACAAGCCATTGATGCCCGCAAGTTACACAATACCAGCCTGGATTTAAGCCATGCCCTGGACCGGGTATCGGGCGTGCGGGTACGGGAAACCGGTGGTGTGGGTTCTAACATCAACTTTTCCCTAAATGGCTTTACCGGCCGGCAGGTTAAGTTTTTCCTCGACGGCGTGCCCATGGATAATTTTGGTTCTTCTTTCCAGCTCAATAACATTCCGGTTAACCTGGCCGAGCGGATTGAAATTTACAAAGGCGTAGTGCCGATTTGGCTGGGCTCGGATGCGCTGGGCGGCGCGGTAAATATTGTTACCAACAACCAGCCGCGGACTTACCTCGATGCCTCCTACTCTTTTGGGTCTTTTAATACGCACCGTACAGTAATCAATGCCGGTTACACTGCTAAATCCGGTTTTACGGCGCAAATCAATGCTTTTCAGAATTACTCCGATAATAATTATTGGGTAAATGTAGATGTAGCCGACATTAATACGGGTAAATATTTCCCCAACCAGCGGGTGCGCCGTTTTAATGATACCTACCACAACGAAACCATAATTGCCAAAGCCGGGGTGGTGGGTAAAAAATACGCCGATCGCTTATTGTTTGGGGTTACGCTGGGCCAGAACTACGCCGAAATACAAACCGGGGCGCGCCTGGTAAGTGTTTTCGGCGACTGGCACCGCAAGGGTAACATTGTGATGCCCACCCTGCAATACCAGAAACGCGACTTGTTTATAAAAGGGCTGGATTTAACCCTGAACGGAAATTACAACCTGGGCACCGAACAAAACATTGATACGGTATATCGCCGCTACAACTGGTTCGGGGATTACAAGCAATACGAAGGTCAGGGCAGCGAGCGGTCGCGGTCAATGTATAAATACCGCAACAACAACGGCGTGGGCACGGCTAATTTAAATTACCAACTCAGCGAAAAGCAAACCATTTCCCTAAACCATGTTTACAATACCTTTAACCGCAAAGGCCGGGATGAGCTGTACCCCGAAAACGACAATTACGAGCAGCCCCGCAAGAGCAGCAAAAACATTACCGGTATTGGCTACAAAATAGATTACACTGGCCGCTGGAGCACCACTTTGTTTGCCAAACATTACAGCCAGGTAAACCGCTACAGCCAATCGTACAACCCCGGCAGCAACACCAGCGAAGTACTGTACCGGCAACAAAAAAACAATTTCAGCAACTGGGGTTACGGCCTGGCTACCACTTACTTCCTGACGGAACATTTGCAGGCCAAAGGCTCTTACGAAAAAAGCTACCGCCTCCCCGAAACCGAGGAATTGTTCGGCGATTTGGTTAACCTGCAAGGCAACATTGACTTAGACCCCGAAACCAGTCACAATTTTAATCTGGGTTTGAGTTACAACACTACCTTCAACAAAATTCACCAGTTAAATTTCAGCGGTAACGTGATGTACCGCGATGCGCGGGATTTTATCCGGGCCCGCCTGAACAACAACCAAACCATGCAGGTAATGGAAAATTTGTTTGACGTTACCAACGCCGGCGTGGACGGCGAAATCCGGTACTCTTACAAAGGTTTCTTAAATGCCGGCCTGAACCTGACTTACCAAAACCTGCGCAACAACACCAAATTTGAAGAAGGGCAAACCCAGGAAAGCGTGGTGTACCGGGACCGCATTCCGAACATGCCTTATTTGTTTGGCAACGCCGATGCCTCGGTTTTTATCCAAGATTTGGGCAAGAAAGGCAACAACCTGAACCTGGGTTATAACCTGCTATACGTGCACGCTTTTTACCTGTACTGGCCCAGCCTGGGCAGCGACAAACTCGATATTCCGCAGCAGCTAGCACACGATGTAAACCTCACTTATACCCTGGCAGATGGCCGCTACAATGTAACCCTGGAATGCCGCAATGTAGCCAACGCCCAATTGTACGACAACTTTAGTCTGCAAAAACCGGGTCGCAGTTTCACGGCCAAGCTCCGCTATTTCATTAATCAATAAGTAACACCAATCTATTTTAATCTATATACCTAATGACTTACAACTTTAAATCCTTGTTATCTGGTTTATTTTTGACCACCACTTTACTGGCTACTTCCTGCTCCGACGATGACACCACCCAGCCGCCGGTTACCAAACCGGAAACCACTACCAAATACATTATTGCCTCTACTCCTACTGCTTCGCAAGGTGTAGCCGATTACCTGCTTACCGTCGATGATTTAAGTAAGGGTACCGTGAGCACCGTGGGCAACGGCATTGAACAGGACGGTACCTACCGCTACTATGTTACCAACAAAAACCGTTTTTTCAGTTTGTTGTACGGGCAAGGCAACCCAGGAGCCGTTACCACCTATGAGTTAAACAGCGAAGGAAAACTAACCAAGTTATCAAACTTCCAATCGGAAACGGTACAGGCTTTTGCCGCCGTGAACGACGATATTCTGATGATGAAAATACCCCGCAGCGGAGACGAAAATGCGTCGTGGTACCGCGTTAACGCCGAGCAGATGCAGATTGTGGGCGAAGGCAAAACCAATATCGTGAAACTGGCCGGTAACGGCGAGCGGGCGCACTTTTCGTGGTTATCGAAAGTAGGCGATAAAGTATACGCCCCGTACATGAGCATTAAAGGTTGCTGCGGCGACACCTTTGGAACCTTGTACCCCGATAGCAGTTGGGTAGCGGTATTCTCGTATCCCAGCATGACCCTCGAAAAAGTAATCCGCGATAACCGCACCAGCTACATTGGCCGGTATTTCACTAACGGGTTAGTAGAAGACGAAAAAGGCGACGCTTACGCATTTTCTTCGGCGGTAGCTACCAACAGCGGCAAACCTGCCTCTACCAAACCGTCCGGATTTTTAAAAATTAAAAAAGGCGAAACCGAGTTCGATAAAAGCTATTTCTTTAATGTGGAGCAAGCCGCCGAAGGCTATTACATTACCAACCAGAACTACGTGGGCAACGGCAAATTCATCGCTATGCTATCGAACGTAAAAGGCGCTTACACCACTGGTTTCCGGCTGGCCATTGCCGATGTATACAACCAAACCATTACCTGGGTACAAGGCGCCCCCGATCCGGCTACCGTTACCAATGTTACTACCAATAATTTAGTTACGGACAACACCGCGCACGTGGGCATAACTACCGCCGAAGGCAGCTACGTGTACCAGATTAACGCCACTACCGCCACCGCTACCCGAGGCATTAAAGTAGAAGGTGGCCAGATTACCGCCATCAGCAAACTCGATTATTAATAACTGCGGAACCAGGTGGTTTAATTTAATTTCTGCCCTTTAAATCTCCTGGTTCTTTTACTCTTACAATAAACCGAAGTAAACATGTTATTCCGTAGCAAAGCCCAAGCAACTAAAAAGCATTCCCGTTCTTTGTTTTACCGCGTTTCGGCCTGGCTGCATCTTTGGCTGGGGCTGGCTTCCGGTATCGTGGTGATTATCGTGAGCCTCACGGCGGCGGCGCTAACTTTCGAAGATGAGTTACGGGTGTGGCTGCAACCGTACCAAACCGTAGAATACTCGGATAAGCCTTTTTTGCCACCTTCGGTTTTGAGTAAAGCGGTAAAAGACAAGTATAATTTTCCGTCGGTTTCGTCGGTGATGTACCAGGGCAAAACCCGCAGCGCCATTGTGCCTTACTACGCCGACCGCCGCAACTACCAGGTGGTTTACGTGAACCCCTACACCGCCGAAGTTTTGCATCGGCAATACCTAAACGACGACTTTTTCCGAATTATGATTATCGGGCATTACCAGTTGTGGCTGCCCCGCCCCATCGGCAAACCCATTGTGGCGTACAGTACCTTCATTTTTGTAATTACCTTATTAAACGGCCTGGTCCTGTGGTGGCCACAAAAATGGACCGCTACTACCCGCAAGCAAAGCTTCTGGCTGAATTTTAAAGCCAGCTTTAAACGGGTTAATTACGACTTACATAACGTACTGGGCTTTTACTCGCTGCTGGTAGGTTTGGTATTAGGGTTAACGGGCATGGTGTACGGCATGAAGTGGTTCGCCGACGGCGTTTACTGGACTGCCTCCGGTGGCCAAACGCAAATACAAGATCGACCTAAATCCGACACGACGCTGGTAGCTCCCCCCCTGCCGCAACTGGAAGAAGATATATTATTTGCCCAACTGGCCGAACAAAAGGTAGATTTAAGCAAGAACGACGTGAGGATTGTGTACCCTTACGGTACGGATGGAGCCTGGGGAGTGGATATAAACTCGAAACCAGGTACCCGCTACTTAACAGCCTCCACTTACTACGAGCAAAAATCGCTGAAAAAACTCTCCGAGAAACCGGGCTTCCCGAACGGCAACTTAGGCGATAAACTTATGCAACTCAACTACGACTTACACGTGGGTTCCATTGGCGGCATCTGGACCAAGATTATTGCATTTCTGGTTTGTATTATTTCGGCCAGCTTGCCGGTTACCGGTTTTATTATCTGGTGGGGCAAAAAGAAAAAAGGCAGGAAATCCGCCAAAAGCAAAAAATTTAAAAATACGCCATTCGCTCCGGTACCAGGCGTGGCGGTTACGCCCGAAATAAGCCGGCCCCGGGTAAAAAGGCCCGTGCGCACCTAACCAGTAGCCGGAATAAAGTCTAAAATTTTAAAAAATTTAAAAAACTAAAAAATGAGGTTATCTAAATTTATAATGCTGCTGAGCAGTTTATTGTTACTGGAAACAGCGGCTTACGCCCACGCCCTTTGGATTGAAACCACCGCTACCGGCAAAGCCGGGCAAGCGCATCAGGTAAAAGTATTCTACGGCGAATTTGAACTGAACAACCTGGAACCCATTGAGAAATGGTACGCCGACGTAAAAACTTTTAAACTGTGGCTCACGCACCCGAACGGCCAGCAGGAACAAATTACCGTAACGCCCGCTCAAGATCATTTTACGGCCACGTTTACGCCTAAAACTGCGGGCCAGTACCAACTGCACGTAAACCATTTAACCGGCGAAGTAGCCGGCACCACCGTGTACGAATTTAATAGTTCTGCCACGGTAGCCGTGGGCAGCGAAAAAGTAAATAAGCCAGTAATAACCGCCTCTAAAACTTTAACCTTACAGCTACCGGACACTAAAACCCCGCAGGTAAAAAAGCCACTTACCGTTAACAGCTTTTATCCGGATGGGGCCGCTAAAGAATTAGAAATTACCGTCATGTCGCCGGCCGGTTGGCAACGTAAGGTAAACTCGGGCACGCAAGGTCAGGCTACTTTTACGCCGGAATGGAGCGGCAAGTATTTACTCGAAGCCCAACACAAAGAAAATACCACCGGCGAACGTAACGGCAAACCGTACCAATCTATCTATAAAATTTCTACCCTGCAGGTTGTAGTCAAGTAATCTTTCCCGTCAATTAATCACTCCTTCTGGCTTAGCCGCTTTCCGGAACGCTTCGTTCTGCCTGCTGCCCGCCGTACAAACGTACCCCTCTCCCACCAGCGGTATGTTGTTACGAGCAACCAAGCGGCTAAGCCCTCTTCCTAAACAATGTAAAATTTTAAATTTATCCGATGGCTATGTGCGATATTCTCCTGTTAAGTAATAAAAATGCCACCACCATTAGTCAGTGCCTGCATTGCCAAACCCTTTATTTGTGGCACAACAATTTACTATTGAGCTTTACCTCCGCGGAGTTTGCTACATTTCAAGAAATTACCAACCGGTTTACATTCGACGAAGATGCGGTACCGTTTCCGGACTACCAAATGCGCTTGGTGATGCAGCTCCCCGAAAAACAAATTGGGTTTGCCTTTATGGAAGAAGAATGGCACGATTTGCAGGTAGTTATCCGGGAAGCTATGCTGATGCAGGAGGTGTACGAAGCCATGCGGTAAATTGGACCAACAGCCTTACCCAAAATCAGAAATTTTAAAAATTTCGGCAGATTTTCTTCCCTGCCAATGCAGTTCCAGAAGCTTAATTCGGGGCCTTGCTCAACAGGAACAAACGACTAGTTTCTGGTTTGCACAATAAACACCCCGGTAAAAGAGTTAAAGAAGAAATAATTGTCCGCAGAGTAATTTTAAGGTGGGCAAATTATCAGATTCGATTAGGTATGAATAGGGTATTTCTTCTGTTTTTTTCGGTAGGGATTATATCCTGCGATAGTAGCAGCATCCAACAAATTCCAACCAGCCAGGCACAAAGCCTGCAACCCCAGGTAACACCTGTTACTACTAAGTTTGCCGGGAATTACATGGTAAAATCAGACCGTTATTCCATAAATGAAGCCAAAGAAATTTACGTACTCAAATACGATGGCACCGCCAAGTGGATGTTTGTTGACGTGAACGAAACTATTCCTTTGGAAAAAACCAAATACGGCGTGTGGCACGTAAACGGATCTACTTTAAACATTACCTACCAGGACGAAAACAGCCTTGAAACCGAGCAATTTGTGTTGGACGATGGCTGCTTTTACGATCAAGGCTCCGGCGAAAGGTATTTACAGCTAACCCAACTGGCTCAAATCCCTTTTTAAATTTGCGTTTAAATAAACTTTGGTTCGGGTAATAAAAAGAGCTTTCCGGAAATTAAATTTTTTAAAAAATCCGGTATATCTGTTTTTTAAATCTCTCTGGGTATCAGCAGTTCTCCCATTTTGGTGGCTAATGCAGCCCGTTACATAAAGAAAAAGCCACCCTATGGGGGTGGCCGTTTACCTACACTCTTAATAATTTACCTTTTACTTACTGGCTAAAGTTTTGGTTGATGGAGTAGTTTTCAGGTTGGCAAGCTCCGAAATCAGCACGTAGCCCGCTTTGCCGTTTACTACCACAATGGCCCATTCTTTATTAAACTTCCGCACTAATTCCACGCGGTCGGTGGTAGTTAAGGTTTCCAGAATGGGGGTAGAAGTGCCCGCTTGCTTAAACATTTTAACGTTGTCGTTGCGCACTTGCACCGGGGTAGTTTTCATTTTATCATCGGCCATAGTTAAACCAACCTGAGCCATAAGAGCGAGCGAAAGAAGAAGCGTTTTCATAGTTTTATTTTGTTATTTTTTCGTTTACTTTTTTGTTTTTAGAATCTGGCTTTTGCCATTTTATTTCCTTTAATAGAATTGCAACGGCTGTGCCAAACCAGTAAAAACGCCAAATAACGGCTGCAAAGGCACTTTTTAGAAAAAACAGATAAAAACATGTACGTTTCCGAACGGTTTATCACCGCACACTGTCCGGTTACGAACAACCCGGTTTAGGTAATTTTTAAATTTTCAGGTATTTTCAGAATCAGAAGCTTACTGATAGCACGTGCTAGCGAAACGGTGTAGCCTGATATAATATTAAAAATTTAAAAATTTACCCGCAGTTGCTGCGGTGGCGCACTTTCCGGGGCAGCAGCACTGCCCCAACCCAGAGCTATAATCAGCTTTTAACTCCGGAAATCTACCTTTCCTTTCTGTTGCTTACTGTTACTTTTAATAACTACCCTTACATTTAGGGTAGCATCTAACCAGGGCCGTATGCACAAAGAATTAAAGCCATTATGGGATAAAATATTCTGCTTCAACTGGAAATTCGGGTTGTTCCTTCTTTTAATTATCTGCGTTCCCCGGTTTGTTTTGGTGCTGCACGCCAATACTTCGGCTAATTACCAGTACATCGGCATCATCATGGTTTTGTCGGCTTTGGCGCCGTTTCTGTTTTTAAGTAAGTTTGGACGTTACCAAATCGGTTTAAAAAAGCCTACCAACACACTTTGGCTGCTAATGGCTTTTATGGCGGGTTTGCTTTTCAGCATTTTGCTTTGGTGGCTGGGGCAAACGCTTTTCGGCAATTCTTACCACAACTGGTACGTCTACATCGGGCAATCGTACAATATTCCGGCGGGCATTAACGCCAGCGATAAAGCTATTTTGTTTGCCGTTATGGCGGTAACCGGTATGTTGTTTAGCCCTATTGGCGAAGAGTTGTTTTTCCGGGGCATTGTGCACGCCAGTTTTGCCCCATCTACCGGCGAAGAAAAAGCTTCGGTTATAGACAGTACCGCTTTTGCCCTGACGCATGTGGCGCATTTTGGTTTGGTGTACACAAACCAGCAATGGCAATTTTTACTTTTACCCACGCTCATTTGGGTAGTAAGTATGTTTCTGGTGAGCCGTTTATTTTACGTGTGTAAGAAAAACAGCGGGTCTATTCTGGGGGCTATGGTTTGCCATGCGGCTTTTAACCTGGGCATGATTTACTGCATCTTTTACGGAGCCGATTTTTAATTTTTTAAAATTTGATATGGCTTTTCTGCTTGTGATACCAAAGCGTATAAAGCCTGCAGCTCATAAAATCAAGGACTATTCTTTGGAGCCTTTGCAAGTCTCCTTACTTAGGTGCTATCTGATTGGAACAGGCTGATTTTACCCCTCCCCCTGCGGGACCTCCCCTAAAAACAGGGGAGGAGATGTGGCTATTCTGATTTTCGATTTCGTGTGCGAAATTTTGCTATGCAAAACCGGCATTCCTAGCAGGTGCTCTAGAGTCAAACTGGTGTCAGCTATTCTTAGCTACTGTTTAATCCGAAAAAAATAAAACAGAGTCTGAAAGTGTAATCCAGTAGTACTATTAATAATAAATCACAATATTCATGTTCACTGCTTTTAAAACCAAATGAGTCCGGAAAGCCGTAGCGAAGCGCATCTGACACCAGTTTAGCCATGAGGACCTTTTAGCGTTCCGGTGCCGACGTTAGGAGGCATGGCGCAGTGAAACGAGCCAAGGTTCGCTAAACCGTCCGAACTGGCTAAACGAGGCCTGCCGGCCACGAGGCAAACGCAGCCTGTTCAAACACGATAGCACCTCTGCATGGAGACGGGAACCGACTCTAAATAAGTAAAGTTAACAACCAACAACTTAACATAACTTTCTATAAAACAACCGTACTTCCGGTTAATTAAAGCAAAAGCCTGATTACAGCTTTAAACTATAATCAGGCTTTAAAAAATAAGAAGCTATTTACCGGCAATTATTTGGCTCCCATACTCAGCTTAACCAAAATCGGGAAATGGTCCGAAGGAAATTTGCCGTGGTAGGTATCAGTAAGGACGCCCCACTTTTGTACTTTAAAATCTTTGGTGGTAAAAACATGATCGATAATTTCCTGGCCGTCGAGTTTTTTACCGAACGCGTTAAAAGAAGCGTTAAGGGCATAAGGGTTTTTCGCGGCTTTGTAAGTATCATACAATTGCCCGGAGTTGGCTACGGCCTGGTACCACTCGCTGTTGTGGTCGCCGTTAAAGTCGCCGGTTAAAATTACGGGTTCCTGGCGGGCAATTTCTTTGATTTTGCTTAAAATTAATTTGCTGCTTTCCTGGCGGGCCTGCACACCCTGGTGGTCGTAGTGGACGTTAAAAACATAAAACTTCTTCTTGGTTTGCTGGTCTTGCAGGTACACCCAGGAGCAAATGCGATTACAGCAGGTAGCATCCCAACCCAATGATGGTTTATCAGGCGTTTGCGATAACCAAAAATCGCCGCTTTTGAGTAGTTTAAACCGGTCTTTTTTAAAAAATATAGCCGAGTGTTCGCCTTTCTCCTGGCCATCGTCGCGTCCTTTGCCGTAGCGCGCATATCCCGGCAAAGCTTTACTGATATCGTCCAGTTGATTTTTTAAGCCTTCCTGAGTACCAAAAATATCAAAATCGTGGAACTGCAGTAAAGCGGCCACAGCCGGCGCCCGGTCGGCCCATAAATTACCTTCATCCCTTGGGTTATCAAAACGGATATTAAAGGAACCTACCGTTAACTGTTGGGCAGAAGCAGAACCCGACAACAAACAAAAGACGATTAAAAAGTAAAGCGCACGTTGTAATTTCATCTGTTTTATAAATACTATATGCTGTTTTTTAAAATTTTCCAATTTCAATGATGGCGAAATTAAATTAATTTAAAAAATTCTTTTTTGCCCACTGGTAATTACCATCCCGGATTTTGGCCGAGTTTGGGATTAAGCAATCGGTCGGTTTCGGGGATCGGATACAGGTAATGTTTGGCTTCCCAGTTGCGCGGAATGTTATTCAGCCAGGTTAATTCGCCGGATGTATCGTTACTTAAACGCTGCGGATTGGCAGTGCCGCCGCTAATGGTTTCGGCTACGTTTACGTACGTTACACCCGCTACCGGATTAGCCGGCATGGTTTTGTAAAAGGCCACGTCGGGTTTGCCGTCTTCGTTTAAATCCAGAGGCTGGTTCAGGGCTGGTACGTAGAAACCATTCCAGGGCATCTCCATTAATTCGCCGCGGTCCCAACGGATTAAATCCGAAAAGCGCTGACCTTCCAATACCAGTTCAATGCCGCGTTCGCGCCGTATTTCGAGTAAAGCCGCATCGTTTATATTGGGGAAATAATTGGTTTGCAAATACGGATCAGCTACGGTTGGTTTTTCGGCTAAGCCGCCGGTAATGCCGGCCCGCTGGCGTAAGGCGCCCACGGTGCGCTGCCAGTCTTCGTTGGTAAACGTACCCAGTTCGGCTTTGGCTTCGGCGTAGTTTAATAATACCTCGGCAAAACGGATGATAGAAATAGAGTTGTTATTCCGGCTACCGCCGTCGTAAAACGTATCGTCCAAAGTCCATTTAATGGGTTGGTAACCGGTGTAGGTGTAAGAAAATACCGGGGGAGCAGCTTCGGCTACGCCGCCGTTTAATCTTTTATAATCGCCCGCCCGAATGGTTTGTTTCAGCCGCAAGTCGCGGTTTTTCACTTCCTCGGCGAAGGTTAAGGTTTGATAATCAGGCTTACTGGTAAACGGCGTACCATCCAGGTTTAAATAGGTATTTACAAACGTGCGGATTAAGCTTACCCGGGCTCCATACGTTGCGCTGGTCCAGTACCAGTTGGCATCGTTAAAGATACTTAAAGCCGGATCCACTACAGCCGACAAAATAATTTCGGAAGTTACGGGCTTTTGGCTGATAAATAACTGGCGATACGCGTTGTCGGGGCCGCCGGCGGTGTTCAGGCTAAAACCGCCTTCTTTCATGACGGTTTCGGCGGCAGTGGCGGCTTCGGTTAGCCAGGCGTTGGCGCTACTTTCCTGGCCGTATTCGGGGTGGTATTTCCGGAAAGTACCTTCGAACAAACAAACCCGGCTTTTAAAAGCGTACGCCACGTATTTGGTAATTAAACTGCGGGAGTTGTCGCTGGTGGTGGTAATGTTGGCGCAGGCGTAATTTAAATCGGCCAAAACCGAATCCATTACCGTAGCCCGCGAATCGCGGCCGTTGTACAAAGCCGGATCATCCACGGACATGGGCGTGTTAATCCAAGGCACATCGCCAAAGCGTTTTACTTTGTCAAAATAAAACCAGGCCCGGAAAAACTTAGCAATGCCCAGATAATGCCTGCGCACGCCGGGCGCAATGTTAGGATCGTTGTTGTTAGCGATAAAATAATTAATGTTGCGCAGGCCGGTCCAGGTCCAGCCATCGCTTTGCCGCGGACCAAAGGCACCGGGTACCAAAAACTCGGGCACCTGGGTACGGGCGGCGTAATCGCTCATGGCGTCGCCGCGGTGAATATCGTTGCCAGTGGGTAAAATATCGTAAAACGAAGTAGTGTATAAATCCAGGCCTCTTTCGCTGCTAAACACCGCTTCTTTGGTGGCGGTAGATTCGGGCGTTTCGTTTAGTTCGCAACCCGAAAGAAAAGCGCCGAACAACAGCAGCCATATTATTTGCTTTTTCATCATCTATAAATCAGCTTGTAACTTAATTTTTTAAATTTTTTCTTTTTTGCGGAGCGGTATTCAACTACTCCGACCAAAAATCTGCTTGTAAACCGGTAGCGTTAGAAAGTAATCGATACCCCACCGGTAAAGCCTTTCAGGATAGGATAGTTATAACCATTACCGCTGGAGCCATTGGTTACTACCCGGTCCGAACCGTTGAGAGTTTCTACATCCAGGTCGCGGGTGATTTTGTACAGCGGCGACCAGGTAAGTAAATTTTCGCCGGATAAGAAAACGCGGGCGCTGCTCAAGCGCAGTTTGCTCGTAATCACTTCCGGTAAATTATAGCCAATCTGGATATTTTTCATCCGCAGGTAAGCCGCGTTAATTAAGTATTTGGTTTGGGTTTGGGTAAGCTCGCCGGCCCCGTTTTGAGCTACGTAACCCCGGTAACGCGGCAGATACGCATTCGGGTTTTGCTCCGACCAGATATTACCTAAATGCCATTCCGGCAATTTATTATACGGGCGGTTATACTGTCCCCAGAAAATAGCCGCTTCGGCCCCGGGGTACCAATCCTGGTGACCAACGCCCTGGAAGAAAGTAGAAAAGAAGAAATTATTCCAGTCGAGGTCTAGGCGTGCGCCGTAGGTGTAGCGCGGTAACGAGTTACCAATTATGCGCCTATCGCCGGGGTTTGCCACTGTATTATCGCCGTTGTTGATGACACCATCACCGTTTAGATCAGCAAATTTAATATCGCCCGGTAACCATTGCCCACTGGTAGAAGCCCGGAATAAAGCCTGACTCGGCGAGTTGTTGATTTCGTCTACGGAGGTAAAATAACCGGCCGTTTCGTAGCCCCAGATTTCGCCTAGCCGCTGACCGGCGTAGTAATCCGTTAATTTATTATCGCGGTTGTTAAACTTGGTAATTTCGGCGCGGTAATCGGCTAAAGTAAGCCGTACGCTGTAGTTAAAAGGTTTAGCCGCTACCGCAAATTGGTCTTGCCAGTTCAAGGCTACTTCCCAGCCGCTAGTTTTTAAATCGGCGTAGTTGCCTTTAGGTACATTGGTGCCAAATACGGCTGGCAAGGTCATGCCCACGGTAAACATATCGGTGGTTTTCCGGATGTACGCGTCGCCGGTAAAGGTAAGCCGGTTCCGCAGCATGCCTAGATCCAGGCCAATGTTTTGGGTAGTAGAAGTTTCCCAGGTAAGGCCATCCGGAATTACGCCGGGCTGGCTGGTTTTTTGGGGCCGTACGCCGTTCAGTACCCGGTCGGATTGCGTAATGGCAAACTGCTCCTGGAAAGCGTAGGAACTAATGTTACCGTTACCCAAAGAACCGTAGGAAGCCCGGATTTTTAAATCCGATACCACATCGGGCGATACTTTCCAGAAAGGCTCGCCGGAAAGCCGCCAGCCCGCCGAGAAGGAAGGGAAAAAGGCAAACCGTTCATTTTCCGGAAACTTAGAAGAACCATCGTAACGGCCGCTGGCTTCGAGCAAATACCGGTCCTTGAACGAGTAATTTAAACGGTAAAACCCGCCCATAATGGCCCATTTTTCGTAACCGCCGCTGGTAGTAATGGATTGGCCCAAAGCCAGGTTCAAATCCTGAGCCCCCGGGTAAATTAAACCATTGCGTAAAGTTTGCAGCGCCTGATACGTCGATTGCTCGTAGTTGTAGCCGGCCATGGCTTTAAAATAATGCGCCTCGTTAAAATTGGTTTCGTACTCCCCGAACAAGTTAGCCGCCAAGTAATTGGTTTCGCGATAGGTATCCTGAATATCGTTGGTATTTAGGCCCACGTACTCGATTACCCCGGGTTTGCGGCTATACGGCACGGCCACCCGGATTTGCTTTTGGTCGTCGTCGGTGTTGCGGAAAGTAAAGTTACCTTTTACCCGCAGTTTATTTTCTAAAAATTTGGTCGTAAAACCGGTGGTATTCCGGATTACGCGCTGGTTCATGTCGATGCCATTTTTGCCGTACCAGAAATCGCCCACGGTATAAGCCGCGGAGTAAGTTAAAGTACCATCGGGGTTAAACATCGGGGACATGGTGTGGCCTTCGTCGGCGATATTGCGCCAGATACCGCCGCCCTCGCCTACGTTCAAGGGGTTGTGGTATTTTAACTGGGTGTAATCGGTGTTGTTATCAATCTGGAGCCAAGAGAACAAATCGATGGTACCTTTTGCCCGGAAGTTATAGGTGTTAAAATCGTCGGAATTATAGCGGAACAAACCGTTTTGGTTGTAGTACCGGCCGGTGGCGTAAAAACTGGCTTTGCCGCTGCTGCCCGAAACCGCTACGTTGTGCTCGGTGGCGCTGGTATGGTCTTTATACAACTCTTTGTACCAGTCCATATTTTCGTAATATACGTACTCGCCGTTAGGGCCTACTTCGGTTTTAGGTAACGTAGGGTCGTTGGCTCTTTTTTCAAATTCGGCGAGGTATTCCGGCGAGAAACGTACCGTTTTGTTTACGTTCTGCGGGGTTTGCGAATAGTTGTTCCAGGCGGTCCAGCCTTCGTTAAACATTTTAGCAAACGTGTAACCATCTGTTACAAAATCGGGCACGGCCGTGGGGCTTTTTATGGAATGGTTTACCGAGTAGGTAACGCTGGTTTTATCTTTCGTGGGATTTTTGGTGGTAATCAGCACTACCCCAAAGGCGCCCCGCGCCCCGTAAATAGCCGCCGAGGAAGCATCTTTCAGCACCGACACGCTGGCGATATCGGCGGGGTTCAGCAAACTGGGATTGCCTTCTACCCCATCAATCAACACCAAGGCATTACCGCCTTGCCCAATAGACGTAGCTCCCCGAATGTTAAAGGTTGGCGACTGAATGGGTTTACCATCCGTAGGTATCAAATTTAGGTTAGGGATTACTCCTTGTAAACCTTGCCCTACGTTGGATACGGGCCGGTTTTCGAAAACTTCGGCGGTTACTTGGTCTACGGCGCCGGTCAGGTTAACTTTTTTCTGGGTACCATAGCCCACTACCACCACTTCGTTTAAGCTTTGGGTATCTTCGGGCAAGGTTACGTTTACAGCAGTTTGGTTCGTAACCGGGATTTCCTGCTTTAAATAACCAATAAACGAAAATACCAGCACTGGCGAAGTGCCCGGGTCAATGTTTAAAGTAAACTTACCTTCCGGATCGGTAATAGCGCCATTGTTGGTTCCTTTTACTACCACCGAAACGCCCGGTAATGGCTGACCAGCAGCATCTTTCACCTGACCCGTGATAGGCCTGGTTTGCGGCAGACTGTTCTGAAAAATAAGCGTGGATCGGTTTAAAAATTGGTTACTACTTCCGGCGCTAAATCCATCTAAGGGGTTGATTAAAGCGGTCGCCATTAACAACTGAGCTAAAGGGAGCGAAATAACCTTTCTGTTTTTACGTAGTTTTTTATGCATGGCTTTACTATTTAGTACAAAGGAATATGGCTTCAGGTGCATCCTGAAAAACTAAATTAGTTGGGGGCAGGTAGCTAAAGAGAGCGGAAATTCTAAATAACAGACCTTAATCTACGCTGCTGACGCGGGTGCAGAAATAGGTTGAAAACCTGAAAATAAGAGTCGTGGCGAATAATTTCAAATTTAATCAAAATAATAATTTCTGGTATGCGTGTTACTTCACGTTCCTGCCTTTTTAACAGGAACCTAATTTCGTCGCAAAGGAACAAATACAGATTTATTCTGAATCTCTTCATTCTGTTAAATTTATATTATCAATCGACCAGAATAAAATTTTAAAAATAATAATTTAATAACATACCAAACAAAACCCGCAAAAAAAGGTACTGGTAGCAACTCGCCACACATTGGAGATTTGTTTATCTGATTTTAATTTTTCTGCTTTATTTAATTAATTACCCGCGTTACTAAGGAACAAAGCAGATAACCTAGCATTGGGGTTAAACGTAATTCTTTGCGCATAACAAAGCCCTTTTTTATAGAATTGTAAAATCCTTAATTTAGGGCAGTTGCTTTGCTCAGTTAGCGAAATTTTTAAAATTTTAAATTTTCAGCCCGAATAAATGCCGGATAAATAAGCCTCGATAATAAAAGCCGGCTATGGCAAAGTAACTTGCCGAACAATTACAGCAGATACTTGTACTAAAGTAAACTTTTACGATTTAACACAACTTTTTAATGGATGCGCTTAAATTATTCCATAACAGTCCTGAAAACCTGATTGTAGTTTCCCCGGAGTATAAAATTTTAGATGCCACTAATGCCTATTTGCAGGTAACCCGCCGCCAACGGGAAGAAATTGTAGGGCTGCATTTTCTTTTAGAAGCTTACCCCGACCCGAACTATACTTTTGAGGAAAACCCCGTTAGAATATCTTTCGAGAAAGTACTGCAAACCAAAAAAGTAGATTACATGGAGCTGGTAAGCTACCGGATTGCTTTACCGGAATTTGAAGGCGGCGGTTTCTACGACAGTTACTGGGAAGCATCGCATACCCCTGTGCTGGATGATGCAGGCAACATAGAATACATTATTCAAAAAACCATTGATGTTACCGAACGAGAACTGGCCCGGCAGGCGCGGGTTATCAGCGAAAAGAAATTTAAATTTTTAATGGATACCATTCCGCAGGTAATTTTCACGACAGATGGTGCCGGCAAAGTAAACCACATTAACAAACGACTGATTAACTATACGGGGATTTCGGAAGAAGAAGGCTATAGCCCGGATTTTGATTGGAGCACGTTGGTTCATCCGGAAGACTTACCGCGATTAACCAGCAGCGTGCAGGAAGCTTTAAAACAAAAAAATGAGTTTCAGGCGGAGCTGCGCATCCGTAACCAAAATGGCCAATACCGTTGGTTCATCAACAAAACTACCCCAGTGCGCTTAGATGAAACCAACGAAATACTTATGTGGGTAGGCAGTTGCACCGATATTCACAGCACCAAGCAAATGGTGCAGGAACTACTGGAAACCAACGAACAAATGGCCGCTTTATCAGATCAGGTGCAATTAGCGTTTAACAAAGCCGAAGCCGAGCGCAAAACCCTGGAGCGGCTGATTATAGAGGCGCCCGCTTTCTTTTGCATCTTAAAAGGCCCACAACACCGGTTTGAGTTAATTAACGATAAATACCAGCAACTTTTACCCGCCAAAAACATTAAAGGCCGTACCGTAGCTGAAGTAATGCCCGAGGTAGTAGAACAAGGCTATATTCAAATTCTGGATAAGGTATACCAAACCGGCGAAACTTTTTCGGCGGAGGAAGTGCCTATTAAATTAGACCGCCAGGCCACCGGCGAGTTAGAAGAAATCTATGTTTCTTTTGTTTACCAGGCAATCTACGACGAAAATCAACAAATTTCCGGCATTATGGTGTGCGGCAACGAAGTAAGTGAAAATGTAAAACTCCGGCAACAACTACAAATCCGCTAGTAAGAATAAAACAGTTGTAATGCATTATGGAAGAAACTATTAAAGGATGAATGCGGCTCAGGTAGATTTACAACAATTACGTATTAAGCATATTTTATATAAAGCAAAGGTGCGTTCTGCCGTATATGGTGGCTCGTACGATGCAGCTTTTTTTTCCCGTTTAGGTCCGGTAAATACCTGGTTCGACTCTGTGGGTTTGCTTAAATATAAAAACGAACCCGAAATGCGGGAATTAAATGGCTTACAACAAGAAATAAATTTATTCGTGAATCACTTAACTGATTTATACAAACGAGGCAAAATAGACGAAGCTTACGATGGTTTAAGTGTGATAGAAGAAAAATCGATTCAGTTTTTAAATCTTGTAACGCTTATGGAGCAAAGGCTGGGCGATTAACCTTTCCCTAAACACAAGTATTAAGGTATTAGATTTTAGACTTTGGGGAGAACAAAGCGGTTAAACCGAAATAGTTAAACACCTGTACCTCTTTACTTATATGCTTTTTAGAAATTAAAAAATTTAAAAAATTATTAAAACAGGTAAAAAGCAGCTAGTCCGGGAGCTGAAATTAAAACAAGCACAACCAGCATTAGTAACTTCCGGCAAAGCAGCTTCTGCTGCATTTAGCTTGTAACAGGCTTACACCTAGGCTGCAGCAGAACAACAAGAAAAAGAAATTAAAAATAGATTAAAAAAAAATTAAAAGAGCAGGCAATTTATAAAACCATTGCCGTTAATCTAAGTATAAAAACACATAGTATAAATACGTAGTTAACAAACCAGCAGCATGTATTGAAGGAGGATAGTGGTGGTAAGATCTAAACAAACAATTTATGAGTACTTAATTGAGCCTTCGCCGCTGTTTTTAAAACAAGTAGTAGAAATAGCCGAAACCAAGGAATACATTTTAGTACAGGATACCCGCGAGATAAAAAAACGGGCCATCCCCGATCAGGTTATTCAAAACTTTGAAAGCCGGCTGCAGTACTTATGCCGGTATACGTGCCGCTGCCAGGAATACGATGGCGTTACCTATTTATTGATTCCCAAAACCAACGATAATTAGTTTTCTTCGGTAGTTTTTGCGTCTGCGGGTTCCGTACAGTTCCTGCCTTAATTACGCCTTTTCTTACCTTTACCAGCCTGTGGCCGGGTAATGCATCACCTCTCACTTCCTGGGAGAAACAACTAATTCTATCTTAAAAAATAAAGCTTGGCTTTCTGTTATTACGTTAAAGTAAGTTTACTCCTTCTTTATTCTGTAACCGGTAAATTCTTTATAAAGGATTGCTGCCGCTTACAAGCTTAACCAAAAACAAAATTTTTTAAATTTTTCTATTTTACTGGTTTATTGCGGCCTTACCCAAAGAACATAACCCTTAAGCATGCGATTATATATTTAAAAACAGCATGAACGCCGAAAGGCCTAGTTTTATAATTATTTTCCTTTTGCCCGCATGGCTAATCTGTAAATTTGCGGATAAAATCTTACTAGAATGTTTGCCGATTTTAACCGGACTGTTGATTACTGGCTAGCCGCATTAGAACCATACAGCTTGGCGCAGTTGTGTGCCCAACCCTCGCCCGGCAGTTGGTCGTTAGGGCAGTTGTACCTGCACCTGATCAACGACACCACTTTTTTTATCGATCAGATAAAAACGTGCGTTGTCACCAATGACCATGCTGACCAGGAAGCTTCCTTATTTGCACAAACGTTGTTCCGGAATAATGCTTTTCCGGACGAGGTGATTGAAGGCTCCCCGGAAAACGCCTTTATTCCGCAACCTACCAGTAAAGAACAGCTTCGGCATCGCCTTCAGGATTTGAAAGTGGCTATGAATCAGGCGGCCGCTTTGCTGCAAAATTCTGCTTTTAAGGGCAAAACCAAACATCCCGGTTTAAACTATTTTAACGCGGCCGAATGGCTGCAATTTGCGGAAATGCATTTTCGCCATCACCTCCGGCAAAAGCAAAGAATCGATCTGTTTTTGCAATCACGGAACTGGGAATAACTGGGGCTATGTACCCTAGTGCGCTGTATTAACACTTACCAAAATTTGAGCAGTTAGGACAAGCATTATTTTTAAAAACAGGTTTAATTAAACACCGGAAAATGGCCTTGTTTTTTCTGAACATTGCTATTTATAAAAAACGCCCTTATATTAAGCTATTTAATCCGTTAACCACTTGGTATACTTTATAGCCTCAAATTTTAAATGTCCGATTCTTCAGTAGGTAAGATAGTTAAATGGAAAGAAACGGTTTACGTAAAAATGTGTATCCAGGACGACATTTGCCAGGCCTATTTTAAACCTATAAAAGTTCTGGACCTAGCCATTGCTAAAATTACCGTTCACGATCGGATAGTATTTTTTAGAAATAAATCTTATCCTTGTTTGTTTGACGTAACGCAGGTAAACCAAATTACCAAAGAAGCCCGGGATTACATGGCCGCAGAAGGCAATCAATTAGTAGTGGCCAGCGCCATGCTCATTAACTCGCCCATGCTCCGGATGATCGCTAACTTTTACATGATGGTAAGTAAACCTAAAAATCCGACGCAACTTTTTACGGATAAGCACCGGGCTCTGGAATGGCTCAAGCCATTTAGAGATACCTCTTTCGTTTAGGCCACTTGTACTTTTAAAGAGCAGATAATTAAAATTTTTAAAAAATTTAATTTTTCCGGAAGCATTTATTGGCAAGTCCCGGGTTAGTTCAGGCACCATTGCAGGGCATTTTCCAGTAGCCGCACAAAGCTAGCATCCTGCCATACTTCCTGGCTGTGCCCCATAGCGGTATAGAAAGTTTTGCCTTTACCAACAGCCCGGTGCCAGGCCACGGGGTGGTAGTTACCCATACCAAAATTTTTATCCCGGATCCAGAGCATGTTGCCATTGGGTATAATCTTGTTGCCGTTAATGTAAGCTACCACCTGGGCGCTCTGGGGTTGACCCGTAAAAACGTACCATTCGTCTTGGTGTTCCCAAGCTGGGGGCAAGTTCCGGGTTAAGGCTAAGCTGGCCGTAGGTTCCAGGTATACGGTTGTTTTTTGAAACTGCGGATTAATAGGATGGTGCGAAAAGTGGGTACCCAGCAAACTTTGCTCGTACCAGGGCCAATGGTGCGAGTTATCGCCGGCCCCATGAATGCCCAACAGAGTACCGCCTTCTTCTACATAATGGCTTAAGGCTTGTTGTTGTTCTTCGTTTAAAACCCGACCGGTAGCGTTGTTAAAAATAACCGCTTTAAATTGCTGCAGTTGTTCCGGATTAAAAACGCCGCCTGCCTCGGTTTGGTAAATAAACCAATTATTCTGTTTCGCCAACTGGTTAAATATTGCCTGAGATGCCCGGATGGATTCGCTGTGCCGGAAAGCAGTAGTTTTGGAAAAAACCAGGATAGCCGCTTTTTGGCGCGGAAACTGGATGTTTGGTTTTTCAGTTTCATAGCTAACCGGAAAGCCATAGGTAATTTTATAAAAAAACAGCCCGATGGTGGCCCCCGATACCAGCAGAACACCTAACAGAGTACCAAGTATACGTTTACCAAACTTTCTCATTAAAGGCAGGTTTTGCAGCTAAAATTAACGTGAGTTCGAGATAAGTGGAGAGTACAGCTTTATTCCTGTCAAAGTACGTTATTCTGCAAGAATCTAATCGCAGAATGACTGAAATAGATAGCAAAGTTCGTTCTTTATGTTGTTATATGCTTATGTCGAACTCACGTTAAAATTTAAAAATTTTAACATAAATAAACCCGGTAAGTTTTAATACCTACCGGGTTTATTTATTAAGCCACTAACGGTTCTTCTTGTTGCAACAATAGGTTAATTATTCTTTTATTAACCGGGTTAGCGCTTTGCCACTATCAGAATACGCTTTTATAATGTACATACCGGAATTTACCGGCGCCTGAAACGGCATTTCTACAGTAGCTTTTCCTTCTTCGGAAGTAACTACCTGGGTAGACTGCATCTGGCGACCTAGCACATCAAACAAAGTAACCGTAACATTTTCCTGTTTTTTAAAATTTTGAATTTCTACCGAAAGTTTATCGCCTGCCTTAAGCGGATTAGGGTAGGCAACAATTTGTTGGATTTCGGTGGAGTTTTCCGGTTCAATTTCGCTTACCGCTACTGCCGAGGTTGAAGCGGCAGGCTGCACCGGTACGCCTTTGTAGTTTACCTTAGACCGAATACCCCCCGTATAATAAATGATGCCATTAATTACGGCGGCTACCCCCGTTGATCTTTTGGCTGGTAATGGCGTTAATTCTTGCCAAGTATTAGTTGCCGGGTTATAAGCCGATACCAGCGCCGAACTTACGTTGTAAGCAGTTTGTCCGCCTAATACTAAAATGCGGTTGCCCATTACCACCACCGAAGACGAGATATGATCCCGGCCAACCGGCATATCAGCGCCTTTGGACCAAGTGTTTGTAGCCGGATTGTAGATTTGTACGGATTTCTGCATCACCGCGGCATCATTCTGGCCATGCGCCCCCCCGATGTAGTAAATTTTACCATTGTAAACCGCAGAACCGCCATGGTTGGTTTTATTGGGTAAGGAAGCTAAAGATTTCCAACCGGCCGAAAGATTTTTTAGATCTAAGGCATAATGCACCGAAACATCGGCCCGGGATTTATTAGCACCGCCCATGTAATGTAGTTTGCCGTTCAGGTACTTTAATTGTCCGGCGGCCAGGTCGTAAGGTAAGTTGGGTAAGGCTGTATAATTATTGCTGGCTACGTTGTAGCGCCATACTTGCTTGGTACCAAAAACCTGCCCGGTGCCGGTAGCATTAGACGGATACCCGCCGGCTAAATAAATATTAGTACCATCGGTAGCAGTACCCACGTGGGTTATGCCCCCAAAGTTGCTGCCTTTGGGTGTATGCGGCAAATCGGCAATAGCCTGCCAGGTATTGTTATTCGGATCGTAGCGGTAAGCCTTTTTAGTAGGCGTATAAGTTGATTTTGTAACATCATAACCACCAAAAATGTAGAGCCTGCCATTTACTACTTCGCCGTGCACTTCGTGGGTACCATAAGGCTGACTGGCGGCCGTACCCCAGGTAATGCGGGTAAAATCAGGCGTGGAGGAAGAAACTCTTACTACTTCTATCCCGGCTACTTGCGGGCGGTTTACTCCGCCATCGCTGGCCAGAGAACTGAAATAAAGGTTTAAGGTACCATCTGTTACATTTATCGTAAAAGTTTCGGAAGTAGCAGTATTGGGTGCTACTTTTCGCAGAATATCATAATTATCTAACACCTTCGTGCCTTCGGCCTTTACATCAAAAATTCGTTGGCCTACTTTGGTCCAGTATATTTCGGCTAAAAAAAGCTTAACCCGGTACTGCCCGCTGCTTACCGGAAAGTTATAGTTAAAAGTACTGTTATTGGTAGCAGAGCGTCGTTGGTTTTGGTATATGGCATCATCGGTGGTGCCCGCAATACCAGTGGTGGTGGTGGTAGTAGACCCCGGCGAAGGAGCAAAATACTTATCAGCCGAAAACGTACCCACGGAGGAGCTCATGCTGCCCCCACCTGCATTAATGCGGTAAACCAATTCATCTGCTCGCACGGGCAACTGCAATAAAAAGCAAATAGCGGCCAGTAATAATCCTCTACTATGTTTTAACTTGGCAAATTTTGAAACAGGAAAGTAAATTTTAATCATGTAATTAAGAATAATAAAAATAGAAAGATCAATAAGTATTTCAAACAAGGAAGGGCCTACTCAAGATAAATACACCCTGAGGGAAAGCAAGTTACACCTGATAATAGGCTAGAAAGTTGATATTTGTGTATTACGGGAATGGCACATTCATTAAATTTAATATTTGAATATACTTTGTTTAAGATAAATTGTTACAATTTTAAGGTATATATTTTACTTCGCCGTTCCCTTAAATTCTTCTTTAGAATTTAAACCAATGCGTTTTAGGCACGTACGCAGGCAGTAACAGCCTCTTTACTTAAATGTATATAGTTTAATCTTTTTTTATTACCGTATTTGTACTGATTTCTTTCCGAATACTTAAATCCGTATAATGCTTTATAGAAAGCCGTAGAAATCACTAGCTCCAGGCCCGTATACTTTGGTGTAAACAAATTAGTAGTTATAAGTATATGGCGGGTTTAATCGATCATATTTTCGAGAATATAGTAATTGAGCAGCTATCCCGTTCAGAGATTGAATCCTATAACAAGTATATTCTGGAGATATTCTATCAAAACCTGACGGTAGAACAAAGAGCAAGATTACTACAAATTCAAACCCGTTTAAAGAAAAGAATGCTGGAACTGGATAAATGAGAATTTAAAATAGAACCAGACGCGAGTAATCAAACAAACACTCTTGATAAATAGAAATTTTAAAAATTCTCTGAATAGGCGAAAACGTTGTATGTACTTTTCGTACATCCTACCCAATTACAAGTTTATTTCTGCTACAAAGGCGATTAGCAAGCATTATTGGTTATAAATCAGGTAATTAACAAATAGCACTAATAACACCTTTACACTTTTATAGTTACTTATTCTGTAAAACTAAACGGGGCGTTTTTAAACCAGTTCCTGTAAAGCAACCACTATTATTTTGCATTATTTAACTAGCTACCATATCTGCAATAGGCCAATTAAAATGGAATACCGTACCATCTTTTCCCGTAGATTCCACCCAAATATCGGTTTCTTTTATTTGCATTATTTTGTTTACAATAGACAATCCAAGACCGGTGCTGGTGTTCCGGTGCCGGCTCCCTGTTTGGTAGGGCTCAAAAATTTTTATATGGTCTTCCAAGGGTATTCCCTGGCCATTATCCGCAACCGATATCTGAATAAAGTTTTCTCCTTGCTGCCAGTTAATTTGAATTAATCCGGCAGGTTTGTCATTGTATTTAATAGCGTTGTTCAGCAAATTGGTAAAAATTTGCTGTAAGTAAATTTCTTCTGTAAATAAAACGGGCAAATCCGGAGCTACTTCAATTTGGATATGAGCCGGAACATTTAAAAAACGGATAACTTTATCTATTAACTCTTTTAAAGAAACCCTGGTTTTAGCAATAGAATGCCGGCCCATACTGGAATAAGCCAACACATCCGAAATAAATTTATCCATTAATTCAGCCTGTTCCTGCACCATCTGAATCGTTTTTTTTACTCCGATTAAATTGTTTTCCTGCAGGTCTTCTTCTATTATGGAAGTTAAGGATACAATATTAAATAAAGGCGATTTTAAATCGTGGGAAATAATATAAGCAAACTTATCCAGCTCTTGGTTAATAGCGGTAAGCTGTGTATTGGCCAAGTTGCGTTCTTGTAATAGGTTAGTTATTTCGTGGTTAGAGGCCTGTAATTGGGTGTTTAAGTTTTTTATTTCATCTAACTGGTGTTCCACTTCCAGATTCTTCAACCGTAATTGATCGAGTAATTCCAGCAGCTGCATGTTTTGATTTTTGATCTCGACGTAAGGAGATACATTTGCTTCGCTGGCAAAGTGCTGATTCCAGCCTTGAATGATAGCGTTATTAATTGGTGGATGGTTATGCGGAATAGCTTTGTGGAGCATAACCTGAGTTCCTTTTTCGCTGTCGCTGTCGATAAATATTTGCTCTACCAGCTTTTTAGAATTATAAATACCCCAGCCTTTTGACGTTACCGGGCGGTAATGTTTATTTAATAATTCTTCTACATTAATAATACCCCGCCCTCGGTCACTAATTAAAGCTTCCAAGTATAAAATGCCTTTGTTTTCGGCAATGTTAAACTGAATCTGGCCTTGACCTACGTGCTCCAGTACATTGCGGCAAATCTCGGAAACAGCCGTAGCAAATTTGGTTTGGTTAGCCATGGCAATGCCACAGAAGCCAGCCAATTGCAAAGACCGTTTGTACGCCAATACTACGTCTAACTCGTTTTCTATTTTAATTTTAATAATTTCCTTTTTCATCGGCATTACGGGCGCGTTCTGCCCACTAAAACTAAAGTATCATCCGTTTTCCGGGTCCATTCTTTGTACAGCACGGCGGCTATTACACTGGTATCATGGTTAAGTAAGTCCGGGTGTTTGCTCAAATCCCAGCGGCTTTTCAGGCCATCGGAGTGCAGAACTAACACGTTTGTGTGATTCCAGGGTAGCTGGTGATCGTGGATAGTATTGGGTAAATTGTGCCCTACAATCCCATTGTACGCAATAATACTGCGGGAACCTTCGGTGGATAAAATACGGCCAGATATGTTGCCTATGCCACAATACGTAAGCGTGTTATTTCTTAAATCAATGTTGGCAATATTTATAACTCCGCCCCGGGTACGCACAATATCGCTGTGTATTTGCCGGATCTGGCTGGCAGGAGAAGAATAAGGTTGCTTTTGAAAAGAAGTTATAGCCGCACTGGTAGCCTGATGCGCATTTTCTCCGTGGCCTAAACCATCAACGGTAAGAATCCGGCAAACTTCCTGGTGTTGCACCTTGGTCCAGCCATCGCCGCAATGGGTTTCGCCGGGCTTTGCTACCTGCACAGCATTTAAATCAAACCTTTTGCGCTCACTTGGTTTTGGCTGGTGCCCTTTCTTATACAACCGCGATAACAATACCGTGCCTGAGTCGCGACGGGAATAAATATCAAATTCGTCGGATAACCGTTGAATGGCGCCTAAGCCCTCGCCTTTAGAACCAAACGTAGAAATGCCATCTTCCATCATTCGCCGGGGATCGATCATGCCGGGACCAGCGTCTAAGCAAATAATTTCAATGCCGGTTACTTGGTTCTCGCCTTTAATTGGTTTAACCAGTAACTCCCCGCCTTTAGAGGTATGCTTAATTAAATTGCTGGCCAACTCGGCCACCACAATATTGAGTTTACCTGCATCTACTTCTGAAAACCCAACACTTTCTGCCAGTTTGGTTATATCCCGCTTAACAATATTTAAAAAACTCCGGTCTTGTAGCTCAAACCGCACGTGCAGGTTATAATCCATTTTTCCAACGTATAATGGTTACTGTGGTTCCTTTGCCAGGCTCACTTTTAATATCAAACTCATTAGATAAACGCTTGGCACCGGGCAAACCTAAACCTAAACTGCGGCCCGTAGAAAAGCCATCCTGCATGGCTAATTTTAAATCTTTAATTCCGGGCCCTTTATCGGCAAAAGTTAACCGGATGCCTTTGATATTGTTTTTAACGATTACCTCGATGGTACCCGTACCGCCATCGGCATAGCGGAGCATATTCCGCACGAGTTCACTGGCGGCTGTAATGAGTTTGGTTTGCCCCACCAGGCTCATGCCAATTTTGGCGGCTAATTCTTTAGCCCGGTTCCGGTATAAGATTACATCGGGTTCCCGTTTAATTTCGAAGTTCTCCTTAGATAATGTCATCATAGAGATCTTCCTCGTCGTTTGGTTGGGGCCCAATTTTTTCGCGAAGAAGTTCCATCCCCATCTCTACGTCCAGGGCAGTATGCACCCCGGATAAAGTTAAGCCTAATTCTACCAGGGTAATGGCAACGGCCGGTTGCATGCCCACTACAACTGTTTCGGCGTCCATAATTTTAGACATAGAAGCTATATTGCCTAGTATGCGGCCCATAAAGGAATCAACAATACTCACCGCAGAAATATCAATCAGCACGCCCCGGGCTTCCGTCCGGCTCACCATGTTCATTAAATCACTTTCTAAGGTTAAAGCCAGCCGGTCGTATAAATCTACCTGAATGGTAACGAGTAAAAACTCGCCCATTTTTAAAATTGGTATTCTGTCCATCTTGGTTTTTACCTCACAAATTTCTTCTCTCCGCGGCGTACCTCAATGTTAAGCATACTAAATGCTAATTTTAAGGCGCTCGCCAGCGATGCTTTGGTGTAGATATTAGATAAATCAATGCCCAGGTGCACGATGGTTTGCGCAATCTCGGCCCGGATGCCGCTAATAATGCACTCGGCGCCCATTAAGCGGGTAGCACTTACGGTTTTAATTAAATGCTGGGCCACCAAAGAGTCTACGGCGGGCACTCCGGAAATATCCAGAATGGCAATGCGGCTGCTGGTTTCTACAATTTTTTCCAGTAAGTTCTCCATCACTACCTGGGTGCGGGCACTATCCAGGGTACCAATAATAGGCAGAGCCAGAATACCTTCCCATACCCGGATTACCGGTGTAGATATTTCACTGATTTCGTCGGTTTGCCTCAGAATAACTTCTTCCCGGCCTTTAATAAAAGTTTCAGTGGTTACGATACTTAAACTATCCAGAATATCATTTAACTCTAATACCTCCTGGTACAGCAGTTGGTGGTTATCTTTAAATTCTTGTTGTAAAGCTACCTGTAAGGCCTTTTTAAGGCTAAGCACAAACAAGGTAGTTTCCCGGGGAGAAAACCCCTGACGGGCCCGGGTTATCGAAATTTCGCTCAGTAAATCAATTACAGGTTGATAAGCATCCGCTTCTAAATTAAAAGTACCGCTGTTTAAGGCTTTTAATAGAGCATCTAATAAGTCCTCGGACTGGGCATGTAACTCTTCATTAGAAATTAAGTCTTCCCGAAGGGTTGCGTCGGTTAACTGGTTACTCATCCAAGCCTCCAGAATATACTTTTTATTTTTCTTCAGGTAAGAAGTCGTCTGGGATTGCATAAATTAATGTTGCAGAAAAAGATTAAACCGGTAAACTATTCGCCTTACCAGTTATTGTTAAATTTTGAGTGTCAAAAGTAGCTAATTAGTTTGTTTAACCATAGTAGCGTTTAAACTAAATTATTTAGCTTAAATGGAGCTATTCTTAAGCGCCGCGGCTGACTTAAAAACCCTGATAGCTGGTTATTTTTAAAACTTTGCATGTAATTAGCTGCAACAACGTAGTTAATTCTAACTTTTGTAGCACCTCCTTCTTTCTCCCGGAGTTCAATTATCTAAAAATTAATTCTTTAAAATAGAGGGAATCCGTAAAGCTATTTAGTTCGAAGCCCGCTGGTAATACCTGCTAAATTTTTAAATTTTTTCTTTAACCAGAGACGTACATTTAAAAGCCCGAACCACCGGCTTGGATAGTTCGGGCTTTTAAATGCATTCTAATAACCACTTCTCGCTTGAAACCAGCAAATTTTTAAAAAGTAATCCGAAACGTGGTTCCTTGATTTAAGACACTTTCTACTTTAATTTGTCCTCCCAGTGTATTTACCATTTTTTTTACAATATACAAACCTAAGCCACTTCCTTCTACGTGGGTGTGCAAGCGCTTAAACAACATAAAAATGCTATCCTGCTGATTTGCCGGAATCCCTGATCCGTTATCGATAACCAATAAGCTGATTTTTTCATCTACTTGCTCCAGGTTTATAAGTATTTCGGGTTGCCTTTCCGGAGCCCGGTATTTAATGGCGTTACTTACCAGGTTATACAAAATACTTTTAAATATCTTCCGAGGAAAATGTAATAAGAGTTTTTCGCATCCGGTTACCTGTATTTTAGCCTGCGATTCTAGTATTAAGCTATGTAAATCCTGCTTCACACGCTCCACCAGTTCCAGAAAATTAATTTCTTCTTTTTCTATCACCTTTAAAGAATGATCCGCTTCTATAATAGTGGTGAGGTCTGTAAGGGTTTGCCTAAAATTTTTCAGCGACGACCGCATTAATCTGATAATATCCTGCGTTAATTCCCGGTTTAATGGTTCTTCCAGGATTGTTTGGTCCAGAATATCCACTAAGCTCTCAATATTATTAATTGGTGATTTCAGGTCGTGAGAGGCAGTATGCACAATATTATCCAGGTCCGTATTAGCCGAAGTCAGAACTTTATTTTGCTGTACTAAATCGGTATTAGCCAGGTAACTCTGCTGTAATAAGTTTTGGCTTTGTATATGAAAAGTCAGCAACTCGGTAAACATAGAAAAAGTATCAATAATCTTTTTGGTATTTACCTGGGCCGGCTTGGAATCTATGGCGCAAAGCGTTCCAAAAAAAGTACCATCTGACAAAATAATAGGAAAAGAAATATAGCTCTGTAAGCCGTAAATTCTGGGAGTATGATGATTTTTATACTCCGAACACTCCGCCACGTTATTAATAATAACAGGCTGGCGATGATCCCGGATTTCGTTACAAAGCGTGGTTTCCAGCTGTAGTTCCTCTCCTTCTTTTAAACCAAATTGTACTTTGTCGCGCACGCTGCAGGCAAGCCACTTGGTATCGGTTACCCGGGCTACAGCAGCAAAACCCATTCCGGTTAAATCACAAATAATTTCCAGCATGCTGGGCACAAACGAAATATTTCTAACAACTTCCAGGTCTTTCAGTAAGTTGTCGTGGTTATTAGGCATTCGCAAAGCAAGTTATTAATGCAAGAATAAGTATTAAAAAACAAATTTAATAAAGTGCGTCATCACAATATAGGTTTAGCAAAGCAAATCTTTTCTTGCGAGTACTTGTACATCAATTTACTTTATCGGCATAATACATTATCAGTAAATTATGACAATTATAATTTACTATTAGGTTCTGTAAATTTTAGATAGTAACAAATTAAATTATGGAACCAGCTACAAGAACACGCAAAAAAGTTTAAAACACCCGAAGAATTGCTTACGCCCAGCCACCTTTATGCTTCCTTAAATTGTGCAATTACCTTCAGATAGAGAACTTACCCGAAATTTTTAAATTTTTTGGTTTACAACCTTAAAAGATTCTCAAGCGCCTTGTTTTTAGTATCTTCACCAGCGCTTTTATGATTAAAGCAAATAATTGTTATACAAACCGTTAATCCCGGTTTCTCTATTTCAGGTATGATACTATTTAATAACGGCTATTTCACCTTAGATTACGACCCTACTACCGATACCTTGTTTGTAGATTTACCTGAAATGCGAACGCAGGAGCTAAGCGAAGCAAAACACTGCTTTGATATTATGGTGGAGCATGTAAACAACTACCACGTACATTATCTGTTGCTGGATTCCAGAAAAGCCGTAGTGCAGGTAGATAATGCGGCCTACCACCAGCTTATTTACCAGGTTTCCCAGAAACTGAAGTATACCCATTTAAAAAAGGTAGCCCGCCTGGCTAGTAGCGATTCAACCCTGGAAGGAATGGCGAATAAGGTGCAACAACACGTTTTAAAAAGCGAGCCGGCTTCTTACCTGATTCAAAACTTTACCAGCAGAGAACAAGCCCTGGAATGGCTAACCGGCAAACCCTTCCGCTCTTTTGGCTAGATAAAACGTGGCGGCTGGTAAAGCCTCAGAAGTCCTACTCATTTAACAGCCATAATTTGGCCGATTCCAGGTCCAGGAAAAACTCCATATTAATTAATTTCTCCCGCTTTTGATTAGGTGATGCCTGGTCCATGATGGGGTTTATATCGGTCATCATCAACGTTTCCGGCTGCATAACAATGGCCATTTTTTGTAGTTTACCGCCTTTTAGGAGTGGCCGCATTTTAGTGTACATCCAATGCTGGTCTGTCATGTGCAGGTAAGGCAGCATGCGGGAGTCGGTGAGCCAGTATTTAGCTTTGTGTTCTAAAGCCAGCAAAATAGCTTGCCGGTAACCGCGCCGGTAATCTTCACTGGAGGGGTGCTGCTGCCAGGTTAAGCGCAAAATCGGCCCAATGGCATCTAGTTCAATTTTAAAAATTGTATCTTCAAATAAAAGGTGGAGCTTAGAAGTATAAATCATAAAACTAAATTTATTAGGGTTTTGCTTCTAAATAGCTTAGTAGTAAGTTAACCAAAATTAATAATAGCAAACAAATTATATTAGATAAATTAAATATTATCTTCTTTTACTACTGCTCCAAAACTAATACCTTTAGTTTTTACCACTATAAAACGTAGGTAATGGTCAGGGTGGGTTAAAATGGAGCAAAGAACCAATAGCACCGGAACTGCCCTTTTCCAGATCAATTCTGCCGAGGATTCCTGCACTACCATTAAAATAGCAGCAACGAACTTGGGTTGAATAAGCTAGTTTATCTGCTTGTAAGTTAAGGCAGCATTTCTGTTGCCTCCAACCAGCCTAACCCAAAGCAACTTTGCCCCGGAAACTTCCGCAGAAAAATGGCACGTTATTGAATTTTTAAATTTTTAAAATAATGGTAACAATTTACCTGCTAATGGTATGTAACAAAAGGCAATAGCTACACAGCTCAGGAGCCCTCCTAATGCTATTAATCTGTGCCGCGTTTGTTTAAAATTAGCCTTCCCCTTATTTAATAATTAATACATACTATGAAAGCACCTTTATCTATCTTTTACCTGGTTCAACAAAACCGGGTATTCCCCCGCTGGCGCCACCTCGTAAGCGCTATCCTGTTGCTCCTCCTCGGTTTACCAATGGTAACTTTTGCTCAGAATAAAATTTGGGATAAAACTTTCGGCACTAAAAACCAAGATGTAATCACATCCTGGCAACAAACCCAAGATGGCGGCTTTATTTTAGGCGGCTATACTGATCTGGGCATTAAAGGCGATCCGGCAGATCCTGACAGAAGATTTTTAAATTATTGGGTAATTAAATTAAAAGCGGATGGTACCAAAGAATGGGATAAAACCTACGGTGGCAGACAACAAGATGAGTTGGCCGTGGTACAGCAGACGCAGGATGGCGGCTATATTCTGGGAGGCACTTCCAGTTCCATTAAAAGCGGCGATAAAAGCCAGGATAGTCGGGGTAACGAAGATTACTGGATCGTGAAGCTGGATGCAAACGGCAACAAAGTTTGGGATAAAACCTATGGTGGTAGTAACTATGATTACCTAACCGCACTTCAACAAACTCAGGATGGTGGATACCTGGTGGGTGGCAGTTCCGAGTCGAGCAACACGGGCGATAAAACCGAAAAAATTAAAACGGAGGGCCTGGATGATTATTGGGTCCTGAAACTAAGAGCTGATGGCACGAAAGAATGGGACAGAACCATTGGGGGTAATAGTACCGATGAATTGATAGCGCTAGCGCAAACCCAGGATGGTGGCTATATATTGGGCGGATCTTCTGGCTCAGAAAAGGGCTTCGACAAAAGTGAAAACGGAAGAGGCGACCAGGATTACTGGTTGGTAAAACTTAAAGCAGACGGTAGCAAACTCTGGGATAAAACCTTTGGCGGCGATCAGGCGGATTATTTAGCGTCTTTCCGGCAAACCCAGGACGGCGGCTATATCCTGGCCGGATCTTCCGGCTCCGGCATTTCCGGTGATAAATCCGAAGCTAGCAAAGGCGGAAAAAACAATCCGAATGGCTTTGGCCTTACTGATGATTATTGGGTAGTAAAGCTCCGGGCAAATGGCACAAAAGTGTGGGATAAAACTATTGGCGGCAATGGCGATGACCGTTTAACTTCGGTGCAACAGACACAAGATGGTGGGTATTTATTAGGAGGCTGGTCATTAACCGATTTAAACGGCGACAAAACCGAAATTTTAAAAAAAATCTTTACGCCCGATTATTGGATTGTAAAACTACAGGCCGACGGGCAAAAAGCCTGGGATAGAAGCATTGGCGGAGAAGCTGAAGATTACCTTCAGTCGGTGAAGCAGATTTCTGATGGTTCCTACGTTTTGGCGGGTAACTCTAATTCTGGCATTAGCGGCGATAAGTCCCAAGCCAATTTAGGCGCTTCCGACTTCTGGCTAGTCAAGCTGGAAAATACCATCCGTCAAAACCAAAGCATTTTCTTTACATCGTCCATCTTACTAAACCGGGCACTAGGCGACGCTCCTTTTGCGTTGGAGGCAACGGCTAGTTCGGGGTTACCTGTTTCATACCGCGTTATTTCGGGCCCGGCTACCATCAGCGGCAATACCATCAAACTTACGGGCGTTGGTTCGGTGCACATTCAAGCTTATCAGCCCGGTAATGCCACGTATAACGCTACCGTTATAGATCGCCGGTTTACCGTAGAAGAAAAGAAGGTAGTGCAGAAAAAATGGGATAGGACTTACGGCGGAAGTAACCGGGATATCCTTACCAGCCTTATTCCCACTCCGGATGGCGGCTACATAGCCGGTGGGTATTCCCGTTCCGGAAAAACCGGCGATAAAAGCAATGCCAGTAAAGGCGCCACGGACTATTGGCTGGTTAAACTAAATAGTCAGGGAACCAAAGTGTGGGATAAAGCCTACGGGGGCAATGCCGCCGATAGTTTAACTGCCCTAATCGCCACGCCAGACGGAGGGTATTTGTTGGGTGGCTATTCTGTTTCGGGTAGTTCCGGTGATAAAAGCCAGGGCACTAAAGGCAGCAGCGATTATTGGGTGGTAAAAACCGATGCCGACGGTACCAAAATCTGGGACCGCACCTTTGGCGGCAACTCCGTAGATAAACTTACGGCCCTGGCAGTTGCTCCGGATGGGGGCTATTTACTGGCAGGGTCTTCTGCTTCCATTAAATCCGGCGATAAAAGTCAGTTTAGCCAAGGCAGCAGCGATTACTGGATTGTAAAAATAGATACCAACGGCAAAAAACTCTGGGACCGGACATATGGAGGAAATGCCTCGGACCGGCTCGCGGCTTTGGTGGTAGCACCAGAGGGCGGGTATTTGCTTGGGGGAACTTCTGCCTCGGGTAAATCCGGCGATAAAAGTGAAGTTAGCCGGGGTTTTGAAGATTATTGGATCGTGCGTTTAAATGCAGACGGCAGCAAACAGTGGGATAAAACCTACGGCGGGCTAAAAGAGCGCCATTCCTCCTTTGAAAATTGCGATTGGGAAGGTGACCTGGAAAATTGCTTTATCGAGGTAGGAAGCTCCACGTTAACTTCATTAATTACCACCGCAGATGGGGGCTACTTGCTGGGGGGTTATTCTAATGCGGAACAAGGAGCAGAAAAATCTGATGCGAACCAGGGCACCAATGAGAACAATGCGTATTACCACGATTATTGGGTGGTAAAAATTAACGATAAAGGAGTTAAAGCTTGGGATAAAACATATGGCGGCCTTATCTACTCAGATAGAGATAACGGCGGCAGTTATCTGGCCTCTATAACTACTACCCCAGATGGCAATTACATTCTGGCTGGCACTTCCAACTCCGAAAAAGGAAAAGATAAAACAGAAAGTAGCCGGGTGGGCGAACCTTACCCTTATCCGGTAGATGAAGAAAACGGAATCATTACGGCCATCAACCCAAGCCGCAACGATTATTGGGTACTTAAGATTAACACGGAAGGAACTAAAAAATGGGATAGAACCCTGGGTAGCCGGGATTATGATACGCTTCAAGTAGTGGTGCCCACGCCCGATGGCGGTTTCTTGCTGGGCGGCTCTTCTGTAGCTGGTATTGGCGGCGATAAAACGGCCGCCGCCCGGGATACTACCAACCCATTCTCGCAGGACCAAGGCGATTTCTGGCTCGTGAAAATAGCAGACGAATCCGTGCCGCTGGCCAAGCAATGGAACATGCGCTACGGCGGCATGGACACGGATAATTTTACGTCCGTAATTAAAACCAGTGATGGCGGGTACTTAAGTGGCGGTTACACCAACTCGGCTGTTAGCGGTGATAAAACCCAAGGTAGCCAGGGCAAGAACGATTACTGGATTGTTAAATCCGATAAAAACGGCTATAAACTCTGGGACAAACGCTTTGGCGGCAACGACCAGGATTACCTGAACCGGGTGATTCAAACGGCTGATGGTGGTTATCTTTTAGCGGGGTCTTCTTTCTCGGGTAAAAGTGGCGACAAATCAGAAGGCAGTAAAGGCAACCGCGATTTTTGGGTAATAAAAACCGATGCCCTGGGCAACAAGCAATGGGATAAAACCTATGGCGGCACGGGCGAAGACGAGTTAGAAAAAGTAGTTCAATTGGCTAGCGGCGAATATGTGCTGGGCGGTTACAGCAGCTCGCCGGTGAGCGGCGATAAAACCCAGTCCAGCCAAGGGGGTACCGATTTCTGGTTAGTGAAAATCAGCGCTACTGGCATTAAAATCTGGGATAAGCGGTACGGTGGCACGGCCAACGAAGATTTAGGCAGCTTTACCGAAACCAGCGACGGCGGCTTTTTCCTGGGTGGCAGCACAGTATCGGGCAAAGGCGGCGATAAAACCCAATCTAGCCGCGGCGCCAGCGATTTCTGGGCCGTAAAAACCGATAAAGACGGCAATCTGGTTTGGGAAAAAACCTTTGGCGGCGATGGCCAGGACGGAGCCTTTTCGGTGCGCCAAATTCCGGATGGAAACTTTTACCTAGCTGGCAGTACCAGTTCCAAAGCTAGCGGCGAAGTAAGCCAAACCAGCCGGGGCGAGCTGGATTATTGGCTAATTAAACTAGATAAACAGGGCACGAAACTGTGGGATAAGCGTTTTGGCGGCAGTAAAAATGATGTACTACGCGCCAGCACCTACACCAACCAAGGGCATTATATTTTAGCTGGTACCTCTTACTCCAACACCGGCGGCGATAAAACCCAGGACAGCCAGGGCGCGGGCGATTACTGGGTAGTAGAAGTAGATGAAAACGGCAACAAAGTGCAGGACCAACGCTATGGCGGCAACGGCGAAGACGAATTGCGCACAATAACGCCAACCAAAGACGGCGGCTTGCTGTTGGGCGGCCGGTCCAATTCCGGCGTTAGCGGCGACCGTACCCAGCCCAGCCAAGGCAGCACCGATTACTGGCTGGTGAAAGTTGCGCCTGCAAACGCTGCCCAGGTAGCAGCCCAAGCCGCTCCATTAGGACCAGAAGAACCATTCCCCGCAGAACTAACACATTTAGCAGCTTATCCTAACCCGTTCCAGGAACGCGTAACGGTGCGCTTTTCCTTGCTCCAAACGCAAGCGGCTACCCTCCGGATACTCGATAACCAAGGACAACCCGTAGCTACCTTGTTCCAGGGAGAAGCTCAAGCCAATAAAAAGTACGAAGTAGAATGGCAAGCCGGTAAACAAGAAAATGGCTTGTATCTGCTGCAACTGCAAACCTCGTCGGGGCAAAACACCCAGAAACTTATCCTGGCAAAGTAAAATTTTTAAAATTTTTAACTTCTGAAAGCCGGCCGGAGACCTCTCCCCGGCTTTCGTGTTTTTTATGGAGCTAAGTAAGAATTTTTAATCACATGGTACATAGCGGAGTATAGCAAGCCTCAAGTGTTAGAAACACAATATTCTTTTGATTTGCTTTTACGAGAAGTTTGTTTACTCCAAAGGCTAATTTCTCTTATATAAGCTAAAAGGAGTTTATTTAACAAAAGGAAAACGGTACTTTTAGCAGTCTAAATTATTGTTCATTAATTACCGGATGAAAAAAGCCCTAATGAAAGAATATGAAGCAATATGATAATCTGAGTTACTAGTAAGAATTGCATCATATTGCCAAAATAGTAAAAGTTACTGTCCAAGATTTACTGGAAGAAGATTAATGACTACAGAAAAACAAATTGAAGAAAATCTAATCAAGCAACTTACCGAACTTAAGTACATTCATCGGAAAGATATTGTTGATAGGAAAACACTTGAACAGAACTTCAAAACTAAGTTTGAGGCACTTAACCGGATTAAACTGACTGAAAGTGAATTTCTACGCTTACGGGAAGAAATTATTAATCCGGATGTTTTTGCAGCTTCTAAATTATTACGGGAAAGACAGTACTTTCAACGGGAAGACGGCACCCCACTTCATTATACCTTAGTTAACATTAAAGATTGGTGCAAAAACGAGTATGAAGTTGTTAGTCAGTTGCGCATCAATACCGAAAACAGCCACCAACGCTATGATGTGATCCTGCTGATAAACGGTTTGCCTGTCGTACAAATCGAATTGAAAAAGCTGGACATTTCGCACCGGAAGGCCATGCAGCAAATTGTAGACTACAGAAATGACCCAGGCAATGGCTATACCAATTCGTTGCTGTGTTTTATGCAGTTATTTATTGTAAGTAACGGTTCCAGAACGCTCTATTTTGCTAATAATAAAAATCAGCATTTTAATTTTAATGCCGACGAGCAATTTTTACCAGTATATGAATTTGCTGACAGAGATAATAAGAAAATCAACGATTTGCATGAGTTTGCTGAAAAGTTTCTGACCAAGTGCACGCTGGGCGAAATGATTAGCAAGTATATGGTTTTGGTAGAAAGCGAACAGAAGCTGTTGGTGATGCGGCCCTACCAGATTTATGCGGTAAAAGCTATTGTTGATTGCATTCATCAAAACCGGGGCAACGGCTATATCTGGCACACGACGGGTAGCGGTAAAACCTTGACTTCTTTTAAAGCATCTACCCTGTTAAAAGAAAATCAGGATATAGAGAAATGCCTTTTCGTGGTAGACCGGAAAGATCTGGACCGGCAAACCCGCGAAGAATTTAATAAATTTCAGGAAGGCAGTGTAGAAGAAAACACCAATACCGAAACGTTGGTAAGGCGTTTACTTTCTACGGATTATGCCGACAAGGTAATTGTTACTACTATTCAAAAATTAGGATTAGCCCTGGATGGCACCAATAAGAAAAACTATAAAGAACGCTTAAAACCGTTGAGTAATAAGCGAATAGTATTCATTTTTGATGAGTGCCACCGTTCGCAGTTCGGAGAAAATCATAAAGCAATTAAAGAGTTTTTCCCGCAGGCACAGTTGTTTGGTTTTACAGGTACGCCCATATTTGACGAAAACGCGACGCAAAAAATCAGAGAAGACCAATATGAAACGTATAAGACTACAGAATCGATTTTTGAAAAGGAATTACATGCCTACACCATTACCAATGCCATAGAAGACAAAAATGTACTGCGTTTTCATATAGATTATTTTAAAGGCAAAGGCACCCAGACCCCTAAGCCAGGAGAGCCAATTGCCCAACAGGCAGTAGTAGAAGCCATTCTGGATAAGCACAATGCCGCTACCAATTCCAGGCGGTTTAATGCTATACTGGCAACAGCTTCCATCAACAATGCTATTGAATATTACCAGCTTTTTAAAGAGACCCAAAAGAAGAAGGCCGCCAATGAAGATTATGTACCCCTAAATATTGTTTGCGTGTTTTCTCCGCCGGCGCAGTTAATTGCAAAAAATGGCGACCAGCAAAGTCAGAAAAACGCAGCCGATGTAAAGCAATTACAAGAAGATTTACAACAGGAAAAAGAAGATAATCAAACTAATCCGGAAGAAAAGAAAAAAGCTTTAACGGAAATTATTACTGACTACAATTTGCAATTTGGTACCAACCACAACATCAACGAATTTGATTTGTATTACCAGGATGTGCAAACGCGCATTAAAAACCAGAAATACAGCAATAAAGATTACCCGCACAAGAACAAAATAGATGTTACCATAGTGGTGGATATGCTATTGACTGGTTTTGACTCTAAGTACCTCAATACCTTGTACGTAGACAAAAACCTGAAATATCACGGCTTGATACAAGCCTTTTCCCGTACCAACCGGGTGCTGAACGATACCAAACCATACGGTAATATTTTAGATTTTCGCTCGCAACAAGAAGCGGTAAACCAAGCTATCGGGCTCTTTTCCGGTAAAGATAAAGGAGAAGCGAAAGAAATTTGGCTGGTGGATCCGGCTCCGGTGGTTATTGCGGAATACCAGAAAGCGGTAGCCGCTTTAGGCGAATTTATGCAACAACACAATTTAGTAAACGAACCGCAGGAAGTGTACAACCTGAAAGGCGATGCGGCCCGCATTACTTTCGTAAAAAACTTTAAGGAAGTACAACGCCTCAAAACCCAATTAGACCAATACACCGACCTGAACGAAACCCAACGAGCCAAAATTGAAACCATTTTGCCTAAAGAAAAGCTGCAGGCGTTCAGAAGTTCTTACCTGGAAACCGCCAAGCAGTTACGAGAAATCCAGCAAAAAGAAGGCGACCAGGCACCACCTGACATTCAACAACTGGATTTTGAATTGGTACTTTTTGCTTCGGCAGTGATTGATTACGACTACATTATGGCTTTAATTGCCGACAGCACGCAGCAGAAACCGGCCAAACAAAAAATGACCAAGGCTCAGGTAATTAACTTGCTGAGTTCTAATTCTAACCTGATGGATGAGCAGGAAGATTTAACCGATTACATTAACAGCTTGGACTGGAACAGCGGGCAAGATGTAAATACTTTACGGCGAGGCTATGACACTTTTAAAACCGAGAAAAACGAAAAAGAATTAACGGCTATTGCCCACCAACACGGCTTGCAAACTGCCGACTTGAAAGTTTTTGTAGATGGCATTATGAGCCGGATGATTTTTGACGGCGAAAAGCTCACCGACCTGTTGGAGCCGCTGGAACTAAGCTGGAAAGAACGCCGGGTAAAAGAGTTGGCCTTAATGGAAGACTTAGTACCCCATTTAAAAAAAATAGCTCAAGGACGCGAAATATCTGGGTTAGCCGCTTATGAGTAAGGTTGTCAGAATCAGGATTTACAAGATGAAGGGATAAACAGGATTTTATATTGAAATAATTTTAGCACCTGATGAAACCGAAACTTAAGATGAAGCAAAAACCAAATAACATCAATAAATTTTTAAATCCTGCAAATCCTGATTCTGACAAATGACTTTAGATGAATTAACATACAAGATAAATGGCTGTGCCATGAAGGTACACAATACTCTTGGCAACGGATTTCAAGAAGTCATTTATCAGAGGTGTTTGGCAATTGAATTTAGTAAAGCGGGAATTTCTTTTGAAAGAGAGCAGGAACATACCATTTATTATGAAGGGATTGAGGTAGGTACACGAAGAGCGGACTTTGTAATAGAAAAAAGTGTAGTGTTAGAATTAAAAGCCTTAATAAATTTGGAAGATGTGCATTTAGCTCAAGCCAAAAATTATATAGTAGCCTACAACAAGCCCATTGGATTGTTAATCAATTTTGGAAGCCAGAGCTTACAAATTAAAAAGGTATTTAATCCCAAATACAAAGCCTGAATCAGAACTTTTAAGATTATAAGATGAACAGGATTTTACATTAAAAAATAAAATAAGAAAATGCAACATCATAAAATGAGCTTAATTAACCTTAAAATCAAGAAATCCTTAAATCTTGTAAATCCTGATTCAGATAAATGAGTAAAGAGGTAAACAACGACAATGCTTTTTTTACCGAAATCAGTCAATTGTTGCAGCTGGCCAGAAGCAAAGCTTACCAGGCGGTAAATACCTTGATGGTGCAAACGTATTGGCAAATAGGCAAGCGCATTGTAGAAAAAGAACAACAAGGGCAAAGTCGTGCGGGCTATGGCGATTATCTAATTACCAATCTATCTCGGCACTTATCCAACAGCTTTGGCAAAGGCTTCTCCGAAGCTAATTTAAAGAATATCAGGCAGTTTTATATTACCTTCCCGCATTTTGAGCAATTGGATACGCACCGCGTAGCGAATTTGAGCTGGACCAATATCCGGCTTATTATGCGGCTCCCGGATGCAAAAGAACGGGATTATTACCTGAAAGAAGCTGCCGAACAAAACTGGAGTTCCCGGGTGCTGGAGCGTAATATTAAAAGTGGTTATTACCGGCGTTTGCTTTCTACGCAACAAAATATACCGGCTACCGAAACCGATAAATACCGTCCGGCCGATTTTATAAAAGACCCTTATGTAGCGGAGTTTTTAGATGTGCCCGAAGATTTAACCGGCAAGGAATCGGTGCTGGAAAATGCCTTAATTGGCAACTTGCAAAAGTTCTTACTCGAACTAGGAAAAGGCTTTTCGTTCGTAGACCGCCAAATGCGCATTAGTACCGAAAGCGCCCATTTTTACCTCGACTTGGTTTTTTATAATTACTTGCTCAAATGTTTTGTAGTAATTGATTTAAAAACTACCAAACTCAGCCACGCCGACATTGGGCAAATGGATATGTACGTGCGCATGTTTGATGCCCTAAAGCGGGGTGAAGACGATAACCCCACTATTGGTATTATTCTTTGTGCCGAAAAAGACGAGACCATGGTAAAATACTCGGTACTGCAAGAAAACAAACAGCTTTTTGCCTCTAAATACCAAACCGTACTGCCTAGCGAAGAAGAGCTGGCCGACATGATTGCCGACCGAAACCGCAAATTAATTGAGAATGCAGAATAATAAATTAGTGCCCAAATTACGCTTTCCAGAGTTTGAAAACGAGGAAGATTGGGAAGAGAAGTTTGTTGGAGATGTTTATGAATTTAGGGTCACTAATTCATTTTCACGGGAAAATTTAAACTATGAAAAAGGGTATGTAAAAAATATTCATTATGGCGATATTCACACTAAGTTTAATACACTTTTTGATATTGCAAAAGAGAAAGTGCCATTTATTAACCCAGATGTTCCAATAGATAAAATAAAGGAAGAAAACTATTGTATTGAAGGAGACATAATATTTGCCGATGCCTCTGAAGATCTGAATGATATAGGTAAAAGCATTGAAATTGTTAGTTTAGAAAATGAACAATTAGTTTCTGGCTTACACACTTTACTAGCAAGACAAAAGGAAAATAAATTATTCATAGGCTTCGGAGGATATTTATTTAAATCTCATACTGTTAGGCAGCAAATACAGAAGGAAGCACAAGGAGCAAAAGTCTTAGGAATTTCAGCTGCAAGGATTTCTAAGGTTAAGATTTCATATCCTAAAAATCTTAAAGAACAGCAAAAAATCGCTTCCTGCCTTTCTTCTTTAGATGAATTAATTGCTGCCCACAGCCAAAAATTAGAAGCCTTAAAAGCACATAAAAAAGGCTTGATGCAAAACCTATTCCCCCAAGAAGGGGAAACTGTTCCAAAATGCCGCTTTCCGGAGTTTGCGAATGATGGGGAGTGGGAAAAAAGTTTATTAGGAAAATTAGGAAAGTTTTTAGGAGGAGGAACACCTGAAAGGTCAAATAATAATTACTGGATTGGAAGGATTCCTTGGATTTCCAGCTCTGATATTGGTGAAGATAATATTCATAACATCTCAATTACTCGATTTATAAATGAGCTGGCAGTAAAAGAATCTGCCACAAAGATAATTCCTAGAGGGAGCATTTTATTTGTATCAAGAGTAGGCGTCGGGAAATTGGCAATTAACCAACAAGAGCTTTGCACTAGTCAGGACTACACTAATTTTATTCCTTATACAATTTTAAATTATTTTATTGGGTATTATTTTTCTGCAAACAAACATCTTCTGCAAACATTGAATCAAGGTACTTCTATTAAAGGTTTTTCAAAGGCCGACTTAGAAAATATTGAGTTATATTATCCTAAAAGCAAAAAAGAACAGCAAAGAATAGCCGACTGTCTTTCTGCTTTAGATGCTTTAATCACTGCACAAGTTGAGAAAATAGAGCAATTGAAACTTCATAAAAAAGGATTGATGCAGGGCTTGTTTCCAAAAGTAATTGAATAATAGATGAGCGAAAGGGCAAAAGTATACAAGTACAAAAATCTAACTAAAGTTGCAGTTAGGTTAAGAGATGATTTAAACGACCATTATTTTGTATTACTATATGCTTACAATGGCACTGGGAAAACCCGTCTTTCTATGGAATATAAAGATAGAAGTAAAAAGCGCAGAGGAAATCCTACCCAAGATACACTCTATTATAATGCTTACACAGAGGACCTTTTTCATTGGAATAATGACCTTGAAAATGATACAGAAAGACATTTAATAATTAATAGAGATTCAAAATTTTTTGAAGGCTTTAGAGAGTTAGCACTTGAAGAGAAAATATTCGCCTATTTAGAACGATACGCAGAGTTCGATTTTAAAATAGATTACGATGATTGGATAATCGTTTTTAGCAAGCAAGTTAAAAATCCAAGATACAGGCCCGAAACAACAGAAGCAGAATATATAAAGCAAGATTATATTAAGATATCCAGAGGCGAAGAAAACATATTTATTTGGTGCATTTTTCTCGCTATTTGTGAATTAGCTATAGATAAAGCGGCATCTTATAGTTGGGTAAAATATATCTATATAGATGACCCGATTTCTTCGCTTGATGACAACAACGCTATCACGGTAGCCAGCGATTTGGCTCAATTACTAAAAAGAGGAAAGGATACCGTAAAAGTAGTTATCTCCTCCCACCACTCGTTATTCTTTAATGTAATGTATAACGAGCTCAGGAATATGGAGCACAAGAGTCATTTCTTACATAAAAACGGTACGGACGGTTATATACTAAGAGCTACCGACGACACGCCATTTTTTCATCATGTTGCTTTATTAACCGAGTTAAAAAAAGCAGCGGATACAGGAAAGGTAAATACCTACCATTTTAATATGCTACGTAGTGTTTTGGAAAAAACATCAACCTTTTTTGGTTATGATGAATTTTCTAAATGCATTTACGGTGTAGATGACGAAGTACTTTTTTCTCGTGCTTTAAATTTACTGAGTCACGGGAAATACTCTGTTTATCAACCTGTTGAAATGAATATAGATAATAAAGACCTGTTTAAAAGAATATTGAATGCGTTTTTGGAGAAACATCAATTCCAATTACCTGAAATATTTGCTTAAAAATTTATAATGACACAAAAAGAACAACAGCAATTGGGTAAAACCCTTTGGAATATAGCCGATAACTTACGCGGAGCCATGAATGCGGACGATTTTCGCGATTATATGCTTTCGTTTTTATTCCTGCGGTATTTATCCTACAACTACGAAGAGGCCGCTAAGAAAGAATTGGGTAGAGATTATCCAGATGACACTCCAGGGGATGTAATGTCTACACTTAAGGTTAAAACACCTTTAGAGATATGGTACAATGAGAACCCTGATGATGTTATATACTTTGAACAACAGATGCGCAGGAAGGTGCATTATGTAATAAAGCCCCAACACCTTTGGAGCAATATCACAGAACTGGCACGTACACAAGATGGCGAATTGTTAGCCACGCTGGATAAAGGCTTCAGGTTCATCGAAAATGAATCTTTTGATAATTCATTTCAAGGTTTGTTTTCTGAAATAAATTTAAATTCAGAAAAGCTTGGCAAAACTCTACCTGAAAGGAATAAAAAACTTTGCAATATAATTCAGAAAATAGCGGAAGGCATTCGGGATTTCTCCACTGATTCCGACACGCTGGGCGATGCGTACGAGTATTTAATTGGTCAGTTTGCCGCTGGTTCCGGTAAAAAGGCCGGTGAGTTTTACACCCCGCAACAAATCTCGACTATTCTTTCTAAAATTGTCATTCTAGATAGTCATAACCCTACAACAGGTCCAAAGCTAAAACTGGATAAAGTGCTGGATTTTACCTGTGGCTCCGGTTCCTTATTGCTAAACGTAAGAAGGCGCATCAAAGAAAACGGCGGCAGCGTTGGTAAAATTTACGGCCAGGAAAAAAATATTACCACCTACAACCTGGCCCGCATGAATATGCTCTTACACGGCATGAAAGACACCGAGTTCGAGATATTCCACGGCGACACCCTGGAGAACCAATGGGATTTACTCAACGAAATGAATCCAGCCAAAAAGATAGAATTTGATGCCATTGTCGCCAATCCGCCTTTTAGCTTACGCTGGGAACCCAATGATACCTTAGCCGAAGATTTCCGCTTTAAAAGCTACGGTTTAGCCCCCAAGTCCGCTGCCGATTTTGCGTTCTTGTTGCACGGCTTCCATTTTTTAGGCAAAGAGGGCACCATGGCGATTATATTACCCCATGGCGTTTTATTCCGGGGCGGGGCCGAAGAAAAAATCCGTACCAAACTCTTAAAAGACAATAATATTGATACAGTCATTGGATTACCTTCTAATTTGTTTTATTCCACGGGTATTCCGGTTTGTATTCTGGTTTTAAAAAAATGCAAAAAAGAAGACGATGTTTTATTTATCAATGCCAGTGAACAGTATGAAAAAGGGAAAAGGCAAAATAGTTTAGGTGAAAACCATTTAGAAGCTATTATCCAAACATACAAATACCGCAGCGAAAGAGAGCGCTATTCCCGTCGGGTTTCCATAGAAGAAATCCAAAGGAACGGCTATAACTTGAATATTTCCCGATACGTCAGCACCTCCCTTGACGAAGAGAAAATTGACCTTAAAAAAGTAAATGCCGATTTAGCCCAGATTGAGCAGCGAATAAAAAGCAGTACGGAAACCCATAATAAGTTTTTGAAAGAATTAGGCTTAGATTTAATTTAAATTTATTACGCATACCACTACTTGAGGGCACATGGCAACCAAAGGAACCAGGATTGCCGTGTGCCTTCGTATTAATGAGTAAATAGCAAGTGTAAGTGGAGCGTAAAACAATGCTTGAAAACAATATCGAATTAAGTAAAAATTGAAAATTTATAAATTTCTTATCGCTAGTCAGGGCACAAACTATCAGCAAGAAGCTACTGAACAATGAATAACTTAGCATAATACCAACACGAAAACATTGCTAACTCCCCCATCAACCAATATCACCGGCCAGCCAGCTTAGAATTAATAATAAAATAACCTGGCGGGTTTATTTCCTGCGCGCTTTCGAGTAATTTGCCTGTATCTTTTACCGGAATAAAAAACAGCTTATGAAATGAGGGGAGCAAATCTGTTTTTTAAAAATGTATTAAGTCGTTTAGTAGAAGTAAAATGCCAGATTCAAGAAGAGAATTTTTAAAAAAAGCGGCCGTTTTAACCACCGGTGCGGGTTTGCTGGGTGCCTTGCCGGCTTCTATCCAAAAAGCTTTGGCCATTAATGCCGCCCCCGGCAGCACCTATCTGGATGCCGAACACATTGTTTTTTTAATGCAGGAAAACCGCTCCTTCGATCATGCTTATGGTACGTTGCAAGGGGTAAGGGGCTTTAGCGACCCGCGGGCCATCGAGCTACCGAATAAAAACAAAGTATGGCTGCAATCTAACGCGGCTGGGCAAACGTATGCGCCTTTTCGCTTGAACCTGAAAGACACTAAATCTACCTGGATGAGTGCTTTGCCGCATTCGTGGGCTGACCAGGTAGATGCCAGGAACAATGGCAAATACGATAAATGGTTGGATTTTAAAAATTCGGGCAATAAAGACTACGCCCACTTACCCTTAACCCTGGGCTACTTTAACCGGGCCGATATTCCTTTTTACTACTCCCTGGCCGATGCTTTTACCGTTTGCGACCAGTATTTTTGTTCGGCCTTAACGGGTACCAGCCCGAACCGGTGTTACTTCTGGACCGGTACCATTCGCGAAGAGCAGCACGAAAAATCCAAAGCTCACGTCTGGAACGGCGAAATTGACCACAAAGATTTGCGCTGGACTACCTTTCCGGAGCGGTTAGAAGATGCGGGAGTTTCCTGGAAAGTTTACCAGAACGAACTAAGTATTAGCACCGATTTAGAAGGCGAAAAAGAGGCTTGGCTCGCCAATTTTACCGATAACGATTTAGAGTTTTTTGCCCAGTACAACGTGCGCCTACACGCCAAACACCTGGAATATCTGCAAAAAAGGCCCGTTTCTTTAAAACAAGAAATAGAAGCTTTAGAAAAAGAAAATCAGCAGAACAAACTAAACGACGAGCAGAAAAAACAACTCGAAAAAAAGAAAAAAGATTTAGCGGCTATTCTGCAGGAGCAAAAAGAATGGACCCAGGAACGCTACAACAAACTAAGCGACCGGGAGAAAAGTATTCATGGCAAAGCCTTTGTTACCAACCTCCACGACCCGGATTACCACGAACTTACCCGGCTTACTTACAATGATAACGGCACGGAGCGCGAAGTAAATGTACCAAAAGGCGATGTGTTACACCAGTTCCGGAAAGATGTGCAATCTGGTAATTTGCCTACGGTTTCCTGGTTGGTAGCTTCTTCTAATTTCTCCGACCATCCGGGTTCGCCGTGGTACGGGGCCTGGTACGTGTCGGAAGTTCTGGATATTTTAACCCAAAATCCGGAAGTCTGGAAAAAGACCATTTTTGTTTTAAACTACGACGAAAACGACGGCTACTTTGATCATGTTCCCCCGTTTGTTCCGCCGCACCCAGATCGCCCCGAAACCGGTTTAGCTTCTAAAAACCTGGATACCCGGGTAGAGCACGTTACCATGGCCCAGGAAAAAGAAAGAGGCTACTCCGCCGACCGGCTGCGCGAAAGTCCGATTGGTTTAGGCTACCGGGTACCCATGGTTATAGCTTCGCCCTGGAGCCGGGGCGGTTGGGTAAATTCGCAGGTATTCGACCATACCTCCTGCCTGCAGTTTTTAGAAACATTTTTAAATAAAAAGACTGGCAAAAAAATAAAAGAATCTAACATTAGTGCGTGGCGGCGCAGCATTTGCGGCGACTTAACTTCGGTTTTCCGGCCTTACAACAACGAAAAATTTACCCTGCCGGATTCTGTTAATAAAAACGCCTTTTTTCAAAGTGTTCATCAGGCCAAATTCAAAGATTTGCCTACGGGTTTTAAATTATTAAATCCGCAAGAAGTAGAAAGCATTAATAAAAATACTCATACTTCGGAGTTGTTGCCGCAACAAGAGCAAGGCACTCGCAACTCCTGCGCTTTACCTTACCAGATTTACGCTAACGGCCAGCTTAACGCCGATAAAACTGCCTTTGAAGTAAGCTTTGCTTCCGGCAATGAAGTTTTTGGCGACAAAACCGCAGGCGTTCCTTTTCAGGTGTATGCCCCGGGTACGTTCCGGCAAACCAACGCCCAACAGCAACTAATCTCCGACACCATGACCAACTGGGCTTTTGCCGTAAACGCCGGCGACCAACTGGCCCATGCCTGGCCCCTGGCAGCTTTTGAGAACAACGCCTACCATTTAAGATTGTACGGTCCCAACGGTTTCTTCCGGGAATTTAGGGGCAACACGCAAGATCCGGCCTTAGAAATACAATTAGAGTATGAGCGCAACCCGAAAAACAAAAAGCAGCTAATTGGCAACGCCCAATTAACAATTAAAAATACCAGCAAAAACCAGGCGTATACTTTAGAGATTATCGACCATGCGTATAAGGCCCATGATTTAAAAAAAGTAATAAAACCCAACGCTTCCGGTCCGGCTGAGGTAACCTTAAACCTGGATTTAAAGCGCAGTTCTAACTGGTACGATTTCAGTGTAAAAGTAACGGGGCACGTTACCTACGAACAAAGATTTGCCGGCCGGGTAGAAACGGGCAAACACGGTTCCACCGATCCGTTTATGGGCCGGGTAGTTGTTTAGGATGTTTATTATTTAACGTGAATTCGAGATAAGCTATTCTTACTCATCTCCGTCATCGTGCAGAATTCAAAAAATTCCAGAAAGATCTAATCGGTTACCTACTGGTTAAATTCTTCTGGGATTCTCTAAACTCTGCAGGATGACTTAAATGGGAAAAATAAAACCGACAGGTCCCTAAAGTAAGTCACGGAAGTAACTTCCGCGCCATAGTGCGCCTGGAGGCGGGAATCGGGTCCAAAGAAAACGCCATCGAGCAAAACTAATGGTAGCTTATTAATACGATTTAGTATCAACTACATGGTAAATAGTAAAATTTTAAAAATAGAAATATCCGTCTGGGCGTTTCTATTTTTTTAATGTAAGCTGTAGCGGCGAAGCTTTGCACTGGGCAAAAGTTTGTAAATACGCGTCCCACTCTGCCTGATTTTTAAAATTTTCACTTTTGGTCCAGCCAAAACCGGCGTAATAAACGATCGTGTTTTTTTGTGGTTTGGTGATTACCAAAAGTTGACTGTGATCTTTTGCTTTTACCCGCCAATCTTTGTATTGCTGAACGGCGGCAGGCGAAACAACAATGCCCGTTCCCAGAAAAGCATCATCCATGGGCTCCCAGTACCGGAACCAACCCTGCGATGGATTAACTTTTACTTCGCCTTTTTTATCATGCAGGGCAATGCCAACGGTAACATTGGGCAACGTTTGATTGCTGCGGAGCGTTACTTCATAGCGGGTTAAATTACTGCCCAAATCCAGGCTGATACGCTTTTTTTCCTGAATAATGCTATTACCGGCTTGCCAGGGAGCATAGGTCAGTTCAAATAAAGTCCGGATAGGACCCGTAGCGAGTATTTTGTATTGTACAAAGTTTTTAGATACGTACAGCGAGTCGTTCAGGAAAACGCCGATGCCCCCAACGCCCCGGCTAGGCCCCACCTGGTACGGGTCGTAACCTTCGCCATGATCGACGTGGTAAGACCCGCCCTGGGTGCTGTTGTTTCGGTACCATTTATCTATGATGGGGTAATTTACCCGTTTCAGCCAGGCATCGATGCCGCTGGTGAGGGTGCCGCCGGGTTTGTTTTGCTCCACTAATTGCTGCGCCACCGGCCCATACGTACGAAAAGCCACCCGGTCGTTTTCCCAGGCAAAATCATCGGTACGTTCGGGCACGAACCGCGCATAGGTAGTTAATTTACTCCGTGGTGCCGCAGCACCGGGTTGGCGGCCGGACACGCTAAACTTTTTCTCAGCATTTGCCGGAATGTTGATCTGGAATAAAATTTCGTCAATGGTGCCATCCCCATTATTATCCAGCGGCTGACTTACCAGCACACTATCGGTTGTTACATCTTTGATTTGCAATTGGGCCGCACCAAAAGCTTTTACCAGTTTATTAATTTTAGAAACCGGAATGCTGATGGTTTCGGAGGTACGCGCTCTATTTAAATTATTCTTCACCGAGAAATACACCACGGGTTCTTTCGTATGAAAAGCGAAAATCCCAATTAAAACCAACAACATACTCGCGATTACCATTTTTCGGGTGAGAGTAAAGTTCTGCATTATTCTTTGTTAAAGGTTTATGCTACGCTGAGGCTTCGGGTAATAATAAACAAGCTTTTGGCAGATTATCTAAAAGCTGAGGCAGATATTTCACTCATAAATAATTGCGGTCATTCAGGAAGAACCTATTTGGCTACGTAGCCGAATGGTTTGAATGACAGACTCTTGGCGGTGCACTTTATATATGCTGGTGCAGAGATGATTTTTTTAAATTTTTAAAATTCTGAAGCTATTGTTTTAACATCCGGCTCAGCTGCTGTTACTCGCCCATGGGCTTGCCGATGGTAGCTAGAATGCCGCCGTCGACGTAGATGATTTGGCCGTTTATAAAATTGCTGGCCGCCGAAGCCAGGAAAACCGTAGTACCGCCTAGTTCATCTGGTTCGCCCCATTTGCCCGCTGGGGTGCGGTTTACGATAAACTCATGAAAAGCATTACCTGCCACCCGTAACGGAGCCGTTTGGCTGGTGGCAAAATAACCCGGACCAATGCCGTTAACCTGAATATTAAACTTAGCCCATTCGGTAGCCATGTTTTTGGTGAGCATTTTTAAACCGCCTTTGGCCGCGGCGTAGGCACCCACATTCTGGCGGCCCAGTTCGCTCATCATGGAGCAAATATTGATGATTTTCCCTTGCTGCCGTTGGATCATGCTTTTTACCACAGCCTGCGATACAATAAACGGCGACGTTAAATCTACATCAATCACCTGCTGCCAATCCGCCAAATCCATTTCCACTAAAGGAATGCGCTTGATAATACCGGCGTTGTTCACCAGAATATCAATATGGCCAATTTCCCGCTCAATCTGTGCCACCAACTCCCGCACTTGCTGCTGATTGGTAACATCGCACAAAAATCCGTGCACTGTAAGTCCTTCGGCCTGGTACTCCTGAATGGCCTGATCTAGTTTCTCCCGCGACGAATTGCCGTTTACCACAATGGTAGCGCCGGCTTGCCCCAAAGCTTTGGCCATGGCCATGCCTAAGCCGTGCGTACCGCCGGTTACCCAGGCAATTTTCCCGGTTAAATTAAATTGTTGTAATACCATATTTTTAAGAAATCGGGATTAGCGTAAATCAGTAATCGGACAAGGGTCCATGTCGCTGTAGTCCAGATTTTCGCCGGCCATGCCCCAGATGAAAGTGTAATTAGACGTAGCCGCTCCCGCGTGAATAGACCAGGGCGGCGAAATAACGGCTTGTTCGTTCTGCATCCAGATGTGGCGGGTTTCCTGGGGCTCGCCCATAAAATGACAAACCGCCTGCCCGGTGGGCACCTCGAAGTACAGATACACTTCCATGCGCCGGTCGTGGGTGTGGGCCGGCATGGTATTCCAGACGCTGCCGGTTTGCAGTTCGGTCATGCCCATTTGCAACTGGCACGTTTGAATGACGCCCGCCACTAATAGTTTATTGATTGTTCTTTTGTTAGCCGTTTCCAGAGAACCTAATTCTACTACTTCGGCCTCGGCACGAGTCACTTTTTTGCTGGGATAAGTCTGGTGAGCCGGCGCGGAATTAAGGTAAAATTTAGCTGGCGCATCGGCCTGGTTGCTGGCAAACGTAACTTCTTTTGTGCCTTTGCCCAAGTACAGAGCTTCTTTGTATTGCAACTCATAGGCTACGCCATCGGCCGTAACGGTGCCCGCACCGCCAATGTTAATAATACCCATTTCCCGTCTTTCTAAAAAATACTCGGCTTTGAGTGGCGGGATAGTTGCTAAAGTTAAAATATCTTGCACCGGCATGGCCCCACCGGCAATGTAACGGTCGAACTGCGTATAACACAACTGAATTTCGTCGGGTTGAAATACCGTTTCGATTAAAAAATTTTCGCGTAGAGCAGTTGTGTCCATGGTTTTGGTTTCCCGGGGACTTACCGCCTGCCGCAAAGTATAATGCATTTTCATAGTTTCGTGTTTGTGGTTAGGGTGCGCAAAGCTACTGAGCAGCAAGAATTATACGTTTGTTTTGATTGCAAGCGTGTTTATTGCTACGATGTTAACGGCAATTTGCTTTTATGCCTGGCGTAAAATCTTATCCATTTTCTTGCCTTTGGCTAATTCGTCCACCAGCTTATCTAAATACCGTACCTGTTGGGTTAAGGGGTTTTCAATTTCTTCGACCCGGTACCCGCAAATAACGCCGGTAATCAGGTGAGCGTTGGGGTTTAAATTGGCTTGGGCAAAGAAAGTTTCGAAAGTTGCTTTTTCCTCGATCAGTTCTTGTAATTTTTGGTCGTTAAAGCCCGTGAGCCATTCCAGTACTTGGTGCAGTTCTGCTTTAGTCCGGCCTTTACTCTCCGCCTTAGTCACATAATGGGGGTAAACCGAGGCAAAGGTTAGTTTGGCGATGCGGGCGTCGTGCTCCGGGGTTGTTTTCATATTATTTTAATCTTTCTAACTGACCTTTTCTTTTTACCAGGTTTTTATAATCCCACTGAATGTCGCGGGCTTTCTTTAGCCATCTTTCCAGATCGGGCAAGTTAACCTGCGCGACGGAAGTATAAAGAATTGAGGCGTCTTTAAATTTACCGGTGCCCACTTGCAACAATTCTTCCTCAAAATCAGCCCCGCTCCAGAACATCAGCCGTATCCCGTTCTTTAGTTTGCTATAACCCACCACTGGGTTGCCTTCTAAAAACCAAACCGGGTGCGCGTGCCAGATTTTGCTTTCAGCTTCGGGTAGTTGCTGGTTGATAATTGCAGCTAGCGAGTCACAAATTTCGTTCTCAACCGCTGCTTGTTTGTTGTTATATGCCTGGATTTCTTCTTTCATAAAGGGGGCATGTTTCTGAAGGCACTAATAAAAGTATCAAGTAATTTTAAGCAAGTGCTTTAGGATTAAAAGTAATGAATAAATAGAAATATAGATAACATGATCCGGTCATTCAGGAGGAACCTATTTAGCTACGTAGTCAAATAGGTTCCTCCTGAATGACCGAAAGAAATTAACCTATACTTTAATCTGTACAGTGCAAAGATTGAACTTACCTTAAATAAGAAATCTTACTCAGAGCATTCATTTTTTAAATTTTTGTAAAACTTAGGCCCTTATAAGTGGCTAAAATGCTACTTTTCATAATCTTTACAAAATAGTTTAAAAGCTACTCCAGCCAAACTTGCTGCGTAAAGGCTCCGTTTACGGCAGCGTCCCATACTTCTACCCGCACCCATTTTTTACCCTTTAAATTGGTATTAAATTTAAAATTTTGCTTCCCGAAAGCCTGCGTTTGCTGCAGATCAATTTTTTCACGGAACACTTGCTTGCCATCTCCCGAAATGATTTCGGCGAAAGTTAGCGGAAAAGTCCAGTTTACGTCCAGGGCAATGGTGGCTTTACCGTTACGGGGCAAGGTAAGCGTTTCGCCGGATTTTTTGCCATTTACGGTAAAGGTGGGCAACAACACTTCGCCGGTAGATACAAAGAACTTGCCTTGTTGCATGGCATCCAGAATGGTTTGCCAGCCCTGGTCATAATTCGGTAGTTTATCGATTTGCAGGTAATTTACGTTGAGGTGGGCGTACATTTCGTTTTCCGGCTCCACGGTAAATAAATCAGCTTCGGCAATTACGTGTTTTTTTAAACCCCAATTTGCCATATCGTCCATTAAATCCAAAACGCGTTTACTTAAGCGGGGCTCCGAGAGTTCGCCGGGAATGTTTTTCCAGGCGGCACCCATAAACCTTTCGGATTTAAAAAATGCTTCTTCTTTGTATTTATCCGGGTAACCCGTAGAGCCTTTGGTGCGGGCGTGGGCCGTCCAGGCCAGGCCATTTTCTACTTCCAGTAACTTTAGCATGTCGTTTTTATCGCCGATGCGGTACACCTTGCCGTAGCGGGCATCTTGGGTCACAAAAGGCATTTCGGGCTTTCGGGACATAATCCAGTACACGGGTTTCGGGAAAAACTGCAGCCAATGGCCGCCAAAAAATTCGTTAGGTTCTTCGCCGGGCAACAGTAAAAACTTATCCGTGGAGAGTCGTTTACATTGTTCAAATAAAGCCTGCAGTTCCTGCAAACGTTGTTCATCCGGACCTTTGGGGTGAGCGGTATAATGAAACTCGCCGAGGTGCACAATATCTACGCCGGTATTTTTAAATACATCCACAAAAGTGGGTTTTTCCGGAACGGGTTTGTTGGCCATTACCACTTTCATGATAAACTCATTATGAAAATGGCTCGACATGGTTTTGTAGCCCGGCAGCGGCAAGTACGTATCGTTGTGGGTAAATTGCTTAACTGTGGTTAAGGTTTTTTCGGGCGAGTCGGTGCTGAGTAAACAGAAAAAGTTTAACCGTTGCTGCGTTTTGGGTGGGGCATTAAACCAAGGCACATACCGATCATCGCCCATCAAATCCTGCCGGATACCAATACCAAAATCGGGCACCAGCTCGCGGTAATTCTTACCTAGCCAGGTAAATTTTAAATTAAACGCTTCGTCTAAAGGGTAAAAATACTGGTGCGGTGCCGGGAATAAGGCCAGCGTACCTTTGGCACCTGAGCCCATAATAGTGCGGTATTTTACAGCTTTGGCTTCGCTGGCTTGGTTGGCGTTTAATGGGATAGTTTGTAGCTTATCCTGGGTGTCGGACCAGGCAATGGTTTGCCAGGTGGGCGCTTTACTTACCAAACCGGCATCGTACAAAATAGCCGTAGAATCTACTTCGGTGGCCATTACGGCGGCCACGTTAAACAAGGGACTGCCGTTGTATAAAGTAATTTCCAGGGCGCCGGTAAACGATGCCGCTTGTACTTCCGAAATCCGGATTACGGTGCGGGAACCCACAGTTTTTACGCTGGCGTTTCTTTTGGTAAAATTTACCAGGTGCGACGTGTGGGGTTTTTTATGGGTTTTATCGAAAAAGATGTTCCAGCCGTTCTGCGAGATTAAATCCCGTTTGCCCACGGTTAAAATAAAGCCGGGGTCTAAAGCCGCGGCAATTTCCTGAAAGTTACCACCCTGGCTGAGCTGTAAACTGGTAAACAAAGGGTTATTTTGGTCCAGGTTCAGAATAATTTTCCCTTTTTCTTTAACTTTTACCGGCCAGCTTACTTCTAACTGATTACCCGAGTGGGTTACCTGAACGTTATTTTTTTTCTGAAATCCGGCCAAATCAACGGGTACCTGGGCCTGGGTAATAACGGTGACGAGGAGAAGCAAAAAGAAGAAAGCTTTTTTCATGTTTTTAGAAAGGTAAGAACGAAAAATTTCCCTCCTGCCGGAAGGTTTCAGGTACTAGCGTTAGCGAATTAAAAAATAATTTAAATAAGAGTACCGGCTTTAAGGCCCAAAATTTAAAAAATTTAAAAAATAAGCAAACCCGGCCAGTCATAAACCAACCGGGTTGTCAGTTTGCTAGTGTACAATTTTATTGCAGTTCTATCCGCTGGACCGGCGAATAAATCATGTCTTCCACGCCGGCAATTTTTACTCCTACCCGCGCAAAAACATAACTTTGCGACGGCACAATGGCGCCCAGCGCCGGCGTACTGATACTCACATTATTTAAATCCGGAATGGCGCTGCCCGCTAAATCGGCTTTGTTAATGTTGTTGCCGGCATCTACAAACTGGGTTTTGTTCACGTAAATCGACACCCGTTCCACGTCTTTGGCGTTTACGTCGGTAATTATTTTCTCTACTTTAACCGTGCCGGTAACCGAACGGCCACTCGCCGAAAACTGCGCATTCCGGACCATGTAGTAAGGTACTACTTCAATGTCTAAGGTTTGGCTGCCTTGCAAGTTAATCGTGAGGCTATCGGGCGTGTTCTGTGCCGTTTTTTTCCATAAGAAAGGCCCCTGGCCGTTGGGTACGGTTAGTTTGTAATCGCCGTTAAACAATACCGTGGTAAAAGTCCCGTCTTGTTTAATGGGCACCCGAATGGAGCTCCGGTTCTGATACTTTTTTTGCCACAATTCAATAAAAACCGGAAAGTCGGAGTTATTGCCCGGTGCGGCGTTAGCGCTTTGCACCAGCAGCGGTTCTCCGTTGTATACAATCCGGCCTTCAAACACCGATTGCGGGGCGTCAAAATTATCTTTTTCGCAGGAGCTTAACAGAAAGCCAACTACTAAAATTTTTAAAAATCGAGCTACTATTTTCATATAATTCATAGAAAATTAAAGTATGACCTATTGATTCGGATTCCGGACAATGAGCGGATTATTGTTGATAATCACATCGTTGATGCGGGAGTAATAATTTCCGAGCCGGAACACGTGGCTTTGCGTTACCCGCGAAGGAGTAACTTTACGGAACACCCATTTTTCGTGGTTGGCGCCGCCAGGATTGTACACTTTGTAGGGCCACAAGCCAAAAACGCGGGTACTGGGTTCGGTAGCTTTGCCAGGCTGGGTAGTTAAATCGGAGTTGCTGCCATCCCAGACAATGTGTGCTAAACGCCACCGTTTCATGTCCCAGAGTAAATGGTTTTCGAAGGCCAGTTCTACTTTGCGTTCGTGCACGATGCGGTCGAAAGTAATATCGCCGGGAGTTAAGGCTTTAGTTAAGCCAGCGCGGGAGCGTACCTGGTTCATGTAGGTAGCAGCTTCGTCGAGTAAGCCTAATTCAAAAGCAGCTTCGGCGGCATTTAACAATACTTCGGCGTACCGGTAACGCACATTCCAGACATCGCTTTGAGTACCAATCTGTCCGGAACCTACCAAGGGATCGTTGTACTTGCGCATGTAAAATCCGGATTGCGCCGAGCCATCGTAGCCATCAATTGGGCCAGAACGGCCTACCACCTGCACCGATGGCCCGCCTTCTACGGGTGCTTTTAATTGTCCTAACTGGTCGCCGGATAAAAAGCTGCCGTTGCTTAACAGTAAACCCGCCCAGATATCAATGGGTTTATCTTTAAACAAAGCGCCGGGCACTAAAGCCGTACCCCGCAACCGCGGATCGCGGCCGGCAAATAAATCTTCGGGTTTGTCGTAGTAAATATAATCGGTGGGGCTACCGTTATTAATAGGCAAAGGCGCAAAGGTATTATCTAGTTTTTCGAAAGATTGCACCAGGTTTAAAGATGGATTTAACCGGCCGCCCCGCTCCCCTTCTTCCGTAATCGCCCGGGGCTGATTATCCAGGGCAAAACCGTGCACTTTGCCGCTGCGCAGTTTAAAATCTTCCACGAAAATTACTTCCGGATTATTGGCTTTATCCAGTATGATATTGGCAAAGTTGGTCGATAAGTCCGGGTTTTTCTGGTACAAACTATACTGGCCGGAGTTGATGAGTTCCTGAGCCGCGGCTAAGGCCGTTTGGTAATAACCATTGGCTTTATCGGCCGGAATACCTACTTCGCCGTTGGGCAAAGACACCGAAGGCGTAGTAGCGCCGTACTTGGCAATAGAACCCGCGTACAATGCCGCCCGGGTTTTAGCGGCCAAAGCCAAGCCGTAGGTAGCGCGCGATTTTTCACCGGGCGTATTGGGCAACACCGATTTAATGGCTTCCATTTCGCTGATCACAAAATCGTACACTTCGGCTTCTTTAGCACGGGGCTTGCGTAAACTGGTAGCATCGCCGCTAAAGTCGTAAATGAGGGGTTCCAGAATCAACGGCACGCCGCCCATCCGTTTTACCATTTCGAAGTAAGCATTGGCCCGTAAAAAACGCGCTTCGGCGGTAAACCGGGTTTTATCTGCCGGCAACAACTTTTCGGAAGCGGCTACCCGCTGCATAAACAAGTTTATTTCCCGGATGTAGCCGTAATCCCAGTAGTTCCAGTCGTCGTAGCTGTATTCGCGGTTTTGGTGCCGGCCGTAGTCGCCGGAGGCAAAAGCTTCGTCGAATGAAGCGTAAATGCCCATGTTACTCGGTTCCACTAAATCTGGAATACGGTTATACAAGTCCGTGATAACCGACAAAACCAGCCGCGGATCTTCGTACACTTCATCTACCAGCAAAATGTTCGTGGACTTTACATTTAAAAAATCTTCGTCTTTCTTACAGCTGCTGTTCAGAGCTAAAGCCCCAATTATTAAAAAAATATATTTTTTCATCGCTGATTCTCTTTTTACAAACTTAAATTAATACCAAAGTTCACCAGTTTATTCTGCGGGTATTGCAAACCATTGTCGTCGGTTATTTCGGCATCAATCCCGTACTGATCCACGTTATCAATAGAGAACAAATTGTAGGTGTTCACAAATAAGCGCAACCTTTCCAGTTTTACCCGGTTGGTTAATGCTTTGGGCAAAGTATAACCTAATTCCATGGTGCGGTTACGGAAGTATTTGGTATTCACAAGCCACCAATCCGAATCTTTATTTAAGTTGCTGTGGCCGCCATCGTTGAAGCGAATCGGTGGATTTTTGCCCGGAATCCATTCGCTGTCCGGGTTTAACGGATCGGCGCGGTGCCAGCGATCGTCGTATAAAATGCGGGCAATATTACCGGTGTTCTGGAAAGCGTTGCGGAGTTCGTTGCGGCGGTTAAAGGTTTGCATGCTCCCCGCCGAAAAATCAGCGGCAAAGTCAAAGCCTTTGTAAGCTACCGTTAAATTTATCCCACCCGACAAAATAGGCGTGGTACTTAAACCGTAACCAATCGGGCGCTCATCGCGGTTATTAATAATACCGTCGCCGTTTACGTCTTTGTATTTAAAATCACCGGGCAACATGGTTTTGTTACCCTGTCCATCGTTGTTAACAGCGTAGGTATTTACGTCTTCCTGCGACTGGAACTGGCCTACTACCTGGTAACCCCAGAAAATATTTCCCCAGCGATCGCCGCGGGCGTTCCGGTATTCTTCCAGAGCATTGCCGTAGCGCGGATTAAACTCATTCTGGTATTTTCGGCGGGCAAAAGAAATGTTACCGCCAATGGTAAAATTAATGCCGTTTACGCTGCCGTTATACATCAAGGAACCCTCGCCACCAATTACCGCATCGGATTCTAAGTTTTCCTGGGGCAAATCATAACCAATTTCGCTGGGCACGAATACGTTGTTTTTGGGCACAATTAAACCATCGCGATTGCGCCGGAAATAATCCAACGTACCGGTAACTTTATTGCCTAAGAAAGAAAAATCCAAGCCTACGTCCAGAATGGTAGCCGTTAACCACGAAATTCGGTCGAAAGGTACGCCCCGGTCGCGGGCCGCCACAATCGCGTTGCCCGACATGATACCGATACCGGTGTTGTAAGAATAACCGGCGGTATAGGCGTACGGGTCCAGGTCTACGTTATAGCCATTAATATCCCGACCAGCGCTATTTCTAGGATCGTAGTACCGGATGGCATCGTCGCCTAATTGTCCGTAAGAACCCCGGAGTTTTAAATCGCTTAAGAAATTGCCATCACCCGTTAAATTTTTAAAAAATTGTTCTTCGGCAATGCGCCAGCCCACGGAAACTGCCGGAAAAAAGCCCCAGCGTTTGTTCGGCGCAAACTTCCAGGAAGCATCGCGGCGGGCCGCTAGTTCCAGAAAGTATTTATCGGCGTAGCCGTAGTTAAAGCGGCCAATATAGCCTACCCGAGCCTGGGTAAAATCCACATCGTCGTAGCGGTCGGCATCAGCAAATTGTACAATCGGCAACACGTTGGTTTTAGGTACCGAGTGAAAGAATACGTTGCGCTCACGCCGTTTTAAACGTTCGGTTAACACAATGCCGCTTACCGTGTGTTTGCCAAAAGTATTGGTGTAGTTTAACTGCAAATTGCCGATGTACTCGTTTTGCTTGTTAGTTACCCGCTCGCGGTACGGGTTCTGGCTACCCCCGGTAATGCGGTACTCATCGGTATCCGGAAAATAGGTATAGGTATCGTAGGTATATTCAAAAATATCCTGCTGAAAATCGCGGAACATGTACGAATACAAACCCTTCAGCACTAATCCTTTTAAAGGCGTTTGGTATTCGCCGGTAATTTGCGGGGTAATTACGTTGGCGTCGTTTTCGAAGAAACCGGCGTGTTCGTAATTTAAGTAACCCCAGTTCGAAGCCGGATTACTGATGGTATTTAAATAATTAGGGTTGTCGTTGGCAAAAGGTCGTTCGGTAGGGCGGTTGCGCAGAATCGCAAACTTTGGCGCAAAGTAATCGTCGCCACCCGGTACCCCCGGATTTTGCCGGTGCTCCAATCGGCCACTTACCGTTAAGCCTACTTTTACGCTTTTAGAGACCCGGGCATCGATGTTCGATTGAATATTGGTACGATTAAACAAGAACTCCCGGCCTAAAACGGAATTCTGGTCTAAGCGCGTGAGGGAAATGTAATAGTTGATGTTTTCGGAGCCGCCGCTGGCGCTCACATTTACGTTGGTTTGCGGCGAATTTTCCTGCACAATGTAATTGTACCAATCGAAGTTGCGGTAGCCGTACTCGGTGCCAGCGCGGTACTTATCTAATTCCGCCTGGGTAATGCCGGTTACACCGTCGCGGTTTATTTCGGCATCGGCTTTTCCTAAGTTCCACTCGTAGGCATTTACTACCCTTGGAAAACGGGTCCAGTTTTGAAAACCGTAGTAGGCATCTACGTTAATGCTGCTTTTCTGGCCCACAGCACCCCGTTTGGTAGTTACGATGATAACGCCGTTAGCCGCCCGAGAACCGTAAATGGCCGCCGAAGCATCTTTTAACACGGTTATGCTTTCTACATCGTTCGGCGAGATGTTATCGAACTGCGACTTGTCTTTAGGTACGCCATCAATAATAAACAAGGGGTTGCCGCCCATGTTCCGGATTTGAATATTGGCTGCCGCACCGGGTCGGCCATCCGGTTGCCGAAACTGCACCCCCGGGATTTTACCCGCTAAGGCGCCACTTACCGTAACGGCGTGCACCCGACCCACATCTTTAGAAGTTACCCCCGAAACGGCCCCGGTAATAGATTCTTTCTTTTGCGTACCATAACCCACCACCACTACTTCTTCCAGGGCTTTGGTATCATCAGCCAGTTTTACGTTGATGCTCGTTTGGTTATTAATGGCAATTTCCTGGGTGAGATATCCAATGAATGAAACAACTAAAGTACCATTGGCATGAGCTGCTGGTACCAAAAGGGTATACTTACCACTACCATCTGTAGTGGTACCATTGTTCGTTCCTTTCACCAAGACTGTTACGCCAGGCAAAGCTTCGCCTTTGATACTCGTAACCGTACCGGCTATGTTTTGCTGGGCATAAACCGAATAATTTGTAAAGCCAACCAGAGTAAAAAAGAGCAGGAGGATCAGTTTCTTCTGTATAAACCAAAGCCTTTTGTTGGTTATAGAAGGGGGTGATTTTTTACGTAACAGGTTTTCCATATTAGAATTTATTAATGGTAGAGATGTAACTAATGGATATAATTGCTAAAGCAGAATTGCAAACCCCGCTTTATAGGCATTGTTTACTCTTAATCCGGGAAATAAAGGGCAATATGTTTCGGTTGCAAAAACTTGATTAATCCAATTAATCCAGCTTTTCCAAAAAGTCGTATTTATTAAAAGAATAAGATTATTCTGCTATTACTTTAAATATTGAATTATCTAATAAAGAACAAATAGTTGCAATTTCTATTCTGCAAAAAACTAACTCACTAAAAACCCTTATTTTAAAAGAAGCTATAGATATTTAATTCAAGTACTTAGGTGAAATAAATTTAACCGGAATATTTTTTATTATTGCGCAACCGGTTGCATAAACATATTATATTTTTGCTCCACTTGCAACAGTTCAGGTCAATAATTTTGTAATTTTTCTAAAATTTTTAATTCTCAAGTCCTCTTTTCACCTAACAACGGTACAATTTTTAATAACAACAAGTTAAATAAAACAATTTTGAGTAAAAGGAGCACGGGTTAATAGCTGGTAACCGGTACTTCTTTAAATAACTGCTTTAAAAATTGCCAGCCTTCGGTAGCGAGTTCGTCGGGGCTGTTGGCTAAAGGCCGCCAGATGCAGGCGGCCTTCGCTAGTTCTTTAGAAGGAGCGCCGAAAGTTTCGATAACTACGGCTCCTTCGTAATTTATCTCGTACAGCGCTTCTTTAATATCCACCCAATCCAGGTGGCCGGTGCCGGGAGTGCCGCGGTCGCTTTCGTTGCCTTGCACATGGCACAGCCAATCTTTACCAATCGCCCGGATGGTTGCCGGGATATTTTTTTCTTCGATGTTACTATGAAAAGTATCCAGCGAAATTTTAATGTTCGGGTGGTTTACTTCCTGCACCAAGGCTAAGGCTTGCTCGGCGGTGTTAATCATGTCGGTTTCAAAACGGTTCAGGGGCTCTACTCCTACCACCACGTTGTAATCGGCGGCAATTTGCCCGACTTCTTTCAGGTTAGCCACGCACCAGGCACGTTCCTGCTTTTTCTGTTCCGGCGTTACGTACCGGGTTTTACCTACCGCCGAGTAAACCGGACCGGTAAAAATGGGGCTGTCCATTTGGGCGGCAATTTTAATGCAATCCGTAATGTATCTCTTGCCGTTTTCCCGAAAGGCCGCCTGGTCGCTGGAAATATCCCGATCCGGGCCAAAAGCGCCGCTAATCGTAATTTTTAAATTTTGTTCTTGCGCCTGTTCTTTTAACTGTACCCAATCAATTAAGTCGGTTTGCTCCACGGCTACTTCCAGAATATCGTAGCCGATTTGTTTTACTTTGGCGAGCAAATTAAAATCAGCCGTTTGAAAGGGCGACACCCAGATAAAAGTACTGGCACCTAATGAAATCATCTGTTAAAGAATTTGGCGAAAGAAAAATTTTAAAAATTTATGCGCGTACAGGTTAGTTTATACTTCGGCTTTTGCCGGCACTTCCTGTAATTCAAAATCCGGAATGGCAATGCGTTTGCCGTTGTTCATGGCCGATTCGTGGGCGCAAATACCGGCACAGGTGTAATTAGCAGCTAGTTCGGCATCTACCGCTGAGTCGCGTCCTTCCACGATGGCGGCGACAAACTCTTGTACTAAATGCGGGTGCGAACCACCGTGACCAGCGCCTTGCAAAAACGAAACGTGGTTAGGGTCATCAATTTTTTCGCGCTTGGTAAAATGCTTGATGGGCTCTATGAGTAAATCGTCGGTGTCGGGCACGTTAATGCGCCGCGCGTTTTCGCCGCCGTCGAAAATTACGTGTTCCTCGTCTTGCAACTGCTCCCACTCAAACGACATTTTAGTGCCGTACACGTCGTAACTCTCGCGGTATTGGCGCACCACGTCAAACAACGAGCGGGTAGCCTCGGCTACCACATCCGAATTTTTCAAAGTAAAGGTGGCGGTTTCTACCGCAAACGGCGAGTTGTAGCGGCTGGCTAAATCGTCGCTTAAACGGCCCGAGCCGTGGCATACCACACTTTCGGCCTTGGTATTATTTATCCGGAGCAACGGCGAAATCGCGTGCGTACCGTTTAACATCGGCGGGTAACCTTTCCAGTATTCGGCCCAGCCTTCCATGCTCATATCCTGGATGTGCGAACCTCTGACAAACTGAATCCGACCCAATTGGCCACTTTCGGCTAATTGCAGGCCATATAAAAATTCCCGGGTATAAAGCGCGGTTTCCATCATCATGTATACCTTGCCCGATTTGCGTTTGGCTTCCACAATGGCTTTGCAATCTTCCACGGTCATGGCCATGGGAATGGTGCAGGCCGTGTGTTTGTTGGCGTTCAAGGATGCTAAAGTCATTTTAGCGTGTTCTGGTACCGGGGTTACAATATGAATGGCATCTACATCGTCGCGTAAAGGTACATCTTCGAAATTCTCGAACAGTAAATCCTGATCCAGGTTGTATTTGGCGGCCAGTTCATCGAGCGTTTGACGGTTGCGGGTACAAATGCCCACCGCTTTAATGTTCGGGTGACTTTGGTAAATGGGAATAAATTCTTTTCCGAAACCCATGCCTACAATTACTACGGTAATCTTTTTGTCGCTCATCATGTTTGTATTCGTTTATTAATCAGATAATTTTTGATTTGTAGTTCAGGAAAAAGCTGCTCCGGTATCAGCTTAAGATTAAGTTGACCAGCATTCCGAAAGAATTATTTTTTAAATTTTTACTTTTCAGCAGACTTTAAATAGCCTCCAAAACTTGAAAAAGGAGCCAGCTATTAAATAGTAGCCAACACGAAAGCTTACTGGTTATTTGTACCAGTTTCACTCAATTTTCTGGGGCGCTTGCGAGAAAGCTTTTAATTAAGAATTATGCTATTTTTTAGCCGCCCATTGCACCGCATTCCGGATAATGTTTTGGTAATTGGCAATGTTGTGCGATTCGGCGTCGTGGCCTAAGGCTACTCCCACAATGCGGGCTTTGGGGTGTTTAATAATAAAAATAGAAGGATAAATTTTATCGGAACCGGCTACGCTGGAGTTGGCCAACACCTCGATGCCCGGCCCCGCCGGATCGGGGTTGTAGTAGTAGCGCTCGTCTTTTAAGGTAAATTTAGGCTCCACTCCTTTCATAACCGGGTGCTTGGGTTTGGTGACGGTTACTTCAAAGCTACCGTACTTATCGTGACCCCGCGAACCGCCGCTTACCAGTTGCAAATTGTATTCCGGCCAGTCCTTCCAGTTATACCACAAGGCCGGGTGCGCCAGCACCAAACCTTTACCGGCTTGGGCAAAATCAAAAATGGCCTGCCGTACTTTGGGGTCGTTGATGGGTTGGTTGTTACTTAAAAACAGCACGTCGGTTTGGGGCAAAAACAATAAAATCGAATCCGGATTGCTCAGGTAAGTAACCTGGGCCAGATTGTTTTTCCGCAAGGTTTCGCCATCGGCTTGCTTGTACCATTTATTAAAATCGTGCGATGAGCCGCCGCCCACCATCAGTACTTTAATTTCTTTGGCTGGGCTGGAAATGGCTGTTACGTTAGTTTTACAATTCAAGAATACGAAGCCGGTAGTTAGTACAAACACGACCCACGTATACAATTTTACTTTTCTCAAAAGTACTTTTTCAAAAGTTGCTTTCATCATATATTTATAACTCTAGAATAAGATGGTAATTTTAGTTTTTTTTAAAATTTATCTGTTTCAACCACTCTACTGCGCGCTTTTTTATTTTTTTGCATTTTCCGGAAAATTTAATTTACCACTTTTAAAATACCGTTCATAATGCGCCAGTGCCCCGGGAAAGTACAAACAAAAGGATAGTCGCCGGGTTGAGCTGGCGCCGTAAACCGCAAGGTTACTTCTTCGCCGGAGTTTACCAGTTTAGTAGCGTGCAGTACTTCGGGGATTTGCGGCACGTAGCTTTTTTCGGCGCCGTTCGGGTCGCGGGCAATGGCGTCGGCGGCGGCTCCTACTTTTTGCATCGTACCTTTCTGAATAATTACCAGGTTGTGCTGCATGTTATCGGGGTTCATCAGATTGATGATTACTTTCTGACCTGCTTTTACGGTAAGCAGTTTTTTATCGAACTGCATCACATTTTCGACTACCCGCAGGTTAATGGTAACGGTTTCGCTGTTGTTCGTGGCGCTGGCCGTATTTTTAACCGGCATTGTTTTTACCACCGCTTTTCCCCCGGTTGGTTTGTTAGCGGCTATAGATTTACTCGTTTTACCGGCTTGTCGTAGTTCTAAAGTAGCGTTTTGCATATCACCGACCAGCCGGAAAGTGCCTTCGTATTTTCCCATGCGGTCTTCGTTTTCCACGTCCTGCGATACCCGCACGGTGGTGGTAAGCGGTTGGGTAAATAGGCCCGGCGCTTTGGCTTGCGCTACCAATTGCCCATCTATTTCTACATTCATTTCGCCGCCATTTAACAGTTGCGCTTCAAAATCAAACTTATCGGGTACGGGCTGCGCTGAAACGGCTTGGTAAGTTTTGCCTTTTTGCCGCACTACCAGGTTTAACTTACCCTCCTGAATAAACAGCCCGTAGCCATTTTCTTTATCACCCTGGGCCATAATTAAACCTTGCAAATCGCGGTTGCCTTTGGCAATGGTGCCTTTCATAATTATCTCTTTGCCTTTTACATCCGGCGGAAAAAGCAGATTACCGCGGCGGGGCAAGGCATAACTTTCTTCGCTTACGGCTTTGGCTACCCGCGCACTTAAATTATCGGGGTTGTTGCTTTCAGGATTGTTTTTGGCGGCCGCAGCTAAAAAACCATTTTGGTGCGTGATTGCAGCCGCAAAAGCCGCCCGGGAAATCCATTCATCCTGGCCATTTTCGGGTTTTAAAGTAGCTTCGTACACCAGTTTACCTAATTCATCGGAGGCCGGCATTTCGGCTATGGCTAGCAAGGTATTGAGCCGCACATTTAAATTCGGATCGTTGAGTAAGCTGCTTTTCTGAATAATATCACTGGTTTGGGTAGTTCTGGGCATTACTGCTAGAGCAGCTTTGCGCACGCCGGCAGCCGGATGGCTCATAGCTTTTACGGCTACCTGCATGGCTTCGGCGTTGGTTCCGTCCAAAGCGCCCAATCCGTGTAAAGTCCAAAGCGCGTGTACCGCCGGACTATTCAGGCCGATTTCGTCTACTTTCTGGTTGTTTATAATTTTGTACAAACCAGGTAAAGCGGCTTTATCTTTATTTTCTACTAACAACCGCTGAGCGGTCATGCGCCAGAACATGTTGTCGTTTTCCAGGGCGGCTAGTAAAGCCGGCGTATCGGTTTTGCTTAGCTTAAGGGGCGTGTAAGGTTGCGCTTTTTTGTAAACTACCCGGTAAACCCGCCCGTGGTTGATGTCGCGTAAGGGGCTTTTAAACGCGTTGCCCTGGCCCATGGGTTGTTCGGTAAAAGGCAATACCATTTCGGAAGGCGCCTGCGCGGGCACAAACACGTTGTGCTGAATAATAAAATTATACCAATCGGCTACCCAAACTGCCCCATCGGGACCAACTTCGGCGTGCACCGGCCCAAACCATTCGTCGGAACTGGCCATTAAATTCCAGCCATCTTTTTCGGCAAAGCCAGCACCTTTGGGTTCAATAATGGCATTGTGCAGTAAGCGTACGGTAGGTTCACACACCAAGGCAATGCGGTTCCAGTATTCTTTCGGAAAGCTGCGGGCGGTGTACAGATGATGCCCCGCGGCTGAGGTAAAACCGCCCACTACGTCTACCTGGCGCAGGTTGGGGGTTAGGGTATGCGCGTCGTAATGGCCGTCGATTTTTTGTACGGGCAAAATGCCGGTAGAGGCGGCTTTGCCATCGGCGGTAGAAGCCGTTAAAGCCGGCAAAGCTCTTTGCGTGTATTTGGCCGGCATGGAGTAAAAAGCACTGTGGGTATTATTGGCCGTAGAAATAAACACGTTATTATCTTCAGAGAATCCTAAACCCCAGGTATTGTTGCTGGTGTTAGCTAGAAACTCCATACCGGTACCATCTGGATTTACGTGGTACACACCGGTCCGGAAACTTAAATTTTTGCTGTCTTTGGTGGTACCGTTGAAGCCGGAACCTACTACGCCCCAGATTTTATTGTCGAAGCCGTATTGCAAGTTCGATGGGCCAAAGTGGGTGTCGTTCTTTTCCCAGCCGGTCATGATATTTTCGCGCACGTCGGCTTTATCGTCGCCGTCGGTATCTTTTAAAAACACAAAGTGAGGCGCCATGGAAACAATTACCCCGCCGTTGGCAAATACCATACTGGTCGGAATATTCAGTTTATCGGCGAAAACGGTAAACTTATCGGCTTTGCCATCGCCGTTGGTGTCTTCGCAAATTTTAATGCGGTCGTTGGCGGCGCCGTCGGTTTCCAAGAAAGTATTCGGGTAATCCACGGATTCTACAATCCACAAGCGCCCGCGCTCATCCCACGACATGGCAATGGGGTTGGTAATATCGGGTTCAGTGGCAAATAGTTGCACCTCGAAATTTACCGGTACCTGGGTTAATTTTAAAGATTGTTCCGGCGACAAGGCTTCCTGCATTTTGGGCACTAGATGGCGCTTGGTATAATCCGTGATGGCAATGTTGGATGAAGCGTAAATATCGACGTTCGGGGCATTTAAAGCTGCAATTTGCTTTTGCACTTTGTCGCCGATGGCCCATAAAACGCCGTTGCTTACTAGTTTCTGAAAGCCGGGTTTGGTCCAGGTGCTGTCGTCGTGGCCGTAAGCGGTGTAAAATACGCGTCCTTTGCCTTGGTTGCGCACCCAGGTGTAGGGCTCGCGGGTGCTACCTTCTACCCGTTCCATGAGCACGGTTTTGTCTTTGTTCAGATTTTGGTGCACGTAGGTTTCGTCGGTGGTCGAAAATTCGGTTAAACCCTGCGTAACCGGATGTTTTTTATTGACGATAGCGGTGGTAAAAGTACCGTTGCCGTGCGACTTAAATTGGCCGCCAATAGCGTTGATATACCACTCCGAATTTTTAAAGCAACCGGTTGCGCAATGCAACGGAATTAAACCTTTACCTCCTTCTACAAAACCCTGTAAGGCTTTTTCCTGGTCGGCGGCTAAGGTATCGTGGTTCGCGTAAATAACTAACCCGTCGTATTTGCTTAAGTTTTCGGGATTTAAATCTTTTAAATCAATGGTATAAGTCAGGTTTACACCGCTTTTAAATAAAGTAATAGCCAGCCAGGGCGCGTATTTACCGGAGTCGTGGTGTTTGCTGTTGTGGCCCAGAAACAAGACTTCACCCCGGCGCGGACCTTCTTTACCAGAGGTATTGCTGGTCGCAGACATACTGTTCATTCCTGCTTTTTTGGCGCAACCGGAAAACAGCAAACCGGTGAAAAGAACAAGGCAAATTAGTTTCTTCATTTTAGCGATGTATGAGTATATTAAAAGCTAATTTTCAACTGGTGAGTACCAATTAAAAGCACCCTGCTTTACCCCCTGTTTCTTAAACCCCAACGTATTGGTGCTTTAGAATTAAGTATTAAATGAACTTGGGTAAATGCTTTATTTATCAGTTTTTGGTTTTTTGCTGTGGAATCAGGTACTGCCTTTTTCTCCAGGAAGGCTTAAGGTAAAACTTAATCTTTTGGGGCTTTTACCGATTTGTATAAAGCAGCTAAAAACAAAAAATTTAAAAAATATATCTATCGAACTATTTAAAACGAATCTGCGAATCTTTTCGGGCGAATTACATTAAATGCAAAAAATGGCCAGAAGAAGGATATCCGGTAAAAGAAATTAAAATGCGCAACCGGTTGCGTAATGTTAGAACAAAATTTTTTATATTCAAAATACTGATTGTAAAAAAATACTTATTTTTTTTTGAGACTCGATTCCCGCACGATCAATTCCGTGGAAAGTACTTTTTTTTCGATGAGAACGGTTTTATCCTGGATGTGTTGGAAAAAAATTTCGGCGGCGGTTTCGCCAATCTGAAAAGCGGGTTGCACCAACGAAGATAAAGGCGGTTCTACTACCGTGTCCATAGGTTCGTTACAAAAGCCCACTACGGCAATTTCGTCCGGAATTTTAATTTTATTCTTTTTTAAAGTAATCATTACCCCAATGGCAATAGGGTCGCAGAAACCAAAAATGGCATCGGGCCGGATGCCGGCATCTAACATTCTTTGCGCTGCTTCGCTCCCATTTTCCTGTTCTAAACCCGGGCCGCAATCAATTAATAATTCTTCCTCGAAAGGAATATTATAGGCTTTTAAAGCATCTTTGTAGCCATTAATGCGATTCTGACTGATTAACAACAAGGGCGGACCGGCAAAGTGCGCGATTTTACGGCAACCTTGTTGTATTAAATGTTCTACCGCCATAAAAGCACCCTGGTAATCGTTCAGGATAACGCTGCTGGCTTCTATATCGGGGCAAATGCGGTCGAAGAAAATAAGCGGAATGTTTTTCTCCTGGAAAACTTTAAAATGATCGTAGTTCTTTGTTTCCCGCGAAATAGACACGAGCAAACCATCTACCTTGCTGGACAATAAAGTTTGCGACACAATGACTTCGCGCTCGTACGACTCCGCCGATTGGCAAATAATTACTTTGTAGCCCGATTTATACGCGAGCTCCTCAATCCCCGAAATAACCGTGGAAAAATAATAATGCGACAGCAGCGGCACAATTACTCCAATGGTTTTGGTAGAGCGTTTGGAAAGGCTGGAAGCAATATCGTTGGGATGGTAATTGTACTTTTTAGCCAGGTCCTGCACCGCTTTTTTGGTAGCTTCGCCAATAGACCGGTGGTTTTTTAAAGCCCGAGATACGGTTGATTTTGAAACGTTTAGCTCCCGGGCAATATCAATAATAGTAGTTTCTTTATAGGGGGTCGGTACTTGCGCCATCTTCTAAAATTTATCTTAACCAGCTCCTATTTCCAACAAAACAAGCGTAAATATTCAGAAAATTTAAATTTGGAAAACAAAACCGGCTTTATGCTTTTACAGTTTACATCTTCTACTCAGAGCCACTAAATTACTTACAAAATACAGGTATATCGCTAATGGCTCAACAGCACTTGCAAGTTGGATTGGCAGAACAAGCCCAAAAGAAACAGGTAAATTGGTGTACTATTTAGTTAGTTTTACTAATAATTACTAAGGTAAGCGCATTTTTTTATAAAATCACCCAGGTTGCCTGGGCAAAAGCATAGCTGGTTTGCCCGATTTTGCTTTTTTTTAAATAGGTTTACTAGGCTCAAATCGGATCACTTTTTATTTGTTTTGCATCGGTTTACCAAATTACACTTATTTTAAAACAACAGCAAAGTACTGGTGCCAGAGCTAGTTTCATCAGCTTATCAGCTAATTTTTTAAATTTATCCATTTCGGGAGCTAAAGCCTGTGCGGCATCAACCAGAATGAAAGCAGATAGTCCATACATTTTAATGCTGGGTTGCTTTGATACCAAAGAAGAAGTTTTTTCTTTTTTGCGCGACCAATTACTGGCCCATGGTTTAAACGTGCTTACTTTAAATACCGGTGTACTCGGCACTACCGCTTTGTTTCCCGTGGATTACGAAGCAGAACAAGTAGCGCAAGCTGCCGGCCACGTGCTGGAAGCCATCCGGGAAAAGCAGGACCGGGGATTTGCGGTAGATGTAATGGGCCAAGGAGCAGCCCGCCTGGTAGCTGATCTGGTAAAAAAAGGCGGTATGCAGGCCGCCATTGGCATGGGCGGGGGCGGCGGAACCTACATTACTTTAGCCGCCATGCAATCCATCCCATTAGGTGTGCCCAAGCTTTGTTTAACCACTTTAGCCACCAAAGACTTATCCCGGCAAATCGGCATTAAAGATATTACCTTAGTACCTTCGGTGGTGGATCTGGCGGGCCTTAATTCCATCAGTTCATTGTTAATCAGCCAGGCTGCCGCCGCCATAAGCGCCATGAGCCGGGTAAAAAACCAAAAATTTAAAAATTCCGGCAAAAGCATCGCTATTAGCATGTTTGGCAATACCACTGCCTGCGTGGACCGATGCAGTAAGCTCCTGAACGAGCAAGGCTACGAAACCATGGCATTTCATGCTACCGGGGTGGGTGGGCAAACCATGGAAGCGCTCATCCGCGAAAATTACTTTGCCGCCGTGTTGGATGTTACCACTACCGAGTTAGCCGATGATTTATGCGGGGGAATTTTAAGCGCTGGTCCCGAACGTTTAACGGCTGCCGCCGAAATGGGCATTCCGCAGGTGGTGGTGCCGGGCTGTCTGGATATGGTAAATTTTGCCCAGAAAGAAACCGTACCCCGCTCCTACCACTCGCGGCAATTTTACAACTGGGCCCCCGATGTAACCTTAATGCGCACCAACGCCGAAGAAAACCAGCAGCTGGGCGAACAGTTAGCTACCAAACTAAATGGGGCCCGAGGTCCCGTTACCATTGTTTTACCCTTGCGGGGCATTTCGCAGATCAGCGCTTCCGGCGGGGTTTTTCATCGCCCCGAAGTAGACCAGGTTTTATTTAGTACCATTAAGGCCCACGCCAAAGCGCCCGTGCAGGTAAAAGAAGTAGACGCCCACATTAACGATGCCGCTTTCGCTGATTTTTTGGTAAGCACGCTTCTGGAAATGATTCAGGAAAATCAGGAAAAACTAAAAGAGAAAGCTAATTTTTAAATTTTAATACCACATCAACTTATCCTGACAACAAAAGCCGGTCTAGTTCATGGCTAAGATAAAATTTTTAAAATCTAGCTTTACCGGAGTGATTTTTTTTAAAATTCAGGTTAATTAAGAATATATAAAAAGGTTTTTGGGCAGAACGATATTACCGGAAATCGGATTTTAAATTTTCTGGTTTGCGAAAATTTAAAATCTTTCTCTTATTTTTCGCCCGCTTAACCTTGTTCAGCTACTCGCCCGAAGTTTCAATACCCATCTATATAAATCAAACAGACTATGCCAAATCCGTGGACCGGTAAGGGAAATCCTTATACCCGACAAGAAGTAAGAGATCGTTTAAGAAGTACCATCGAGCAACAAAAAGCCATTATTGCGGCCGGAGCGGGTACCGGTATCAGTGCCAAATTTATTGAGAAAGGCGGTGCCGATTTAATTATTATCTATAACTCGGGGCGCTTCCGGATGTCGGGTCATGGTTCTACGGCGGGTTTAATGGCCTACGGCGACGCCAATGCGGTAGCCATGGAAATCGGTGAATTTGAAGTGTTACCAGTAGTAGAAGAAATACCCGTAATCTGTGGGGTACACGGCTCCGACCCGCGGCGGCGCATGTGGCACCATTTATTAAAAGTTAAAGAAATGGGCTTTTCCGGGATTAACAATTTCCCGACGCACTCCATCGTGGATGGTCATTTCCGGCAGGTGCTGGAAGAAACCGGAATGGGCTTTGAAAAAGAAGTGGAAATGGTGCGGCTAGCCTCTAAAATGGATTTATTCTCGATTGTGTACGTAGCCCATCCCGAGGAAGCCCGGCAAATGGCGGAAGCCGGCGCCGATGCTATTATTGCGCACGTGGGCACCACGGTAGGCGGTTCTATTGGGGTGGTTGAAGCATCCTGCACCATGGACGATGCCATTGCCCGTACCACCGCCATTATGGAAGCCGCCAAAGAAGTAAACCCTGATATGTTTTTTCTAACGCACGGCGGCCCGATTAACACCCCGGATGATGTGCGGGAGATACTAGCGGCCACCGAAGTGCACGGCTTTGTGGGTGCCTCTTCGCTGGAACGCATGGGCGTAGAAGCGTCGTTAACCGATTTAACCCGGAAATTTAAAGAATTAACTCTGCCCTACCGGAAAAACAGCTAGGACCGAGAGCCATTAAGCGACCAATCTGTTTCGGCAGCAACTCTGATCTGTTTTATATTATACCAATGCAACCATTAAAGTACCGGGTAAGTACTCTAACTTACCCGGTACTTTGATATTTATACTTGCCTATCCACCGTATTTTCGCCTTCCGTTCACGAAAGCACTAGATCGCAAACACTGATTGTACTGATAAAGTAAGGTCGTATTTTCTGGATTATAAAACAGCCATTCCGGCGTTTATCGGTTTTACTAACAGAAAACACAAGCATTTAGATAGCTGATATCAGGCTTTCATTATTTTATCAATAGATTATATGTATTTTTAAAATCGTAACATTAAATACTAAATCAATTCTGTCCGGCTGCTTATTTCAAATAATTATCTCAATTTTACTGATACCCCGGTAACAATCCTTCTCTAATTGATATTTATATAAAAAATTATCAATTCGTGCTCTTTACCTCCTCCAAATCTATAAAGCAGTATTTTATCTAATGTTTTTGTGCTCCATCGCCAGCGGTGTAACACAAAAAACAAGTGAGTTAATTGGGAACGAGGAATAACAAAATTACTCAAGCTTCAAAATTTTATATTTTTTAAAATTCGAGTTTCGTTGGCACCAGAATGAAGGGGTTCCAATACGCAGACTTAGTCCCAAAAATCAAAATATTAAAAACCAATATAAATACGCATGGACTTTATTGATGTAATTAAAGCATTAGGTGAGAAGGTGTCTCGCATGAAAGATAGTATACAAACCGAAGAAGCTACCAAAATGGCATTTGTTATGCCTTTTATTTCTGCTTTGGGCTACGATGTATTTAACCCCCACGAAGTAGTACCCGAATTTGTAGCAGACTTGGGCATTAAAAAAGGAGAAAAAGTAGACTATTGCATTTTAAAGGATGACAGCCCTATAATGATTATAGAATGCAAACACTGGAAAGAAGACCTTAACGTTCATAATTCTCAGTTACATCGTTATTTTCATGTTACTACCACCCGATTCGGCATACTCACTAATGGTATCATTTATAAATTTTATACCGATTTAGTGGAATCTAACAAGATGGATGATAAGCCATTTTGGGAATTTAACATTACCGATATATCTGATGCCAATGTATTTGAGCTTAAAAAGTACCAGCGCAATAGCTTTAATGTTGATACCATTTTAAGTTCAGCTACTGAGCTAAAGTTTGCCCGGGAGATTAAGAAAATATTGCTCGAAGAATTTAATAATCCATCAGAAGCTTTTGTAAAACATTTTGCCCGGCAAATACACACTGGCCCTATGATAGCCAAAGTTCTGGAGCAATTTACCGGAGTTGTTAAGCGCTCACTAAATCAGTTTATTACCGATATGATTAGTGACCGGTTGAAATCTGCTTTAGCTTCTGAACAAGATCGCGAACGGGTTGATATTGCAGCAAGGGTTGAAGAAGACGTTACTGTTACCCCAGTAAAAGAACCTGAATCAAAAATTGTAACCCATGAAATTGAAAAAGAAGCCTTTTTTATTGTTCGATCTATTCTTAGAACAAAAGTTGATTCTAGCCGAATTACACACCGGGACACGCAATCGTACTTTGGAATATTGCTGGATAACAACAATCGTAAACCTATTTGTAGATTGTATTTGGAAGGAAATAAAAAGTTTATTGTATACTTTGACGAAAATAGGAAAGAGGTTAAAAATGAAATTACAAACCTCGATGATATTTATAAATATTCAGATCAGCTAGAAGCCACTGCTTTAAGTTATGATTCTAAATAAATTTTTTAAAATATCCTAGTCAAGAGGCTTTGTGCTGGCCGGTATGAATTTATAGTTAAAATTGGCTTAAATAAGCAACCCATAACAGTAACGTTATGGGTTGCTTGCAGGGCTATATGGGGTATTAAATTATTATTCAGTATTACATAATTTACTTACCAAGTCCTTACTGGGCCTGGGTGTTTCGGTTAAAATATTTCGCTTTTTTGCTGGTTTTGGGTATTTGTGCCTGAATGGCCGCAGCTACTTCAATAGGCAAGTCTGATTCCAGTACATCGGCTCCCATTTCAAAGGTTTGCTGGTACGCTTTTTTACGGGCCTCCGGATCTGTTAATTTATCGTAAGTCGGGGCGGCCGAAATCATGCACATTACTCCACGGGCATGTAGTAAATCGTACATTTCTTTGTTTTCGGGCTTGTTCTCCGGGCCTACATACGCCATAATACTCGACCAGGGCACACCGGCTTTTTCGTAGCCTTCCAGTTCTTTTTTAGTTTTCACGAAAGCCGAAAACATAACACCCGGTATATTATCGTAGTAATATTTAGCTTGTTCGGGCGTGTGTACGGTGAGCATTACGTGGGCGGCAGCGTTGTGCTTTTTTAACTTTTTCATCGTCATAGCTAAAGGCACATCTTTTTTATCCAGGTTAATGATGGTTTTGCCTTTGCTCCAGGTAATTACTTCGTCTAAAGTAGGAATGCCGTATTCCGTTACATTGCCTTCGGGGTCTTTTAATTTAAATTTCTTTAATTCTGCCCAGGTATAATCCGACACTTTGCCGGTGCCGTTGGTAGTACGATCCAGGGTGGCATCGTGCATTAATACCACTACGCTGTCTTTGGTGAGGCGCGGGTCTATTTCAAAAAAAGCCGGCGTGTGGCGTAACGTATTTTCGAAAGTGGCAATGCAATTTTCGGGAAAACCTTTGGTGGTGCCACCCCGGTGCCCGCTAACAATCGGAACATCCAGGCCGGTGTATTTAAAGAAATCGTGCAGCTCCCGGGTATTTTTAATTTTTAGCGTTTGCAGCGGCGCTTTTTGCTGAGCCAGTACCTGGTTGCAGATGCTAGAGATTAACATGATCCCTATTAAACCACTCGTATAACGCTTACAGAAAAAGATTTTTTTAAAAAATTTCATGGTATTGTATGGCTTAACGCTCTGATTAAGAAATGATATTATAATTTACTATTTAAGTGTACTAGGTAAAGTTCACCGGCTGCATCTAACTCAAACATGGTAACTGACGAATTATCGATAACCAGTTGGCGGTAGTTTTTTACCGGCATACCTAACTTGTAAGCTAAATAAAAGCGGTTTACCCCGTTATGGGCTACTACCAGAATATTGCCTTTGGTATATTGCTGCTGCAACGAACGGTAAAAATCATCTACCCGCTTAATTACTTCTCCCGCCGACTCGCCGGTGCCGCCGGCTTTGGTTTGGATAGGGTCTTCGCACCAGTTTTGCCAGAGCAGTTCATTCTCCGGAATAAAAACTTCTTTGGGCTTTCCTTCCCATTGCCCGAAATCGGCTTCAATCAACCGCTCATCGGTTATTACGGTTTGACCACCGCCGGCAATGTAAGCCGTGCGGTGCGCCCGTTCTAAGGGCGAGGAGTAAACCGCAACAAAATCAATATTTTTAAGTTGAGCCGCGGCCAGATGCGCTTGTTCTAAACCTTTACTGGTTAAGGGCAAATCGGTGCGGCCGCAGTAACGGTTGCCATCGGCATTCCAGGCAGTTTGGCCGTGGCGTAGTAAATAAATTTTAAGCATAATGGTAATCAGTGATGTATTTTTTCTCCCGCAAAAGCTGCAGAAATTTACCGTAACTTTTTTGATAGCTCGCGCTAAGGTAAGGAGTAGGATGCACTTCTTTTTCGATTTGCGTTAAAGCTTGGGTAGCTTCGCTGATAGAAGTAAAATGCGTTTTGGAAGCTGCAATTATAGCTGCGCCTACGGCTCCCGTAACGTACTTCATTTTGAAGATAGGCAAATTTAGCACATTGCTGCGGATGGTAAGCCAAGCATCGCTGTTACTGGCACCGCCCGCCGTATAAACAGCTTTTACTTTTTCCCCGGAAAGCTGCTGAATCATTTCAAAAGCATAGCGTTCTATATAAGCCACACCCTCCATATTCGCCACGAAGCGTTCCACGGGAGATAATCCTTCTGGTTCAAAACCACGGGCGTGGGGAGCGATAAACGGAAAACGTTCACCTTCCTGTTGTAAAGGATAAGCTAAATAGCCCGATGGAATAATACTTGCTGCCTGTTCGTTTAGTTCAGCTAAATCTTCTTTAAATTCTTTGGTAACCCAATCGGCGCCGGTGTTACTGGCCCCACCCGGCATCCAAAAACCTTCGGGGTGGCGATGGCTGTACAAGCGATCTTCGGGGTCTTTTATTTCCTGACTGGTTACGCCTTTCACTACCAGGGTGGTGCCAATGGTCGTATTCCAGTCGCCGAGGTTAACCGCCCCCGATGCTACCTGCGACGCGCAACCATCTGTCATGCCGGCAACTATTATTAACTCCGGGCTTAGATTATATTCCGTAGCTAATTCTGGCGTTATTTTACCAACGGGAGTACCCGAAGAAACTACCTGGGGTAACCACTCTTTTTTAAGGGGTAACTGCTCGTGGATATAAGCCGGCCAGTTATTATTTTTTACATCATACCCGGTTTTTAAAGCATTGGTATAATCGGTAATGCCCCATTGGTTACTTAGTTGGCCAATAATAAAATCGGTAGCATGTATCCATTTCGCTATTTTTTGAGCTTTCTCCGGATAAGTTTTACTAAACCAAACCATTTTAGATAAGCCGCTGCTGGCATTAAAGCCCGTATACCCTTTCGGGTGAAAAGCTAAAGCTGTTTCACGGCAAAGCTTGCCTTCTGCTACCGAGCGGTTGTCGCTGTACATTAAAGCCGGGTGCAAAGGGTTGTTTTGCGCATCCAGGGGAATAACCGTGCCGGAGGTAGACGTAACCGAAGCCGCTTTTATATCGGTCAACGAAATAGTATGGGTCACCTCGGCCAACAAACTTTGCAAGCAACGTTGGCAGGCGGCCCACCATTCGGCTGGTGATTGTTCTTCCCGGGATTTAGTAGTTAAGGAGAAAGCTTCTTCGCGGCTGCCCACCTCGTTGCCGGTAACATCTAACAACACAATGCGGGCGCCCTGGGTACCCACATCAATGCCTAAAAAATAAGGTGCCGTCATACTACTTCCTCCAGACATAGTTGCTTAAAAGTTTGCCGGTTGCGTTTCCATTCTTCGTAAAGCGCCGTGTAATTGCCTGTTTCCTGCGGCTCTACCACCGTAGTACTTCCGGCAGAATTCCCTGTTTCTCCCAAAGCTTCGTTGCAAATAAACACACCACCTACTACCGAAGATTGCTGGTAACTGCTGCGGATATACACCTTTTTATTTAGTAAATTGGCGATAAACTTACGTAGCAACTTACTTTGAAAACCGCCCCCGCAGGCCCAAACGTAATCCCGCTCATTAGCTGAAATAGCGCTTAAAGTACCATAATTTTCTTTGATGCTGCAGGCAATATCCCAGAGGGTAGCCCACACAAAATGAGCCCGCGTGAGCACATGCGATACCGGGGCCGGGAATATAAAACCACCTTTCGTAACCGGCGATTTCTCGTCGGCAACCAGCGAACCCAAAGAAGCCACGCAATGCACATTTTTTACCTGGCTTAACTCTTGTTCAATTACCTCGTAGCTTTCATGAGGATAAAAAATTTCTTTTAAGCGCTGGTAATTCAAGCCCGTTACGCCGGCATTGGTTTCCAGTACAAAGCTGTTTTCATCAATATGCCGGTTGGTCCAGGAACGTTCTTTGTGGTCGGTGATGTATTCATTCACCAGTTTAATCAGGGGCGTGGTTGTGCCCGATACAATTACTACATCTTCTAACTGTGGCTGGGTGCCTTTAACGGCTAGCTGCGTATCGGCGCCCCCTATAATTACCTGAGCTTCCGGAGAAATTGTAAAGTTTTGTGCTATCTGGGGCAAAACCGGTCCGAGAATAGTACCGGAAGCGCCTAACTCGGGTAAAAAATCTGCTTCAAGCTGAAATAGAGAACTTAATTCCGGCGACCAGCTTTTTTGAGCCACATCGTACAGCAAGGTTTCCGAGGCCTGGGAGTGCTCGTACCTGGCTACGCCGCTTAGCTTAAATTGCGCCCAATCGCTGATGCTTAAAAAAGTAGCGCAGGCCTCCCATAATTCGGGCCGCCGTTCGCGTACTCCTACCAGTTTTAAAGCGGAAAAAAGCGAAGTAGGATAACGGCCGGTTAGCTCATAAACGTAACTTTTATCGGTAATTAAATGCTCCCATTCCCGGCCCCGGTGGTCGATGTTGGGTAATCCGATTAAAGACTCGCCTTTATGGCCGATTAAAACAATACCTTCGCGCTGGCTGGTAGCGGTTAAAGCCTTAATGTTAATGCCCGGTACTTTACTTAAGGCCGTTCGGGCCAGATTAGAAATGATTCGCCACAATTGTTCCGGGTCGAAAAAAATAGATTCGGGATAATGCTCATCTGTTTGATAAGGCATATTATCCCGCTCCACACCTAATATTTCACCGCTTTTAGCGGCTACCGCCACCCTAACGTTTCCGGTACCAATGTCTACAATAATGTATCCTTCCTGCATGGTGCTACCTTCCATTATTTTTTAACAGCCAGCACGTCTTTGTTGGCTAATTGTTTAATAGTTTTATTATCGTCGATAAACCAGGCTTTCAGGGCATCGTTCATAATATAGGCATGGTGGTCTTCTACCTCAAAGGTAGCGCCGGCAATATGGGGAGTAGCCAAAACGTTAGGGCTATGAATAATCTGGTAATCCAGGGCATCCGGAGGTTCGTGATCGAATACATCCAGAATAGCACCGCGGATACGTTTATTTTTCAAGGCGTCCCATAAATCTTCGCGTTTTACCACTACGGCGCGGGCAGTATTTACAAAAAGAGCATCCGGCTTCATTAACGAAATTAAGTTTTTATCAATCATGCCAATGGTTTGTTCTGTAACCGGCAGGTGAATAGAAACAATATCGCTGGTGGCAAAAACTTCTTCTAAACTTATCTTTTTAAAATCCGGATCCGGCGATTCGGTGTAAGGGTCGTAGAACTGGATGGTACACGGAAAGTTTTTTACCATATTTGCAATGCGTTGCCCAATAGCGCCAAACCCTACCATACCAATAGTTCTGCCGGCTAATTCGTTGCCTTTAAACTGCAGGTACGAGGTATGCGCTCCGGCTTCCCAGTTTTCTCCTTCCAGCCAGGCACAACCGGCAATGGTGTTGCGCAGAAAAGTAATAACGTTGGCCACAAACATTTCGGCTACGGCCTGGGCGTTACGAGCTGGGGTATGAAAAACCGGAATATCGTGCTCTGTGGCCGTGTCTACCGCTACATTGGAAGGCGTACCGCGACAAACCCCAATAAATTGTAAATCCGGAAAAGCATCTATTACTTGTTTCGTAACGTGGTCGTGTTCGGTTATAAAAGCATCGGCTTCCGTTTCTTCTAACATAGCTATTAACTCTGCTTCGTTGTACGCCCGGCCATGCGGTTTCCAGGGGCGGTAAATAATTTCTCCGAAAGTAGCGGCCAATACTTGTTGCGCTTTCTCGTGGTAAGGCGCGGTAATTAAAATTTTCATACGCAATTGTTATAGGAGTACTTAATAAGGGCAGAATCCAAAAACTCCGCCCGGTTAAAGCAATATTTTTAAAAATTTAAAATTTAGACTTAAGCGAGTGGGGTTGTTTTTAATCTTTCTCCGGCGGGAAGAGTTATTTCTTCGGCTTTTACCTGATGCGCGGTTTTCGCATTATCGGGCAGGGTAATAAATTTGGTTAAAATCGCACTTAGCAAATACAATCCGGCCAAAATCCAAACTACACCTTCGTTACCAACCGTACCAATAAATACACCCACAATGGCGGGCCCCAGAAACACCGGCAAACCGGCACCTAAATTTAAGATAGCCATGGCCGCTCCTTTATCTTTTTTCACCAGCGAAGGTACCAAGGCCGACAGTGGCACGTAACCAGCCAATAAAGCTCCCCATAAAACGCCCGCTAATAAAACAGCCCAGAAGTTAGTGCCGACCAATTGGGGCATATAAAAAAATAGTAAAGTAGAAACAGCACACCCTACCCCACCAAACCACATTACCGTATTACGCCAGCCCATCTGGTCGCCCACAAACCCAAAAATTAAATTAAAAGCAATGTTGGCCGTGAAAATTGTACCCCAGATTTGCAGCCACTCGGTAGTTGAAAAACCATGCGCCGCCATGTAAGTAGGCAGAAACACCGGAAAAGCGAATTGCGCCGTGGTATTAATAATTCGTACCAGGCCACCCAATAATACTTTAGGCTCTTCTTTTACAATGGTTAAGCCTTTTATTAATTCCTGGGCTTTAGCGCCGGTTTGGCTATTCTTCGCCTGAAATTTATCGCGGTTTAAAATTAATGCTAAAAAGCCGCCTACCAGTACCCAGAAAATAGAGCTCCACATGGTATTGATGTAGCCTAAGTGCTGAATGGCCCAACTGGAATAATAAGCGCCTAACACATTTAAACCCCCGGTAAACACAAACCAAAACCAACCCACGGCGCGGCCTAGCTTTTGCTGCGGACTGCGGTAAGTAATCCAAACCAGGAACGAGTAAGCAAACAAAGGATAGCCAAAGCCCCGCAAAGCATACGTAAAGAGCATCATCGGAAAATTAAGATCCGTCATGCCGTAGCCCACAAAGCCAATGGTACCTAAAATATACAGGAATAAGCCCACAGCCATGGTTTTCTTAGCGCCGTACCCTTCGGCGAGTACGCCGGAAAACCACGACGAAATGGCAATGGTAATGCCGTACACCGTGAACAAGGAGGCCGATTGTTGAATGGACATGCCATGCTCCAAAAGGTACGGACTTAACCAGCCTTGTTCCAGGCCATCGCCCATCATAAAAATTAAGATACCCAAATATCCCCACCCCAGTTGTTTGGGAATGCCGGCCCTATCCAGAAAGGAGCCTCCTGTATTTGTTTGCACTTGCATTGTAATTTCCTTTTTAGGTTATGTAAAACTTTGGTTTTCTTAATTTAAATAGTAAGCTTACTCCTCTCCTACTCGTAGATTTTTTCTCTGCTCTTGGTAGATGAAGGAATAGCCAGACTAAAAATTTAAAGTTTGGAGGCAGGCGCGTTCTAAAATTACTTTTATCCCTCTCCTGCGCTCCTTCAATAACTCTTAATTTAATTAATACCCCGGATTTTGGGTTAAATTACCGCTACTGGCATCAATTTGCACTTGCGGTACAGGAAACAATAAATCGCGCTCGCTAATAGTAAAAGGCAGGGCCGAGGCCGAATTGGGTTTATCGCCGCCAGTATTTTTAGCCGACATTACTTCCAGGGCTTTACCGGTTCTTACCAAATCAAACCAGCGTAAATTTTCGAAAGCAAACTCAATTCTGCGTTCGTTTAAAACTCCGTTCAAAAATGCATCTTTAGAAGTAAAGCTGGCCATATCAAAAGCGGGGTTAGGCTGGGCGCGGGTATGCACCTGGTTTAGTAAATCTAAAGCTTCCTGGCTGGGATATTGAAGCTCATTCAGGGCTTCGGCTTTCATTAAAAGAATATCCGAGTAACGTATTACCGTTGTTTTAATATCAATGGTGTTATCGGTGTTTACATTCTCGTTGTGTACTTTAGGGCTGTTGTAGGTTTTAATATTAGTGGTATCAACAATGGCATCTAAGCGCGGATCGTCTTTATAGGTTTCCATAAAATCGCGGGAGGCGGTATTGTTGTAATCGTGATTTACATTTAAATAAGGATAGCCTTCGGAATTAGTACCACTTTTAAAAACCACTTTAAAAATTACCTCGTTGCTTTTGGTAGCATAATTAAATATGCCGGCGTAATTTGCATCTAAAGAATACACGCCCAGGTTTATTACCCGGTCGGTATATTCAATTACTTTCGAGTAATCCTTCCGCACTAAATTAACCCGGGCTAATAATCCCAGCGCTGCGCCTTGGGTTACTCTTCCGTCGTTGGCGTTATCTACGGTTACCGGCAATACATCTACGGCTTCGGTTAAGTCTTTTAAAATCTGGTTGTAGATTTCAGCTACCGGAGTTCTGGTTTGATTAATAAACGAAATAGGATCCGTGGTTTCTTCTACCACCAAAGGTACATCGCCCCAGATCTGAGCCAGATAAAAGTAAGTAAGCGCCCGGATAAACTTTACTTCGCCTTTGCGTTGGGCCTTTATGGTTTCATCCATAGTAATGGCATCTATTCTATTAAGCACAATATTGGCTCGTTGAATAGTAAGATAGGAATTATGCCAGAAAACATTTAGCCGGTCGTTGGCCGAAGTAAGATTAAAATTGTCGAAATCGGCGTAAGCGCCGCCCGCCGGGGTAGTGGCAAAATCATAAGTATTATCACTTCGTACTTCGGCAAAATGATCGAGGTAGCCCGGCCGCATGCTGGTTTGTAGCCCGTCGTAAGTAGCTATTACAGCTTGCTCCATATCCGAAGCAGTATTATAAAAATTATCGACGCTGTTTTCGGCCAATGGTTTTAAATCGATGTAGGATTCGCAGGAAACCAAAGCGAAAAATAAAGTTATATACAGGAGATATTTCATGACTTTTTAGAAACTAGAATGAAACATTTATACCAATGGTAGAAGTCTTACTTAGCGGGTAGTTACCGAATTCTTCGCCGGGAGTAAGGGCGCTGCCGTAGTTGCTGGATACTTCGGGGTTATAACCGGAATATTTAGTCCAGGTAACCGGATTTAGTAAGGAAGCGTAAACGCGTACCCGACTGATATGAAGTTTATTGGTTAAAGCATTAGGTAAGGAATAACCCACAATCACCTCGCGCAACCGCACAAAAGAAGCATCTTCTACCTGCCAGCTCGAAGCCCGGGTATGCGTACTAGAGCCTACTCCCCAAACCGGCCGCGGCGCATCTTCGTCTAAATAAACCGACAAGTTGTTGCCCCAGGCTTCGGCTAAATAGCGGTGCATGGTGTTCATTACTTCCAGGCCTTGCTGCGAGTAAACCGAGGCAGAAATATCAAACCCTTTAATTTTGTAACTAAAGTTAAACCCGATTTGATAATCCGGGTAGTTATCGCCCAAAATAACCCGGTCGTCGGCGTTCACTACTTTATCGCCGTTGGTGTCCTGGTAAATAAAATCCCCGATTTGCTGATTGCCCAATTTAGGCGTAGTCGATAACTGATCCGCGGATTCAAAGCGGCCAATTACTTTGTAACCAAAGAACGAACCTACCGGCTGGCCCACCCGGGTAATGTGAGAGCCGCTTAAGCCTCCAGAAGAAATAATCTGCTCTTGTCCCGGACCTAAGGCTAATACTTTATTGCGGTTAGCCGAGAAGTTTACACCCACCGATAATTCTCCCGGACCTACTTTTCTGGCCGTACCCAGAGCCAACTCAATTCCCCGGTTTTGTAATTCTCCAATGTTTTGCAGCGAAGAACTATAACCAGAAGCCGATGGAACCGGAACGTTCAGTAACAAATCGGTCCGATGCGAATGGTAGTAGTCGGCGGTGAAGGTATAATATTTTAAAAAAGTAAAATCAAATCCGGCATCAATGGTTTTGGTAGTTTCCCAGGAAAGATTGGGGTTAGGCGCAGTACTGGGGTACAAGCCCGATTGAACCACATCGCCAATAGGGTATTTACCACCAGTAGAAAGCAATGCAATGGAGCCGTAGTACGGAATATTGTTATTTCCGGTAAGGCCGTAACTGGCGCGTAATTTTAAGTCATTTACAAAATCGTTCTGAAAAAATGCTTCGTCCGAAACCCGCCAGCCTAACGAAACCGAAGGAAACACGCCCCATTTGGTATTGCTCCCGAACCGCGAAGAACCATCGGCCCGAACGGTAGCGGAAACCAGGTATTTACCCCGGAAATTATAATTAGCCCGGCCAAAATAAGATAGTAAACTCCATTCTCGCTGGTCTTCGGAGCTGTAGCGTTCCTGAGCCGTATTAATAGTTCGTACATTATCGGTAGCAAAATTCCGGCCTTCGGCGGTAGCATCTTTACTTACCTCTTTTTGCATGCTGCTACCCAGCAAAATATTTATATTATGGTCGTTGTTAATGCTTTCGGTATAAGATAAAGTATTATCCCAGAGAATATTAGCCGAATTAGAGTTAAATACTGAACCATAGTTAAAGAAAGTAGTGGGAGCCGGTTCAGTGCGGTAACTTAATGATTTAGGCCGGTAGTATTTGCGGTCGTTAAAATTGATATCGCTGCCAAAAGTGGTTTTAAAAGTAAGTTTACTCGTAATATCGTACTCCACATTGGCGTTAAACTTCATCCCGAATTGCTTCATCCGGTTATCTACCAGGTTGGCCAGGGCCACCGGATTTTGGAACTGCACCACGTTAGATTCGCCGCTCCACAAGGTCTGGAACAATTTATCTACCGCGTAGGAACCATCCGGATTGTACACCGGCAGCTCCGGATGTTGCATTAAAGTACCGATTACTAAACCTTCGTCGCCCCAGTTTTTCTCGGAGCGCGCCAAATTATTATCAATGTAAGTAGGATTTAAATTTACCCCAATGCGCAACTTGCTGCTTAACTCAGTATCCAGATTCAGCCGTACGCCTACTCTTTCAATGCCGGAGTTAGGAATAATACCTTCTTGATTTAAGTAATTGGCCGAAACGTAATACCGGGTTTTGGTGGTGCCGCCGCTTACCGCTAAGTCGTAGCTCTGTACTTTACCCGTCCGGTAAAATTCATCTTGCCAATTGGTATCCGTTAATCCGGGTTCCCCATTAATATAAGGTAGCATGTAAGCCGGGTAGCGGTCATCTATATTTCTTAAATTTAACGGATCGCTGGCTTTGTGATTTACCGGGTCTTTGCTAATCCAACTTAAATCGCGGGCCAGTTTCGTATAATTAGCGTGCTCGTAGGCGTTCATCACATCTACTTTTTTGGCCAACTGCGAAACACCGGCGTAGGCATTAAAAGTAATAGTCGGTTTCTCGCCCAAAGCTCCTTTTTTAGTAGTAATAATAACTACCCCGTTAGAACCGCGCGAGCCGTAAATAGCCGTTGCAGCCGCATCTTTTAGTACCTGAATACTTTCTATATCCGTGGGGTTAATAGAATTTAAAGGATTGAGGGAGTAGTTAAAATTATCATTTCCCTGGTCGCTGCCCGCCGAAAGCGGCAAACCATCAATTACATACAAAGGCTGGGTACCACCGGTAATAGAGCCTACTCCCCGCACATTAATAGTCATGCCGCCACCCGGTGCCCCATTACTTTGCGCAATAGTTACCCCCGGAATTTTACCAGCCAGCGATTGCTCAAAATTGACTACCGGCCGATCTTCAATGGCTTTACTATCTACCGAGGCTACCGAATTAATTAAGTTTCTTTTGCTTTCGGTTCCGTAACCCACTACCACTACTTCGTCTAAGCTTTTGGTATCGGGGAGTAAGGTTATATTTAGAGTAGTGGCATTCCCGATTTCTACTTCTTTAGCTATATACCCGATGTAAGAAAATACAAGTACGCCGCCGTTATCCGGCACTTCTAACGAATAGTTACCCGATACATCTGTTGAAGAACCAGTAGTAGTCCCTTTTAAAACCACCGTTACGCCTATTAAAGCTTCGCCGGACTCGGAGGTAACTTTACCGGATATTTGCTTCGCCGGTTTATTTAGTAAATTTCCGGTAGCAGAAGTCGCCTGAGGAACAATAATATCAGCTGGCCTAAATAGCTTTACCGTATTTGCGGATGGGGTAGTAGCAGTAAGTTTACTTTTATTGGCAAAGAGTGTAACATTTGCCCTTAAACCTTTTATTTCTTTTACTTTTACCGGGCTCGCAGAGAGTTCTTCGGCAAAGCAAACAGTAGCCGCACAGGATAGCAAAACAATACGGATGGCTTTGCCCCTGGAATTCAGGTAATTTTTTTTCATGAGACTTTTCTTTGTGATAGGTGAATAAACTTACAAGTGCATGAAAGGAGAAAGATGAATTAACTTTTAATAAATTTAAAATATATTACTTTTATATTACAATTCATTTAATAAAAGCAAATTAAAGCAACAATATTTAACTTTACTTTTCTTCTATCTACATTCTGCATTTCTTATAAACACGACAAAGCTACCATCCTAAGTTTACCAAGGGGCTAACCGAGTATTAACAGCACATTACTAAAACATGTTTCAGGTTAATAAAAGGCAGTTTTTTAGAAATAAGGTTATTGATGCATTACGAAACACCTATTTATTAATCTTAAATTAATTTTGCTTACATCTGGTTGCTTACAACACAAACATAACATTATTAAAGTAAATTAAACAGAATTAAACCTATAAATTTAAGTTAATTAAATAAAATTTAACAAATTAAAACCTAATTGCATTACTATTGAAATAATTTAAGGTTTTACCAGTTTATATTAGAATAAAAAAGTTTATACCTTTATATTTTTAAAGATTTAAGAAAACGCTTGAAAGTTTAACTTACTTTCTTACTTAGGCACCCGATAATTTTATGAAAAACATTACCGACAGACACCAATTGATTTTGCAGAAATTAAAAGAAGATGGTCAGGTGAATATCCAGGAATTAAGCGACCTGATGGAGGTGTCGGGGGTTACCATCCGGAAAGATTTAAAACTACTGGAAGATAAAAATTTACTTTTTCGTACCCGGGGGGGCGGTTCCATTACCAACCCTTATGCTATTGAGCGGCCCATAAACGAAAAAGAATTTATCCGGTCAGATGAAAAGCAAAAAATTGCGAAGGCCGCTTTAGAATTAATCGGTCAGAACGATTCTATTATTATTGGCTCAGGAACCACGGTTTTTCAACTGGCGCGCTGCCTTCAACCGACAAAACATGTAACCGTTATTACGCCGGCCGTTAAAGTTACCCTGGAACTATGCAACCGGCCCAACGTGGAAGTTCTGCAACTAGGTGGCTTAATCCGACCTAATTCATCGTCGGTTGCCGGAGCTTACGCCGAAAACTTATTGGCGAGTATTTCTTGCGGTATGTTGTTTTTAGGCGTAGATGGCATTGATTTAGAGTTTGGTTTTTCTATTGCTAATTTAACAGAAACCAGCTTGAACCAAAAAATGGTAGAGGCGGCTCAGGTTATTGTGGTATTAGCTGATAGCAGTAAATTTGGCCGTCGGGGTTTAGGCCGTGTTTGCAGTCTGGAACAAGTTCAATACATTGTAACCGACAGCGGCGTACAGGCCAGTACCGTAGAGAAGTTAGAAGAAAGAGGAATTAAAGTGATTATTGCCAAATAAAGGGCTCTTTAATTTAAATCCAGAACTTAGGCCGTAAAGCTTTACTAATTATTTTAATTATTCTTATTCTTCACTTAACGGAACAACAGTAAACATCCATTTTACGGGATTTTGCCAATCACTGCCTTTAAAACTTTTTACCGGCAGTTTCACTAAAATTTTATTCCATCCTTTATGTACGGGGGCAGTAATTGGTGCCCGATATTCGTACCCTTCATCCAAAAGCGGCGCCTCTCCGTTTCCTTTTTGCCCGGCCCGCTGCCATTGGGGTGGCGTAAGTAGCTGATTATTTAAAAATACCGCACTTCCCCGGTTATCCCAGGTTCCTTCCACTGGCGAATTAGAGTTATAAGACCGGGATAAATTATTAAATCCGATCCAGAATTTTTTAGTCGTGCTTACGTCGCTCCAGAAGCGGGTATAAGCATACCAGGTAGTATTTTCTTCTGGATTTTCTAAAACGCCGGTTACCAGCGGGTGCCAAAAATGCCGCAGCACCACGGTACCTCCCACTGCCGTAAAGGGTGAATTTTCCGGCTTAAACCCTTTTTTTTCTGGCGCAAATACTTGGGCAACGTCGCCTCCATTTTTAAAAGGCCCCAACAATTCCCATTTTAATTCACTTTGCGCGGCATATGAAAAAGGCAGACTGGCAAAATACAACTTTTGATGTTCCAACAATCGTTTCTCAAAGTCTTTAAATACCTGAAGTTGCTGGCTAGCGGAAGATTTAATATTTGTAATCCAGCCAGAATAGCCTCCACCCTGCCAACTGCGTTCGGCAAAGGCCAGCATTGCCGGGTAAACCGGGTTCATGTGTAGCACATCTTCTTCTTTTAATACATTGCGGTCGTGCCATACGCAAAAAGTAGCTCCCAACACTTGCTCTGTTCCCTGAATAGCATCGCCCAGCTGTCGATTATAAATAGTAATTACACTTTCGAGCGGGTCCATGTGGTTAATGTACAGGTGCCGCGAATCAATATATTTAAGGTTAGGTTGCCGTGGCCCTTCGGTCATCCAGAGTTGCCGGATGGTATTATCCGCCAAATTTCCGCCTGGCTCCCAGCCAATAGTTTTCTTACCTAATCGGTGCAGCAAGCTGGTAACAGCCGGCAAAAAGTCGGGATTGGTTATTTTTACTTCGTCGCCGCCTAAGTGAATATAAGGAACATCATAAGTCTGGCAAACATCGGTTAAAATTTCTTTTACCAGAGCTAATCCTTCCGGGCTTTGCATCTCAACGCCCATAGCCCGGACAAAAGCCGCACTGTGGCCCGGAACATCAATCTCCGGCACGAGCGTAATGTAGCGATCACGGCAGTATTGGATAAGATCTTTCATTTCGCTCACTGAATAATAAGCGCCTTTGTTACGGAGCATGTGTTCCGGAGCGGTAAGCTGCGGATACTTCGGAATTTGCAGTCGCCAGGCAATATCTTCGGTCAGGTGGAAATGAAAAATATTAAGCTTGTATTGTGCCATCTTATCAATTTGCTGCTTCAGCAAGGCCACTGACTGAAAATTGCGGCCTACATCTACCATATACCCGCGCCACGAAAAAGCAGGCCAATCTGTAATCAGACAGGCATCTACCAGCACATTATCCCGGATGAGCTGGCTTAAAGTTTGAATGCCGTTAAAAATACCGTGTGCCGTATTAGCCGTTAATACTACTTTTTTGGCAGTTACTTCCAGTTGATAGGCTTCTTCGGGATATTGAGGGGCATTTATTTTACCTAACCGAAGTTCAATAAACGGTTCATTACCTTTTGCCTCTTCTATAATCTTAACCGATATACCCTTAGCCCCTAAAAGTTGGCGTAGTTGCTCTGCCTCCGGCTTTAGTGTTTTACCTTTCACCACAATGGTTTTGCCTGCCAGCAAGGAGAAATACCCGGGTAGCCATTGTGTTTTTTGCGGTACCGGAATAAGGGCAGGCCGGGACTCCACCCCAAACACGTACGGATATACCAAGTGTTTCCATAATGTATAACCCTTACCAGTTAGGTGCAGGCCGTCGTTGGTAAATGTTGCTGCTAATTCTCCTTTTTCGTTGGCAAAGGCCGCAAACAGGTCAATAAAAGTATAATGGTTAGCCAACGCATTTTGCTGCAATTGGGCATTTACTTTTCTTATTTGGTCTCCTTTATTGGTATGTCTGGCAAATTTATTAAATGCGGTATTTACCGGTAAAATGCTTTGCACAAATAGTTTGGTCAGGGGTGTTTCCTGGCGCAGGTAAGCAGCAATGCGATAAATATTTTTAAGCAAACTATCAGCCGGAATATTACGGGCCAGATCATTGGTACCAATAAGCAGGAAAATTTTAGCGGGTTTGCCGGCAGCTATTTGAGGAAGTCGGTGCAAAATTCCGGCTGATACATCACCACTGATTCCACGGTTTTTAAGGCGGTTATCCGTAAATAACTCCACCCATTCAGCGCCATCTGTAATGCTGTTTCCCAGGAAAACGATATCTTTTGCGGAAGCAGGCAAAGAACCGAAATGGCTAACCCGCTGGTGGTAATAGGTGGAAAAAAGGGGATCCGGAGTAGCTGGCAGCACTATTTGCGACCAACCAGATAGGGTACAAAGCAAAAAACAGAAAAAAAAGAGCAATCGTGTAATCATAGAGCAAAGAGGACTTCTGATGAAAAGGGATTCATTAAAACGCAAGGCAAACTAATGTTCGGGAAACCAGCGCCAGCATAGGTGAAATTAAGGTCAGGCTTACTTTAATTGCCCTTATTTAGATGCAATGCCAGACTGCAATGGCCAGAAATTTCATTTTTTAAAAATTACTATCTACTGACATATTTTATACTGTCCGGCAGAAATCATATTTATTTCAGTAAGTGCTTATTTTAAGTATTGATTTAAAACCTGCCAACAATACCACTCCTGGCGGGGCAGATGGAAAGGACCTTTAAATAAATTACCTTTAATACTGGAAGATAAACGCCCGTCGCGGTGCAGGTAACCAAACCATTCGCCATGCTCGCGGTCGTGGAAGTGCGCATAAGCGTAATCATGCACCTGCTGGTGCCAATCGGCATATTTGGGGTTACCCGTCATCAGGTAAGCCAATAACGTAGCAATAATGGTTTCATTCTGCGGCCACCAAAACTTCATATCGTGCCAATACTCCTGTACCGGCCGGTTATAAACATCCCGGAAGTAAAGAATGCCGCCATACTCCTGATCCCAGCCCCGCTCCCACATATAATCGAGCATACGACAACCAAGATTAATTAAATGCGGATCGTTCTGGCGGTGTTTGGCTTCGTGTAAAATAAACCAGGCTCCTTCAATGGCATGGCCCGGGTTCAGCGTTCTGCCATCGAAATGATCCATAATCTCGCCGGATGGGCTTACTTGTTCCATCACACACCGGATGTCGTCTTTTACAAAATCTTTTTCAATTTCAGCAATCCAACGGCTAATCCATTCCTCGCACCGGTCATCACCTATGGTATCCCGTAATTGCTGCGCCGTATTGATCATAATCATGGGTACACCTATGCCTTTAGCTGGTCGAGTATTCGTAAATTTAGGCACTAGCAATCCGGGCGTGGTGGCGTATTCTAGGCATTTTCCAAAGAGTTGCCGGGCTTGGTTAGCAATTTCTTCGTCGCCGGAAGCTTTAGCGTAAGCCGCAAAGGCAATAACGGCAAAAGTTTCGGAGAAGAAGTACCGCCGCTTCCGGATGGGCTCTCCCAACCGGTTCATATGAAAAAACATACGACCATCCGTATCAAAACAATATTTCCGCAGAAAATCAATGCCCTTTTTGGCACCTGCCAGCCACTCGGGTTTTGGTTCGACGGTATTGCACAATGTTGCAAGCAGCCAGGCGGCCCGGCCTTGTATCCAAACAGCTTTATCGTCGTCGAGTAAACTACCGTCAGCATCGCGCATCAACAGGTAACCGCCATATTCTTCGTCGATGGACCGGGGAAACCAAAAGGGAACGGTATCTTCCAGGAGTTGCTTTTTATAAAAGTTCTGGTAATATTTTAAATTCGGCTCGGACGGAATTTCCATATATGACTTAAATTTTGCTTCAAAACTATTATTAAGGGCACATGTTTGCCGGCAGCAACTGGTGTGCTGCTTGATTGCCTGTAACCTACCCAGAAAAGCGATACACGTGTTTATTTAAAATTTTTAGTTTCTGATTTAAAGGTAGAGGCCGGTAGATTGGCTTTATTGCTCAAGTTGGCTCTCGTAAAAGGCTCCCAGGCATAGCGAACATACTTGGGGTGCGGTAGGTCCGGAGCAGAAACTATTACCTTTTTCCGGTGAATTATGGCTTTTGCCTTTTTATAAACCAGATCACTGCCCGCGATTTCGAACCCGCGTACTGGCTGTCCATCACTGGTTTGCAGCCCTTGGCCAAACGAAAACGCGCAGCTTACCTGTTTACCTTTTACTTTTCCGGATTTAAGCAGTGGCCCGCTGTAAACCATATTTTTACCATAGGTTTGCGCCAAAGCCCAAGCGGCCAGACGTTCGCCTACCTGCCTTTTCTGACGCGGATGTACATCCGTGGAATCTCCAATGTCGCTGGTTACTGCCATACCCACTTTATTTATTTGTGAAAGCAACTGGCGCTGGCTATCGCGGAAATAAGGCCAACTAGGACGGTTGAGGCTAGATAACTGGACATAATAAAACGGGAACTCGAAACCCCATTGCTGCCGCCAACTGTGCACAAGGGTACGGAATAATTCGGCGTGCAGCTCTTCATTGTGCGCGTTGCTTTCCCCCTGGTACCAGATTACCCCTTTTATAGGAAAGGAGGTGAATGGCGCTATGCCAGCTTCATAATTATAGGAAGGCTCGTACGGGTGCCGCTGTTTAGATACCGTGGCATTTTTTAAATTTACCCCGGCGCGTTCGCGGCACCAGTCCATTATAAAGTCTGAGGTCTGCCATTTAGATAATAAATCTACCAGTTGCGGATGATGCTCTAAAGTAGAACGATCTATCCACGACTCTGTATTAGACCCGCCCACGGCTACTTGAATCAGGCCAATAGGAACATGTAACTGGCGTTGTAATTGCTGGCCGAAAAAGTAACCAACTGCTGAAAAATCGCCGGCACTTACCGAATCGCAGCGCTGCCAGCGGCCGGAAAAATAGTGTAGTTGATTTATTTGGCGGAGCGTTGCGGAATCCCAGGCAAAATTACCGGTTTCCACTAATGGTTTCATTCGAAGCAAACGAATGTTGGGGGATTGCTGCGCAATGTTACTCGCGTCTTTAGCCTGTTGAGCCGCATGCAACGGAAAAGCCATATTTGACTGGCCGGAACACAACCAAACCTCCCCAACCAGAATATCCTGCACCAGAATTTGTTTAGTAGCTGTAGCTACCTTTAGTTGGTAAGGGCCACCTGCTTTTTTGGGAGCTAACTCTGCTTTCCAACGACCATTGGTTCCGGCTTTGGTTTTTAGCTGCTCCTGGTCAAAACTAATTGTTATCTCCTCGCCGGAGTCAGCAATGCCTTGCACCGGTATCGCCATTTTTTGCTGCAACACCATGTGGTCGGAGAATACTGCATTTAATTGTAACCCGCCGTACTTACCCGTCAGTTGGCCATAAAGCATTTTAGCAATAATAGTTGCACCTTCGGCTGTTGGATGCAACTCATCCGGAAATAGGTCGGGGCGGTTATGCAAAGGGCCATTCAAGTCAACCAATTCTACGTTCCTAGCCTGAGCAATTTTTGGTATCAAGTCTTGAATTTGCCAGTACCAGTCGCGGGTACCTGATTTAAACCGTGGATGCCCCGAAAATATAGGGGTAAGCCGGCAAACCAGTACACGCACTTTGGGATTCACTGCTCGCAGGGTATCAATTAATTTATAATAATCAGTTGCAAATTCGTCTTTGTAATTGGGCCAGTTGCGAGGATCGGTATCATTAAGGCCCAGATGAATAATAGCAATACTGGGTTTAAAAGCTAGCACCTCCAGGTATTGTGGGGTTTTATTATAAGACCGATGCCCTTTCTGCAGCAATGTTGCTCCATTTAAACCAAAATTTTTTACTTCATAGCTTGCACCGAGTAGCTTTTGCAATTGGGCCGGATAAGAATATTGCTCCCGGTCTTGAATGCCGGCGCCAAAAGTAACCGAATTGCCAATACAAGCTACTTTTTCTATTTGCTGGTTTTGATAGGCTAAGGAAGAGAAAGAAATAATATTCGTAAATAGAATCAGGATAAATCTTATCATGCTGGGTGATCCGGTTCCGTTATTTTATTATTTCATTTACCGGTACCGCCACAAAGTATAAATCCTTGATACCCTCGTACAAGATACCAATGGTGTTATCGTCTATTTTGGTGAGTGAAGAGTAGCCAAAACTGGGGCGTTCGTCTATCATAGTTTGGTTATTTGGCAACCAGGTTTCGCCTAAATTCAGGCTGGCTTTAATAGCAATATTGTTTCGGCTATCCGGGTTATTCGGGTTACTAAAAAATAAAACCTCCTGAAGCTGGCCCTTTACCTTTACTTTTGCTTTTATCAGGCTGCCCATGCACACCGGATCGGGTAAGGTATTATAGGAAGTAACGTGTTCTACCCAGTCTTTACCTAAATTGCTGGTTGTAGCAACACTCCGGAAACGCCCGCGATTATCGCGCATGTTTAGCATTAAAGTACCCGGCCTTGTTTCTATTACCTGACTCTCGGTGGTATTGGCTTTAGGGCCATAAATACTGCCTTTCCAATTTTTGCCATGATCAGTGCTGTATATAATAGTAGAATGGGGCATTCCTTTTTCGTCCCAGTACTGGGCCGGAAATACCAGCTTGCCATCTTGCATGGCAATACCGTTGCCGGGGCCATTAAAAAACAAGTTCCAGGCCGGGTTCTTTACCTGGTTGGTTATACTGATTGGTTCCGACCAGGTTTTTCCATCATCAGCGCTGCTTACCAGTACAAGCTGACCGGTTTCATCGGGCGAAAGGCCGGGTTTTGAACCGGCAATGGAGCGGTTGCCTTTGCTCCAGAGAGCCGCTACCCATATCTTTTTAGTAACCGGATCGAATAAGATGGCTGGATCACCCACACCATTATTTTCGTGCGGCGCGCCCATATCCATGATAATTTTCATGGGTTCCCAGGTTTTGCCGCCGTCGGTGCTGCGACTCATGCCCACATCGATATTGGCCGGCAAGTCGCGGGAATTTTCGTAGCGAATGTCGTACACCGAAATCAAGGTGCCTTTATCAGTGGTGCCAATACCCGGAATGCGGTACGTATTTACTTTTTCGTCGCCGGCCCGCCGTACGGGAACCCCAATTCTTTTAACATAGCTAGATTGATCTTCGGTTATGCGGTGGGTTTTATTCTGGCCGTCTAATAGTTGGGGACAGTGCACTTCCACCTTACCTTTAATATCCGCTGTTTCTTTTAAGGTGGCGCTCACCCAGAGATAGTGCCAGCCTGGTTGCAAACGCAATTGCACCGGTATCTTAAAATCGGTGGTGGTTGGGGAAACCGATGCAATAGCATTAACAGCCGCAAACACTGGTTCCTGGTCAGTAAAAAAAACCTCCAGTTTATCAATATCCTGAACCGCGGTTTTATTTAGCCGGCATTGGATACCCGAATAACTAACCGGAGAAATCCCGGCTGGGACGTAAACGCCAATCCGCAACAGCGGATTAGCCGATACGCCCATTAATATTGGGTTAACAGGAGCCGTACTGGTTATCATAACTTCAGGTACAGGCATTAAAGCAGGTTTTTTGCCCACAAAACCAAAATTGGTGATTAGTATTACCAGCAGTAAGAACGATAATTTATTTTTTTTAAATTTTCTCATTATTCTATTTGGGTATTGTTGCCTTTATAATGTGTATACTATAAAAGGCCTATTTTTACAATCAGCTTATTTATTGCAACTCTACTATAAAGTTGCAATAGAACATATTAATAGAAAGTGCTTTATACTATCTGGCATCAGGCTTATGCATGCACAAAATTGTTAACCTTTGGTCGAAGAAAATACAACTGAATAAGTAAGGCTACCACCACAATTACCGCCAGCATGGCAAAGCTTTTTCCTAAATTTCCGGCATCAGTAGATTTTCCTAATAAATCAGTAATAAAAGCGCCGGCAAATACTCCGGTCATATTCATCAGACCGTAAGCCGTTGCCCGATATCTGGCCGAAACAAACTGACAAAGAATAGGCATATTATTGGCATCGAACATACCATAACCAAAGCCAAAGCAAAAGGCAGCCCCTACCACATTAAATAAGGAATCCCCAAAACCAATCAGCAATAAAGACGGAATAGTTAACCCTAAACCAATGGCGCTGGTATAAACCCGGCCCCGTATATTTTTTTGCACCCATCTATCAGATAATATGCCCCCGAAGATGACACCCAAAAAGGAAGAGGCCGCAATGGTAATGGTAGACAAAGGACCGGCTGTCGCCATATCTATTTGTAGATTTTGGGCAAACAGCGTAGGTAGCCAGTTTTTAGTAGCCCAGCCCGGCAAACTGGGAATGGCAAAATAAAACAGGATAACCCAAAAAGAGATATTGGTAAATAACACGGCCAACCCTTTTACAACAGAGGTTTGATCTTTTGGATTGGTAATATTCATATTTGCCGTTGCCCGAGCATCTTTCTTCTCTCTTAAAAAAAACATTAAGACAACGGAATACCCAACACCTATTAACCCAAACGTATGAAAAGTAGTATGCCACGAATAAGTAGCAGCAATCGTAGCTCCAAACCCACCTAATGCCTGCCCCATATAAAGTCCGGTCATGTGAATGCCAACAGCTAACGAGCGGGTTTTATCCTGATGAAAATCGGCAATAAGGGATAAACCCGCCGGTATATACAAGGCTTCGCTAATGCCCATAATGGCCCGTAACCAGTATAGCTGCTGGAAGGTAGTAGCATAGCCCATCGTGTATGTTACGCCGGACCAAACAAATAAACTGCTAACGATAATCCACTTACGGTTAAATTTATCAGCAATAATGCCTGCTACCGGACTCATAAAGCCATAGATCCACAGAAAAATACCCATTAAATAGCCAAAATTTGTGGCAGATTGTAATTCAGCAATATCTACCAGCATCGAAGGCCGCATGGTAGACAGCATTTGCCGGTCCATGTAGTTTAACAAGGCTACTACCCATAATAAACCTACCACAACCCAGGGGTAATGTTTTTCATAATTTGATTGTGTAGCTACCATGTGTTATTTTTAAAAGAAAGGTTTTCATCGGCGCCATCCAGCGCGATGCATTTGTTATTTATTAAGGAATTTTCCGAGTAGTAGTTGGGGAGTACGTATACCGGCTTTTATTTCACCTGTGGGTATTAGCACCCCTTTATCCCAGTTAACAGCAGAAGTAGTAACCGGCACCGGAAAAGGAATGGTTCCGGCTATTTCCCAGGTATCAGTCAGGGCCTTGTATTGCAGTACTTCTTCACTGAATCCCGGATGTGCTTCCTGTAAGTCAGATTTTTGCAGAACCAATTGCTGTTTTTTTGCTTCGTCTTTTTCAGCAGCAATAGCCGCAATTAACTGTTCTGTTTTATGGAACGTTTCGCCTTTGTCCCCGCCAAATAACAATATACCACCGGCCCCTAATGCTATACCGGTACCGGCCGATAAAGCATAAGGCAATGAACTCTTTTGCTGCCATTGGTTATTTTTACAATCATACCGATATACCGATGCATATAAGTCGCTGATGCCATTGCTGTTTTTCTTTCTTCCGCCAATCATATAGATGTATTTATGGTCAGCGCTGGATTGCATCACCATTACAGCATGTGAAACTGGTTTTGGCAATGAGGGCATTTGCTTCCAACCTGCTGGTATATCCTCTAAATCAAGGCTATAAAAATAATGAGATACACCGTCTGCCATTTCGCCACCACCTAAATAAACTTTATTTTCATCTATAGTTATAGAGGCATTCGTAACGGCTATGGGTAGATCTGGCAGGCTTTTTACAGCAATATTTTTAGTAGCAACATTCCATTGCACCAGCAGTACTTTGTTGGTAATTCCGCTCGCGTTTTCGCCGCCAGCGCAAACAATGCCTGCTGGGGAAGAACCACTGGCGCTGTAAGCAACCGGGTAAGGCAAATGAAATAGCTGAGGGTAAGGTTTAATAAAATCTCCCTTATCGTCTTTTTCAAATACGTATATATCGTCGTAATACTTTTTTTTGCCTCCGAGCCAGGGCATACTATCTGGAAAGTTAGCTCCACCCGCCACCAGCAATACCTGGTGGTGTACGCCCGCAACCGGACCGGCAAGGCCTAACGCTTTGGATTGTCCGTTTTTGGTCGGTAGTTCCGCAATTACCTCCCAGTTTATAGTAGCAACGGTTTGCTTTTGAGCCATTGTTTGATTATACATTACCATTAGTAAGAATAAAGCAATTGTATTTAATAGCTTTAATTTCATCAGCAATAGTCCAGGATAATATTACGGTTGCGCTATTAAGGATTTATAAACATCAAACGACAGGGCCTGTACCTCCTGCTGAAATGCTTCAAACGATTGCGGACTCATATTTTTTACTGGTAGGCGAAATTCGCCACAATCCAGCCCTACTAATTTCATATACGCTTTGCCCGTAGCAATGCCGCCGTATTTGCCTAGTAACCTAATCATATCAATGGATTGCTGCTGCAAAGCCTGCGCGCTTTCGAACTCGCCCTGGTTGAAAGCATCAATTAACTGATGGTATAGAGGTGCCGCATAGTTATAGGTGCTTCCTACCCCACCTTTAGCGCCCAATACCAACGCCGATAACAGGTTCTCATCGCGGCCCCAAAGCATATCGTATTTACCATAGGCAAAATGCAGGCAGGAGAGAAAATCCATAAAATCTTCGTGGGTATATTTTATACCGACAAAATTAGCAATGCGGCCATCCACTTCCCGCAAAAGATCAATCATGGGAAAATTTACCCCGTTCAGCACCGGAATGTGGTAATAATAAAATGGCATTTGGGGTACCGCTTCGGCTATTGTCTGGCAGCAAGCTGCCAGCATTTGTACGTTTGCTGGTTTAAAATAAAAAGGCGCGGTAAAAGATACAGCGTATAACCCAATATCCTGGGCATGCCGGGCCAGTTCAACAGCATCTTGCAGGCAGGTACCACCTACCAAGGTAATAACTTTAAAATCAGCATCATGCTGTGTCACCCGTGCCCAAGCTTCCGCAACCTGCTTTTTTTCTTGGAGGGTAAGCGAAACACCTTCCCCAGTAGAGCCGCAAATAAAAGCTCCGGTATTTTCATTAGATTTTAATAATTGGTAATAAGCTGGTATTAAATCCAGATTCAGACTACCGTTAGGGTGCATGGGGGTAAAAGGGGCCGCGATAAGGCCGGTTAAATGTTCGATTTTCATTAAAAGAATTTTAAAAAAATTTAATTTTCAGAATAAGGTGCGGCAAGGTTATTTACCGCACCTTATTCTGCTTTTCGTTTAATAAGTAATACACCGGTTAATAGAATAACTAAAACAAGCAACAGGTAATCTATCAGCCCGCTATTTACCTTTTTAACACGGTAGTAGGCACAGACACCATTTGTAATTCGCCTAAAATTTTAAAATTGAGAATAACCAGGAGTTTGCTCTAAAGCCCGGTTGTTGGTTAAAGAATTCCGATCAATTGGCCATAACAGTTTATAAGCCTCGGCAGGAGTAAGTGTGGTGTGGGCATAAACAAAATTATCACCCATGCGCCGTAAATCGTACCAGCGTTTGCCTTCAAAAATAAATTCGTAGAAACGTTCCTGTAACAAAGCTTCTTGGGGGTTGGCATCAATGGGTTGGCTCGGAAACGCATGAACGGCCGGATTGTAGTTGGCCCCGTATGCCCGTGCCCGCACCGAATTTATTTCGGATGCCGGGTCTTCACCCAATAATAATTTAGCTTCGGCTAATAACAGTTGCAAATCGGCGTAGCGGTAAATCGGAAAATCGTTGGTATACTGCCGCGCACCGGCATTTTGCTCACCCTGGTATTTTTTCACAAAAGCTCCCGCAATAACGTAATTGTCGTTCACCTTCTGATAGGCCGGCTGGATGGTAGTCCTTTTGCGGGTATCCAAGTCTTTAAAATGCCGGAAAGTAGCAACCTTTACCGGCACCCGTAGCAAGCCACCCCAGTTATCGGTGGTAACGTTAAATTGCCGGTTGGCCAGCGAATCGTAAAAATTAGTAATCAGGCCCGATTGCGGCACGAAATTACCGGCTATAAACGCTTGGTTTGCTTCGTTTAATTGGTACCGGCTGGCAAAAATAATTTCGGCGTTGCCTCTATTATTTACGGCAAAAACGTTTTCAAAATTAGGCACCAGATTCAATTCCGGCACATTTGTTTTTATTTCAGTTAACGCCTCTTTTGCCATGGTTGCATCTGCCGCCCCACCGCTTCGGTAGCTGGTCCATAGATAAACTTCAGCTTTCAGCATTAAAGTAGCTGCCTTCGACCAAAACGACTTGGTTTGACGAAAAGTAAAATCATTACCAAAACTACTCGATGACTGATTTAAGTCTGATTTTATTAGTTGCATTACTTCTTCCTGCGTGGATGCCGGTTTCGCTAAATTGGCAATATCAATAGTGTTTAACGGTTCCGTTTGAATTACAACTCCTCCCCAGCTACGAAGCAACTGAAAATAATAAAATGCCCGCATGCCATAGGCGATACCCAGATAATAATTTTTATTTGCCTCGGTAACTACATTGGTGGTGTTTAATTTATCAATCAGCAAATTAAGCTGGTTGATGTTGTTGTAAAACCCACCGAAATTACTGACTCCAGGGTTATCCAGATCTAAGGTTTGCAGCCACATGCGTTCTAATCCCTGAGAAGCCTCGCCGGTAAAAGAAGCGCTGGAACCTGGCTCCATTCCATATATATCAGCCCTTAATTCGCCTAGGTACAAAAAATTACCATTATGGCTCCGGAAACGGGCATGCACCCCGGTTACAAAAGCATCGAACTGATCGGCAGATTTCCAAAAATTGGTATTACTAATAGAACTTACCGGGGCCAACTCTAATTTATCTGAACAAGAGGTATTAAGGAATACCAATCCTGCAGCTAAAACAAGGATATTTTTTAAATTTTTTCTCATAATTAACAACGTGTACTAATTAGAAAGTAACCTGAACACCTAAAACTGCTGACCGGGGCGTGGGATATGTACCAACGTAAATTCCGGAAATAGTACCATTAGTTGTTGGTGGCTCCGGGCTGTGACCGATAAAATTGGTAATGTAGAACAAATTGTTTAAGCTCATATAGAGTCTGGCCTGTGAGATAACTTTGGCTCTGGCTAATATTGATTTGGCTACATCGTAAGAAAGGGTAACTTCCCGACTGGCCAGATAATCCCCTTTTTCGTAGAAACGCGAATTATTCCCGTTTAAAACCACACCGGCATTATTAGCGCGGGTATAATTCTGCTTTGAACCGGCTACCTGATCGGCAAAATACACCTTAGGTATATCTGTTTCAGTATTGGTCGGCGACCAAGCATTTTTTATCCAATCTATATAATTAAAGGTGCCTTGATAATTTCCTAAAGTCCGGCTTACTAAATCGTTGTAGATGGTATGACCCAGAGCAAAATCGAAACGACTGTAGAGGGAAAAGTTTTTGTAAGACAATGTGGCCGAAAAGCCGCCCGTCCATTTCGGGAAAATGTTACCGAGGTAAACCTGATCGCGGGAGTCGATAATATTATTTTTATCTACGTCTTCCCAGTTAACGTCACCAGGAGTAATACGTCCATTCGGGCCGGCAGGCAAATTGGGCCCGGTAATGCGCGCAATCGCGTCGGTACGGCTACCCGCAATGGCGGCTACTTCTTCGTCGTTTTTAAAAATAGAGACTTGCCGGAATCCATAAATATCGCCTAACCGGCCACCTTCCTGCAAGCCACCTACCCATACCACCTCGCCTACTTCCGGATCATAAACCTGGATACCGCCCTGCCTGTTTCTTTCGTTGCCGTTAAAAGGCAATTGCAATATTTTATTTTTAATGTACGAAGCGTTGGCCCCTACGCTCAGCTTAACCCCAGACCGTGTACGAAGCACATCGGCAGTCACGCTAAACTCGTAGCCTTTGTTCTGGTAAGTACCGAGGTTAGTCCGGACTGAATTAAACCCGACATAGCTCGGCAGGGTTAAATTAGTTAACAGATCGCTGGTTCTCCGGTCGAAGAAATCAAACAATAACGAAATTCTATTTTCTAAAAAACCTAAATCAGCCCCAACGTTTATGGTTTTGCTCTTTTCCCAACGTAAGCCGGGGTTCGGAAATTCGGTACTCAGAAACCCGGCATTCCCGTTGTAGTTACCTTCCAGGCCATAAACTCCTTGCACTTCGTAACGGCCTAAGCCAGCCACATTGCCATTCTCGCCGTAGCTTACCCGTGGTTTTAAAGTCGAAACATACTTTTCTAAACCCAGTTCTTCAAAGAAGGATTCGCGGTGAATATTCCAGCCCGCCGACATACCCGGAAAGAAACCAACGCGGTTATCCTGAGCCAAACTAGAAACAGCATCTTGCCGGAAAACAGCTGTAAACAAATAACGCTGCTCAAAATCGTAATTGAACCGCCCAAAAGTGGAAATAATCCGGTACTCGGATGTGTTACTGAAATTATTATTAATGCCGGGAGCAAAAACAGTGGAAGCATTGGCTGTAGGAATATCATCAGTAGGGGCATTTTGGCCCAGTACCTGCAGGGCGTTCGAACGCACCCCAAAGTACTCGGCCGCCAGCATGGCATCTACATTATGCTTTGCCCCAAAGGTTCTTACGTAATTAAACATCCCATTAAACTGTTGCTGAAAATCCCGCGAAAAACTATTAGTTGAGTTCCGGCTGGTATTACTGTAAGAAGGTGGGTTCGCAAAAATATTAGCGTAAGTCTGGGTTGCTTTTTGAAAAGACTGGTTCAGGGTCTCAAACAAGTAGGCATTACCGGTGCCTTTAAAATAAAACCCGGGTAAAATTTCCCAATTAACACCGGCATTCGCCGTAATCCGGTTAATTTCGTTTGATCTTTCGTTACGACTTAACCAGTAAAGCGGGTTCCCATCGCTGACGCTATTACCAGGATTGGGCTGGATTTTAGCCGCATCGAGCCACGGGTTGAAAGTAGGCCAAATTGCAAGACTACGGTAAATAGCATTTGCTTCCCCGGCCAATACTCCAATCTGCGAAGAAGTAGATAAAGATACTCCAGTATTAACTTCAATATTTGGGCGAATTTTGTACGAACCGTTTAATACGCCGGAGTAGCGCCGGTAGTTCGACCCAACAATAATTCCGTCTTCATTGAAGTAATCGAAACTGGCAAAATATTTTCCTTTGTCGTTACCGCCATTGGCACTAATGTAATGATTGCGGGTATAGGTATTCCGAAATACCAAATCTTCTATTTCGCCTTTGTGGTCTTTAAAAATAATGGAATCAGTTGCCGGGTTATAAGGATCTGCCATAACTTCCCAACCTTCGGTAAGCAAACCAAGGTTATTTCCGTTCAGCTTCTGAATATCGAAAGCAGCCAGATTAGCGGGATCGGTTAATAAACCCAAACCCCGCGAAGCGTTTACCTGAGCCAAGGTCCGGTTGGCGTTTAAATAACCTAAGCGGGTATAATAAATATAATCCCGGGCTCCCAAATAAGTATATCCTTGCCGGTTTTGGTTATAACCTCCGGTAAATTTATAAGAAATCTGGGCAGTACCGGCTTTCCCTTGTTTTGTGGTAATTAAAATAACCCCGTTATTAGCCCGGGCACCATAAATAGCCGTGGAAGCTGCATCTTTTAAAAGCTCCATGGAAGCAATGTCTTCCGTAGCAATATCGTTGAGCGAACGGATTACCCCATCTACAATTACCAACGGGGCCCCGGGATTATTAATGGAGGCTCCTCCCCTTAATAATATTGCTGGTGCCGCTCCTGGTTGCCCGGTGCTATTGGTAACCTGTACTCCTGAAACGCTGCCCTGTAAAGCGCTACCAATATTGGCTCTCGGCGCATTAGACAATACTTCGGCATCCAATTTGGCTACGGAGTTGGTTAAGGTTTCGCGGCTTTGTTTGCCGTACCCTACTACTACTAGTTCATTTAATAATTTGGTTGATGGTTTTAAGGTTATGGTTAGCGATTCGTTAGCACTTTTAATAGCCACTTCCTGACCTTCATAACCGGTGTAACTAAAAACCAATACATCGCCTACTACTGCTGGCACACTAAAACGACCGTTTAAATCGGTTTGTACACCTTGATTTTTATTTTTCACTACTACAGTAACACCGATCAGCGGCTGGTTATCTTCCTCGGAAATTACGCGGCCACTAACCCCCGGCGACTGCGCGTACATTATTTGACTAAGAAAAAGGCCTAATTCCAACAACAGGAGCCGGCATAGTAATTTTACTTTCATAAGCAGCAACTCAAATGTATTAAGTAAGACATAATAAACAAACAAAAAGTATTCTTCCTGAATTTAGAACGTCGTTTATGATCCAAAATCCTGGTATATTCTACAATATAAATTGATACTGATTAACAAAATTGTATATTTACCGCTTTAAAAATATACAATTTTAAAATTTGGTCTTTTAGAAACAAAGACTTAAGCAACGGAAGACATTTTATAAATAGCTTAATATTTACATGCAGTATAAATAACTTACCTGCTTGTATTATGTAAGACATAATCAAGGTAAAAATTACTTTCCTTATTCCAAATTATTTTTAAATAATTTTCAAAATAATAATCAACCTTTAAAGTCTATGTTTAAGTTATGATATAGACTTACTTATACATCATGGAAAATATGATCAATAAATTAGAGATGATTGATACCAGCTCGCTGGTAGATAGAGTGGAAAGAAACCTAATAGACTTATTGATTAAAAAAAATTTAAAAGTTGGCAACGCCATCCCCACCGAAATTGAATTAGCGGGGGCACTAGGCGTAAGCCGTTCGGTGGTGCGGGAAGCCTTGGTACGTCTGCGTATGATTGGCCTAATAGAATCTAAGAAGCATCGCGGCGCTGTTATTACCAACCCGGATTTGCTGGCCTTGCTCGAGAAACGCATGATCCCGCAGGTGCTGGATGACGAAACGCTCCGGGAAATATTTGAGTTGCGCCTGGTATTGGAAATTGGCATGGCTGATTTAATCATGGAGCGGGTTACCCCAGAAGACATTATTGAATTGAAAGAGATTGTAGCTAATGAACCCGCTCAAACTGAAACTTATCAGTTTCAAATCCATCATGAAATTGCCTTCCATGGTAAATTATACGAAATTTCCGGTAATGCAACGCTCAAAAAATTTCAGAAAATGCTTATGCCGGTATTTGATTTCGTGCACAAAAGCGGGTTGTTAAAGAAAGAGGCAGTTATTAAGAAATTTGTGTCACACCAGGGGCTGGTAAATATTATTGAACACGGATCGGCGGAAATGTTACGAAATGGTATGCGCAATCATCTGGAAAATCATTTTGCACGACTATTCCATTAATTAGCTTTCGCACTTCTGCTTCTTTCTATTTAAATCCTTTAAAGAATTATTAAGACCGGTTGCTAAAATTGGCAAACAAGTTCTACCTGCCTTCGAGCTAAGCAAAGAACACAATCAGGAATGGACAGAGAGAAACATCAGCAATGTAGTTTTAACGTGCTAATACGGATTGTTATTGATTGATAGTACAGCATAAACGATAATGCCGAACTCACATTATTTTACTGCACCGTTATAAATACTATTTCAATTAGATTAGATAAATAAAGTAAGATAGTCGACCAGAAACAAAAAACGCCTACAAACCATAAGTTTGCAGGCGTTTTTTGTTTCTGGTAATAAGTGTGGAGCTGCAGGGATTCGAACCCTGGTCCAGACAAGGAAACCGTCGAGCTTTCTACATGTTTAGTTGCCGTTGGGTTTTCGAGCGCATTTAGGTCGGCACCAGACCTGTGAATGCACCTTAGATACTTTAGCTTCGCGCGGGTGCCGTACCTTCACCCTTGCTATCCATTCATTTCGATGCCCCGTACTCAACCGCAGAACGGAGAAGCAGTTGCGGGACAATGGCTATTGCTTAATACCTAGATTAAGCAGCCATGGCGTAGTTAGTCTCGCCGATTATTGTTTGAACGACTTTTTAACAGGAGATTCGCTCAACTCCCGACATGCTTACCCGCAGCCTGCACAAGCTGTCAATTCCAGTCAGCCCCTTAGTTGCGGATTCTTCTAGTAAACACCCGAAAGAAACAAAAAATTCCGGATAGTTTCTGGTTGTAAAGATACAAAAATAAAAGCAATTTGAATAACAGTTCGTACCCGTATTAGTTGTTTACTAAAACCGCGACTAGCAAAAAAGCGCTTCTGACATGCCAGAAGCGCTTTTTAATGCTAAAATTTTAAATTTTTAAAATATTAATCTTCGTCGTAGCTGATGTGGCGTGCGCGGCCTTCGTAGCCACCCTGGTTGCCCCGGTGCGAAGAATTGTACTGGTCATCATCCCATTGGTTTTGCGGTCCACGTCTGGAGGAAGAAGAGTTGCCATAACCACTTTGGCCCTGATACCGGCTGCGGCTTTCATCCTGGTCATAATTCCGGAAATTACCGTGTTGTGAATTACCGTAATTTTCGCGGTTACTGTAATCATCGCGCCGGTTAAACTGCGAAGAATTGCCGTAAGCCGAGTTCCCGTAGTTAGAGCCACTACCAGATCCCCGGTATTGATCGCGGTCAGATTGCCGGAAACGGTCGTCCTGGTTTTGGCTCCGGTGGCTATCATAGCCCGGTGAGCCGTAATTGTTGCCATACGCGCCGCCCCGCTCATTTCTAGGCGAGCGGTACTCATCGTTATACGAACCACCCTGCGAACCATAACCGCCTTGTTGATTAAAGCCACCTTGGCGATCTTGCTGATTACCATATCCAGCTTGGTTACCATAGCCGGAATTTGAACCGTAAGAAGAACCTAACCGATCGGAAGTACCGCGTTGCCACGATTGGTTGCGGTTTTGCTGATCATAATCGTGGCCGTTGTCGTAGCGGCTTTGCTGATTACGCTGCTCCCATTGCGAAGCGTTATTTTGGTAGCCTTGGCCGCGGTAATCGTCTTGCTGCCGGAAACGCGATTGCTGATTCCAATCCTGCTGATTGTACTGGTCGTTGCGATTCTGGTTATTATAAGGTTGCTGTTGTTGGTTGTAATTGCTGTTGCGCATGTCGTGGCCGCCGTAGCTGCCCTGAAATCCGCCATGCGAATGGTTGCTGTATTGGCCACCTTCGGGTAAACCGTAACCGCCCCGCGCTGCCGATGGGTAGCCGCTGTTATTATCGTCGTGGGATTGTTGGTTGCCATAACCGCCCTGAAAGCCCCCTTGGTTGCCGTAACCGCCATAACCTTGCGACGATGGCTGCTGGCCATACTGATCCCGCATTCCTGACTGTCCGTAACCTCCGTAACCGGAACCGCTACCGCCAAAATCACTTTGGTGGCCATAGTTGCCCCCTTGGTTACCCCAACTGCTGCGTTGTTCGGTGCCGTAGTTATCGTAATCAGAATGGCTGTAATCGCCCCGGTTATGTTGCTGCGACCAATTGTTATTGTTATCGGCAAACTGGTTATTTTGATTTTGCTGGTCTTTGTTCTGATTGCCGGATTGACCATAGGAATTTTGCTGATCGCCGATGTTGCTGTTTTTTTGGTCGTCTTTATTATCGGTTTTACCGACAGTTTTGGCTACATCTGTTTTGGCATTTTTATCGGTAGTGGCAGAAACACCAGAGCTTTTGCTGCTGCCCTTGCTTTTGCTATCGGTAGTGGCTTTAGCCGTAGCGGTTTCTGGTTTCGCGCTTGATTTTTTTACGGCACTCCCTGCATCGGCTTTGCTTTCTACTTTTTTGCCGAACAAGCCTTCCGACTCATTTTTGTTATCTTTGTTTTGATTTTTGTTTTCCGGGGTGCTGGCATTGGCCGAGCTTGCCTGCACTCCGGCCGATTTATTATCGGTATTATTTTGCATAGACGATGAATCGGTAGCTGTTGCCGAAACGTTAGAGGTCAGCCCCGAATTAGAATTGGTATTCTGATCTTCAGCCTGATTTTTTTGATTGTTTTCCATTTTATCTTGAGTTTAGGTGGAAAAAAAATTAGACAAACAGCTTATAAATAATCGCAAAAACACGAAGCTTTTACTTTTATTTTTTAGCTTTTTGTAGTACTACAAATTAGTGGTTCTCTGCTATACGCAGCCTTTTTCTTCTATGTTTTAAATAAACCCCGCCGGGCAAAACCCAAGAACATCTCCGAAACAATCATCTTAGCTAATTAAAAATCAGATTTTTATCTTTTTAATTTATTTATTAAACCAATAAAGCCGAAAGAGATATTTTTTTAAATAAATACTAATTTCGCTACTTCTCAAAAGAAGTCGTAAACTTTAAAAAGGCTTTTTTTATTCTATTAAATTTTTTAAAAATTTAGCAGTATCCAGAATAACTTTTAAAAGGTTTTTCGCTTAAATTAATACCGGCAGATTACTATTAGTAGGGCGTGCTAAAAAAGAAGAACTTAAAAACGGTGAATTTTACGTTTTTTTTAAAAATAAGGTGTTAGAACGGAAGAAATTAGTATTTTAGTGCCCTAGAGTTCCTTTTAAAATTAAATTTTTAAAATATTTACGAAATAAGTTTGGTATAAAGGACTAACAAAGAAGAAATATTAAATTTAAATCCTATATTTGTATTAATTATTAATTTCACATTTTTTTATGAAAACAGGTAAAGTAAAATTTTTTAATGAATCTAAAGGATTCGGTTTCATTGTTTCAGACGAAACTAACCAAGACATCTTCGTTCATCAGAGCGGTCTGGTACATGAGATTCGTGAAAACGACCGGGTATCTTTTGAAGTAACCGAAGGTAAAAAAGGTTTGAATGCAGTTAATGTAGAGAGAATCTAACCTAAAAAATATATTGCCGTCAGGCATCGTATTATTTTATTATTATCCCGTTCAGCAAACTGAACGGGATTTTTTTTATGTCCAACTTTTGATTAAAGCAACTCTGTAATTAAAACAGAAGTAACTCCAAACAAGAAAGCCTTCTCTCCTACTCTATGTTTAGCATGGTATCCAGGTTTTTCATATCAGCCGTTTTTTCTTTCTCCGGCTCTATTACGTTATCAATCATTTCCTGGGCTTCTTGTTCTTCTTCGGGTTCTGGCGCAGGTACTTCTTGCTCTTCGGCCTCTAAGGGTTCGTAGTTTAATCGTAAAAACATCGGAAAATGATCGGAGCCAAACTTAGGTAATCGTTTTATGCGAATCAGCCGGAACGCCGGATCGTAAAAAATATGGTCGAGGGAATACCGGAAAAATGGAATTAAGGCATTATAGGTATTAAAGAACCCGCGCCCGATGCGGGGGTCTAATAAGCCGCTTATTTTACGAAACAAATGCGTAGTATACGACCAGGCCACATCATTTAAATCGCCGGCTACAATGGTAGCCAGGGGAGTTTGCCGGGCCAACTGGGCAACCTGCAGCAATTCGGCTTCGCGGGTATCGGTGTTTTTATCATAATGCGGCGGCCGGGGATGGACCGTAAACAAATCAATTTTTTTGCCGCTGGGCAATTGAATTACGGCGTAAAAAGACGGAATATCGTCTTCTACAATAAACTGAATATTATGCGTTACCAGCTTAAATTTACTGTACAGCATCATGCCGTAGGTATTTTCCTGCGGCTTCTTAATCGAATACGGATAAACCTGGTCTAAGTCGGCAATGGCATTAGCCCACCTTTGGTTAGGCTCGTTAATCAGTAAAATATCCGGATCGTTTTCGCGGACAACTTTTAAAAATTTATCATATTTCTTATTCGACATCCGCACATTAGACACCATAATACTGAAAGAATTGGCCGGCGCTTTTATTTTACTACGTAGCGCTTCGATCTTACTTAAAGGCGTAAAACGGTAGATATGAATTATTTCGTTTAGCAAGGCAATGCCCAACATAACGGCAAATACCACTTCGTAAAATAAAGTAAAGGGGCTGATATAAATATAAAGCCCTAAGGTGATAGCTGAAAAAAAGGCAACCTGCGCCCGGGGAAAATCTAAAATGCGGATCCACCAGTAGTGGGTTTTAATAAGCGGCAGAAGTGAAAATAAAATTAACAAAAAGCCGAACGCTTCGAGAGTTATTTTCATGTAGTTAAATTTCTAAAAATATAACTACATTTTACCTAATTTCTACTAAAAGGTTAGGTATTTATTACCACTCTCATCCGCATTTCTCGCGAAAATTCTTAATGTTTAAAAAGCAGGATTTTACGGATTTACTTTTTCTACGCGCACGCCAACAGCCATAATACCCGGTAAAGGATCGCGGCGCATGTATTGTTTTAAACGCACTTTGTAAGTACCCGCCTGCGGAAATTTAAAATTTTTAATAGCTAAGAACTGATGATCGAAAATATCGCCGGCACCATCGCCTAAGGGCTTACCCGTGGTTTTATCCATCAGGTACATTTCGTGGAGCTTTACGTCTAAGGGTTTGCCATTGGGGCCAATAAGTTCGGCGCGCATGTACAGGTTGTAAAACTCATAGAAAATGGCATTACGCACATTAAAGTAAATATTATAGGTAGTAGCCGGATCCTCGATAACAAACGAAAACTGCGGCACATTTCTAATCTGCCAGCTATTATTTGGGATATCCTGATTTTCTTCGAATACCCGGTTTTTATCGCAGCCGGTTAAAACTGCGATAAAAAGCAATAGGTATAAATATTTACGCCACTGCATTACACGGAAGCGGGTTTATCTGGCCGAGGGCCTTTGGGTCTATGATGCGGCCGCTTATCCCGGTTCCGGGGCTGACCTTCGGCATTATTTTCGTGTTTTACCCGTTCGCGTTCGGGCCGGTTATTAGGTGCCGCGCCTGCTAATACGGCGTTATTACCGGCTTCGGCGGTTACCGGGCGCGGCTTATTTTTCTTATTTTTAAATTTATTCTTTGGCCGTTGTCCTTGCCCCGGAATGGCGGCATCGTTTACTACTTCCGGCGTTTTGGCGTGCTGGCTTACTGCAGCTTGATCGCCTTTATTTTCTTTGTTTTCCGGATTTTTTTTCTTCTTTTTCTTTTTCTTCGGCTTGGTAAACTTCTCGTCTAAGCGCTCCAGATTACCTTCTAGCTGCGCTACCAGGCTAATTTCTTTCTTCGGATTTTCCACGATGGGTACCAAAGTTTCGGCGGGCTTACCCTGGGCATTTAAATCCAGAATTTCTTTTACCCGTTCTACACTTACCGGGTACCAGTTATTATCGTCGCGGAACCCAAACCACATTAATCTTTTAAAAATATCGGTTTTCTGCAGAATGGCTTCGCCGCGCTGGATTAACAAAGGCCGGGTTACATTCGGAATGTCCTTTAAAGCATCCATGTAGGTTTCCAGCTCATAATTTAAACAGCACTTTAAACGGCCACACTGCCCCGATAATTTACTGGGGTTTAACGACAGGTTTTGGTACCGCGCCGCCGTAGTAGATACGCTTTTAAAATCGGTGAGCCAGGTAGAGCAGCATAACTCCCGGCCGCACGAACCAATACCGCCTAAACGACCGGCTTCGTGGCGCAAGCTAATTTGCCGCATCTCTACCCGAATTTTAAATTCGTCGGCCAGTTTTTTAATTAAATCCCGGAAATCAACCCGGTCTTCGGCGGAGTAGTAAAAAGTAGCTTTTGAACGATCGGCTTGGTATTCTACATCCGATAATTTCATTTTAAGCTTACACTCTTGTATAATGGTCCGAGCCCGGTACATGGTGTTGGACTCCAAATCCTGTACCGCCTGCAATTTTTCTAAATCTTTCTCGGTGGCTATCCGGTAAATGCTGCGAATTTCTTCGTTATTATCTACCTTCTTTTTGAGCATCTGCAACCGTACCAGCTCTCCTTTCAACGACACATAACCGATATGGTGCCCATTAGGTACATCCACTACTACTGCATCGCCGGTAATTAAGGGCAAACTATTTACATTCCGGTAAAAATCTTTACGGCCACCTTTAAAGCGTACTTCAACTATATCAAATTCTTCGAACGACGTTGGTAAATCCATATCGCTCAGCCAATCGAACACATTTAACCGGTTACAACCACCGGTGCTGCATCCGCCAGTGCTTTTACAGCCATTCGTGCTGCATCCGCCACTTGAACATGAACCACATCCCACAATTTATTCTCCTTATATCTATAATTCCTGTTTTCTTTATTTAAATCGTAATTAACACGATAACAACAAATATACACAAAAACCGAAATCTGACTAATTTAAATATGCGGAGCTTGCAGCCCTAGGTATTTACTTTGAGAAATCCGATTTTTTAAAAATCAGATTGCGGTGGGTATATCTGCATTGAAGACAGAATACAGGCTAAAAAAATTCGTTTAGCCCGGGTAAATTAAAAGCAGACAATGCGCCTGCTTTTTTTAAATTTTATCTTTTTCAGGAATAACAGCCTACGGCTTTAGTACTACTTTCACGCAGTTATCTTCTTTTTTCTTAAAAATATCGTAGCCATGGGGCGCTTCCGATAACGGTAAAGTATGAGTAATAATGTCGTTGAGGGTTACCTGGCCGGTTTGCACCAGATTCATTAAGTGGTCGATGTATATTTGCACGGGAGCCTGTGTACCCATCAGGGTAATGCCTTTATCGAACCAGCGGCCTATCGGGAAATTATCATACGGAGCGCCGTAAACGCCTACTACACTTACCACACCGGCCCGGCGAACGGCGCGCATGCAGGTTTCCAGCACTTTGGTAGTTCCTTTTTCAAAATTAATCACGGCTTTTGCTTTTTCCAGCAAACTGCGGTCGGCTTCCATCCCTACCGCATCAATGCACACGTCTGCACCGCGGCCTTCGGTCATGCTACGGATAAGTTCTACTACCTGGTCTTCGCTTTCCCAAAGTATAGTTTCGGAGTTGGCAGCTTTTTTGGCCATATCCAGGCGGTATTGCTGCACATCTATGTTCACTACCCGGCCCGCGCCCATAATCCAAGCCGATTTAGCCGCCATAATCCCGACCGGACCAGCCCCGAATATGGCTACAGTTTCGCCGCCTTTAATCCGGCCCCAGTCCGCGGCGGCCCAGCCCGTCGGGAAAATATCCGTTAAAAACAGCACTTGTTCATCGGTGAGTCCGTCGGGTACAATCCGGGGACCAAAATCAGCGTAAGGAACCCGCACGTACTCGGCTTGGCCCCCTTGAATGCCGCCATATAGATCGGTGTAGCCAAACAAAGCCGCCCCTTTCTCGGTCATTAAACCGCCGTCCGGGCCGTAATTTTTATTGGAGTTCTCGCATTGCGTAGGCCATTTGTGCGTGCAGAAAAAGCAACTACCGCAGGCTATTGGAAAAGGAACTACCACTCGGTCGCCTTTTTTTAAATTTCCCACACCCGAGCCTACTTCTTCCACAATTCCCATAAACTCATGGCCCAACACCATGTTGTTCATCTGCGGTACAAAGCCATCGAGAATATGCAAATCGGAACCGCAAATCGCTGTAGAAGTAACCCGAATAATCGCATCACGGCTATCTTCAATCTTTGGATCGTCCACGGTATCTACCCGAACATCGTTAATTTTGTGGAATACAAGCGCTTTCATAGTTTTAAATTAGGAAGTGAAACAATAGCTGCCATGTATAGGATTATGGCAATAGTTTCCCATCTAACGAAAACTAACTAAGGTAGTTGGAAGCGCTCTGTAATTTTTGGGATTAATTTTGGCTCCTATATTGAAGAACCTCGTAGCGAACCAAAAAAGAAATTTTTTAAAAAATGGGCTGTTGAAACCTGGTAGGTAGGCAACTACTTTAGCGGGATTACTTTTATGCCAGACGCTGCAATTAAAAATAGTTGCTCTTCGTCCATAACAATTTGTTTTAAGTTAGCGGCATCTACGTCAACTGGCAAATCCAACGTTTTATCCTGGAGCGAGTACAAATGAAACAAGTGGATTTTTCCGTTTTGCAGATAATACAACTCGTCGCCCCGGAAACCAATAAATGACAAGCCGGTAAAAGGTAATCGTTTTTGGTAATTTCCCAGATTATCGAACACGTACACGCCCGAAAGTTTATCTACTACATACAAGTTATTTTGGTACTCCCGCATAAACCGAATATCGTAGGTTTGCCTGGGGAGCAACAAATCCAGGGGCATAGTGCGGCTTGCTTCCGGATATTGCAAATCAATTTTATGCAAACTAAAACTGCTCTCATTAAAAGCCCAGATTTTATTATCCGAAGAGAAGGTAGCAGCCTTTACTAAGCCATCTGCATAATCTCTTACATTAACAGTACTGATGGGGGTTAAAAAACGATCCAGAAAGATGATTTTTTGTTGGTCGTCGTAAAAAAGTAGAATTTTAGCCGGGTTCCAGGCTTCAAGCATGGCGATACGGCCGGTTAGCGGCGGGGAAAAAGTAGTAATTAGCTTACCACTCGCATCGTATTTATGCAGATTATTTTGTTGATCGGTGAGGTAAACATTATTTAACCGGTCCTGCGAAACTACTCCCGTAAACACAACTTTGTTAGCCACCGGATCAGGCTGGTTTAAAGCTGTTTGCGCCAGACTAACATTGGTTATAGCTAGCAGGCAAATAAACCAAGCTAACCAAACTACTCCCTTTTGTACCAGAATACGGCTATTTTTCAAAATATTCGAGTGTAAGCTGCTGGCCATCAAATACAGCATAGGAATAAAAGTTTACCCATTCGCCCAGGTTTACGTAACGTGCCCGATCATTTATTTGAACATCAAGCGGCAAATGCCGGTGACCAAATACGTAATAATCGTGGTGCGTATGTTTTTCCATGTCGCGGCAATAGGTAATCAACCATTCCCGCTCGCCTTTAAATTCTTCGTCTTTTACGGTATTGCTGATGCGGCTGCGCCTGGACCAGGAATTAGCAATGCCAATGCCCAGATTAGGATGAATGCGGGCAAATAACCACTGGCATACCTTATTGGCAAAAATGCGCTTTAAAACCTTATACGTATAATCCTTAGGGCCAAGGCCATCGCCGTGACCAATGAAGAAAGTTTTAGCGCCAAACTGCGTAGAAATAGGTTTTCGGATAATAGGTATGTTTAACTCTTTGGTAAAGTAATCAAACATCCACATATCATGGTTACCCGTGAAGAAGTATACCGCAATACCGTTATCGGTAAGCTCAGCTAATTTGCCTTGCAAACGAATAAACCCCCGCGGAATAGCGTGTTTGTATTCGAACCAAAAATCAAAAATATCGCCAACCAGTATTATAATCTCGGCGTCGGCTTTAATTTGATCGAGCCAGCGAACAATTTTTTTCTCGCGGATTAAGCTACTGGCAGCATCGGGGACGCCTAAATGAAAATCAGAAGCAAAATAAATTTTTTTACCGGGCAGTAATTGCTTAATGGGGGGTATCATCAATCAGAAACAGAACCATTTCGCGCGGTCCGTGAGCGCCCATTACAAGTGTTTTTTCAATATCGGCGGTCCGGCTGGGGCCGCTAACCAACGAAATCATGGAAGGAATTTTGTTGCCGTACTTCTTTTTAATGAGTTGCAGTCCGTCTTTAATATCCGGAACCAACTGCGACATATAAGCCACAATTAAATGTTTTTCGGGGAAAATACTTAACCTACGGCCGCTTTCGGAGGTACCCGTTACAAAAACACTGCCCGTGCGGGTAATCAAAGCTTCGCAAGTAGTTAAACCAGCGTCGCCCTGCTTAATAAAATTGCTTTCGTCATCCAGGAAATTTATGCCGGCCGCATGTAATTTAAGCTGCCATTCTTGTTCCCACACATACAAGTTCTCGATGCTTTTTTCTTGTTTGTAAGCAAATAGCTGGTCGTAAAAATCTTCTTCTGACTCGCAGTAGATAAAAACACCACTATTTTTTAAAAAATTAGTGGCAAACGTAACCGACAAATCATCATCGAGCGGCGGATGTAAATCCGAGGTAAAATCTGGCGTAGGAGGTACTACGGGCGCTGACTTAGCCAGCGCCTCGCGTACTTTCCGTAAAACAATATCCTTAGACCGAGCTTCGTACATGCCAGTTATAAAATCGGTAGAACTAATTTTTTAACTATCGAAAGAATAAGATTGTCCGGGGGCAGCGCCTTCACGTTCCGGTTCCTGCTTTTTTTCTTCGGAACTGTTATCCGAGGCAACAGTGTTTTTATTTTCGGTAGATTGGCCGTTCTGGTTGCCATTATCGTGTACATGGCCGCCAATTTGCTGCTCTACTTCGCTTAAAGTCTGGCTCCGGTCGGTACCCGACATGTGCGCTTGCAGCGTAGTTAAACCGGCAAACGGACGTTTACCCACCAACCGTTCTAAGTCGCTCTGAAAAAGAATTTCTTTTGCCAACAACTCCTGGGCTACCACTTCCAACTCGTTCATCTTGCTGGTTAATAATTCTTTGGTGCGGGTATAAGCATCCTGAATAATACGGCGTACTTCATCGTCAATGGTTTGCGCCGTAGCATCAGAATAAGGTTTGTTAAAAGAATAATCTGATTGCTTGGAGTCGTAGAACGACACATTACCAATTTTTTCGTTCATGCCGTACATGGTAACGATGCTGTAAGCCATTTTGGTAATCCGCTCTAAATCGCTTAACGCACCGGTAGATATTTTACCAAAAATTAATTCTTCCGCGGCCCGGCCTCCTAAAGCCATGCACATTTCATCAATTAATTGTTCGGTAGTGTACAAGAACTGCTCTTTCGGTAAATATTGAGCGTAACCTAAAGCGGCAATACCGCGCGGCACAATACTTACTTTTACTAACGGGTCGCAGTGTTCCAGGAACCAGCCCGCAATCGCGTGACCGGCTTCGTGGTAAGCCACAATCTTCTTTTCTTCCGGCGATATAATTTTATTCTTTTTCTCTAAACCACCAATTACCCGGTCAATAGCGTCATTAAAATCCTGCAAGTCTACTTTTTTCTTGTCGCGGCGGGCAGCAATTAAAGCAGCTTCGTTACATACGTTGGCAATCTCAGCTCCGGCAAAGCCAGGCGTTTGAGCGGCTAATTTCTTCGGATCTACGTCTTCGGCCAAAGCCAACGGTGTTAAGTGTACCCGGAAAATTTCGGTACGGCCCACGATATCAGGTTTGTCAATGCTAATCTGACGGTCGAAACGGCCGGGACGTAACAGAGCGGAGTCTAAAGTATCAGGGCGGTTGGTTGCGGCCAGAATAATAACTCCGGAATCAGTACCAAAACCATCCATTTCTACCAGCAACGAGTTTAGCGTATTTTCCCGCTCGTCGTTACCACCCGGTACTTGTCCGCGGCTCCGCGAACGACCAATGGCATCAATCTCATCGATAAAAATAATACACGGAGCTTTGGCTTTCGCTTGTTTAAATAAGTCGCGCACCCGGGCGGCACCTACCCCCACAAACATCTCTACAAAGTCAGAGCCCGATAAAGAGAAGAATGGCACATCGGCTTCGCCGGCAACCGCTTTCGCTAACAAGGTTTTACCGGTACCCGGAGGACCAACCAGCAAAGCTCCTTTCGGAATTTTACCGCCCAATATGGTGAATTTGGCCGGATTTTTTAAAAATTCTACAATTTCCTGAATTTCTTCTTTGGCTTCTTCCAGGCCGGCTACATCTTTAAAAGTAACTTTAACCTTATTCTCCGCATCAAACAAAGCAGCCCGGGATTTACCAATATTGAAGATCTGGCCACCACCAGCGCCATTGGTAACGCGGCGCATTAAAAACCAAAAACCAAAAAGCAGAATAATAATAAAGCCCCAGTTCACGAACATATCTGTGAAACCAGTACGGTTTTCAATTTCAAAACCTATACGTTCTTCTTTCGGTACGTTTTCCTGAATCTTATCAAAATCTTCTTTAAAAACTTCCGGCGAAATAATGGGCAAATGGTATTGCGGACCTTGCTCCATGGCCAGTACGCCCCGGCCGGTAAGCTCCGATTTATATTTATCGTTTTGTAAGGCTTCTTCTTTCAGCGATACTTCTACTGTACGGCCATTCACCATCACCAGGCTTTTCACATCCCGGCTCAGCATCATTTCTTCAAAACGTTGCTGGTTAATCGGAATGGTGGAGTTGCTCCGGTTAAAATACGCAATTCCAAAAATCAGGAATACGAGCGCCGCCAAAACCCACATCTGCATTGTTGGACGAGGAGGGTTGTTGGGTAAATTTATTTTCTTTTTCTTATTAGAATTCTTGTCAGCCATGAATTTTAAAATTACAAGTAAATAAAGAACACTTCATTACGCGAAATGTTCTGTTTGCGATTAAACTACTTTTGCTGTTTCTGTTTCAACGTGACGGATGGGAGCATCGCCCCAAAGTTCTTCCAAGGCGTAAAATTCCCGTTTTTCTTTCAGGAAAATATGCACTACTACGTCTACGTAATCCAGCAAAATCCATTCTTTATTTGTGCGGCCTTCGCTTTGCCACGGATGCTGCTGAATAGCTTTAGAAACTTCTTCTTCTACAGAACGCGCGATGGCGTCTAATTGCGTATCTGAATTTGCCGAACAAATTACAAAATAATCCGAAACAGCGTTTTTCATCGATTTAAGGTCAATCACTACTATGTCAGAAGCTTTCTTTTCCTGCATGCCTTTTAAAACTACTTCTGTCAATATGTCTGACTCTTCCTTAATTCTCTTTTTTATCATTTTATATTTTTACCTTTGAAATACCAAAAATAATTAAAAATTTGCCCCAATATTCACCAAAAACGCTGTTTATAGGTAAACAACTCGTTTATTTACCAGCCTGCCCTTCGACTAATACCATTGCTTCTGAACTATTAGTCAAAAATAAAGCCACCGAAGGTTGTGTCGTAGTTACCGATCATCAAACCGCCGGCCAAGGACAGCGTGGCAACACTTGGGAAGCCGACCCCGACAAAAATATCACTTTATCTGTAATATTAAAGCCCGTTTTTTTAAGTACGTCGCAACAATTTTACTTAACCATGTGCGTATCGTTAGCCGTGCTGGATACTGCACAAAGCATAATACCCGAAATAATTAAAATAAAATGGCCGAACGATATTGTTGCGGGAGATAAAAAATTAGCGGGTATTTTAATTCAAAATACAGTTAGCGGGTCTTTTTTACAACATTCCGTGGTCGGAATTGGTTTAAACGTTAACCAGAAAATATTCCATTATCCGCGGGCCACTTCTTTAGCTAAACTTACTAATAAGGAATTTAACCGGGCTATAGTAACCGAAAAATTATTAGAGAATCTCGAAAAAAGATATTTAGAACTGCGCAGTGGCCAACTAGAAAAACTTAAATTTTTATACTTACAAACGCTGTACCGCTACCAAAGCATTCATTTTTTTGAAATTAACGGCGAGAAAACTGCCGGCCAGATAATGGGAATTGATGCAAACGGCCGGTTAGCGCTGCAAATAAAACACGAACTTCGTTATTTTAATTTTAAAGAGATTATTTACCTCTATTAAAATTAAATTTTTAAAATTTTAAATTTTATGGAAATTCCAGGGGGTATTCATCCATTTTATGGAACAAGTTCTGATCAAGTTTCTAAGTTGATGGATACCACTGGGGCACAGAAAGAATCATTACGTTTATATAACTATCAATAAAATAAATATTTACAAATAATACATTTATTAATAACTTTAAATTAACTTGCCTGCGAATTGTGGAAATTAATATATTTATGTTAGTTTATATCGCACAATCCATTTAATTATTTAAAGCAAACATAATCAGCGCTTTAGAATTAACTTATTTACCGAAGAAGCGCCAGAATATTTGCAGAAATTTATGTAACCAGTACATTTGCTTTTTAAAATAAAAAAAGCAGCTACGCACAGAAGATATATGATATGAATACATTTACGAAAATAGGAATCGTAATTTTAATGGTGGGGTCTTGCCTGGCAGGCCACGCTAGTAAAAGAGCGTTCGACGATGTTCCGAAGAATGGGCATTCTGCCGCCAACATTGCCATCTGGAAGTCAAATACTACCGAAACGGCCACGGCAGCAATTTATGATAGCTGGTCACATTTTGGGTTAACCAATTTTACTTCTTATTTGCTGAAGCCATTCGCGAGTAAAAAGTTTGTGCACTATACCGCTACTACCGCCGCAAACACCCAGTTGCTGGGAGTAGGTCCGGTACAAAATGGCATTAGTCCGGATAATGGAAAGCCTAAAATGTTGCCTACACTCAGCGCGTTCCCGAATCCATCGAAAGGCCGGTTTACTATTTCGCTGACTCAAACCGCGGGGGATATTTACAAAATTAAAATTTCGAATACCATTGGCAAAGTAATCCAAACCATTACCCTGGGTGACCACACCAATGTCGCCGATATATCCATTGATTTGTCAGATAAACCGGCGGGCGTTTATTTTTACAGTTTGTTAATTAACGACAAAATGGTAGAAACAAAACGTTTAATTCTGCAACAATAAAATTAACGCAAGATAGTTTAATACGTAGCCGGCCCGGAAAGCCGGCTATTTTTTTGAAAATTAACGCTGCTGCTCTTTTTTAAAACTTAATTTATTACTTTCGGGGATTCTTTCAAACACACTTTATGATTCAGTTTAATAGAATTAATAACATTGTTGGTTGGTTAGTTTTCTTAGTTGCCACTGTTGTTTACGGTTTAACTATTGAGCCTACTGCCAGCTTCTGGGATGCCGGAGAATTTATCGCTTGTTCTTACAAATTATTGGTTCCGCACCCCCCGGGCGCTCCTTTCTTCTTATTAATTGGCCGGGTATTTTCTTTACTCAGCGGCGGCGACGTATTAAAAGTAGCGCCTTTAATTAACTTTTTATCGGGTTTAATGAGTGCGGCTACGGTGCTGTTTTTATTCTGGAGCATTACCATCCTGGCCCGGAAAATACTCGTAAAATCCGAAGATGGCCAGCCTACCTTTGGCCAGGCGTTGTTGATTTTGAGCAGCGGTATTATTGGCTCACTGGCTTTTACTTTTTCCGATTCCTTCTGGTTTTCGGCGGTTGAGGCCGAAGTATACGCCATGTCGTCTTTTTTTACGGCTTTTGTGTTTTGGGCCATGCTTAAATGGGAAATGCAAACCGACCAAGCCAGCGGCAATAAATGGTTAATTTTAATTGCCTACATGATGGGTTTATCCATTGGAGTGCACTTATTAAACTTATTAGCCGTACCGGCTCTGGCATTTATTTACTATTATAAAAACAACCGGGGAAAAACGTCTACAAAAGGCGTGGTATTTACCTTTGTTACCAGCGCTTTAATCATTGGCATTATACTATGGGGGATTATTCCGGGTTTGCCATCGTTGGCGGGTCGCTTCGAGGTATTCTTTGTTAATAGCGTTGGTTTACCTTTTGGCAGCGGCATTATTATTTTCTTGATATTATTTTTGGCCGCTATTATTTATGGCTTGTCTTACTCTCAGCGCCGGATGAAACCCGTTTTAAACACGGCTTTACTTTCCTTTGTTTTTATTTTAATTGGTTACTCTTCTTACTTAATTATTCCCATCCGGTCGACTTATGACCCCACCATCGACGAAAACGACCCGGAAAATATTGTAAGCTTTGTTTCTTATTTAAAACGGGAGCAATACGGCGACCGGCCTTTGCTCTATGGCCCGCAATTTAACGCCGAAGTAATTGATCAAAAAGAAGGCGAACCCCGCTACATTAAAGGTAAAGACAAATACGAAATTGCTGATTATAAAATTGAGCCGGTTTACGACCCGAAAGACATGGCGCTGCTGCCCCGCATTTACAGTTCGCAGCCGCAGCACGTGCAGGAATATAAAAAATGGGTAAACATTCAGGCGGGCCAAAAACCCACCATGGGGCAAAACTTATCCTTTTTATTTAACTACCAGTTAGGCCACATGTACTGGCGCTATTTTCTCTGGAACTTTGTGGGGCGCGATAGCGATGTGCAGCAATCCGGGGTTTTATGGCCCGTAGAACGCACCGATAACTTACCCAACCGGGTAGCCGACAGCAAAGCCCGCAACAACTTTTACATGCTGCCCCTTATTCTGGGATTAATTGGTTTGTTTTTCCATGCTCGCAAAGACGAAAAAAACGCCTTTATTGTGGGCTTGTTGTTTTTCTTTACCGGGGTGGCGATTGCCATTTACCTGAATCAGCCGCCCATCGAACCCCGCGAAAGGGATTATACCTTTGCCGGCTCTTTCTACGCTTTTTCTATCTGGATTGGCTTGGGTGTTATTGGCTTGGCTTCGTTACTGGAAAAAGTTTTAAAACAAGATACTACCCGGGCCGGAGTAGCTACTGTGCTCAGTTTATCGGTGCCAGTTATTATGGCGGCGCAAGGTTGGGACGATCATGACCGTTCGGATAAATACAACACCATCGATTCAGCGAAGAATTTACTGAGCTCCTGCGCACCCAACGCTATTTTATTTACCAACGGCGATAACGATACTTTCCCGCTTTGGTATGCCCAGGAAGTAGAAGGCTTCCGGACCGATGTGCGGGTAGCGGTATTAAGTTACCTGAACACCGATTGGTACCTGGATCAGATGAAGCGCCGCTCGTATCTGTCAGAACCTTTGCCAATTTCCTTGGAAAATGAAAATTACCGCCAGGGTACCAACGACTATTTGCCTTATGTAGAAAAGCCGCAGGTAAAAGCCGGAATGGATTTAAAGCAGTTTATCTCCTTGGTAAAACAAAACCACCCAATTTTGCAAGTGCAGGCGCAAACCGGTAAGCCATTCATGTCGTTCCCGACGAAGAACTTTTACCTGGATGTAGATAAAGCTGCCGTATTGCAGAGTGGCATTATACCGAAAGAACGCGAAGGCCAGGTAGTTGATCAAATGACCTGGAACGTGGGCAAATCGGCACTGGAAAAGAAACACCTGGCCATTCTGGATATTCTAGCTACCAATAACTGGAAACGTCCGGTTTACTTTTCTACTACGGTTTCCAGCTCTGATTTCATGAACCTGCAGCCGTATTTTCAGCTGGAAGGTTTAGCTTACCGCATTTTACCGGCCAAAAACCCAAGTGCCGAAGACGAGGGCTACGTAGCGAAAGATTTAATGTTTAACAACATGATGAAGAAGTTCCAGTGGCGTAACCTGGATAACCCCCGCATTTTCTACGATGAGAGTTACATTAGCCAGTTGCCCCCGAACACCCGCGATAAGTTTTACCGTTTAGCCAGTGCTTACCTGGCCAGTAACAATCCGGCGAAAGCCAAAGAAGTAATGGATTATTGCTTTAAAGTAATGCCGGATAAATCGATTCCGTACGACTATTACACACCGCAATTTATTGAACCCTTATCAAAAGTGGGGGATAAAAAGCGGGCAATGGAGATTATGGATAAACTGGAACAGCGAACCGCCAAAGCCCTGGCCTATTACTCCGAGCAAGGCAGTTTATTCGACCGGGAACAACAAACGAACTTTATTACTTTACAACAACTTATTTTCTCAGCCCGCGCTCTTGGTTTGAACGATCGGGCGGGTAAAATGGAACAAACTTTTATGCGCTACTATGGCGGTAATCAGTAAGTACGTTAAAACTTAATTGTAATAAGAGAAAGCCGGTAAATATACCGGCTTTCTCTTTATCTCGTTAATAGTAAAAGGTTGGTCCAGTAGGGCGTTTTTTTTAAAATTTTTATTTTTTACAAATTTATTTCCTTAAAAAAGAAAGCATGCATTTACTTTTTTCATCTTTCTTAAAGCGAAAAACTTTTAAGTCCAAGCGCCGGTTCTTGTCCCAGATGCAGCCGTTGTTAGTTCTGGTGATTTTTATTTCGGCTTGTTCTCCGGAGTTAATGCCGGCACGTACCGGATTAAAATACACTTTTCTGCCCGATACCGGTTTAAGCTACGATTTGCAAACAAAAGCAGATAGCCTACATGTTTTTATTAAAATCACGAACAAAACTACCATTGGTAATCTACAAAAACCTGGTGCCACTGTTCCTTATTTCTTAAGCCGTGATTATACACGCAACAGTATTTATCTGCGCGATTCAGTGCTGGCGGTAGATAAAAATTTAAAAAATCTACTTCAGGATGCTGCCATGATTGATTTTACTATACCCATCAGTAAAATCACGTATCCATCGGTAATTACTTTACGGCTGCCCCAGTTTTCGGCTACGCAGGAGGAAACCCTGCTGGATATTCCACTCACAACCGCTACTAAAAACCAGAACTTTCTGCTGCTCGATTCAACGGGGCAATACCCGCTGTTTCAAACGTATATTAATAATCAGCAAACTTTTTATATCCAAGCTTCCAGGCCAGATACACTGGTAACTGCCCGGCAATTTCCTTTAACGGTTACGCCGGCTATTCCGCCAATGTCGCGTAAAAATGCGGCCACAGCGCCTACCCTTAAAGCGCAGAGCAAGCCTACTTTTCCGGCGAATGAGCCCGTACAACTCGCTGCCCCAGGCATATACCTTCTGGAAACCCAATCGGGGTGCCGCTCTTTGTTAGTGGAAGAAGGATCGTATCCGGCTTTAACTTCGGCAGCCGAGTTAATTGAACCGTTAATTTACCTTACCAGCTCCGCAGAGCGCAAAAACCTGTACGATGCTCCTAATCCTAAATTAGCCGTAGATGCTTTTTGGTTGGGCATTGCCCGGCAAGATCAAAATTTAGGTAAAAGTTTAATCCGGGAATATTACGGCCGGGTAGAAAAAGCGAACCGGTACTTTGCCGCACACAAAGCGGGCTGGCTCACCGACCGGGGTATGATTTACCTGGTTTTTGGCACGCCGGCTTACATTACCCGCGATTGGGACCGGGAAGAATGGATTTACCCCCAATATGATGGGCCAAATGCCGAAGTAAAATTCATTTTCATAAAAAAACCCAATACCTTTACCCAAAACCATTACGAACTCGTGCGCGATGCCGCGTATGAATTTGCCTGGTATAATCAAGTAGATCAATGGAGAAAAGGAACTATCGGGATGATAATGCCCGACGCCGCCCCTTCCGGCAGGAGAAATCGGAGAAGATAGAAATGATTTTTGGCTTACGGCCAATCTTGGAAGCATTACACGCCGGTAAAGTGCTGGAGCGCATATTCCTGCAAAAAGGCCAGCGTAACAGCATTACGCAAGATATTACCGAACTAGCCCATCAGGCGAAGGTGCCCGTAGCTACCGTACCCGTAGAAAAACTAGATACGCTTACGCGCAAGAACCACCAGGGAGCTGTGGCTTTTTTATCGGCCATCACCTACATGCCTCTGGATAATATTGTGGCCGATATTTACGAAAAAGGAAAAACTCCGCTGTTATTGATTTTAGACCGGATTACCGACGTGCGTAATTTTGGCTCCATCGCCCGAAATGCCGAATGTATGGGCGTGGATGCGATTGTGATCCCGAACCGGGGGGCTGCTCAAATTAACGGCGATGCTCTAAAAACTTCGGCGGGAGCTTTAAATATTATACCGGTTTGCCGGGAAACTAATTTAAAAGACACCATTACTTTCCTACAACAATCCGGAATGCAAATTGTGGCCTGCACCGAAAAAGCCGAGCAGAACCTTACCGAAAAAATTGATTTTACCGGTCCAACCGCTATTCTGATGGGCAGCGAAGAAGACGGCATTTCGCCGGAATATTTAAAAAAAGCAGATGTTCGGGTAAAAATACCTATGGCGGGTCAGATTGGTTCGCTTAACGTTTCGGTAGCCAGTGGCATTGTTTTGTTTGAAGTGTTGCGGCAACGTTTGGCAGCTAACCAATAAGCTAAATTTTTAAAAATTTAATATTTTTTAATTTATACCACTGTTATAATCAATAAACGCCTTTCTAGTGATTTAAACTTTTACCTGGTAAAAGTAGCAGCGACCAGTCAGATGTAAGCTAACATAAAAAGGGGTTGATAATAATTCATTATCAACCCCTTTTTATGTTTTAACTAGTCGGTTAATACCCGAACAGTTCTTTTAAGCTTAACTGCTTTACTTTTCCATATTTACTTAATTCCTTAAAATTTAACCGGTCCTTGGAGCCGATCACCAGAATTATCTGGTTCTGCCCTTTCACGAATTGCTGCTGAAACTTCTTCATGTCGTCAAAGGTCATGGCGTTTATATTCTGGTATACCTGCTGCCGGATATCGTAGTCAATGCCTAAGCGTTTGGCCCGTTCGTAGTCGAATAAGATATCGGACTTGGTAATGCGCTCGGTGGCAATGCTGTTGCGGATACTTTCTTTGGCGTTGGCAAAGTTGGCTTCGGCCTGGGGCATATCGTTGAGTAAGAGCTGCATGCCTTCCATGGCTTCGGGCAACTTATCGGATTGCGTACCGATGTAGGATAAAATATAATTTGCCCGGTCTTTCCGGCTGGCATTCGCGTACCGGGAGCTTGCCGAGTAAGCCAACGCCTTAGATTCACGCAGTTCCTGAAATACAATGGAGCCCATATTTCCGCCAAAGTACTCGTTATACAACGTAATAGTAGGCACTTGCTTCGCATCAAAATTAAACGACTTGGTTAAGAATATCAGCTCGGCTTGCACCATGTTGTAATCGGTCCAGTAAACCTGGCGGCTGGTAATATCCTGCTCCTGAAATACTTTTAGCGGTGGTACGGGCTTTAGTTTAGCTGGTACAATATGGCTGGCATTTAAAACAGTCGTTAAGTTTTCGGCTGCCCTTGGCCCGTAATACAACACATGGTGCTCATAGGTCGGGATGCTTTTAATAATAGCGACTAACTCCTGCGGATTGATTTCTTTAAGCTGACTTTCCGGAATAATATTGGTGAACGGGTTTTTAGGACCGTACTTAGCGTAATTAACCATAGCCACGCTGTGGATGGTGTTTTTACTCCGTTTGGCATCCGCCCGTTCTTTTAAAATTCCGGCTATTAAGTCCGATAAAGCTTGCTGATCGGGTTTGGCATTTTGCAGCACACTTTCGAACAAGGTTACGCCTTTTTCAAAGCTGGCATCTAACCCTGACAAACTCACATACACCTGCTCCTGTGACGAAAACACATCGAAAGAACAGCCCAGTTTGTAAAACTCTTTTTGCAGTTCTTCGGCGCTGTATTTATCGGTGCCTAAGTATTTTAAATAATTTACTGCGAGCCCTAATTTTAAATTATTGTTAGTGCCGGTTTCCAGCACGTAATACAAATTAAACAAGCCGTTTTCTTTGTTGCGGGTGTAATACAGCGGAATGTTCTGCTTTAGCTTTGCTTCGGTAATGTCTTTTTTATAATCCACAAACACAGGTTGCAACTCGGTAGCGGGAGCGGCCATTACTTGCATATAAAATTCAGACTGTGCTTCGCGGTTCACGGCAACCGGGGTAATAGCCGGTTTTTCTACTTTTTGCATATTGGGGTCTTTGCCGAGGCGTTTGTAGACCACCACGTAGTTATCTCGGTAAAACTTATTAGCTACATCTACTACTTCCTGCTTCGTGATACCGGAAAATTCATTAAACCGGTTTACATAGTCTTTCCAATCCTGGCGCGCCGTGAAAGCACTTACAAAAGCATCGGCGCGGGCTTCGTTGCTTTCGTACGATTTCATTAAGGCCATTTTGGCGTTGTTTACTACTGCCGGAATGAGCCAATCTTCAAATTTGCCTTGCTTTACAAAATCAATTTGGCCCAGTAGTAAATTCTTCACCTGATCTAAAGTTTGTCCTTCTCGCGGATTACCCGACAGCAAATGCGCCGAGTAATCGTTCATGGTATAATCAAACGAAGAAGCTTCCAGTACGGCTTGTTTCTGGTTTAAATTTAAGTCGATCAGTCCCGCCTGGCCATTAGACAAAATCTGGCTGATCATTTTTAAAACTAACGCTTCGCGGGTAGTTACGCCCGGGAAACGGAAACCTAACATCACGCTTTCGGCATTTGGCCCCAATACTTCTTTCGTTACTGGATTGGCAATAGGCGCTTCAGCGGGTGGGTTGTAGTTAGGTAAAGGTTTAGGCTTTAACTTACCGAAATACTTATCAATTACCCGAATAGTTTGATCCGGGTCCAGGTCGCCGCTCATGGCAATGGCCATGTTGTTAGGCACGTAATACGTATCGAAATATTTTTTAATTTCGGTGATGGATGGGTTTTTCAGGTGCTCAATGGTACCAATGGTGGTTTGGGTGCCGTACTGGTGCGTCGGGAATAAACCTTCGAGCATGGCGGTAAATACTTTTTGCCCATCACTATCCAGGGTACGGTTTTTTTCTTCGTACACGGCTTCCAGCTCGGTGTGAAATAAGCGGGGAACCAGTTCACCAAAACGTTCGGCTTCTACCATCGCCCATTTCTCTAATTGGTTAGAAGGGATATCGCCGGTGTATACCGTTTGCTCTACCGACGTGTAGGCATTAGACCCGCTGGCGCCAATGGCGCCCAATATTTTATCGTACTCGTTGGCAATGGCAAACTTAGCCGCTACCCCGGATACGCTATCAATCTGGTGGTATATTTTCTTACGCTCCGCAGCCTCTTTCTTGGTGCGGTACAATTCGTAGAGTTGTTCAATTTTATCTAGTTCTGCTTTTTCCTTTGCGTAATCCAGGGAACCCAACCGCGAAGTACCTTTAAAAACCATGTGTTCCAGGTAATGCGCCAGACCGGTAGCCGTAGCTGGGTCGTTTTTGCTACCCGCCCGTACGGCAATGTACGTCTGAATACGAGGTGCGTCTTTGTAATCGGTTAAATACACCGTTAAACCATTTTCCAGCTTATAAATACGCGCTTTTAACGAATCGCCGGGAGCAGTGGTGTAGGAATATTCTTTTTCTTTGGGGGTAGCATTATCCGGAGCGATGGTGCTAACCGGAGCAGAAGTTTGCTGGCTGGTGGTTTTACATTGGGGAAAAGCCAATATGGCGGCTACCAACCAGAAATAGGCGATTTTTTTCATTTTTTAAATAGAAGATGTAATGGCTTGCAGAACTTGATGATTTAAATATAATGCAATTCCGGGTTATCAGATAACGATGATACCGGGTAAATATTTAACCCCTCCGCCCTAAAGGGCACCTCCCCTAAAAACAGGGGAGGAGATGCTGGTTTTCCGTTTTACAAGAAAGCTATTTTATTAAACTTATTCAGATGATCTAGATTAACTATACAAACTGCCATTTTCAACGTACCATCTTAAACATTAGTATACGATTATACTTTGGAGTAAATAATAGATACAAGCTTTTCTGCGCAGCCTTACTGGCATCTCCTCCCCTGTTTTTAGGGGAGGTGCCCTTTAGGGCGGAGGGGTTAGAAGAAAAATTTAAAAAGAAGTATCCAGACCCAGTCGTTTTTTAATTTCTGGCAAGATGGGATAACGCTCGGCGAGGTAATTGTACTTATCAATGGAAGTGTACAGCTTCACTCCTTCTTCCTGGGTTTTTACTTCTATTTTCACGTTGATGCGGTTATTGCGCAGCCGGTTTCGTAAAGCGGCCAGAAACTCAGCCCTGAATGAATTAAACTGCTCGATCTGCACGTGATTTTCTACGGCTAACTCAATTATGTTGGCGGATGTAATCTGTACCGGCCGGTTCAGAATCATGTATTCCGACATTTTACCTTCGATCCTTTTCTGTTCCTTCAATTGGTTCCAGACGGTTTCGAACTCAAACTGGTTTACTGGTTGTACACTGCCGTTGGCGTAAGTTTCCGGTTCTTCTTCCTCGGCTATTACCGTTGTGGTACTGGTAGTAACCGGACTCTGCACCTTTGCTTTAATATCGCTCAGGCTGGGCATTTTTACAATTTTCTTGGCCGGTGCTACCGGGGCGGCAGGCCGAACAAATGGCTGCTCGGTAAACTGGTCTTCGGGTACTTTAGGGGTTGGCAAAGGTACGGTAGGTACCGGCGGCAATTTATTAATGGCCGTATCGGAAGTAACCGGAGTAGCTTCGGGTTTGGGAACGGCGTTTCCGTTGCTAGGCGCGGATGCCGGTACAACACCATTTCCATTTACGGCAGGAGCAGGTGTTGTTTTTTGCCCATCGGTAGCCGGTGGCGCACTTTGAATTGGCGCTGCAGTACCATTTACCCCGGAATTAGATTCTATGCTAGTTTTTTTTTTGACGTCGCCGTTTTGGGAGAAGTCTTTTGCAAAAGAAACAGCGGAAGGCAAATGCACCAGTTTCATGAGGCATAGCTCTACGTGCAGGCGCTGGTTCTTGCTATTTTTAAAATTTTGGTCGCAAGCCGCCACAATATTCAGCCCCGACAGCAATAAAGATAAAGAAGCTTTCTGGGCTTGTTGCGCGTATTTAGTTTTAATATTTTCCGATACCTCCAGTAACTGTACCGTTACGGCATCTTTGCAAACCAATAAATTCCGGAAATGCTCGCCAATACCCAGCACAAAATTGTGGGCATCGAAACCATTTTTTAAAATTTCGTCGAATAACAGCAAAGTACCCGGCAAGTTACCCGCCAGGAAAAAATCGGTTAATCTAAAATAATAATCGTAATCGAGAATGTGCAGGTTTTCGACGGTAGCCTTGTAGGTAATTTGATTACCCGAAAAAGTTACCATCTGGTCGAAGATAGAAAGCGCATCGCGTAGAGCGCCATCCGCCTTTTGGGCAATTAAATGTAAAGCATCATCTTCCGCCGAAATATCTTCTTTGGCCGCAATAGAACCCAGATGCTTCACCATATCCTCAATCCGGATACGGTTAAAATCAAAAATCTGGCAGCGCGATAAAATAGTAGGAATAATTTTGTGGCGCTCCGTAGTAGCCAGAATAAAAATAGCGTAAGACGGCGGCTCTTCCAGCGTTTTCAAAAAAGCATTAAAAGCCGAGTTGGAGAGCATGTGCACCTCATCGATAATGTATATTTTATACTTACCGGTTTGGGGCGCGTAACGTACCTGTTCCACTAAACTCCGGATATCTTCTACGGAGTTATTAGAAGCCGCATCGAGCTCGTGCACATTAAACGAGGCATTGTTGTTAAAGCTCCGGCACGATTCGCATACATTACAAGCTTCGGTTTGCGGCGTTAAGTTCTGGCAGTTGATGGTTTTCGCCAAAATACGGGCACAGGTAGTTTTACCCACTCCGCGGGGTCCGCAAAACAAAAAGGCCTGCGCCAGGTGATTGCTGGTTATGGCATTTTTAAGCGTAGTAGTAATGTGGTGCTGCCCTACTACACTGTCGAAGGTAGCGGGCCGGTATTTACGAGCCGATACAACAAAGTTTTCCATCCTTAAACAAAGATAAGAAAACCGGATTAAGGTTAAAAGTTAAAAGTTTACACCCTAATTAAGTATCTATAATCCAGATGATTAAATTAAATTTTTAAAATTACCGCTAAATTAACTATTGTTCCCCGATTATAAAAAAACAGCCCTTCTCGCAAGAGAGCCGACTGTTTTTTAAATTTTTTAATTTTTAGAAATCAACCTCAACCTTATCTTTCGGCCTTATTCCGGAATAAAGCAATGAGCATTATTCTGGGCAAATTCGGTAAAAGTTCGGGCTGGCCGACCGGTAATTTGCGCTACGGTGTTGGTTACATTGGCGCCATAACCGGCTTTTAAAGTTTGGTTAAGTTCCAGCATGGCGTTTATCATCCATTCTGGCATATGGTGGCTGCTCATGGCTTGCCGGGCGGCTTCTTCGGGCACATCTACGTAGGTAATGGTTCGCCCACTTACCCGCGATAGTATAGCGGCTACTTCCTCTACCGAAATAGCTTCCGGCCCGGATATGTCTAGAATACGACCATAATAATTGGGTTGAGTTAATACTACTTGAGCTACGGCTGCAATATCGTTGGCATCGATGTAACTTACTTTGCCCGTACCCAGGGGTTGGTAAATTTTACCTTCCTGCAGAATAGAGGCGCCCTCGTAGGTAATAAAATTTTGCATAAAAGAAGTGGGCCGCAGAATAGTAAAAGGGATGCCCGAGTTTTGTAAATACTGCTCGCCCTGGTGGTGCCAACGGCCCATCTGAATACCCGGTTCTGCATCAGCGCCGCTGGCTGATAGTTTTACGATTTGTTTAACCCCAACTTCTTTGGCCATATCAACCAACTGTTTTTCTATTTCTACCTGGTTCTCGACAAAAGGGGTTATCTGAAAAACGCGGGTAACTCCGGTATAAGCTACACGCAGCGTTTCCGGCCGGGCAAAATCTATTTCTACTAAATCAACATTCGGGAAAACCCGGAAACGGTCGCCTTTTATGATAGAGTGCACTCCGGCCCGGACGCGTACATTCTCCGAAGATAAAGCTTCAATTAATTCGGTACCCACGGTGCCCGTAGCGCCGCTAACTAAAATGGTTTCGTGCATAAAATTTTAATTATGGTAATACAGGTAATGCGTACGCGAAAACAACAAATGAGTAGCAAAAGAGTTTGTAGCAGGAAGCAAAATCAGGAATTGCTACGAAAAGAACCGGCCGATTGCCCCGATTAACTTACCCAAATCGGATGGCTGCATTTCTACTTTTTTATTGCCCGAAAGATTTTACCGCCCTCGTTCGTAAAAATTAAATCCTGATTATTTTTAAAAATTACAGCTTCGGCTTGCCCCGATTTTGGAAGAGCTAAACAGTTTCTTTTACCCGCGAAGAATTTACCGGTACTATCGGATTGGTAGAGGTACAAATTGCCGTAACCCAGCAACGCAATGGTTTTGCCATCGGGGCTAATATCGGCGGCAGTAATCCGGGAAGCTATTTTTAAACTATCGACCAGGTTAGCGGTATAAGCGCCCGGTTGTGCGGGTATGCTATACATCTTTACCCAATCCCGGGTACCATAGTTTTTCGAAAACAAGTACAACTTACCTTGAAAGTAAAAGAAAGCCTCACAATTAAAATTTCTTTTGGATTGAGCAGGCGGAAAAGCTTTCTGGTCAGGATAGGAAAAAGAAATCGTATCTACTTGCGTGAAGTTGTCTTCTTTAACGCGGTAGATGCGCAAATTTTTTCGGGTATTGCTGTTATTACCAAAGTCGCCGATGTACAAATTACCCTGGTCATCTTTCGCGACATCTTCCCAATCCAGGTTAGTAGTATGCGGAATGTTATAAGAGTTAAGCAAATGCCCTTTGGAATCTATCTGGTAAATTACCGGCGGATTACCGCTATCGGCGTGCGTCCAGAAGGTGGTACTATCGGGCGCTAACTCTAAACCCGAACTTTCCTTTATTTCCTTTTTATGCATGCGGCCAATTTTCTGCACCCGGTATCTGGGCTCGTTCACCTGAAAACCCGCTTGTTTGCGGTCCATAGAGCAGCCACAGAGTAAAGTTTGAAAATACACGTAAATGGTAAATAGTTTTTCGAGGAGCATCCTGATATTCGGGCAATCAGCTTTCTGGCAGGTACGGAAAAAACAAAAATTTAAAAAAATGGATTTTACGGGCAGTTAACCGATATAGTTCCGGCCCAAAATAGGCGCTAAAGCTTTAAATTACAAAGTAAGGTAAGGCTTCACCTTCTGAAAGGTAGCTTCGTCGATGGTTTTTATTTTACGCAGATCTTCCAGCGAAACAAAAGGGCCGTGCTGCGTACGATAAGCCACAATGTGTCGGGCAAGTTTATATCCTAAGTACGGGTGCTGCTGCAACTGGTCTACGGTAGCGGAATTTATATTTAAGCGAATACCTACAAAAGTGTCGCCCACAAACGTGTATTTTCTTAAACTATCTACCATTTCGGGCGGTAAACCATATACTTCCTGCAGTTGATCTACGCTTTTAAAACCGCCTAATTTATCGCGAAACTTCACAATGCGGGCAGCCAGCTTGGTACCAATGCCGCGCAGCTTTTTTAATTGGGTAGTATCGGCGGTATTTATATCAAAAGGTTGCAGGCGGTTGCGTTCGCGGGAATAAGCAGTGCGGGGTTTGTTGGCGTACGTGGGGTAAGCACTGGCTCTTTCGCGCGCATCGGCGTACGATTGGTTGGGTCGGCTTTCCGGTAAAGTTATGTAGGGCTCTAGTTGCGCATACAGCTCCGGCGGAAACCCGTAGATGCGTTTAATCTGATCTTTGTATTTAAACCCTTGGGCTTTATCGCGGTAGGTAAGCAAACGTTTGGCTACATACGAGGGCAAGCCAAATTTTTCCCATTGGGCTTGGGTTAAGCTATTCGGGTCGAAGGGCTGCAGTAATTCCGGCGGAATAGGTTTTACCGGTGCTGCTTTGCGGTTTGGTCGATTGTACGCGTAATTTCTGTTTTCGTAAGGGCTGGTTTTTAGTTGCGCCGCCAGGCTGTCGAGGATTTGCCTGTCTAGCGTAGGATCGTAAGCCGGTTGGCGATTTGGCCAGAAATAGGGCAAACACACAATTACTATCAGTCCGAAAATTAAAAGAATAAAGCCGCTGGTTTCTTGCCGGTTAAAATGAAAATAATTCCGAAGCCAACGTTCTATGCCTTTCATAAAGAATAAAACCCTATATTATTAAAAATAGAGGCAGCTATCTGTGTTTAACTGGATAACCACCTCTGATGCTATCTAAAAATTATTTTCGGCTACTTTGATTAACCAGAAATATTAAATCTGATTAACACGGTTCCGGATCTTTTTATTTGTTCTGGAACATGTTTATTTTGGAACATGGCCATTTTTTAAAAGTGCATCCAAGTCATAGAAATTAAGATTTTTTAAAATTCTGCTTTTTTAATTAATCTAAGATAAAGGAAGCTGACTCGCTACCACCGCAATGCCTTCTGTAAATGTATGGGGCCGGAAGCCTAATTGTTCTTCGGCTTTGGTTATTATAAAGCCGGTGCGGGCCGGGCGCTTGGCGGTTTGTGTAAAGCTACTGGCATCGGCGCGGGTAATGTACGAGGTATCCAGTTTAAAATAATCGGCTACCTGCAAGGCCATGTCGTAGGGCGTTACTAATTCTTTACTCGAGATATTAAAAACGCCTTCGGCATCCTGGTCGGCGATTAGCCAGCAACCCAAAGCTAAATCTTCGGCCAAGGTAGGCGTCCGGAACTGGTCATCTACCACTTTAATGGGCTTTTTGCTTTCCAGGCTATTTTTAACCCAGAGCACAATGTTAGAGCGGCCGTAATCGTGCACAATGCCGTACACAAGCACCGTACGCACAATGGCCCAGCTGGCGCTGCTTTGTTTTACTAACTCTTCGGCGGCCAGTTTACTTTCGCCGTAGTAACTTATGGGGTTAGCGGCAGCTTCTTCGTCGTAGGGTCCGGCTGAGCCATCAAAAATAAAGTCGGTAGAAAGATGCGTGAAATGCACGTTGTTTTCTTCGGCAGCTTTCACCAGATAGGCTACGGCATCTACGTTTAGTTTCCAGCAAGCATCCCGGTTTACTTCGCATTCATCTACGTTGGTCATGGCGGCCGTATGAATAATATGCGTGGGCTGGTGCGTGGCTACTACCTGTTGTACTTCGTCGGGGTTGGTAACATCTAAAGAAACAAAAGTTAGCTGCGGATATACTGCCGCTAATTTGTTTTCACCCCGGCTGGTTGCGAGCAATTCTACATCGGCATTGGGCAATAATAAGTTTACCAGCTTTTGCCCCAGCAAACCGTTGGAACCGGTAATTAAAATCTTTTTTTTCATGCAAGTTCAGGAATAGTTCTTTCGCTCTTTACTTAATGCCGGCAGGCAATTAACCCCTTACTATTAAATACAGAGCAAAATTTTAAAAAATTCTATTTTTGAAAAATCAAAATAATTCGGACGGCCTTGTTTCCGGTAAAAGTACAAATAAACGGATATTTTCAGCAGTTGTTCTTTTCGGCAAACCCTAATCTTTCATTTTTTAAAAATTCTTCTTTTTGCCATCTGTAAATTCCGGATTGCTCCTATCCTACCAGCATCCGTCATAACTTTTTAAAACCAGGTTTGCGCCAGACCGGTATACGTTTACTAAAACTAGATCAGGAACCTAATTACTTGCTTATACCATGGAAGTTCATAATACCAGTCTGGAGCTTTTATTCGCCGACGACACTTACCAGCTTACCGGAGTAGCCATTTCCCGCGATGGCCGATTATTTACCAATTACCCCTTGTGGCCCGGCCCGTATAAATACAGCGTAGTAGAAGTGCTCCCGGATAATCAGGTAAAACCTTACCCCAACGAAGAAATGAACAACTGGCAACCCGGCGACGATGGTAAAAACAAGTGGGTTTGCGTGCAAGCCGTGTACATTGATGCTGATAATTTTCTGTGGGTAGTTGACCCGGCCTGCCCGAACATGGAGCAGGTGTACGAGCGAAGTTATAAACTGGTAAAGTTTAACCTGGCCACCGATACCATTGAACGCGTTTATACTTTTGAAGGCGTACTCAGCGATAAAAGCTACATTAACGATGTGCGGGTAGATACGCAAAGGCAAATAGCCTATTTAACAAATTCCAACGAAGGCGGCCTGGTAGTGGTAGATTTACAAACCGGAAAAGCGCGGCAACTCTTGCAAAACCATTACTCTGTAAAACAAGATCCGGAGTTTACTTTACTGGTAGATGGCAAAGAATTTAAAAAACAAGGCGAACCCGTGCACATTCACTCCGATGGCATTGCCCTTTCGCCGGATGGTGAATGGCTGTACTACAAACCGTTAACGGATAATAAATTGTACCGCATTTCAACAGAATGCTTGCGCAACCCCGACCTGAGCGAAACAGAATTGGGAACTCACGTGCAAGACCTCGGCCGCTTTACCACTACCGACGGCATGATCTTTGACCCGGACGGCAATTTATATCTCGGCGATTATCAAAATTACGCGATGGTACAAATAACTCCTGATCTGGAAATGAAAACCATTATGAAAGACGACCGGCTCATCTGGCCCGATAGTTACTCGCTCTCCTCGGACGGGCACTTGTACATTAGTTGTTCCCAAATCAACAAACAACCAGACTACAACGAAGGCCAAAATAAACGCACCTCGCCCTACACCATTTACCGCATGCCGCTGCCGTAGTTTTTAATAAATTTTTAAAATAGTTTAAGTGCTAATATTACTCCTCAACAACTACCCCAATAAGGTCGATGACTTTGATCTTATTGGGGTAGCTACTAATAAACCGTATATTGTAAATGGCACTTCTGCATCTTATCTAAATTCGATTGATTGGTGTTTTTCTAAGCTTTAAATAAGACTTATTTAAGTATCTTGTCCCATTTGCCGGTATTTACCAATTAAAAGCAGGCAGCACCATTATTCTCCCCTATATTAGAATATTAAAATTTACAAAAGAAGACCTTTTTTGATTCTTGCGGAACAAAATCATCTATTCTTCGTAACCATAAGTTTGTTTGGCAGTAAGCAGAAGAAAGTAAAATTTAAAAATGGGATTAATTGAACTAGTTTTATTTGGAATAGTAGGGGCAATTTCTGGACTTGTACTAGCATCTTTTACGAATACGTGCAAAAAGGTTTTAACAGAAAGAAAATTTTACTACGTGTTAACCATTTGCATTTTATCCTTGCTAACCTACCTGGCTACTAATATTTAAAGATTAAACTTTTACCTGCAGTAACTAATACGCGTTTTCGTTTCCTTTAATTGCCTGCCATATTGTTAAAAACACAATTCTAATATCCAGCAATAAAGACCAATTCTCCAGATACCAAAGATCCGCTTCCACCCGCTTCGACATGGCTTCAGTTTCTTTGGTTTCGCCTCTAAAGCCGTTTACCTGAGCCCAGCCCGTAATACCGGGAGTTAAAAACTGGCGCACCATGTATTTGTCGATTAATACAGAATAATCTTCGGTATGTTTCAGCATGTGCGGCCGCGGACCTACTACCGACATATCCCCTAACAATACGTTAATAAATTGCGGCAACTCATCTATACTGGTCTTCCGGAGAAAGGCACCTACTTTCGTTACCCGGGCGTCATTTTTCTGCGTTTGTTTATTATCAGCTTCCGCATTTACCGTCATGGTTCTAAACTTAAAACAGAAAAAAGGCTTATTATCTTTCCCCGAACGTAACTGCTTAAAGAAAACCGGCCCTGCTGAATTCCATTTAATAATTAAACCCAACAAAGGAATTAACCAACTCAGTAAAAAAACCACAACTAACAACGAAAAAGAAACATCAAATAAACGTTTCCGGATTTCATTAAACTTGTTCTCCAGAGGCTCAACACGCGGGGCCAGCACCGGAAATTTCCCGTTTTTACCCGTATACACATTAAGTTCAATAAAGTCATTAATATCGGGCATTACTCTAAAACGCACCATTTGCTTGTCGGCCTCTTGCATTAATGCTTTTATCCGGCAAACTTCTTTATTGGGCAACGCACAATAAACCTCCGATATACCTGTAGCTTTCATGTAATTAAAACAATCCGCTACCGTACCCAAAATAGTTTGCCCATCAACTACTCCCGCAGCCGTATCATCAAAAATACCTTCTACTTTATAACCTAACTGCGGATTAGAATTAAAAAATTTGCTTATCTCTACCCCCGCCCGGCTAGCCCCCAAAACAACCACTTGCGTACAATCTACCCCAAATTTGCGGTTAGCTCTTCTTAAAGCCAGAAAGTAAAACTTCCAGGTAGGTAATAAAATGGCAAATAATACCTGAAAAAAAGATAATGAAGAAAAAGTTAGAACTAGAGAAGGAAAAGCAAGATTTAGTACATAAATAACCATAACATATACTACTAAAGCTAAAATAGTAGCCTTCATGGTAGAAAGGGCACTCCGATTTAAAATATTACTATACAACCCAAATAATCTAGCACAGTAAAACCAGCACAAGTTTAATAATAAAAATTCCAGTTTATAACCTTCAGAAATTGGACTTGCCAGAGGAATATTACTATCTAGAGCAACAGCAAACAGAAGTGCGCCATTCAAGATTAAATAATCAATAAATAGGTTAACCCATTTAAAATAAGTGTTGTATTTCTGTGTCATAGGCAAATCCTATTCTATTTAATACCGCAAAAGATGTATGTGAAGGATCTTGTATTATTATGAGAGTAAACAAATATAAAAAGATTTAAGATAAACCCATACATTTTTAAATAATTTAAAATTTATATTTACTTAATCTTATTATTCATTCAATAAATACTTAGTTTAGTTAAGTTATAAAAATATTACTTCTATTTACAATTGAATTTTTTAAATGTAGAACTAATATAAAAAATATAGCTAATATTTAATTAATACAAATTTCGATGTAAACTGAATACATGTAATTTTTAAAAACATATATATTCAGTAAAATCACGTACTTGTTTTAAAAATAGCTTAATCCAAGTGGTGAGTAAGGAATCTATTGGATTAAATAATTTCTTGTTTCTTTAAATTCTATGATCAGGAGAATTGTTACCTACGGTTTCAAAAAATATTTTTTAAATTATTATAGATTACAACTAAATAACTTCTACTAAATTATCTAAGAGCAGGATTAGTTATTGCAAGCGACTCTACTTAGGAGAACAAAAAGAATCTTTTATTTTAATCCTCTAATTATAAAAAGTAATTTTGAAATCAAGTAAAGGCTACTCCTATAGCCTACTTTATAAAGATACATTTAGGAGATTACCCCATTATCAATCCATAAACTAATTACATTAATGAAAAAGGCCTTAATTACAGGTATTACGGGTCAGGATGGAGCTTATTTAGCTGATCTGCTATTAGAAAAAGGGTACGAGGTACACGGTATCAAACGCAGGAGTTCCTTATTCAACACCGATCGCATTGACCATTTGTACCAGGATCCGCACGAAGAAAATATACGCTTTAAGTTGCATTACGGCGATTTAAGCGACTCTACCAATATCATCCGAATCATACAGCAGGTACAACCGGATGAGATCTATAACCTGGGAGCTATGAGCCATGTGAAAGTAAGCTTCGATACGCCGGAGTATACCGCTAATGCCGATGGCATCGGCACGCTACGGATTTTAGAGGCGGTACGATTATTAGGTTTAACCGAAAAAACCAAAATTTACCAGGCTTCTACTTCGGAGTTATACGGTTTAGTACAGGCCGTACCTCAATCCGAAACAACACCTTTTTACCCCCGTTCCCCTTACGCCGTTGCGAAACTATATGCCTATTGGATAACGGTAAACTACCGGGAAGCTTACAACATGTATGCTTGTAATGGCATTCTGTTTAACCATGAAAGCCCCTTAAGAGGCGAAACTTTTGTAACCCGCAAAATTACCCGGGGAGCGGCTAAAATTGCCATGGGTTTACAAGATAAGCTGTTCCTGGGCAACCTGGACGCCCGCCGGGATTGGGGTCACGCCAAAGATTACGTAGAAGCCATGTATTTGATATTACAGCAAGAAAAACCGGAAGATTACGTCATTGCCACCGGGGTTACCACTACCGTACGGGATTTTGTAAAAATGGCTTTTGCCGAAGCCGGCATTCAGTTGGAGTTTACCGGGGAAGGTGTACATGAAAAAGGCATTGTCAAGTCCTGCACCAATCCGGATTATATCTTAGAAACCGGAAAAGAAATAGTTGCCGTTGATCCGCGTTACTTCCGGCCAACAGAGGTAGACTTGCTTATCGGTGACCCTACTAAATCCATGACCCAATTAGGCTGGCAACCTAAATACGATTTACCCGCATTAGTAAAAGAAATGATGGAAGCCGACCTAAACCATTTTGCCCAGGAAAAGATGCTACAGGAAGCAGGCTATCGCGTAAAGAACCAATTTGAATAAATGCAACCTAACAATAAAATTTATATAGCCGGCCACCGAGGCATGGTTGGCTCCGCTATACTCCGGAAATTAGAAAAAGAAGGTTATTTCAATATCATTACCAGCACCTCTACAGAGGTAGATCTCCGCAACCAGGTACAGGTTAATGATTTTATTGCTACGCATCAACCAGATTATGTTTTTCTGGCAGCGGCCAAAGTGGGCGGTATTGTGGCAAATAATACTTACCCGGCAGAATTTCTGTACGATAATCTCATGATCCAAAGCAACGTAATACACGCTGCTTATTTAAATAAAGTTAAAAAGCTGCTGTTTTTAGGCTCATCTTGTATTTACCCGAAATTAGCACCCCAGCCTTTAAAAGAAGAGTACTTATTAACCGGCGAACTAGAACCCACCAACGAAGCATATGCCATTGCCAAAATAGCTGGTATTAAATTGTGCGATGCCTATCGTACCCAATACGGTTGTAACTTTATTTCGGTAATGCCGACTAATCTGTATGGTCCTAATGATAATTACGACCTGCAAAACTCACACGTATTACCCGCATTGTTGCGCAAGATTATTACAGCTAAAGAAGAAAATGCTCCATCAGTAACTATTTGGGGCACTGGTAAACCCATGCGGGAGTTTTTGCACGTAGATGATCTGGCAGATGCCTGTTTTTATCTCATGCAAAATTATAATGAACCCGGTTTGGTTAACATAGGCGTGGGAGAAGATATTTCTATTCTGGATTTAGCCCGGCTTATTCAGAAGATAGTAGGCTATGAAGGTGAAATTAAAACAGATACTAGTAAGCCTGATGGTACACCCCGCAAATTAATGGATGTATCTAAATTAAATAATTTTGGATGGAAAGCTAAAATCTCTTTAGAAGAAGGAATCCGGAAGGTGTACGAAGAAGTAAAAGGAAATTGGTGAAGTACCACCATTAAATAAAATTTAAACGGTAGATAATAAGGCTGGTTTAAGCTAATTATCTACCGTTTGTTTTACTTATTTTTGCCAAAATAAATTCAATTAATTACCTGCCTTTTATTTATCCTGAAATTTTTGTTTGATTATTAAAAACATAAAAACAGGGCCATAATACAGATATCTCCTCCACATTCTACCTGGTTCTTTCATCATTCTAATGAACCATTCTAAACACAGATTAATCCAAAATTTACCAGGACGGTTTACAGTACCCGCAAAAAAATCAAACGCTCCACCTATAGAACAAATAACTTTTGCTTCAATTCTACTTTTATTATAATGCACCCACTTTTCCTGCTTTGGCGCAGTCATCCCAACAAATAACACATCTGGTCTAAAAGTGTTTATGGCATTCACCATTGCATCGTTATCAAAATTATTGAAATCTGTCTTATAAGGAGGAGAATAATAACCTACCCGAATATTAGGGTATTCTGCCAAAATCCGGTTTTCTATTTTAATTAAGGTTTCCTCAGCAGATCCTAAATAAAAACAACTACCAGAATTTTGATTTAAGCTATTTAAAAGGTAATAATGCAAGTCGGCACCTGCAATTTTCTTTATATTTTCACCTTTTAAAAATTTAAATGCAAAAACAATTCCCACTCCGTCTGGAAGCAAAACGTCCGATTCAATTAATGCTTTTCGGAATGCCTTGTCTTTACTGGCTACCACATACGAGTATTGATTTATGGTATTAATAATCGTTTTGGCAGAAATTTTAATATCCTCAATTTTGGAAGAAAAGATATTAAAATCTGTTAGACTAGAAGATTTATATCTAAGCACTTAATTTATTCTTAGCTATACAAATTTAACTTAAATATACAATCCTGACTAAAATCTTTTCTTTCTTCCAAGATCATCTGCAATTTAATTTTTTAATTTTAGGTAATATATAATCTACTCCAGTTCACCCGCTTTTTAATCACTTCTATTCTTTCACCAATTTGCCCCGGTAAAATAAATTGGAGCCCTCTTGTAAAGAAATAAAGTACACTCCTTTTGCATAACCCGACATATCCAATACTAACCTACCAGAAGTAATACTTTGCGAGTAAACCGTACGACCTGAAACATCAACCAGCTTTATAGTGCAGGTTTTAGATAATGGCAATTGCATGCTTATTACTGCTTTATTAACAACCGGGTTAGGGGTAACCAGCACAAGCTTTGTTTCCGTTGTATGCTTTACCGATATAATTTTCGAATAAGAAATTTTACCGGTATAATCTTCCTGAAGTAAACGGTAGTAAGTAATGCCTGATCCAGGTGAGTAGTCAGATACCTGGTAATCTTTAATATCAAAACTAGTACCTGCCCCTTCTACAAAAGCTACTTTGGTAAACGTAACGCCATCAGCAGAATGTTGTACTTCAAAACCTTTGTTATCTTTTTCAGAAGCAGTCTGCCAATTAATAACAACTTTCCCGGCCTGCATAACAGCTGTAAATTTTAGGAGTTGTACTGGTAAAGGATTATTAACAGAGCTTGATCCTAATGTAAACGGACTAAACACGGTAAGAGCTTCTGCGCTGGTCACAGTTCCAGCAGAATTATTACCAATTATAGAACGACCTCCAGTATTTATCCACTTGCTTCCATTCCAGTGAGCTACTACTAAATCGGCCGGCACATCTACGCCGCAGCTGTTGGTATCCCAGCTTAAGGTAACCGGAGTAGCAGCCAAACCCGCAACCCGGTCTAATTGCCAATATTCGCAGTTGCTTAAATGGTTGATGGTAGCTTCTTTACTGTTATGGTTACCGGCTGTAGCTGAACTAACCGGAAAATATTCAGCAGTGAAAGCACCACTAACTCCCCCATTTGGGTTAATCCCAATAGGTCGGTAAAAATTATTTTTACCGACCGGGAAAGTAAAAGCGCCGGATCCAAACCGTTTAACAGGTCCTTCTACATAACTCCTGTGCTTTGCCCCTGTTACCGTTGAACCAGCCGAAAATATAAGCGGGTTAGCGGTGGAGGAGATTATTATACCTTGCGTTAAAATTAGTTCATTGCCAATAGTTATTGGGGTTTGAAGCAACATTTTCCCGCTAATTTTATTTACTGTTAAGCGGTTAAACAGAACAGGAGTACCGCCGCTTTTGCTAATAGTCTGATCATTCTGCCCGGATATTACAGCCATACCGGTTCCATTACCGAATGTAACTACTGAGTTGCTATTTACAGAAATATCGCCTCTAAAATCAGAAGCACTATTATAACTTATCTCTAATGTGCCGCTAGCCTGGTTCGTAAAGGTAACATTACCCGCAAACATATCACCGATGGCTGTTCCTAGGCGCATCCGGGAATCTGTGTTGTTAATGATGGTAGTTGGTCCGTTAAAAACACTGCCGCCTTCGCTATCGTTATCCACTGTAGCCGCACCTTGTTTAGTGATGGTAGTAGTATTCTGGAATACCGAACCATTAAAATAAATATTGTCACAGATTACATTTAACACAGCCGTAAAGCTGGTGCCTTTAAAAGTAACCCGGGCACATGAAATGGTCAGATTTCCGTTCGTTACCTGCCCCCCATTAAAATCCACTACCCCGCTAATAGTTAATGTCTTTCCATTCAGGTTGAGCCTTCCGGAGTTAATGATAAAATCTTTTACCGCAACATTGGAAGTAATTACCGGCAAATGAGTAACCGGTGCATTATCATACGTATTACTAATAATAACATTATCGTTAGCTCCGGGTACTCCGTTGGGGGCCCAATTGGCAGGGTTACTCCAATCGGTGCTGGTATTGCCAGTCCAGATATAATTACCATATACTGTAATTAATCTTGTTTGCATCGCAGAAGTACAGCCATTAGAAATAATCGAAAGCGTAATATTTTTTTTGCCCGGTGTATTCCATGTTATCTGGTATGGCCCGGCTCCAGAACCAGATACAATAGTTCCACCATCAAAACCCCAGTTATATTCGGCGTTTTCTTCTTGGGTACCGCTAAAAGTTAATACACTGTTTTCCCCGGTATTCATCTCTGTAGGGCTAACAGTAAACGTAGCTAAAGGTAAAGACTTTACTATGGCCTCCACCAAAGTTTGTGAGGTACAGCCGCTACTGTTTTGTACCGTTAAAGTATAAGTGCCACTAGCGGCAGTAGTGGCATCCGGGATAATTGGGTTTTGCAGATTAGAAGTAAAGCCATTAGGACCGGCCCAGGTATAAGAAGCTCCGGGAATGGTGTTTGCTTTAAAGGCTAAGGTGTTGCCGGCACAAACCGGATCTGCTCCCGCTCCATTTAAATCAGCTATCTGGTTAGGAGTAAGCTCAGTATAATAAATATTGATATCGTCTAACAAACCCTGATAATAATAATTAGTTGGTGCATCAGGCCAATAATCTAAGGTGCCATAACCAATCCGCCAATAGCCGGCAAAAGGTTGAGCCGCATCAGCCGTAACATCCTGCGCCTGCAAGGTACCATCTAAATAAAGCTTAGTGCCATTCTTGGCCGAAAGAGTAGCAACCAGATGGTGCCATTTGCCATCGTTGTAAGCATCCGTTGTAGAAAGAGTTAAAGTTTTATCTGCCGGGTAAACACCAAAAATAAGCTGCCCATCATTGTTCATGTATACCAAACGATCCCAATCCTGGCTCTGACCAGTTCGAGGAGAATGAAACCCGATTAGCTGCCCTCCGGCAACCGTAGTATTAAACCAAATACTAAGCGAGAATTCTCCTGGATTATTAAATTGGGTTGCCGTAGAAATATAATCATCTTCCCCGTCGAAGGTATACGCATTATCCGGGTTTCCATACCGGTCCGGGGCTAAGGAGGGACCACCATTAATGGTCCCATGTAATGTACCATTATTATTCTTTCCGGACACATCATTAGCGTTACCCGCAAAGATATACGAACTAATTAAGTTCTCCGAAGGCGTAATACTAAGATTGGGAGTTGGATTTATAGTTGCGGTTACCGCCGTTCTGGCACTTTCCCGGCCTCCGGAAACATACGACACGTAATAAGTAGTAGTAGCATCTAAATCAGGAGTAGTAAAGGTGGCCGTTGTTGCCCCGGCGATTGCCGTACCTTCGGTAGCAACCGTATACCAATGGTAAGTTCCACCAGCCGGGGAACCCACAGCCAACAGCACCACAGAACCAACCCCGCAACGTGAGTTACTTGTTACATCAGGCGGATTTACAGTTTGTGCTTTTCCTGTATATCCCGAAAAAATCAGCCAAGCCCCCATAATACATTTAAAAATACGGGTAACCCATTGCATCTTTGTATCACAAAAATCAGCAATCTTTAGTGTAAAGAGTCTCATCTAACGAGTATTTTATAAACTTCATGAAAGGACTTTGCTATTGAGTAATTTTAAGCAAGATGTTTACTTGTAGATTTTAGCTCTGTAAACAATTATATAGAAGGAACTAAATAAAACAGGAAAGCCAGATATTCTTGTAATTTAAAAAGAAAAATTTGAATTATAAATAAAATTATCTGCTACTACTTATTTTATTAAGAGCAACCACACCCTTTAAACCAAAAGCTTTTCCAACGTAAAAAGAATAAAAAAATCAGATTTATAACGAGAGGAAATCTTGGCAAGTAAAATGCCTCCTGCTAATACAAGATGATTAGATATAAAAGCGAAGCCTTAATTTTTAACCATTAAACAGCTCTTAGTTACTATCAAAAAAATCTAACAAGCAGTTTACCGGTTTCGCAGAAATGCTTTTATTTTGTTCGGATGAAAGTTAGGTTGGCCGCTTTCACTAGAAACAAAAAACAACTATTAACTTTTTAAAGCCTTTTCTAAAATAACCTGTAGGTTATTTTCAAACCTTTCAAACGAAAACAATTTATAAAACCTTTCTTTGGCTGCTACAGCCATTTTGTTTCGTAACTCCGGATTAAGCATCAGAAGCTTAATCTTATTCGCTAACGTTTGTACATCCTGCTTAGGCACTAAAAATCCCGTTTCTCCTTCTACAACAATATCCGGAATTCCACCTTCCTCGCTTGCCACTATAGGCAAACCGGTACTTAAGGCTTCTAATAAAACCAACGGAAAACAATCATCCAGAGTAGGATGTACAAAAATATCAGAATCGTAAAAAAAATTAAATTTTTCAGCGCCATACTTCCCCCCGTGAGCCAATACCTCTTCCGTCAAATTTTCATGAACTAAGTAATCTTGAAATTCTTCTTTTGATATGTCAAACCAAGAGCCCACAAAATGGCACTCAAATTTTAGTCCTTGTACTTTTAATAACTTACAAGCTTCCAACAATACATATACTCCTTTGGCCGCCATCATATTTGATAAAAATAAAATTCTGCAAAGGCTGGAAGTTCTTTCTTGCTCTACTAGTTTCGGTTCTTTAAAAGAAGGTCCAGGTATACCATTGGGCAAGTAAAATATATCTTTCTCTTTTACATACGCTTTTACATCGGGGTACAAGTACTTTGATAATATAATACTTCTGGTATCTTTAAAAGAAAACCGGTAGAGGTATTTATGGAAAATTTTATGCTGTTCAAAAAGAATTCCTTTGTTATGAAAATGATAAACAATCTTCTTTTTAAATAATTTTAAAAGGAATACAATCAATAAGTCTTTGTAAAAACCCGGTCCATGCGAGTTGATACTCATGTAACACAAATCATAGTTTTTCCTTTTCAGGGCTCTAAAAACTTTGGCCTGTACTTTAAACAAAGCGTACACTTTTTGTAACCCACCTTTACCAATTTCCTCTAATTTTTGGGAGGTAGAAAGCCTGATAAAAGTGGTATCGAAGGTTTGGTTAATAAGCGCGCTTTCCTGAATGTATTGCCCTACCAAGGCTGCACCATGAATGGGAGGAGGAAGATGTAATATAAAAAGAATACGAGGTTTCAATAATAAAGCTGTTAAACTAAACCGGACTTAAATTTTACTTGTTTCTGAAATATCTCTTTTAATCCTTTGACTTATTTGAGTAATAATTATTAAGTATTTGGACAGAAATAAATATTCATTTCCCCTGGTAGCTTCTATAGAAAAACAACTACCCCTACCCCTCCTAAACTTAAGAGGGGAGCTTTTACCCCCAACTTATCGTATATCATTTAATTTGCCTCTTTACTTACAATTAAATATTTAATAAAAAGAAAATTCTAATATTGTTTTAAAGCATAAACTAAATTTAAGGGATGCAAGTTTTGTCTCACAACTTTTTTAGATTCTCTAATTTTCTTTTAGAATTCTAAATTTATTTGTTATCCTTCAAGTAAAAGACCCATCTTACATCCGGAGCTTATCTTAACATTTTATTTACTAAATAAGAAAGAAATATTTTAATCCCGTTTTCTTTTAATAACCGAAAAAGCCTTTGGGCAGACCAACTAAATTCATGCGCAAAAGTATACTGGTCCGCTTTTTTATCAACTTCCAGGTCAGGGTGAATCAAAGGAAATGCCAAGCTATGTAATTTCAAATCTTTCCTCGAATCATACAAAGAATGGTGAGTAGGATTATTATCCAGACCAATATTCTTTACCAGGTTCACCCCGGGACTAATAACCACTCCTTTATCTTTCCAGATAGAAAACATAAACTGGTAATCCCAAACATTTACTTTTTCGGTTCTTTTGGTATTTAGCAATTTCCAGTACCAGTAATTTCTTTCGCCGCGGCTTTGAAATACATGGTCTAATCCTCCCGTACGGAAAGTTTCTTCCAGGTCATTCATCTCAAAATCAAAATTTGCCCAAGCTCTTCGCCAGGAAGCCCAACCCCAGATTTCGGGGTAATAAGAAAAGTAGTAACTTCCCTTTCCTCGCACAATGCCTTTCTGATAATTATTGCCTCCTATCAATTTTACCTGGTCTACCTGTCTGTATTTTATTAATAATTCCTGGCAGTAGCGAAAAAAAGATAAATCGGGGAAGCAATCATCCTCCAGAATAATACCTTCGGGTACCTGATCAAAGAACCAGGTGAGGGCCGAACTAACGGCCAATCCACAACCTAAATTCTTATCCCGGTACAAGGTTTTTATTTCACAATCCCAATCTATTTGGTTTATAATGGCCCGGGCTTCGCAGCATTTTTCACTTTCCCCGGCTATTGTTTCCCGCGGTCCGTCGGCGGCCACGTATAAGTATTTAGGCCTTATTTGCTTAATCTGGTTAAAAACCAACTGTGTCGTATCGGGCCGGTTAAAAATTAAAAAAAGAACCGGCGTTTCAAAGAGAACTGACATTATAAACAGGAAGATTGTAAATTAAAGTATTTCTCAATAACCTGGACTTTTTTCTTAACACTTACCCAAGAGCACTTTTTTACTATTTTTTAAAAACTGTTTATTACACCTGGCTAAGCTCCCCATTGGTTACGTACGTACACTCGTTGATACCAGAAATTAATTTACATATTTGTTCTAACTCATCCCAAAGGTGGTATTGCTCTATTTCCCAGGAATGCCCCCAAATATGCAAGCAACCCTGATTTTTAATCACATAGTTCAGGTAATACTCTACCAGATTAAGCAAATCAGCACTGTTTTTATTTTTTAAATAAATACCTAACGAGCGCAGCTTTATTCTTTTTAAGAGGTGTTTGTAATAGGTAAAGCCCGAATGATTATACACCTGCAAAGTAGTGGGTACCAAACCCAAGTTATCCGGTAATCCGGGATTTAACAGCTCCGTAGTTCGCAAAATTTTAAAACCAGTGGTGCGGGTATAATCAATGGCAGGCTGGTTATATACGCCGCCCGGAAAGCAAAACGAAACAGGAGCAATACCCAATAAATCTTTTAACCAATTGTAACACCCTAAAATTTCTTCGGTAAAAACTGCTCCCGAACGACTATGCAATCGTACATGATGTAGCGTATGCCCACCTACTTCAAAATCCTGGGCCAGGGTTCGTATTTCCGGTTCCGGCATTACTTCGTGCTCCGGATTAGAGCGAGGAATATAAAAAGTACCTTTTAACTTATATTTTTCCAGCAATTCCGCTATCCGGTAATCGGCCGGGTAACCATCGTCCCAACTGGTAGTAATTATTTTCATTTGCTCTATTGACAAAACTAAATTACTTATTGAGATGAGACGTAAACAATCTAATACGCCTTTTATACATTAACAGAATAATCTTATTTTATCAATAGATTTAGCTTTTACTATTCCTTTAATTATGTAAATATATAATTACGCAAATAAATGTACTAGATGAGACACAATTCGTTCAGCTGATTTACCATCCCATAACTCAGGTATACTTCCTTTTTTCCATTCACCTTTGAATAAGCTTTCCATAGAAGGTTTTAGTGCTTTAGGATTTACACCCAAAAGTTCATTAGTACCTATTGTGCATGTCTCAGGTCTTTCTGTACTATTCCTTAGAGTCATGCATGGTATCCCCATTACTGTTGTTTCCTCGGTTATACCACCTGAATCAGTAATTACCGCTTTAGCATATCGAACTAAATAATTAAACTCCAAATAGCTTAAAGGTTCAATCATATATAAATTTGGAGCCTCAATACCAACTTTTGCTAGAACATTAGCTGTTCGTGGATGTACAGGAAAGATTATTGGTAAATTATGGCTATTTAATATTATCTCTTCTATAAGATATTTTAATTCATTTTCTTGGTCAACATTCGCTGGCCGGTGTAAAGTAATTACAAAGTATTCCCTTGGTTGTAGTAGTGCTTCATCCCATATAGTAGGCTTCCTAAAGTTAGGAATCTGCTTTAATAAGGTATCTATCATAGTATTACCTACAAAAAAAATTCTATTGTTTTCAACGCCATTTTTGCGCAGGTTTGTATTAGCTATTTCCGAAGTTGTAAAAAAATAATCAGTAATAGCATCTGTTACCATACGGTTTATTTCCTCAGGCATACTTAAATCCCAAGAACGGATACCAGCTTCTACATGAGCAACTTTGGTATTCAACTTTTTTGCAACAATAGAACAAGCCATGGTTGACGTAACATCGCCTACTACAATAACCAGGTCAGCAGAATTCTCCATCAATTCTTTTTCAAATCGAACCATGATTGCAGCCGTTTGTTCTGCTTGACTTCCACCTCCTGCTTCAAGGTTAGAATGCGGCTCAGGAATACCTAACTGATCAAAAAAATCCTGACTCATCTTCTTATCATAATGCTGGCCGGTATGAACCAAACGATAACTTATATCAATACCCTTTTCAACTTGTTTTCTTATAGCTTCAATAATAGGAGCAATCTTCATAAAATTTGGACGGGCACCAGCAATGACAGTAAGTTTCATAATTAGTACGTTATATAAGTATCAGACAACTAATAATAAATTTTAAAGAGAAATTAAAAAAGGCTTTTTAATTTCTCTTTTATAATAAGGTAGACGAATTCAGTATTAGTATATAAATAGCGTTTCCACATTCGACCAGGCTCTTGTAATGTTCTAAATAGCCATTCTAATCCTGAATTTTGCATCCATAGGGGAGCACGCTTCACTTTCCCTGAAACTACATCAAAACTACCCCCTACCCCCATAATAAAAGGTGTTTTAATCCAGGATTTGTAAGTATCAAGAAAAATTTCCTTTTTAGGTGAACTCATTGCAACAAAAAGCATATCAGCATTAGAGGAGGCAATTTGCTGCGCAATCAGAGGTTCTTCCTCATTTTTAAAATATCCATTACGATAGCCTGCAATTATTTCCGAGCCATAAGCTAAGCTATACTTTGCTATGACTTCTTCAACAACTTCTTCCGTAGCTCCTAGAAAAAATATTTTATACCCTTTCTTTGCTGCTAAGCCAACTAGTGCTTCCATAAGATCAATACCAGCTACACGTTCTGGTAAAGGACAATTTAAAAAATAAGATGCCCATACGACTCCCTGCCCATCTGCATTAATTATATCACAATTTAAAATCGATTCTCTTAATCTTAAGTCCTTTTGCGCATTAACTAGTTTAGCGGCATTTACAACAACATGATGGATAGTTTCTTTTTTAGCAATTGCCGAGTCAATTATTTGTAATGTCTGCTGCATGGTCAAAACATCCACCGGTATATTGCAAATTTTTATTCTGGACATTGTTAGTGTTGTTGTAAGTGTATATAATTAAATTTAGCGAAAAATTTATACCAGTTCATCGTATTAGTATGGCTTTTTGATTGAATGATTATCTTATTATGATATAAAATTGTATTATTAAAAACAAATGATTTTGACTCTACATGTAAGTATTTTAATAATATATTGGAAATAATTAAATAATCTTAAAAAAAAATAAGATATTAGATTCATTTTCATTTATTAATTTATAAAAATTCGTCAATGAAACAGCTACTATTTACATGGAAAACCATTATTATTGAGCGTCTGCCTCTGAATAGCGAGTATAATCATATACTACAGGTTCAGGACGGGATAAAAAATCAAAAGAAGAGGAAAGGACAATCTTTTCTTTATCATCGTAGTTCCAGGTGCCAGTATCTAACCTATAAAAAAAGAATAATATAATAGAAATAGAAACAGAAGCGAAACTAAATTTCTTATCAAAAGGATTTTTTTTTAATACTAACGGAACAATCAAAGGGAAAAAGAAAAATAAATAAAAAAACAATCGTAATGCTAACTCAGTTTGTCTCAAATTCATCAATATAAAAATAACAAATAGGAGAATTATATTAGCTAAATGGTTAAACCCGGTTATGTTTATATCTAACTCTTCTTTGTATTGATTATACAAGGTAATGACCAATAAAACACCTATAAAAACATAATTCAAAGCTGAGAATTTTTCTAATTCAAAAGTATTGTCCACACTTGCTCTTTCTAAAATATAATGAATACTTTCAATACCTGTGAAGTAAGGCAATAACAATTGGGCAAAATACTGATAGGTAAATAGTATAAAAATTAAGCCAACAAAATAAACTATATTTCCTTTACCAAGTTTTTCTTTTAAAAAAGACAAATAGGCTAAAGGAAAAATTAAAATAGAAGTAGAATGAATCAAAACACCCAAAATTGCTAACCACCACTTATTATTACCATATATAAGTTTATCTACTAAGAAATATACTATGATAGCTCCAGCTATAAACTGCCTGATCAAGTGTGCCGATAAACTAAAAAGTTGTGGAAAAAATGCTGCAAGTACAATAGAGAAAAGGATATACCGCTTATTTACGTTTACTTTAGAATGAAATTTATCTAAAGAAATAAATAAAATAAAATAAGGAAAAACTGTAATAACAAACACCCAAAACTTTACGCTCCCTCCTGATATATAGTAAAAAATGTAATTAAACGCATAAAAAACTGGTTCTTTCTCAAACCAACTTAGATAATCGAGAAAAGAATATTGGGAAACATATAAATATTTAGAGGCATGAAAACCAAGATCACTTTCTGGCACTTTGGTCATATTTATAAATCCCAAGAAAAAAGCCAATAGCAGATAAAAAATATAATAAAACTTTTTATCAATAGTCTTATCAATTGCTAAGAGTATCCCTAAAAGCACGATACTTATAAATGGATTTAGAATAAATAATATAATAGCAGGAATAATTAATTTACTAGGTGACATTGATATAAGTATTATAACAAAATATTTATTATATTATTAAATTGGATGTTTGGCTTTAACTCCTGACTAAAATTTTTGATCCACTAAGTTCTTGCATTCTTGTTTTGCATCAGTTAACTATCTTCCTTGATACCTTCCCTTACAACCAGCATAATTAAAGACGCAAATTAATGACATCTATTTATACACTGCGTTTAACTACTCCCTTACTGTCTGAAGAAAATTAGCTCTTTATTTACTTTTATAATTTTTATTTCTTGCTAATAAAAGGCAGGCATCAATTCCGTACGTAAGGTTCATATGTTGATTTCTCTTTTACGTTTACAATTTACAATAACAGCCTCTTTTTCCATCGAATTAAGATTATAGCTAATAAAGTTTACTTATAACTAATTCATTTTAAAAAAATTAAGATTTAAAATTCGAGAACATTGAAGTGATAATAGCAGCCCCATAAACAAAAAAACACTACCATAGGCAAGCGTAATTCCAACCAGACCTAGTTGTTTCCCTAAAACCAAAGCTAAGGGTATAGTAACCAAAGCGCTGGCTAAAGTCACATACATTTGAAGCTTTAACTTACCTATTCCATTTAGAAGATAAATATGTAATAAATGCCACATGTAAGCAATAGTATAAAATACCATCGCCATGGATAAATAAAAAGATATCTTAACTTTATCACCCACCCACAACGCATACATAAAAGGCGATACAACTAGCATTAATGTGCATATTAGAACACATAAACCCCAAAGCATTTTCATTTTCCGGTAAACAGATTTGATCCATAGTAAATCTTGTTTAGCATACGCATCAGTAAAAGCACTCCATAAGGGAGCGACAACCACCGAAAAAACTAAAATAATAATTGTAAAATATTTATTTGCCACATGAAATTGAGTAACTTCTACAGGTCCAAATAATTTTGCTATAATTAGGTTATGCGTATTATAAATTACTAAATGACCAAGTTGAATAATAAAAAATAACCAACTAATATTAAAAAGCTCTCGTGCATATTTAAAATTTACAAAATTTAATTTTGGGGCAACCGAGACATACTTTCTATTAAAAAACCAGAAGTTAGCTAGTATTAAAACTAAAAGGGGGATACCTGCCAATATTAAAACAAGTTCTAACAAGGAACCTGTACTTGTATTAGATAAGGGTAAAATTAGAATGAGACATAAGGAGGAGCTGACCAAAGTTATACCAGTAACTTTTGCCGGTTCATGATTTGCGGTTAATACCATGTTAATAGTTTGCACCACAAGTTGAACAAAGTAAAATAGAAATAAAAATGCTGTAAGCATTTTCAACGAAATTCCTGATAAATCTCTTGTTTTTAAAAGATTCTGCCAATTTATAAGGTTATTAATAAATAAAAACAAAACAAAAGCAATGAACGCAATTATTACTAGTAAAGCATATGTGGTACTTACATAAATTTTGCCATCTTTCATATTGCCTATGGCATTAGATTCGGCTAATTTATTTTTTAATCCGTTGCTTAACCCTAAGTCAAATCGTTCTACCCACAACATTAAAGAATTGAATGTTAGCCAAATTCCATAGTTAAATGTATTAACATACCGCATGGTTACTGGTACCAATAAAAGATTTACAACCATTAAGCTGCCTGTGGTAAGTAAAGAATACACAATATTCTTTTTAAACAGTATGGTTCTATTATGACCTTGGGTAAAAAAGTTTTTAAAGAATATCTTAATTTTATTAATCATAATATAAAGAGCATATAAAAACTCTGTTTAGAGAAAAGCTCAATTAAAAAATAAATAGGATTATTATCAATTATTTTTCAGGTTAAATGAATCTAATAATTATGAATTAAAAGTATCCATATGATATCATTTAATTTGTTGTCAATAAAATATAATTATACTTTATTTAAATTAGAATTTAAAACTTAAGCCATGAAATACTTTATTATTTTTTTCATTTTAGCGCCTCTTTATATAAATGTTCAACATAATAATTTACTACTCGAAGCTACATTTGAGAACAGCAGTGACTTAAAAAAATGGATAAGCGAAACCTGTTCATCTTCATCTATAATACTTACTGATTCGATCAGCAGATTTGGAAAACAGTCTGCTCGCTTTGAATTAAATAAAACTGACTGCGTTGTTGCAAATGGCAAAAGGTCAGAGTTAGTAACTTCAAAGGTTAGTGGATATGAAAGATGGTATGGCATGAGCATATTTTTTCCTAATAACTATAGCTTCGATTCTGAACCGGAAATTGTAACGCAATGGCACGAAATTCCAGATTTTGATTTGGGTGAAACCTGGAGAAGCCCTCCGATTTCACTTCAGATACAAAATGATTCTATTTATGTTGTTATTCTCTGGGCAACACAAAATGTAAACTCAAACAAAACAATTTCAGGCTATAAAAAAATAAATTTAGGCTTACTGAAAAAAAACTCTTGGAATGATTGGGTTTTTCATATAAGATTTTCATATCAGACAGATGGATTACTTGAAATCTGGAATAACGACGAGCAGGTATTAAGATATCAAGGCCCAAACAGTTATAACGATGTAAATTTCCCCTATTTCAAGATAGGTATTTATAAATGGACCTGGTTAGAACCAAGTTTAAAATCTACAATCAACAAAAGAGTTCTTTATTATGATGAAGTAAAAATTGGAAATGAAAATATTAAGTATAAAGATATTACACCTAATAAAAATTAATCTCTTTGGATCCACTCAAGTAAAAGTTTTCATATTCCTGCACTTACAAAAATTTTTCTAACTAATCTAATTTTAATCTTGAACGTATTTAGAAGCTTTTACCACTTAACACTTATATAACAACTGTTAACTGTATCACATTGATTAATGCTAATATTTGTTCCCAAATATGTTTTACTAACGTTAGTTTTTCATTACTTAAATCAATTCTTATTATGACTGAATAATAAATATGTTGATAGCGCGTAAAACATCCAGGCTTGGGCCCAACGCATGTACGGTATTCTGGATGAGAAGTATTTATTTAGCTGATAATAAAAATACCCTTTATCAGATTGCATATGCTTAATAGTCCAGTTTAAAACTTTATCTAGTATAACCTTATGCTCTTCCATTTTACCTAATTTAGCCAGAGTAATTACCATCTGAGCCGGAGCATGAATATCAATTGGGTAAACAGAATTATTATAGTATTTAGGAACGCCTTCTTCTGTAAAAAAAATATTTATGTAATAATCAAAGCCTTTCAGTACATGTTGCTTAAATGAAAAATCACCAGAAAAATTCATGTAATCTGTTATGCACTCCAAATTATAACCAGTATGAAAGTTATCTACCCACTGATGAAAGTGGTAGGTGCCATACCCCCAAGATCCATCTTCCCTTTGATGGTCACAACAAAAAGCAACAGATTTCCTGGCTTCTTTTATTAGTTCTTTTTCCTTAGTAAAACTATAAACACGGGCCAGTAACCTGCTACCCAAAAGTGAAGCATTAAATACTATACTTTTATCTAGTGGAGAGTAAGAGAATGCAAAATTTCCATTATTATCATAATACCGGTTAAGGTCATTTAAAATGAAAGAACACGCACTTCGGGAGGTTTGCAGGAAACGTTCATCATTTACTATTTCGTACGCATCAAGCATGGCGTTGCCAATAAAAGTTGTTGCCACCACCGTTGGTGTATACTTAGGTTGAAAAAAAGCTCTGGCTTGCCAATCGAAGTTATAACCCCAGCAAGCGCCACTCCAGCCTTTACTTACTAATTCTAAAAGTCTGCTTGAGAAGAATAAAATCTTGTCGTAGTATTCTTTATCAGGTGATTGTTTATACAGATTACAATAACCGGACAAGAACAATCCAAGCGCTTTAGGATTATAGTCTTTTTTTACCCCAACTAATGGTCTTAAATTTAAGGGAATACGTTTAAACAATTGTATCCAGGCTAAACGGGCTAAACGATTTCTGGACAAAGCGGGTATGGACTGAAAAAGTATACTATTTAATCCATCATAAGGATCATAACCTTTAAAAGAGTTAGATTCGCAGTATGCTTTTAGCTTATTTAATGAAAAAGCTACATCTCTTAAAGTAAGAACTGATTTAGTTTCTTTCATGCAAGAGATTTATAATATTTAACGAGCCTATCTCTAACTTTATCCGGTGTAAAATTTTCTTTGGCCTTTTGGTAATTATTATTTGATATTTTTTTATAAAAATTATCATCCTCTAATAATCTAATAATAGGCCTAATATAGTCATCAGAATTAAGGCTATTTATTAAAAATCCATTTTCTCCATCAATTACCCAATCAGGTATTCCTCCTATAGGTCTAGTAATTATTGGTAAACCATAAATCATACCCTCTAATATTACCAATGGCATGCCTTCGTTATAATAACTGGGAAAAAGAAGAATATCGCTCACACAATAAACCTCATGCTTGGCTTCCTCGCTTACATGACCTTTAAAAATTATATTATCAATATTATTATCTTTAACGTAAGCCTTAGCCTTACCTAACTCATTACCATCTCCGGCTATAATAAGCTGTATCGGTTTTGATAATTTCCTCTTTAATTCCTTAAAAGCATCTATGGCAATATAGATGCCTTTTTCCTTTACTACTCTAGCCAAGAAAAGCAAGGTAAAAGTTTCATTTTCCAATAATGTCTCTTTACCTCCGCCACTAAGTTTTAAATAATAATCGTCAGCTGCATTAGATTCTAAAATTATGGTGTTTACTACTCCTAAAGAGATTAGCTTATCCCTGAATACAGCCCCGAGAACAATAGATGTATTTGCTCTCTTAAAGGTTCTATTAAAGACCCATTTTTTTAACCAGTTTTTTTTTATGGTTTGTTCAAAATCATCTTGCCATCCATGCCAGTATACTAAAACTTTCTTTTTATGAATTAGAGCCAGAAGTACAAAAACTGCATCTCGAAAAAAAGATTTTGAGTTTAAAGATGGGTTTACATGAAGTAAATCGTATTTTACTATTTTTAAATAGAAATAACAAAATTTATAAACAAGTTTCTTAAATCTTAAAATTCCTCCCACTTCTCCATTTTCGGTAACAAAAAAGTAATCTACCCCTGATATATGGCTCATTTTTAATATATTAAAAAGAGAAGAAACACCTCCAGTAATAGACAAATCAGGAATTGTTATTAAAACTTTCAACTTGTATTGAGCCTATTAAAATTTTGCTTTAAGACGGCATTTAATACTAAAATTTAGAATTTCATTTTATCAAAATAAATGTTAAAGCAATGCATATTCTTTTAAATAATTATTCGCTGTATTTTTTATATTGAAAGTATTAAAAGCAAATTCAAAACTTCTATTAATTTTATCCAATCTGTGTTGATTTGAATAATCCATAATTAATTTTTCAATTTTACTAGCACAGTCGTAATGATTAGCCTTTTCAAAATATTCGCCGAATTTACCACCACCAATTACTTCCATAGGACCTTCAATATCTGAAACTAACACAGGAATCTTGGCAGCTATAGCTTCCACAATTGTCAAACCAAAGCCTTCATAAATTGATGGCTGAACAAGTAAACTATATGATTTTAGGTTTAGATATACATAATCTCTTCTCTTAAGTCCGAGAAAATTAACATAGTCTTTAATATCCAATTCGTGAACTAAATTTTCTAAATAAATTTTGTCTGAATTGTTATTAGACTCTCCAATTAAATCTAACTTTATATATTTGATACCCTTATCATGAATTAAGATTGCTAATGCTCTTAAAAGGACATCCTGACCTTTCAATTTGTAATCTAATCGACTTACTTGAAGTATAGAAAAGAGTGGGCTATAGCTATTTATATTTTCTTTATACTCAACTTTTTCAAAATCAATTCCATTGTAAACAACCTTAACATTAATACCACTTCTACTTAATATATCCTTTCTGACCGCATCAGAAATAGCAAAAACTTGGTTATACTTTGTAAAATGCTTTAAAGGCATATTTAAAGAATGAACAGTTAAGCAAATCTTTGAAGTACCTGTAAATTTTATAAGTGGCGCCAAGTTATGATTATGACAATGAATAACAGTTGGATTAATCTGAAAAATTAAATAGTTAAGCTTTAATAATTTGAGAATATTTAAACTTTTAGGTTCTCTATTAATAAAGCTAATTTTGACTCTCTTATCAATGCATTTAATTAAAGTTAGATCGTAAATATTATTAACAATAATTAATTCAACACTGGAACTTTTTATTTGCTCATTTAAAACATCAACTAACATGGTTTCTGCTCCACCTGTTTTCAGAGAAAATATAACGTGTACTATTTTCACCAACTACTTTATTTAATTAAATCCTTAATACGTGCCTTAAAACTATACCAATAGGTTTTTACAACAGTTTTAGCATACTTCTTAGCACCATTTTTTAAAAGTACTAATCTTATGTCATTAAAAAATTTTTGGCCACCAGTTGATGTCTTTGTTTCTTCCCAAATTCTGAAGCAACTTAATGGTGGATAAGTTGTATAATATATAGGGGCAAAATTTAATAATCTAAGCCACAAATCTAAATCCATGCAATAATGAATAGATTCATCTAGGTAGTTTACCTTTTTAAGCATTGCTTTGTTATAAAATGATCCTGGTTGAGAAACACGATAATCATGATTAAGAAGATAATCCTTATTTGGTATGATGATACAATACTCTTTGATAGTATCCCCTTTTCCATCAATCATTTTCCCATAGGCGTTATAATAAATGCTTCCATTTGGTTTAGAGTGATATAACTCCACTATCTTCTCAACACATTCAGGATACAATAAGTCATCAGAATTAATCCAACCTACCAATTCACCTTTAGATAATTTAAAACCCTTGTTTATTGCCTCAGATTGCCCGTTATCTTTTTCATGAATAATAATATCTATTTTATCCTTATATTTATTTACGATTTCCATCGTGTTATCTGACGAACCACCATCAACAACTATGTATTGAATATTTTTATAGGTTTGATTAATAACAGATAAAATAGTTTCTTCTATATACGAACCTTGATTATATGAAGGTGTAATGATTGAAACTAATATATTATTTGTCATATAGGCATTTTAAATTTTACTAAGTTAATATGTTTGCAAAAAAACAATGCTAACAAATTTTTGCACCAATATAACTTTTTACAAATTTTGGAGAATTAGTCTTAGATTTCTATTTTTTGAGCTACAATAATTTTTCACTTTATAATCTATAATTTGCATTAGCTAAGCTATTAACTAATTTACTTTTCTTATAATAAATATTTGTTAGTACCAGTAGAAATATAAATAAAAGCTGTATCCTTTGATCACTATTTAAAGCGGGATTAATAAGATTATTAATAAAAAAGCATAAAAATCCAGGAAACAATATCATAGACATTAAATCTATTTTATTTTTAAATGAATTATAAAATAATGAAAGTGCTACAATATTATATTTTAAAAAAAATAGAAAATAAAAAAGGAATGGTACTAGTCCAAAAGTAAATAAAACAGTTAAATAGAAGTTTTCCACATGTCCAGCGGTGTTTGTATAAACTATTTTATCAATAGATGTATTCCAACCATGATGATAAAGTTCGTATGCAAGATTGCCTGGGCCCGAACCGAAAAAGATATTATCCTTCCAAACCTGATAACCAACTTCCCATAATTCTAATCTGCCTTTTTGTAAATCATCCTGAGAATTATTAATTCTACTTAGTAAAGGGCTACCACCTGCAATCTGGTTTAGTATTGTTTCCCAACTAAAAAATAAGACTAATAATAAACCCAAATAAATTATCCTATATTTTTTAGTACCAGCTATAAACTCCATAATAAATAAAGATACACCAAATGCAAAAAGAGCCATTCTGGAGATAGTCAAACCAATACAAAGCAATGTAAGTATAAGTAAAAATAATGCTACAAGTTTTCTATTTTTATAATATTTAAAATAAACATAAAGGACTAATCCAACAACAGAAAGATAAAGAGAAAAAGTTAAGGAGTTACCAAAAGGCCCCCAGATACGTGAAACACTTAATTCACTTTCATTTGAACTAAAAGTTGTATTTGAATTTAGTTGATCTTCTGTAAATAAGTTAAATGCAGAAAACCCAAAATATTGCATTATTGAAATAAATACTGATATTAAAAACCCAAAATACAATCCTTTAATGACGTACTCAAATGCATTGTCATAAAATGTAATTTCTGATAGTATAATATATATAATCAGAATTTGTAAATAATTAAAAAATTGTGTAAATCCTTGCTTTATATCTTCTACCTGAATAAGGGAAAAGACGATAGATAAAGTAAATAAAAAAAGGAAAATAGTAAGAAAAGAACTTGTACTTTTATAAGGATTATTTTGTAATGGTGATTTTAAAACAAGTACAAAATAGTATAATAATAAAATAATAGTTATTTGTGTAAAATTCGCTATACTATGTCCACCAATTTTCCAAGAGTTTAAAAAAGGAATACTAATAGCAAGAAAAAATAAAACCCAATTATTTATTTTATATATTGTTTTCATAAGTTTTATTATTTTTCAAAGCAGATTGGTAAACATTAAGGGTTTTTGTTGCAGCATCACTCCATTGAAATTTTTTAACTTGTTCTTTACCTCTTTTGATTAAGTCTTTCCGGAGGAGTTTATTATTAAGTATATTCTCTAAACTTTTTTCTAAGTTTTCCTTATTGTCTAATTTAAAATACTCAGCAGCTGGCCCACAGATTTCTCTAAATATAGGAATATCAGAACAAACAACAGGGCAATTCGCTATAAATGCTTCTAGTAATGGCATACCAAAGCCTTCTGAGAGGGAAGGAAACACGAAACAAAGTGCATTAGCATAGAAAGAATATAACTCAAAGTCTGAAACATGGTTCTTAAAAATAACTCTATTTGTCAAATTAAGAGATTCTATCAATTTTAACTCCTGAGATGAAGCAGGACCTCCTATTACTTTTAATTGAATATTATTCTTTTTTAAGAAGTTTGAAGCCGCATTGATAAAAAATATAAAATTTTTATAAGTTTCTCTTTGTCCTATAAATAAAATATATGAACCATCAGTAATAAGGTTATTATTATTTTCACTTACATTATGCATTGTAAAGGCTTCAGGGTAGCCATGATAAATAACGTGTATGGTATCAGGGTCTATATTATAAAGGTTTAATATTTCAGATTTTGTTGTTTCTGAAATTGCAATTATTGCTGAAGCATTTAAAATTATTTTCCTTTTGTTGTCAATAAGAGTTTTCATCGATTCTTTAAAAAAAATCTCAGGAATCATATCATGTATTGTTATAACATAAGGAGTAGATGAATTTAATTTTAGAAAATATGAATCATAATATGTTGGATGGAAAATGTCAAACTTATTAATTTTTAAAGCTACCACATACTTGTTAATTGCATAAAGAAGCCTTCTACATCCTTTCCTATTAAAAATTTTTAAAAGTTCAAATTGTGATGATGTATAGGCGTTATTACAGCCAAGGTTTATGATAGATGATTTACTTTCCTTCTTAGAAGCATTTATATAATCATTAATAGTTGCATGGTATCTAGATATTCCACCATATCTTTGAAGAAAAAATATTTGAAAATCTACTAAAACTTTCATTAATGCTCAGTTACTATTATAATAACTATTTATTTTTAAAATTTCACTCTTTATTTTATTTCTAAATCTTACAAATAAATTCTTTTTTCGCACCGTAAATAATTTATTACAAGAATAAATATCTGCATCATAGTGTGGTATGTAAATACTACAGTCTTGAACTTCTCCTTTAATAGATTCTAAAGCTTTTCCTGATACATTTAAATCTATATCTTTAGTATGAGTAGCCATTTCATCAAAGCCAATATTTGAAACTAAATTATAATTTGAAGCTATAGCTAAGCCATTATTTTTCCATACAGAATACACCCACTGATAATCCCAAGTATCAATTAAGCCTTGTTTTGTTTTATAAAATGCACTTTGCCAATATTTTAAAGAATTAGGATAATTGATAACACTTTTGTAGATATTATATTCAAAAAAGGTTTCAACTTCTTTCATTTCTATATCATATTTTTCCCATGCTCTTCTCCAAGTTGCCCAACCCCATACATGGCAAATTTTTGAAAAATAATATGATCCAGTTCCTCTTACAATACCATCTTGAAAATTAACGCCATTTATATGCATTATAGAATCATTATACTTATATTTATCAAGTAAATATTCACAATAATTAAAAAATGAAGATGAAGGCAAACAATCATCTTCTAGTATTATACCCTGTTCTTCATGTTCAAAAAACCAAGTAATAGCAGAGCTTACCGCCATTTTACACCCTAAATTCTCTTTACGTATTAATCTTTTGACATTGCATGGCCAATCAATATTTTCGAATATATTAATTGTCTCTTGAACATTAATCAAATCAGCCTTTCTATCTTTTCTGGGCCCATCTACTGCAATATAAAGTCTATTAGGTTTTGCTTGCTTGATTGCATTAAAAACTTGTTGAATGTGTTTAGGTCTGTTGAAGCCAATAATTAATACAGGAGGAACAGGCATAGATTAAATATAATTTTTAATTGATGGCTTGAAGAATACCAAAAAAGATTTTAATTGTAGATTAAAAATAACACGTGTTTTTGTTGTAAAAGAGTTTGCTATAAATGCTGCAAACATTTGTGCTATAAGTGTCGCTATAGCGGCACCAAAGGCTTGATATTCAGGTATTAAAACAATATTTAGAATAATATTTATACTTAAACCTATTATAGTTCTAATTACTACATGTCGTTGTAAATTATTGATTATAAACCAATTACTACTTCCCACTCCTAAAAATACAAATACTCCCGTCCAAATATGCACTGCTAATACCCCACCTACTCCATTATATTCAATTCCATAGAGTGTGTTAACAATTATATCAGAAAAAAAGGTAAATATTATTGCGAATACAACTGAAATCGTACAGAGGATATTAAATAGCTTTTGGAATGCATTCAAAAAGTCTGTTTCATTCTTTTCCTTAAGCTGTATAATTGAAGGATAAACTGAAATGCATATTGCTCCTGCTAAAAAATAGTGTATTTCAGATAAGCGAACGGCTGCACTATATCTACCAAGTTCTGTATTACCAACCATATTCTTTATCATTAACTGATCTATCCGCATGTAAATAATAATGAATAAATCAGAAATTATTAATGGCCATGAACGTGACAATAAATTTTTAGCATAAGATAGATCAAACTTTAATTCATTTATGGTTTGTCTTGAAACTATCAAATAAAAATAAGTTAATATAACTCCCGCTATAAAAGTTTCTGCAATTGACAACAAACCAAATATTAAAATATTTGAACCATTTAATAATGCAAAAACTTTTATTATATTAATAATAATATACGCGCTTGATTTTGCAATAACTGATTTTTTTGATTCAGTTAGGGATTGATAATAGATATCAAAAATTTCTGAACTTTGGAAAATACATTGAAACGATAAAATAATTAATAAATACTTTATTAAAGGTTCATTATTTAAAGTAAAAGAAAATAGGAAAATCAAAAAACAAATAATAGAACCTGAAAATAATCGTAAAATTAATGAAGTAAAAACGACTTGTCCTTTATTATTCTCCTTTATTAATTCTGTTAGTACAATATTATTTAAACCTAAACTTATAATTGGCACACAAATAGCAATTATACTTAGTGCATAATTTAAAGCGCCTAGATTGAATGGCCCCAAATACCTAGCCACCCAGATACCAACGATTAAACCACCAAACATTCTTATTAATTTATCACCAATTACCCATATGGAATTAAAGATTATCTTTTGTTTATTTTTTAGCTTCCCTACAAAATCATTTAGAACTTCCATTAATATTTTGTATTATTTCTAAATTTACATACTTATTTAAGCTGCTACATGAATCATTATCAAGCTGTAATGTTTATTACTTAGTATGAATTTTTGATTTTTAAATTTATGGCAATCATAAATAATTATATTTAGGTGTATATTGTATTTATAAACTTACTTTTTATAATTAATTTTTGATATTTATTAATTTTCATATCAAGTAGTTATGTTAACAAAGTATAGCTAGATTTTTTGGATTTAGAATAGCCAAGTTGTTATATTATTAAATGATATAACAACTTATTTCATAGTGAATAGAATTAAAATCGATTAAAGAATTTTTTAAATCGTGTAACTGGCTTATTCACGTCGGGATTATAGGAATTATAATAACTATCATCATAGTTATATCCATAGCCAAATTTTTCACCTTGTATGCCGTTGAAAACAATTTTCATATTAGGCATTTTCTTACTTTTAAATACTTGTTTGATAAAGTCACGTTCAATTTTACGGGTAAAGCCTTGCCGCACGATATACAAGGTTACATCGGCTACGCGGGAGATAATAACGGCATCCGTAACCAAGTGAATGGGCGGGCTATCAATAATAATATCGTCGTACCAATTTTTCAGAATCAGGATTAAATCGTCTAATTTCGTTTTCTCCAGTAATTCAGAAGGATTAGGTAATATGCTACCGCAGCCAATTATATCCAGGTTAGCGATGCCCGAAGCTTGAATAATGTCCTCTAAAGCTGCTTGTCCATTCAGGAAATCACTAATGCCTTGTTGTTCGAGGGATATCTTAAACGCTTGGGAAACTTTGGGTTTACGTAAGTCCATTTCCAGAATAACTGTTTTCCGGTCGGAATGGGCCAGTACTACCCCTAAGTTAGTACTTACAAAGCTTTTTCCTTCTCCCCCGGTACTGGAAGTAATTAAGGTAACCCGGCCACCCTCATTGTGGTTATGCACGTGATACAAGTTCGTGCGCAGGGTCCGAAATTGTTCCCCAATGGCAAAATTGCCCCGGCCATTGGTAACCACAATCGCTTCTTTTGAATTCTGGTGCGATAACTCTGCCAATATGGGTACGTCCACTTCGTTTTCAATATCCTGACGAGAGATGATTTTATCGTTTAAATTTTCGCGGGCATAGATAAATCCTGCCGGAGCCACTAAGCCTAATAAAAGCGCAATGCCCAATACCATAGGGATCTGTGGCCATTTTACCGGACCGGCATGGGCATCATCCACTATCCGCACATCCGATAAGATAGAAGCATAACTCAGGGCCACCTCTTCCTTTTTTTCGAGCAGGTAGGTGTACAACTTTTCTTTACTGGCTTGTTCCCGCTGTAATACAATCAATTGTCGTTCCTGCCCCGGTAATTTTTTAATGGAACCTTCAAACTTTTGGTTAAAAGCTTGGAGTTGTTTTTGGGTTGTCAGAAACGAAGATTTAATATTTTCTATTTTTTCGTTTATAGCTTCTTTGGTCGTTTTAATCTGGAGATCAATGGGCTCAAAAATGGGGTTTGCTTCGGGAGTAGTAGCCAGCATCTGGTCGCGTTGCGATTGGAAATCCGACAATTTTTGCAGGAGTTGAACTAAACCTTCATCCGCAATACCCACTAAACTTGGTACCGTATTTTTATTTTGCGGAGAATTGAGGTGATTTTGAATACCCTGAATAACATTAAGTTGTACCGTTGCCTCGTTTAGCTTGTTTTCGTTAGCTTGCACATTATCCAGGTACACTTTCGATTCAGAAGAAATATCAGTAATACCCTGCGAGCTTCTAAAATCTTCTAACTCTTCCTCGGTACGGCTTAATTCTTTTGCCAGTGAATCAATCCGGGAGTTAATGAAATTTAAATTCTTTTGCGTTTCATTATTTTTTTGATTAACTGCATCGTTACTGTATGTTTCCAATAAAGTATTCAGAAAATCGCGGCCCCGTTGCGGAACTTGCTCATTTATGGCCAGGGAAACAAAGGGTGCTAATTTGTTTTCCATGGATACTTTCAGGTTCCGCTGGTACGCATCCGAAACAATGTCCGGGTCCTGAATAATTATTTTAATTTCCGAACCAATAAACCAGTTTAGGTTAGCAGTTGGTTTTAATTGCCAATTACCTAAATCATTCTGAATGGGACTGTTAAAAGCATATTCTTTCGTTTTGCCATCCGGTTCTTTTAGAATAAAGCTATTTTTATTTTTTATCTGAATTTCCAGTTCCGGAATAGTAAACGTAGTGGGCTGCTTTAAAAAGGTAAGTTTTACGGGAGTAATGGCATACAAATCCCGGTTTTTTACGCTATCCTGGTGCTGGTAAGAAACCCACAACTGTAAATCCATAATTACCTGGTGCACCAGCTTCCGGGATTTCAACAGTTCCATTTCGTTTTCTACTAATTTAGTGGTATTCGGCGCTATTTCGTTCAGCGATAAATTCTTGTTATTTGTATTAACCCCTGTTTTTCTGAGGTCTTTAAATTCCAGCGCTGCTTTTACCTCGTAAGTGGGGTCGGTTACCCGCAAATAATAAAAAGCACCCACTACTGAAAGTACCATCCCTAACGCGAAGAGCGGCCAATGGTACAGGTATTTATCTACTAATTTTTTAATATCAAACGACTCGGCTTCTCGGGCAGGGAGGGTAAATGTGGTAAACTGGGCTGCTTGCTGGGTAGTACTCATACACTAAGCTATTATTAATAAACTAGCAAAATTACCTTAAGAATATCGTTAAAAGGATGGAAAGAGCTGATACAGCCGAGAACACCAGATTTGCATTTTGATAACCCCGGTTAACCGTAGCGAATTTTGATTTATCGGGTTGCACGTATAGTACATCGTTGTTCCGGAGGTAGAAATAAGGCGATTCCATAAGTTTCTTAGAAGTTAAATCAATGGGATAATACTCGCGGCTTCCGTCTATTTCGCGGATCAGGAGAACATTATTACGCATAGCGGTAATGTTTAAATCGCCGGCTAAACTTAAAGCATCCGTGATAGTGATTCTCTCGTTTTGAACGGTATACACATTCGGGTTTTGTACATCCCCCAAAACCGATACCCTGAAATTTAAAATACGAACATTTATCACGGGCTTTTTAAGGAAAGTAACCAGTTGCGCAGTTAAATTATTCTGTATCTCCGTAGTAGTTAAACCAGATACTTTTACGGTGCCGATTAAAGGCAAATTAATTTCTCCGTTAACATCCACTAAAAAACCAACTACCGGGTTATTATAAAAGAACTCATTACTGGGCCCTGCCATCCGGTTCATATTATAATTAAATAAAGCAGAAGCTTCTGGATTTAAACTATTTACGTGGATACCTAAAATATCACCCGGCTGAATTTTAAGTGGCGAAAAATTAGTAATATCTTCTTTGGAAGGCGCCGTCCTATTTAAATCCTGGAAATAAGGAATGTTTTTATAAGAACTACAAGCAGTAAGTAAGGCAAACAGCAATAAGCCTACGATTCGGAGAGTAAAAAGACGCATTTAGAAGTTAGGTAAAAATTAATTCGATAGTTTGACTTATTTTAGGGCTAATAATAAAAATCAGATAAAATCTAGAACAAAGTTTTAATTCTAGTTAGTAGTACATTGACGATAAGCGATTTATACTTAAAGAACAGCTATTTTATAATGTTCAAAGAAATTTTGAATTCTCTAATTGATTGTAAATTAGCGCATGAATAATATTATACAATAGAGAGATTTTTTATAATATACCGCCTAACATGAAACCAAAATAAATAAGTTTCGTATGCCTTAAGTTTTTTTTAAAATAATTAAACTTTGACTTTGATTATTACAAATATTTAAAAAAACCTATTAATGTATATAAGGATTATATAAAACCCTATTAAATACCTTATACAAAGCCGACATTTAGTAGCAAAATAGAACTATTCCAATCTAACCTTTAAACACCCAACTAAGTAATTATAACACAACTTCTTTAATTATATATTTTAAAATATATAAAATCACTTTCTAGCTTAAAATAACAACTATTTAAAACCAGCAAGCATATTAAATTACTTATATACAACTCCTATAAGTAGAACCAATTAAATTGAACATAATCAAGAATACTTGCAATACAATAAACCCAAGTCTGTCTTGTTTAAAGATATAGTAAGCGTTACTATTAACTTTTACTTAAAAATGCAACAGCCTCTTGTATATCCTTCAATCTTCTTTATTCTATTTATCAGATTAGCTCCTTCTTTTGTAGTTCAACTATAAATCCGGTTAGTTGCTGATTTGTTACCGGGTATTTTAGAAAAATCTTTAGAATATTTTATCTATACCGATTGCCCCAATCCATCTGCTGCAATGAAAGTATTAGGTAGGGTATGATTCAAAAGTTTTGGACTGAATTACACCTGGCGCGTTCTGTGTTTTTTAAATCCCGGATGCTCCGAAATATTTAACACCGAAGAATGTACATTTTATTGCGTGAAGCCAGCTAAATAAACCTGAAGTCTAAATCCGGAATGTAAAGCGGAGAATATTTACTTTCTAAATTATCAGGTTTATATAGTAAAAAATCAATGAAGCAATATATATAATATACATTAAGTTGGGGTACAAGCTTCTTTCCTAAGTTTAGGAAGGTAAAGGTGATTGCATTTTTATTAAAGCTGCTCGTGAAAACGTATATATATATTCTAACCCAGGCTCTTATTCAGACAAAGCATTAAATTCTGGCCTGGTAAAACAGTTTCTTAAGTTATGATGGAATTTTATCGAACTACGTAAGAAGTAACAAACAAACTAAATAAGGTAGCCGATATGATAGAAATTATAAAATCCCAGAGAAAGTTATCAGATTCAATCCCAATCAGCAACCGGACTGAAAGGACAAATACAATCATAAACCCCATGATAAACCAATAATTTCTTCTTTTATTGTCTGCTCCCTCAGGAATCTCCCTAAAAGGACTGGTAAAAATTACCCCGCTAATTACCAACAAACCCAAAATAGAGCTTACCCGATCACTAAAAGTAGATAATAACATATAATGATTGAAAACTTCTATCCAGTTTGATAAAAAGGGCAGCATTAAAGCCAACCTGCCGCCCGGGTGCGTAAAGCTGTCCCAGGTGAGATGAGATAGGACGCCCACTAATATAGAAAACACAACAATCAAATAATGCGCTTTAAAATAGCTGAGCCAGTTAAAACCTTTGTAAAGCACTAATCTTTTTTTTAAAAAACCAGGCAAATTATCAATCAAAGGATCGCGCACTACCTGGTGAAAGGCAAAACTCAGCAGAATGGCCAGTGGTAAGTTAAAATAAAAAATAGCGGGCCAGGTGTGGCTGAAACCATCATGAATGCTCATCCGGAAAAACTTTTCAAAATCCGGAGCCATGCTTCCTACCACTAAACCGGTCATAGACCGGGTCTTTCGGGGTAAGTAGTAAAGCGGCAGAACAATGGCGGGATGCGAAAAGGTAAACGGCATTTTACTTAAATCTGGAAGCAGTAGTTAATAACAGCAGTAGTATAAAAGGTTTTACTGGCATTCGCAAGTAGCTGGTTTTGCGGGTTCTTTACCCAGCTTGCGTTTGCGCCTGAATGTGCCGGATAATTTTAACGGCGTGCTCGCGGGAATTTTCGATAAACCAGATGTGGGTATCCATGCCGCCGCAAATAACCCCGGCCAGAAACACGTTTTTGCGATTCGTTTCCATGGTATCGGGGTTATAGAAAGGATGGCGTCTTAAGTCCGAGGATAAGGTAATGCCGAACTTTTCGAGTAAATAGAACTGCGGCTGGTAGCCGGTCATGGCTAAGACATAATCATTCGGTAAAGTAACCAGCCCGGCGGGGGTTTGTACATCTACTTCGTTTTCCCGGATTACCGTAAGGTGCGATTGAAAGTAAGCTTTAATGGAACCTTCCTGAATGCGGTTTTCGAGGTCGGGTTTGGTCCAGTATTTAATGCGACCCAGTTCGGCTTCGCGGATGACCATGGTTACGTCGGCACCTTTGCGGTAAGTTTCCAGGGCTACATCGGCGGCGGAGTTATTGGCCCCAATTACCACAATTTTCTGTTTGTAGTAAAAATGCGGGTCGAAGTAATAATGCCGGACATTAGGTAAACCTTCGCCGGGAATGTTTAACAGGTTGGGTACGTCGTAAAAGCCGATGGCAATAATTACGTGTTTGGCCCGGTAAGTACTTTTGGACGTTGTAATTTGATAAATACCCTCTGATTCGCCTAAGGCGGTTACTTCTTCGAATAAATTTACGTTTAGCGCTTGTGAATCGGTTACCCGGCGGTAATACTCCAGGGCTTCGGGCCGGTTAGGTTTAGGCTGAATGGAAGCAAAAGGAATACCGCCAATCTCCAGCCGGTCGGCAGTAGAGAAAAAGGTCATGTTTAAAGGGTATTTATATAAGGAATTTACCAGGCAACCTTTTTCCACGATCAGGTACGAATAGCCGGCTTTTTTAGCTTCCAGCCCACAAGCCAGCCCAATAGGACCGGCACCAATAATTAAAATATCTAAAACAGGAGAATCCATCATACTTAATAAACTACACCAAATAATTGTTGGCTTTATGATACAAAACGTAACTACGTTGTAAAAGCAAAAGTAGTCGTTTCTGCGGGAGTTATTAAATTAGGTTAGTGTTAAGAAGTAGTTGCTATAGCGGATTTTGATGTTGTTCTTTGAAGCCGGTTCCCGTCTCCATGCATTGGTGCTATCTAACTTGCTGGCTTCAAGTTTTGCCTCGTGGCCGGCGGGCCTCGTTTGGCTCTTTCGGGCGGTTTAGCAAACCTTGGCTCGTTGCACTGCGCCATGCCTCCTGCGTCGGCACCGGAACGCTAAAAGGCCCTCAACAGCCAAACTGGTATCTTTGCGTTTAGCTACTTGTTTACAGATGTCAGAGAATCAGCAATATTCTTTGGTTTAGAATTTCTCCATACGCACCTATACAACTACCAAAACTTAAAGTACAAACATTATATACTCTAATTATCTTTTCTAAAAAGCGTAAGTCAGAAAAACCGTAGCTACTCGCCACTGATCCCAGTTTGGCTGTTGAGCACCTGCTAGGGTTCCGGTTTTGCGCAGCAAAATTCCGTAGACGGAGTCGAGGAAAGGAAGGCTGGCGAGTACGAGAGAGTCAAACGAGGCCCGCCGGCCACGAGGCGAACTGGCTACTTTTCAAATAAGATAGCACTTGAGCATGGAGACGGGAACCGGCTCCAAAGAAAACGCTATTTATCAAGCAAAATCAATGGTAGCTTATTAATACGATTTGGTATTAGTACAACTGTAGGCTTTAGGTATAAACAACCAATCTGTTTTAGTTTACTTCAGGGCTAGGGTACAGCCAAACTCTTTTGGTTAGGGAGTACGTAAACGGATAAACTTTACTTCACCACAAAAATTAGTTTTCGCAGCGGGTATTAGCCGGTTAGTTAGCTTTAAATAGAAAATGCCCGATCAAAACAGCTTCTGATCGGGCATTTTTAAAATTGAATTCTTTACTAGGCTTTTACCCGTAAATTTGATTTAACAAACCGGCTAGCCGGATACCGCCTTGCAGTAATAATTTCTGAATGGTGTTAAAGTTATCGTAGGAGTAGCGGTAACCTAATTTTCCGTCAGGTGGGATGGCGTAGACTTGCGGCCGGTAAGTTGTCATTTCGGAGGCCCAGGCTCTTACGTTGGTGCTTTGCCAGCTTTTTATCTGGGCTTTATCGGGTTCGCCCAGAAAAGCAGCGAGTTCGGTGTAGCTTAAATCTTTGCCTTCAATCATGTCGCTATCCCAAACCCGATGTAAGTTAGAGTTCTGGCCAAACCATTGCAGTTTTACGTTATTGCCGCCCATATCGTCTTGGCCGCCTACGTGCAAAGGCTGGTGCAGATCGCCCACCAGGTGAATCAAAAATTTTAAATTTTCTTGTTCCTGAGCCGGGGTGAGTTTACCAGCTTTGAGCGTTTGTATTAGCTCTTCAATCTTCATGATCACGTCGCCGTGTGGGTTTTTCTGGGTTTGCTCGTACTGTTGCCCATCGGGTATGGTTACCCAGTGCCAGTCGTGGGTGTGGTCGTAGGCATGATCAGACTTGATATCGTCCATAAAATTAGCAACCTCGGCCAGCGAGTTATTTTCTAAAATCTGCAGTACTTTTTTGCGGGCTTTCTTACTTAAATGTTGCTCCGCTACCAACCCCACTACCCGGTGTCCAGTTTGGCCATAAGCAAATGCCTGGTTAATGAGGAAAGGAAAAACTAATAAAAAACTAATTACTTTTTTCATTACATACTAAACTATTAAACTTCACAAAACAACCGGTTATCCTGGTTATTATATGTAAAGGTAAAGTTAAATTCAGTGGAAGTAAAACCGCCCTGCATTACGTCCGGCATTAAATATAATTTAAAGGAATTTTAAACAAATAGCAGTTTCGCCATCAGCCATTCATGCGATTAAAAATTTCGTTTAGTTGCTCGCGCGAAGCTTTGCGGTTTATTTCGGAAGTACCATAACCCACTTCTTCGTCGCCGCGGGTAAGGCCCGCTATAATGCCATCGGTAAAGTCGTTTAAGGGTGCGCCAAAAGTATGAATGCCGGCGCCACCCAAATCAGTTTGTACCGCCGGCGGCACAATTTCCAAAACTTTAATGGAAGTATGGGTTAGTTGATGGCGCAGCGACAAAGTAAACGAATGCAAAGCCGCTTTGGTAGCGCTGTAAATAGCCGCCTGAGCCAACGGCGAAAAAGCCAGACCGGAAGTAACGTTAATAATGTACGCTTGCGGGTGTTGCTGTAAATGCGGTATAAACAACATAGCCAAATGGATGGGTGCTTCCAGATTAATGGCTATCTCGTTTTGGTGAAAAGACCAAGGCCGGGAATCGCCTACAATTGCCTGACGGTTTTGAATACCCGCATTGTTGATTAATACATTTACTTCCGGGAAAGTGCTGGTAACGTAATCAAATAATTTCTGTCGATCTACTTCCTGGCTTACGTCGCACACGTGGGTATGCAACTGCGGATGCTTGGCTTTAGCTTCCCGTAACTTGTCAGCGCGGCGGCCGCAAACAATTACGGTGCTACCGGCATGCAAAAAACGTTCGGCTAAGGCCAGACCAATACCGGAAGCTCCCCCGGTAATTAAAACAGTATTTCCTGATAAATTCATGCGCGCAAAAGATTATTTTTAAAAATTTTCTTTTACGCGCAATTACAATTATGGCTGGGAAGTTGCCTGATTTTCTTAGTTCTTGATCCGTGCTTATCTTGAACGCAGGTTAATTTACTACATAAAATACGGCATTACCGGTGGCTGATTTATCATGCTCATCAGATAAATAAAAAAACAACCGGTAAGGCCCCTCGTTTAAAGGACTGGTAAATTCGAGTTGATAATTTTGCCAGTCAGCCGAGGCAGATGCTTTTTTATTATTTTTTAATTTATTCACCTCTACCTTGCCCTTGGCTATAATTTCTGGTTTTTGCTGAGCCAGGGTTGGGTCAAAATAAATTTCCAGGTTGTCTTTCTGCAGCTCCCAACGGAGCTGCATGTTGTTACTGGGAGCATGTTGAACCGCCAAGGTAACATAAAACTTTTTGCTTTTTTCTAAGTAAGGATTTTTAGCATCTTTCTGGTTATTAATGCTAATAGAACCAATACTTGGCGCCCGGTTCGCTGGCCATTGATTTAACCAGTTATATTGCAAAACATCTATCATTTCGGTTGGCTGGCCTGTGGGCGTAAACAAACCAAACCACGTAGTTGTATATTCCTGCTTTTGCCCCCAGATAAAAACGTAAGAACCTAAACAAGCAGGATTGTTTTGAATCATATCCTGGTACTGCGTTTTTATTAGCTGGGATTTAGTATAACTGGTTGGTTCTACTTTAGCGTACCAATCGGTATGATCCGCAACCCAATAGCCCGGCGTGCCATATTCCGATACCACAAGAGGTCCTTGCCAAATCCAATCAGTAGTAAATTTTAAAGCGGCCGTCATGTTACCAAAAACATTCATAGATAAAATATCTATTTCGTCGCAGAACAGACTAATGAGCAGCAATGGTTTTACATCCGACGAAATCATGGTAGTGGTAGGATGATCCGGGTCCACTTCATTAATCATGGCAGCAATATCGTTTACGGCTGACCATAAGCGGTAATGATCCAAAATCCGCTTAAATTCAATTTTAAAACTTAATTCGTTTCCAATACCCCACATCAGCAAAGCCGGATGGTTTTTTAATTTTAACACGTCTTGCTTAATTTTTGCCAACTGCTTGGCTACGGCCTGTTCATCGCTGTAATCTAAAGTGCCTGCCGGAATTACATTAAGGCCAACGGTTACCGTCAACCCTTGCTGATGCGCCTGGTCTAAAACTTTTAAAGCGCTGTCGGCATTTACATTATACAAGCGGATGGAGTTCCCCCCGTTTTCCTGGAGCAAATCAAAATCTTTATAAACACAAGCTCCTTTAATAAAATAAGGCGAGCCGTTACGGTATAATTGATACCGGTTATTTTCTTTTCGTACCTCCACATAATGCGAGCCCAGATGTTTTTTTAATTGAGGCCTCTGATTACAGGCAACCAGGGCAAAACAAAAAAGCAGGAGAAGTAAAAAATTACACTTCATAAAAATTGGTTTCTTCTAACTACAGAAATTTTAAAAAATCTGCTTTTTACATTATTAAACTTTTACTGGCAGTAATCACGTTCCCTTTTCCATCCGATACATACACATACAGGCGATAATTGGTGCGGTGGTATTTACCTTTTAGCTCGGGTAAGGTAACTACTACTTTATTTGGCTGATCTATTTTTTCTAAAACGTCCATATTCTCCAGGTAATCGTCTTTGTATAACTGCCACTCTATTTTACTGTTCGGGTTAAAATTGCCAACAACGGTAAATTCAAAAGAGGTCTTTGGCACCAGAAAACCAGATGGGCCTACAATCTGTACTTTAGGAGCAGGCGCAGGAGTTTGATCTGTCCAAATCTGTTGCAAAGCATAGTACACCGGCTTTTTTCGACCTCTAAAATCGGTTAACCCAAACCAGGTAGCCGAACCTTCGAAGCGGTCGCGCCAGCAAAAGGCTACACCGCCAACATTATTTCCTTTATTTTTCTGAATAAAACTTTGCCATTCCTGAGTATATAAAGTGGCTTTTTGGGCATTCGTCTCCTCAATTAGTATCGTATTTTTATCTATCAGCGAGTACTCCGGATCCCAGTAGCCACTCGGGCCAAATTCAGAAATCAGATACGGGCGGTGTGGATTGAACTTGGCGTTTATCTCCTGTAATTTACTTATCTGCTGGGTGTAGTACGAATTGATACCTACCACATCTACGGATGGCACCAGTTGGCCAAACGCTAGCAGTTCCCCGGCCAATTGCCGCGAATGTTCCAGAGAAGTGAAAACGGGCCGGGCCGGATCAATCAGGTGAATGCGTTCCGCCATTAACTCCAGCATGTGCATGTAAGCCTTCCGGTTCAAGCTCAGGTACGGTTGGCTATAATGTTTTTTAAGCAAACTACTGGTCTCGTTCCCAACCGACCAGCCCAGTACGGCTGGCGCATCTTTAAACTTACTCACGGTTTCTTCTACCTTCTGCAAGTATTTTTTTACCTGCACCGTATCTTTATAATAATCTACTTTGGGGTCGAACCAGAAACCGTAGAGTACTTTTAAATCTTTTTCCTGGGCAATGGTCAGAATATTATTATCGTATACGCTGGGGCTGTACCGGCGAATGGTATTGGCTCCCATGGCTTTTATGGCATCAAAATCTTGCTCCAATTGTTGTCGGGTCAATGGATAATGGCCATCCCGCCAGTCGTGTCCTGGGTTGTAAGCCACTCCCTTCACGTAAAAGGGTTGCTCTTTTACCAACAAGGTGTATTGTCCCGGCTTACCTGTTAAATAATGTTCTTGATTTTTCCGGAAAGTTTTAACCAACTCCGGACGCAGCGCTTTCTGCTCGAAAGTAGGCTTTTGCCAGATAAAAGATTCTTGCTTTATTCTCCGATAAAACTTAGCTATTTGGTTTGGGTTTTTAATTGTCCAGTCTATCTCTGCCGAATAGTTAGCAGGGCGCCAGGCAGTAGGCCAGCTTTGACCCGGGTTATTTGTGTAAAACACCAATGAACGGATTTCGCGGTAATAATTCGGAATCAAGGGCAAATAATATTCAAGCCATTCCTGCCCGTTGCCCCCGTAGTTCGTCGAGCCGAACTCTGTGAGCATTACCGGTTTATTTAACTTAAGCATGTCGTTGCGAAACGGCCGGTACAGTTCTTCAAAGGTACGCCATTTGCCATCTTTGGCAGCCTTTCCATAGTTCAAGCAAGATATTCCTACCCAATCCACGTAATTTTCGCCGGGGTAATACGCCTCTATGTTTTGCGGTTCGGCCGGATGCCAAATCCAGCTTACATTATTTACGCCGGTGTTGGCAAAGGTAGCCACTACGTGTTGGTAAGCAGCTTTAAATACCTCCGGCGTTATTGGTACCGGTTGAGCCGGGTACTTTTCGGTATTATCTGCTTCCGGGGCAAACTGAATAAAAACCGGGTGATTGTACCGCTGGATACTGCGCGCGTAAGCTTGAATATAAGCGTCATACTTACCGGCCGCAATGGCTTCTAAAATATTTTCTTTTGTTTTAGCTGTTTTTTCTGTGCGTTTCACTTCCAGGGGATTCCAGGTAATTAAAGGAATAGCGCCTCGTTGAGCAATATGCTCGAACAAAGCTACCGGCAGGCCATCGGAGCTCTCCGGCGCCCAACTTTGATTTACCGAAAGAATATTTAAGTTAGTACCCAATTGCTTCTGAAAATTATCCGCTGCAACCAAGGCAGTTTCTTCTTGTCCAGTGGGCAGGTACATACCCGTATAAAAACCACCGGTAGCTTTGGTTTGCGGCCCGTAGAGCACTTCTATATCTTTGCTGGGGTTATAATCCATTAAGATAAAGCTGTTACAAGCCAGAAAAAGAAGAATAGCCAGGGCAGGCGCGCCTTTGCGCAACAGCCGGTACGTATCTGGCAAAATAACCTGACGCACTAATTTTATCGGCCAATACAGCAGGTGCGTAATAGAAAACGGCTGCAGCCAATTTTTTAATTTTTTGATTAAAACCGGTTGGGCCGCCACAATGACGATCAGCAACAACAAACTATTTAGCCCCACGTAAGTTCCCATCATCCAACTATAAGGGCTCCAATCGCGTGATAAGCCGTACCATAAAGCGCCTAAATTTAATCCGCAAACAATGATGTTGGGCATACTTAAAGACCAGTTATTGCGATCTTCGTCGTTTTTAAGAGTGGCGATATAGGGTACTTTGATATTTAATATGGTATAAATCAGGCCAAGCGAAAATACCCACCAACTGGCAAACAACAAGATACCACCCGACACGTGAAAACCTTTTTCATGGTCTTCCAGCAGCCAGCGCTGGGCATACTGCCGGATCAGGGTAATAAAACCAAGATAAGGCAGAAGTACCCAGAAGAACTGGTACCACTCAATATACAACGGCGTTTCCCCCATGATTAAAGAAGCCGCCGGAATGAAGATATCTAATAAAACGATCAGGCCAAAGGCATAATGCAGGGGCAGTAGTAAGTAATGCAGTTTCTGACGCCAGGTAAAATTTCTAAATAAACGCGGGTACACGTGCACCAATAAATCAAAAGTACCCCGGGACCATTTGATTTGCTGTTTAAAATACGAAGCCAGGGTATTGGGCACCAGCCCCCGGGTTAGTATTTTAGGCGTGTAAACCGATTTCCAGCCTTTGGCGTGCAACTGCATGGCCGTATGCATGTCTTCGGAAAGACCGGGTGCGTGGCCGCCAATAGAATCCAGAGCAGCCCGGCGAAAGGTACAATTCGCACCGATGGCCTGCACCGTGCCGTAGCCATTCATGCCCATCATCATGGGGCCGTAAAACAAATACGTTTGCTGGGCGGCCCCGCGGGCAAAAAAGCTGTCTTCGGCGTTGTAGTACGCTTGCACCATTTGCACGTAACCTACTTCCGGGTCTTCGAAGTAAGCCACTACTTCATCTAAGTAAGAGGGTACCGGAATATGGTCGGGGTCCATGATAACGCATAATTCGCCGGTAGCCTGTTGCAAGGCATTATTAATATTACCGGCCTTAGCGTTTACTTTAACGGTACGGGTAACATGTACCACATCTAACTCCTGGCAAAGTTTAATTAAAGCCGGATCATTGCCTTCGTCGCAGAGGTAAGTAGTATGCGGATAGCGCACTGCTTTCATGGCTTTGAGGGTGCGCTCAATCATGTCGAAGGGCTCACCCGGTACAGCCGTAGTAAGCATGTCTACCGTCCAGGTACGGGTGGACTTTGGCAGCGGCGTGGTTTTCATACCCCAGTAGTGGTACCATTCGTGGAGTACCCGCACCATTTTATACCCTAAAGATAACACCAGTAACAAATACAGGGGGAAATAACCAATTTGCTCTGATTTAACAAGCCAAGCCGCAAATACAGCAAGACTAATAAGGCCACCCCCAATCAGTATTTTGAGAATGAACAACTCTCTTTTAGCAGGAGTTTTCATGCACACCACATGGATAGCTTCTACCCCTCCACTGCTCTGCTCTTTGTTCTTAATCATTTTATAATAAGTAAACAGTATATCATATTTTAATGCGATTCTTTTAAAAACTTAAGTGAGTAACTTACTCGTGCTTATAAATCCGGATTTGCCGATATAGAGAACCTAGATTTTCCTTTTTTTTAAATTTACTCCATCTTCATACTACCGTTAAACTGCTTCCTGCGCTTAACTTTTGCCTACTTTGTTCCACCAACATGTAGTAGTGAATCAATTATAGTATTATATTTATGATAATATATATTTTAATATTCAAATATTATTCCAAACAATTATTGGTATTATACCATAATGCTTAAAGTATTTAGAATACCTAAAATATAAATTAGCACATTTCTAATAAAGAAAGGCTTTATACACAATTAAGATCTATGGAGTTTTAATAAAAAACCTAAAGAATGTATTTACAGGAATGCTTACAATCAGCCCTAAACCATTAGTAGCAAGATTTAAATGTTGCAAGTTTACTACTTCAAACTTTTAACTATCTTAGCTGCAGCTATTGGTGTTTTAAAGGCATATTTAGCTTTTAGAGCTAATTTAAACGAATACAAATTAGTTGAAATAATTATAAATTGATCGAAACAAGGCATTGCTGCGTTTTAAAGCACGTTCTTATTTCTATACTTTTGCAAAAATTTTAAAATTCATCTTACTTAGGGTAAGCAGATATAATTATTTTTATATATAAAAAAATTTACTTTTATTATAAATTATAGGTTAATATTTTTCTTATTTACCTAAATAAAACATTTTTTTACCCGATTCTATGGTAGGTCATTGACAGGCTTATAAAACATTAGTTAAAACACAAACGTTAAGTTAAGTTAAATAGCCATGCCAATCATTTTACAGGTAGTTAAGCAGGTTTTCAAAACAGATACAGAATGGAATTTATTCGGCAGCTAGTTGACGTTAGTCCCAATCCTATTTACGTACGAGATGAGTTAGGCAAGCTTGCACTTGTAAACGAAGCATTTGCGCAATTACACCAACAAAGCGCAGCAACTATCTTGCAGAAGGGTTTTTTAAATTCTGACTATGCTTACAACAAAGACCTGGAAATTTTAAAACTAAACAAGCAAGTAACCTTGGAAGAGGTATTTGAGCAGGAGAACGGACAAAAAATTTGGTTTACTGTTACTAAAAAGCCTTTTAAATCACCAGATGGCGCCCGCTTTCTTTTATCTACTTTTAACGATGTCACCCCGTTTAAAAATGCTTTTCAAGAGAAAAAAGAATCTACTCAGGTGAAGCAACTGTTTTTAACTCATTTAAAAGAAGAATTTAAAGCCGATATAAACACCATTTCGAGCTTAACCCGACTTTTAAAAAAAGGATTGATTAACAAAGAACAGGAAAGCTATTTACATCTTATCCAATCTGTGGCCGATAATCTTTTAGACGCCCCAGACCAAATTCTGGAATTTTCTAAGTTACAAACTGGCATTACTGCTTTTAAAACAACCCCGTTTGATATTGCCTCTATTCTACAGTATACCATTAGTGCATTTATTTCTGAAGCCGAAGACCAGCAACTAGAACTGCAGCTAGGGGAAGTACCTCCTAGCCTGCCATTAGTACAAGGCGACCCACACCGGCTTAACCAGATACTTACTAACTTAATCTCCTATTCTGTGAAGCATACTTCTCAGGGTCAGCTATCGGTAAGTGCGCGCATCCAGGCCAGGCTGGAAAAAGTAGTACATATAGCATTTTCTGTACGAACTAGTAACTGGCAGAGTAAACCCGACAAGTTAGAGCGTTTTTTTGCCAGCTCCAGCAACGGAAACCACGAGGCATTAGACACATATAATAACCTGGACGTTAAACTAAGAATTTGCAAAAAAATAGTAGAACTCCAGGGCGGCCGGATTTGGTTAGAATTACTACCGAACCAGGAAATTCAATTTTCTTTTATTATTCCTTATCCTGTAAGTGCAGAAACAAACCAAACAGAAACGCCAGAGTTATCAGAAGATTTAAATAAACTCAAAGGATTACGTATTTTATTAGCAGAAGATAATCCAGCCAATCAATTGTTGGTAGTTTCTCAGCTAAAGTATTGGGAAGCACACGTAGATGTAGCCCAAGACGGAATAGAAGCATGTGAAAAAGCACACGAAAGCCCGTATGATCTTGTTTTAATGGATATAGACATGCCCCGCATGAATGGAATAGAGGCAACAGCTACTATCCGGCAAGAGCCCAATCCCAATCAAAACACCCCTATCGTTGCGTTTACCGCTAATGCTTATAAAATTGATATAAACAGATATAAGGAATCCGGATTTTCTGATTATTTGTTTAAACCTTATACCGAAACAAACCTATACCTAACTATTGCCCGAAACATTACCGATAAACAAACGGCAAAGAACGAAGAGGATACCGTAGAAGTTGAAAACCATTTAACCGCTACTGATTTAAACAACCTACAGCCACTTTCTGCCGCCACCATACCAACCGAACCAGAACCGTTAACCCCATCAGAACCGGAGCCAGCCTTGTACGACTTTTCGGGCTTAGGCAACTTAGCAGAAGATGCAAATTTTGTAAAAAAAATGCAGCGTTTGTTTATTGATTTAGTCCCCAGCCAACTAGAAAACCTCACGGCATCTATTACCCAGCAAGACTGGAATTCTGTGGCCCAGATTGCACATAGCCTTAAATCTACCTACGGCAACATCGGTATTAAAACCGCGGCGCAGGCTGCTACCAAAATAGAAGAAATAGGTAGTAAAAAAATTAACTTTTCTGATCTTACTAATTTAATGCAGATCATTGATATTACTACTAAAAAAGTAATAACTGCCTTTCAAGAACAACTTCACTCCGAAATCGAATCTTAGCGAATGCTTTAATATTAAAATTTAACTATATTAATTTCAAAGCTAAATCACCTCCTCCAAAACGCCTATTCTGTTTTTTTTTATTCAAAATAACTAAAGTGCTATAATTTTATAAAATTATTAATATTTATACACTCCAAACATTTGAACTTAAGCAATACAACTCAGGTTTATAGCTATTATAATACTATATTTACAGCGTTTAAATTAAGAAAAATGAACAAAAAAATATTTTTAAAAATATTACTTTTTTAATAAAAAGAAATTTACATTTGTTACATCATACTCTTAATAATTTAATAAAGCTGTCTTTCTTTTCTGAATTCAACCCCAAAACAAGAATTTAAAAATTCTTACTGGCACAATATTGCATTTAGTTAAGAAAACAACCAGTAACAACGATAGATAACCAATAATAAAATAATTCATCTATGAAGAAAAGATTACTTATTGTGGACGACGAACCATCGATAGGGCTGATTTTAGAACATTATTTTTCTAAAGAATATTCGGTGCAATTAAAGTCGAATGGCCAGGAGGCTATGAATTGGCTCCAGGAAGGCCATTACATAGATGCGATAGTAGCTGACTTTGAAATGCCACTTATGAATGGCCTTGATTTTATCAAGCAACTACGTGCCACTACTAAGTTTTGCGACATTCCTTTAATCATGCTGTCGGGTAAAGACGAAACAAGCAACAAAATTACCTGCTTAAGACATGGCGCCGACGACTACATGATAAAACCTTTTAATCCGGAAGAACTCGACGTCCGAATTAAAAATGTATTGAGAAGAATTAAAGTATAACAAGGCTTAGCCATGAGAAAGAAAGTAGTTTGCCTGGGCTCTACCGAACAAGAAGTTCAAAGCTTTACTGCAGAATATGCCGATGATTTAGAGGTACAGCATTTTGATAATCCAACTAATTTTTTGTCGTGGTTAGCCAAAGGCGAATACTTTGACGCTATCTTGGACTCAGCCAGTCTTACTTCGCCTTTAGGCCTAAACCTAATCCAGGTCTTAAAAAAAGACATCGGAATTAAGGAACCCATTTTTTGGCTAACCAACGACTCTATCTCTACGGGTTTACAAGCTATGCTGGCAGATGCCGGCGTAACAGATATTCTTACGCAAAAACCGGAAAAGGAAAAACTGCTTACCCGGTTAGATAATTTATCTGGTTCAAAAACAAATAATCTTAATCCGGTTAAAAAGAATACCTATGCTTATCAAAACCCCATAGGCAAGCGTCTTTTTGATATTCTGGTTTCAGCCACGGCCTTATTGTGCCTTTCTCCTTTGTTTCTGTTAATTGCCCTATTGGTTAAGTTAGAATCTAAAGGGCCGGCTTTTTACTATTCTTACCGGGTGGGTACCGGTTACCGTATTTTCCGGTTTTGGAAGTTCCGGTCGATGCGGCAAAATGCCGACAAGATGCTGGCCTCCATGAAAAACTTAAACCAGTATCAAGCTTCACCTGCCGAAGAACCATCGCTGGCCATTTCAAGTTTATGCGCCACTTGTGTAGCTGCCGGCACTAGTTGCCAGAACCAGCTTATTGATAGCCAAGGCAAAACCATTTGCGAAAAGCAATACAAAATAGCCAAGCAAGCCGAAGACGGAGCTGCATTCATGAAAATTGCGAATGACCCCCGGATTACCAAGATTGGCATGTTCCTGCGCAACACGAGCCTGGATGAGCTTCCGCAGTTATATAATGTTTTACGCGGCGATATGTCGATAGTAGGCAACCGGCCATTGCCTTTATACGAAGCGGAAAAAATTACTACCGACCATTTTGCGGCCCGTTTTATTGCTCCGGCAGGTATTACGGGCCTTTGGCAAGTAAGCAAAAGAGGTAAAGGAGGCAACATGTCGGAGGAAGAGCGTAAAGAACTGGATATAGAATACGCTAAAACTTTCTCCCTTAAAAAAGACTTACAAATTATTTTAAAAACATTTCCGGCGCTTTTTCAAAAAGAAAACGTTTAATGAAAAAAACCTTACTATTACTTCTTTTTATTTCCTGTTTTCGGCTGGCTTTCGGACAAGTAAGCCCTCAACCCGCTCCGGATTGGCAGGATAAGTTTTTTAAATCGCCGGAAATAGCGCTTCCACTGTTGATTGATGCGGCCGTAAAGTACTCTGCCCAAATTGAAAAACTGGACGCGGCTAAACAAATTGCCTATGATAATATTCGGCTATCCCGCAAACAAATATTAAACGGGCTGGCGATAGGTTCAGGCTACAGCTATGGTACCATGCTGAACACCATTAACGGCGACCAACAAGTAAGCCAGATCAATGCTTTTAATTTACCAGCCCGGGCACAGTATAATTCCGGAATAAATTTAAGCCTTTCGCTGGGCCAACTACTTGGCCGCAAATATGAAGTCCACCGGCAAGAATTAACTTTAAAACAAGCCGAAGCAGATCGTAAAACTGAAGAAAGAGAAATCAGGCAGTTAATTATTAGAACCTACCAAGAAGTAAGCTTAGCAAAAGTTACCTGGGAGCAATCGGTAGATGCTTTGCAGTCGGCGGATATAAACAAAAAATTAGCTGATAAAAAATTCAAATTAGGTCAGATTGAACTGGATGAACTAATGGTGGTGAATGATTTTTACACCAAGTCAGCCATGGCGCAAGAACAATTTAAAAATAAGTACGAAACAGTATACCTCTTATTAGAAGAACTAATAGGAACCACCATTAACGATTTAATGAACCGCAAATGACATTTAGAAGTTTTTACCGGTTAATGCTGCGCAACTGGCTTATATTAATAAGCATCCCATTAATTACCGCAGCCTCTATATTTTTCTTTGGCCGTAAAATGGACAAAGAATACACTTCTGATACCGTTATTTACACCGGCATAGCTTCGGGGATGGGCGTAAAAGAAGATAACAGCTCTGATTACTTTGCAACCAACCGTGCTTTTGCCAATTTGCTTAACCTCATTAACTCCCGGGAAACCAAACAAGAAGTTGCGCTGCGGTTATTAGCGACGCACTTAATGGCCAAGAAGTATGACCCCGCCGTGCTGAGCGAAGAAAAGTACAATCGCTTGCAAGAATGGTTCCCTGAATCTTTCAGAAAAAAACTGGTAGGCGCTTCTGTGGAAGAAACTACTAAAAACTTAGAAGACATTTTAAAATCCGGAGACCATAACGGAATTTATAATATTATAAATTCCGATGAACCCGGTTACTCTTTAAAGGCTTTAACTAAAATTAACGCTACGCAACTCCCTAACAGTAATTTACTGAAAATAGAGTATGTTTCTAACGACCCGGTAATAGTACGCCAAACCCTTGAAATTTTAAGCAATGTTTTTATCCGGAAACACACGGCATTAATGGAAGGGCAAAATGAATCGGTAATGAATTACTTCGAAACAGCTACCACGAACGCTTACAAGAGACTGGAAGCTGCGGAGGAGAGTTTCTTAAATTTTCATAAAACCAATAGCCTGATCAACTACAACGAGCAGGCATCGGCCATTGCCGCTGATAAACAGCACATGCTGGAAAATTACAACTCCTTAGAAATGCAATATGCCGGCGCTTTTTCGGCACTTAAAGCAGTGGAAAAAACTTTAAAAGAACGCGGTGCCGTAACATTGTATAATCAGGAAATTCTTCAGTTAAGAGATCAGCTTTCTAAACTTAATACCCAGATTGCCGAGATAGAAGTAATAAACCGGGGCAAGGCCAATGCTACTGCAACCAATCAAATTGCTACCTTAAAACAGCAAGCGGATATTGTTGAAAACAAGATAAAACTTACCCTGGATAATGCTTATTCTAAAATTCAGGCAGCGCAAGCAGTTGAAAGCAAAAACCTGCTGGATGAATGGATAAAAAACACCGTTCTGGTAGAAGAATTAAAAGGACAGTTGTTCGTAATCCGGCGGCAATTAAAAGTATTTGGTGAGCAATATGATAAAGTAGCACCTTTAGGAGCGGAATTACGGAAAATTGAGCGCGAAAAAGATTTAGCGGAAAAAGAATATTTTTCTCTGCTCAACGGCTTAACCGAAAGCAAGCTCAACCAACGCAATATTGAGATTACGTCGCAACTTACCGTAGTTGATCCGCCTTACACGCCCATAAAGCCTACTAAGTCCAATTTACTGCTGTTATTATTATTCGGTACTTTCGGAACCTTCTTTGTAGTTACCGCTTATCTGGTAGGCACCGAACTCGTAGATAATTCTTTAAAAAATACGCGTATTGCTGCTATTCAAACTGGGTTACCCGTGTTAAGTACTTTGCCTGTTTTATTTGGGAAAAAGAAGCGGCAGGTGCTTGCTGCCCAAAAAGCCGAAGAAGTTCTTACAAGGCAGCTACTTTTAAAAATGCAACAAAAGCAAAACGTCCGGGAACCGTTTATTATAGGCGTTTTAAGTAGTTTAGCCGGCGAAGGCAAGAGTACAGCACTTAGCATCTTAGCGAATCAATTAAATGCAAAAGGAATAAAAACGCTAGCTTTATTTCCAGAAGACCATACTGACTTGGTTGCTTCCGGCTCGCATACTTCCTTTTACTCACCTCTTTATGGTTTAAACAACCGGATTTCTATTGCCGACATTATTGGGGAAAGTTATTCGAAATACACGGTTATTTTAGTAGAATTCCCAGCAGTTCTGGAGAACACGTACCCTACTTCTTTATTAAAGTACCTGGACTTGATTGTGCTTACTGTTAGAGCAAACCGCACCTGGCAGGAAACTGACAAAGCTATATTTGAAGAAATTAAAAAAGTAACTCTAGCCCCTATTGAAGTTTTACTAAACGGGGTATTAGCCAAGTACAACGATACTCCTGCTACCAACAGCATTAAACCGACCAAAAAAGTGCGCCAGCAGGAAGTTAAACCTTTGGTTATTAACCAACCGGAGGAAACACCGATGTCTGCTTAATTTTTAAATAAACCAGTAAGTACAACACCCATTAATAAATAAAAAGGCGTGCAATCCTTAATTTTTAAAGAGCCCAAAGCAAATTATTTTATTTTGCCTCTGGCCGTTATTGCGGCTGTTGCTACCGGCTGGTTAACAGTTAAGGTAGGAATTGCATTACCTTTTGTATTGGTGGGCATGGTTACCGTGCTGGCTTTTACGGCTGCCGTATTTATCGAGCCTAAAGTAGGGGTTATTACTTATATTGTTTATTGCTTTGTAATTACCTTCATCTTAAGAAATTCACCTGTTGCTCTTCCCATTGGTCCTTTAATGGATGGGTTGTTATTACTTTCCTGTGTTGCAGTGGCTTTCAACCGTTTTAAGTACCAATGGAGCAACCTCCGCAACGACCATTTTCTGCTTGCTTTTGTTTGGTTCCTGATAAACTTAATTGAAATAGTAAATCCGGCGGGCGCCAGTATGATAGGTTGGCTCCAGGAAATGCGGTTTACTTCTTTAAACTGGTTATTAATTGCCTTGCTCAGCGCCGTTTTATTTACGCAAAAGAAAGACTTGGACCTTTTTATAAAAATTGTATTAGGCTTATCTATGTTGGCAACCTTATATGGCATGAAGCAGCTATATATTGGGTTAACCGAAGGGGAGCAAAGATGGCTAGACGAAGGAGCGGATTTAACCCATATTGTTTTTGGTAAGCTGCGGGTTTTTTCTTTGTTCACCGATGCCGGTCAGTTTGGAGCTTCGCAAGCACATTTGGGTTTAGTAGCCTTGGTTCTGGCTCTGGGGCCGTTTAAATGGTGGAAAAAAATAGCCCTAGGTGTAACATCAGCTATTTTGCTGTATGGTATGCTAATATCCGGAACACGCGGCGCTTTATTTGCCCTGGTGGTAGGCGTTTTTGTGGCTTTATTCTTAAGCAAACAAACTAAAACCTTAATTGTGGGCTGTGCCTTGGCTTTAGGAAGTTTATACATTTTAAAATACACCACTATTGGTAATTCTTATTCTTACCACATCGTTCGGTTACGAACCGCCCTCGATCCGGAAGATATCTCCCTGAACGTACGATTCAACAACCAACAAAAATTAAAAAAATACCTCGCTGATCTTCCTTTCGGGGGTGGTGTTGGGGTAAGTGGCATGAATGGCACCACTTACAATTCAGATAAGTTTCTTTCCACCATCCCGCCCGATAGTTACTGGGTAAAAGTTTGGGTAATGTATGGCGTGGTCGGTTTAACCATTTGGTTTGGCATTATCATGTACATTCTGGGTAAATGCAGCGGCATTATCTGGCACTTAAAAGACCCTAAACTACGCGTAAAATTAATAGCCTTAACAGCTGGCACCGCCGGGGTTTTCGCCTGTAGTTATGGCAATGAAGTAATAAATGGCATTCCTACTGCTATGATTGTTTATATCTCCTGGTCATTCGTTTTCCTGGCTCCTAAATTAGATTCCAAAAATTAAAATTATTCGTTATTGTATATGTCTACCCCTTTAGTTTCTATAATTTCGGTTAACTACAACCAAGCCCGGATAACCTGCGAAATGCTGGCTTCTTTGCGGCAAATTACCTATCCGAACATGGAAGTAATTGTAGTGGATAATGCCTCCCCTACCGACAATCCGGATATAATTAAAGAATTATACCCTGAGGTAAATCTTATTCGTTCGACCAAGAATTTAGGATACGCCGGAGGCAATAACTTAGGTATTCTTCAGGCCAAAGGGAAATATCTTTTCTTTTTAAATAACGATACCGAGGTAGAAACTGGATTTTTAGAACCCTTAGTTAATTTTTTTGAAAGAAATCCGCAAGCGGGAATTGCTTCGCCTAAAATTAAGTTCTACGACAGCACGAACATTATTCAATATGCCGGCAGCACGGGTATTAATCCTTGGACGGGTCGTAGTAAAACTATTGGCAACCACGAGGCGGATTTAGGCCAGCATAACAATTCTATTTCTACTAACCTGGCAGATGGCGCGGCTATGATGATACCCATGGAAGTAGTTAAAAAAGTTGGATTAATGCCGGAAATTTACTTTTTGTATTACGAAGAACACGATTGGTGCGAAATGATTAAAAGAGCTGGTTACTCTTGCCATTACATTGCCGAATCAGCAATCTACCACAAAGAATCTATGTCGGTTGGTAAAATGTCGGTTCTTAAAACGTATTACATGAATCGGAACCGTTTGCTTTTTATCCGGCGTAACTTAACAGGCAAGCAATTTTATATGAGTGCCGGATTTTTCTTTTTGCTCGCTTTGCCTAAAAACTCTTTAATGTTTGGCTTAAAACGCCAATGGCAACATTTAAAAGCCCTTTGGTCCGGATTATTCTGGCACCTGCAACCCGTAAAGGTTCACCAAAACATTGCTTATACCACTACTAATAACCAGTAATTTTACTTAAGCAGTATTTTTCCCTCACTTCCAATTATCTGCCCATACATTTAATAAGTTATTCAAAATGCACATTCTGGAACCTGTTTTAAACATCCTGCTTTATATTATAGGTGCTTACGCGCTTTTTAATGTTAGTTACTTGTTATTCTTTTCTTTGGCAGGGCACAAAAGCATTCGGCAAAACACCCGAACTGCTTTAACCGCCAGAAGAATGTGCGTACTTTTTCCGGCTTATAAAGAAGATGCCGTTATTATCGAATCTGCCTTAAAAGCGAAAGCCCATGCGTATAATGGCCTATTTGATGTTTGCGTGATAGCAGATAAACTAAAACCCGAAACCATAGATACTTTAACTAAAAATGGCATTAAGGTAATAGAAGTAAATTTTGAAAAAAGTACCAAAGGCAAAGCTTTATTAACTGCCCTTAACCACTTACCAGAAAGCAACTACGATGTGGCAGTAGTATTGGATGCCGATAACCACATGGGTAAAGACTTTTTGAAAGAAATAAATCTAGCTTTTGAATCTGGCTTTAAAGTAGTACAAGCCCATCGTACGGCTAAAAATTTAGATACTGCCTTTGCTTTTTTAGATGCCTGTAACGAAGAAATTAACAACCATATTTTCCGGAAAGGCCATTATGCACTTGGCCTTTCTTCTGCCCTGATTGGGTCGGGTATGGCCTTTGAATTTTCTTATTTAAAAAATTTACTGACGAATATTGGCGAAACCGTTGGGGAAGATAAAGAAATAGATTTCCGGATTGCCCGGGATCAGGTTAAAATTTGCTACCTGGATAAAGTTTACGTTTACGACGAAAAAATTGACAATGCCGCCGTATTTACCCAACAAAGAACCCGTTGGATTGCCTCACAATTAGAATTTTTAAAAAAATATTTTTGGCAAGGTTTTGTACAACTATTCAAGCATGGCAATGTGGAGTTTTTTAACAAAATGGTACAGGCTATGTTAGTACCCCGGATTTTACTTTTAGGCTTGCTAGGTTTATTATTTATGTTGTCGCTTGTAGTGCCTTATGGCCCATCGGTTGGTTTCTGGGCTATTTTATTGGGCATGATTAGCACGGCCTTGTTTATTGGAGTTCCTGGCCGTTTATATAACAAACAACTTTTTGAAGCCTTGTTACGAATTCCTTATGCTTTTTTCTGCATGTGCCTGGCTGTGTTAAATACCAAAAAAACTAAAACTTCTTTCCTGGCTACCCCCCACAAAACCAAAGTAGTTTCGGCTGATTTAGATAAATAATCAATCCATTAGATATTTTTTAAAAAACCATCCAAGTTCTAGAGCTTTTTACATCCAATATGTTATCATTCATTAAGTTAATTCCAGAAAAATTAAGCCGGGTAACATCCGGAAGAAAGCTGATAAAAGAAATAGATGGGCTTCGTTTTATGGCTATTTTGCCGGTACTTATCCAGCACATGGCCGAGCGATTTGAACGGAATACAACTATAAATTTTACAACTCCGCTAAGTGAAAACGGTGTTGCATTTTGGGCTTCCAGAGGCTTTTTAGGAGTGTACCTATTTTTCGTTATCAGTGGCTTTATTCTGGCGCTTCCTTTTGCTTCCAGTAGATTAAACAATACAAAAAAAGTAAAATTAGGCGATTATTACTGGCGCCGGGTAACCCGGCTGGAACCACCTTACATTTTCTGGATCACTATTTTTTTCTTAGTATTCATATTTTATGGCCAGAAAAACTTTGTAGAATATTTACCACATTACCTCGCTAATCTTACTTATACGCACGGCCTTATTTATAAAGAATGGTCACCCATAAATCCGCCTACCTGGACTTTAGAAATTGAAATTCAGTTTTATATTCTGGCGCCGTTTTTAACTTATTTATTTTTTTCAATCAAGAACAAAACGTTCAGAAGGGTTTTAAATTTATTTATCATTCTGGGATTAATGGTAGCCCAGCAATATCTTAAATTCTACCAAAATCCGACTAACTTAAGTATCCTGGGTCACTTACATTATTTCTTAATTGGCTTTATGCTAGCCGATATTTATTTATGCGACTGGAGTACTAAAATTAAAAAGCAAACTATTTATGATTTTACCGCTGTGCTTGCCTTAGGCACTTTAATTTACACCTTTAGTTGGGAGTATAATTTTGCCAACCGGATTTTAGTAGTTGCCTTGTTGTTTACTTTCTTTTATTCGGTATTTAAAAGTAATTACGTAAATAGATTTGTTTCCAATAAATGGATTATGGCTATTGGCGGCATGTGCTATACTATATACCTGATTCATTTACCTTTAGCCGAACTAGTCGTTGTTTTTACAAAAAACATTCATATTACCAATTACTACAGCGTTAATTTGTTGGTACAGCTCCTTATCTTCTTACCTATCGTACTTGCCCTTAGCGCCTTGTTCTTTTTATTATTCGAAAAGCCATTTATGAACAAAGACTGGTCAAAGTCTTTGTTCATAAATTTTTCCAAGTATGCCAACTTCTTGGTTCCATTTAAATATGTTTTAGGCAGAAAAGCCAAGTAATTGGTAATATATTTTGCACTTTTCCAATAAAACAATTTAACACCCCAGCGAACAATATCAATATAGTTTAATTACCGAACTAAGCTATTGGCATTATTGTAGCTTTGGTGTAATATATATCTGGTAAAAAAATGCCCTGGGAGATTATCATTATACCATCCTTATTGTGCCTTTTAATTGGGTTTAAAAGCGGCTTAGACGTACATAAAAAATAGTAGAAATTAAGAACGTGAAAAATAAAGATATTATAATGATTGGGCAACAAGGCTGGGATATAGGTATCGGCAGCAATGCTCATAATATCGCTGCTGTTTTTGCTCAAAACAACCGGGTAGTTTACGTTAATCCGCCGTTAGATATAAATTCGCTGCTTAAAACCAAGCATAAATCCCGGTTAAAAATCATTTTCCGGCTTTTAGCCGGGAAAGAGGAGAACCTGGTAAAGCATTCTGAAAATCTTTGGGTTTATACCCCCGGCATTCTTTGCCTTTCTAGTAACTGGATTTCTTCTCCCAAAATTTTTAAAATATTAAATTATTTTAATAACCAGCTATTTGCGCGTAGCATTAATAAAGTTATTCAAAAATTAAATTTTAAAAATTATTTACTATTTAACGATAGCTTAATGTTCTTGGGCCTGGAACAAAAAAAATTACTTCGGCCTACTAAGTATACCTATTACGTTCGCGACTACATGGTGGCGGTTCCTTATTTTAAGAAACATGGGACTTGGGTAGAAGCCGAATTAATAACGAAGGCAGATTTAGTTGTAGCTAATTCTTTATTTCTGGCAGAATATGCCTCCAATTATAATACGCAGAGTTATGATGTAGGTCAAGGCTGCGAATTAGATTATTTTAATCCGGAAGTTGAAACAGATGTACCATCGGATTTAGTAAACCTGAAGCAACCTATTATTGGTTACGTGGGTAACCTAACAGCTAGCCGTTTAGATATAAATCTGCTGGAACAACTTGCCACTTCCCGACCAGACTGGACTTTCGCTTTTGTAGGATTTGAAGATGAACATTTTAGAGCCAGTCGCCTGCATGAGCTTACTAACGTACACTTTTTAGGCGCAAAAGCTCCGGCAGAATTACCTTCTTACATCCAACATTTTGATGTCTGTATTAATCCGCAAGTAGTTAATGAAATAACTATTGGTAATTACCCGCGCAAAATAGACGAATATTTAGCCATGGGGAAACCAGTAGTTGCTACTAAAACCAAAGCCATGCAAATGTTCGAAGATTATACCTATCTGGGTTCTTCGGCCGCAGAATACATTCAATTAATAGAAAAAGCATTAGCTGAAAACAGTATGAGCCAAGCTAAAGCAAGAATAGCATTTGCCAAAAGCCATACTTGGGAAGCTTCAGTGCAAGCAATATATAATTTACTAAACCAGAAGGAACAAAAAGATAAAGTACAAGCCATTAAGAAAAATGCGCAACCAGTTTCTTCTTATTAATTCTATTACAAACGTTAAACACTCAATTTAAGCACAAATAGTTAAAAGCTCTACAAACAGATCCTTTAAAGTACCCATATGAGTTTAGTCCAAACTATAAAAGAAAATCCAAAACTTAAAAATTTAGTGCTTTGGATGCTCATTCCGCAAAATCAGGCTCGGCCACGCTTATGGGTAAAGCTATTTTTGAATCCTTTTAAACATAAAAAAGGCAAAAAAGCCACGATCCGAAGAAATACCCGGATAGATGTAATGCCTTTTAACAACTTTTCATTGGGCCAGAATACAACTATCGAAGATTTTGCTACCATTAACAATGGTATGGGCGATGTGCTTATTGGCGATAACAGCCGGGTAGGAATTTCGAGCGTGGTAATAGGACCGGTTACCATTGGCAATTATGTTATTCTGGCGCAAAACGTAGTAATGTCGGGTTTAAACCACGGCTACGAAGATGTAACTATGCCGATTGACCTACAGAAGTGTACAACTAAAGAAATAGTAATTGAAGACGAATGCTGGATTGGAGCTAACTCGGTAATAACCGCTGGGGTTAGAATTGGCAAGCATGCGGTAATAGCAGCGGGTAGTGTAGTTACTAAAAATGTACCTCCTTATTCTGTAGTGGCTGGTAATCCGGCCAGGGTTATAAAACAATACGATAGCGAATCTAAGCGCTGGGAAAGAACAAACACATTAGTTACCATCTAAGAGCACTTTTACCATTATTCTTCTATGAGAATTTTAAATAATCCGGGCTGGTTAAATCAATTTGAATATCCTTACGAAAACTTTGAGGAGATTCCAGAAACGGTATTCGAGAAAATAAACACGGATTTAGACCGGGCACAAAGCCAAGAACCTTTGGTAAGCGTGGTTATTACTGCCTGGAATGAAGAAGTAAATATACTGCGTTGTGTTGCCAGTTTGTCCCGGATGAAAACCAAACATCCGTTTGAAATTATTGTGGTTAATAATAACTCTACGGATAAAACACAAGATACTTTAAACAAGCTCCGGGTGAAATCCTTTATGGAAAGAACCCAAGGCGCTGGCCCCGCCCGGCAGTTAGGGCAAGAAAAAGCTTCCGGCAAATACATTTTAACCGCCGATGCCGATTGTTTTTACCCAACTTGCTGGATAGATGAAATGATGAAGGTTTTACAACAGCCAAATGTGGTTTGCGTGTACGGGCGGTATTCTTTTATCAGCGAGCCAGGTTTCCCGCGCTGGAAATTAGCCATTCTGGAATCCATGAAAGATATGATTGCGGAAGTACGCCATATCAAGCGGCCCTACTTTAATGCTTTTGGTATTAGCATGGGTTATGTAAAGGAATATGGCTTAAAAATAGGCTTTATAAAAATAAACCGTCGCGGCGAGGATGGCCAGCTTTGCCTGGATTTAATGCAATATGGTAAAGTAAAACAAGTTCGCTCCAATGCGGCCCGGGCCTGGACCGGAACCCGCACCTTACAACGCAGTGGCAACTTTTTTCAAGCTTTAAACTCCCGAATTTCACACGAGATAGGCCGGTTTTTTAATAATTTTCATTCTCGTCTGCCGAAAGAAAAAGAAGTTTCTAAAAATGCTTAATGGTTAATCTGATGACGAGTACTAACAATTTTTTTCCGGAAGTTTCCCTATTGGTTACGCACTATAACCGGAGCAATTCTTTAGAAAATTTACTTCGCCAGTTTAAGGAGCTACATATTTCTTTTCATGAAATAATTGTTTCGGATGATGGCAGTAAGCCCGAGCATTTAAATAAAATTAAAAATTTACAATCCAGCTTTGATTTTCGGTTAGTTACTACTCCCCAAAACAAAGGATTAGGTAATAATATAAACAAAGGGCAAGCGCAGGTAACCTCGCCGTATACTTTATACGTGCAGGAAGATTTTTTACCCAAATCAGTCTTTGCCCAGCATTTCCGGGATGCTTTGGATTTTATGCAAACCGATGCTGACTTAGATATCGTCCGGTTCTACGCCTACTTCAGCTATCCAACCCTTAAGCCTTTTAAGAAAGGTTTTTCCAAAATGGTTTTGAGCCCGTGGTGTTTCAATCATTTAAAATTTTATTACTACAGCGACCATCCGCATTTAAGAAGAACTTCTTTCGCCGAAAAATTTGGCCCTTATGCCGAAGGTGTAAACGGCGACCTGACCGAATACCGGATGTGTATTTCGTTTATTCAGAACAAAGGCAAAGGTATTTTCTTTAACAACTTTACGGAGCTGTTCGACCAGGTAAACACAACGCAGGAGCCCAGTACGGCCACGTTCCGGAGTGCCTGGAAGCAAGAAAGCAACAGTATTGTTCGGTTAATGCGGCTAGTTTACCTGCGGTATAAATTTTTAAAATTCCGGTGGGATGTGGCTTTCCTGAAGCTGCCTTCTTACCGATAAATTAAATTCTTTAACAACAATTAATCTAATCCATTATTCCAGTATGACGCCTCTCACCCATACTTTTGAAGGAGTTACTTTACTGATAACGCATTATAACCGGAGCAACTCTCTCGAAAGATTATTGCGGACTTTTAAGGAGCAAAATTGCTCTTTTCAGGATATTGTTGTTTCGGATGATGGCAGTAAAACCGAACATCTGGATAAATTAAAAGAATTACAAGCTACTTATCCGTTCCGGCTGATTACTACCGAAAAAAACCGGGGCCTTGGTAATAACATCAATAAAGGTCAGGATGCTGTTCAAACGCCTTATACTTTGTACATCCAGGAAGATTTTGTACCAAAGCCCATCTTTGCGCAATCTTTCCGGAATGCGCTGGATTTTATGGAAGAAAAGAACGAACTGGATATGGTTCGCTTCTACGCTTACTTTAAATATCCTTTCCTGAAACCGTATAAAAATGGCTTTTCAGAAATGCTTTTCAGCCCCTGGCCGTGGTACTGGGGTTACCAGAAGTTTTATTATTACAGCGACCATCCGCACCTGCGCCGCAGTAATTTCCTGGAGAAATTTGGCCGTTACCCCGAAGGATTAAAAGGAGATGTAACTGAATACCGGATGATGATGGCTTTTATTCAGAAAAAAGGAAAAGCATTATTTTACGACGATTTTCAAGGTTTATTTGACCAGGAAAATTCATCCGCGGAACCCAGCACCATGAAACGTAATTACTGGCGCGAAAGTGAACAGCCATTAGTTACCGCGGCCCGGCATTTGTACCGGCATTTACGTTTTAACTTAGATTTTCATTTTTCCCGTTTCGCTTAAACCAAACCGCAATTTGGTATAAACTCAAAAAGGTGCTTTTTTTTTAAAATTCCCATAAAAGAGTAAGCCAATTTTTAAAAATTAAAAAAGTAATAATCCAATTACCACGCTACCCGCTACTTCCTTATTCATCAACTTTTATGCAAGGTATTCTTAAAAAATTCGGCAACATGCACTTTTTATCGTTGCTGGGCAATGGCAGTATGTCGGTAATAAACATGGTTACTGTAGCCTTGCTCTACCGTTCTTTGCCAATTGCAGATAATGGAATTTGGATTTTTTACCAGACCGCAACGCTGTTTATTGATACTTTCCGGCACGGAATTTTAAATACGGCTTTTATAAAATTTTACGCGGGTGCCGCCAAAGCCCGCGCCGAAGAAGTAATAGGCTCTACCTGGTCTATTGCCGTAACAATTTCGGGTTTCTTTATTCTGTTAAACATTCCCCTATTTTTCTTAATTGGCTATGTTCAGGATAAAGCCATTGTACTTTTTATAAAATACTTAGCGCTAAACTTAATATTTAGTTTACCCAGCTTAGTAGCTATTTGCGTGGCACAAGGCGAATTGCGCTTCGACCGGCTCCTTTACCTTCGGGTTTCGAACAATGGCTTGTTTTTACTTTTCTTGTTGGTTTTATTTTTAATAAATCAGGCGACCCTGCAAAACATAGTTTACGCTAATTTATTAGCTATTTTATCGGCCAGCTTAATTGCTTTGTTTGCCGGTTGGACCAAAATCCAATTCTTCTCTAAAAGCAGCACCGCCTGCGTAAAAGAAATTGTCCATTTTGGCAAATTCACAGTAGGTACTTTTATCAGCTCCAGCTTATTTAAAATTACCGATACTTTTATTATAAATTTCTTATTAGGGCCAGCCGCTCTGGCAATTTATAGTTTGGGGCAACGATTAATGGAAATTGTAGAAATACCATTGCGCAGCTTTGTTGCTACTGCCATGCCATCGATGTCGGCGGCCTACAACCGGGGCGAGAAAACAGAAGTAATCTATATTATGCAAAAGTATATTGGCATGATTACTTTGTCTTTAATTCCAGTATTATTAGGTGCATTCGCTTTCTCGGATTTAGCTATTAGTCTGATTGGCGGCGGAAAATACATGGGAACCGAAGCCGCCAATGTGTTCCGTTTGTTCATGACCTTTGCTTTACTTTTCCCAGCCGATAGATTCTTTGCGATTGGTTTAGATGTAATCAATAAGCCAAACATTAATTTCCAGAAAGTTTTAGTAATGTTGGTGATTAACCTGGTAACCGATTTTGTAGGAATTTTTATCTTCGGTAATGTTTATGGAATTACCATAGCTACTTTATTCCCCACGCTTTTTGCCGTTATTGTTGGCTATAAAGCTATGCAAAAGCATTATATGAGTTTTAATTTCTGGGATGCTTATCAGGTAGGATTTAATGAGATAAAGGCATTAATCCGGTTTACGCTGTTTAAAAAACAAGAAACTTTCCAAAATCATTAATCAGGAAGGTGTACCATACCAATCAGAATACATGCGGTACACCTTTTTTAAAAAATAATTATTTTACGTGAGTTCGAGATAAGCCATTCAGCCTTATCTACGTCACCCTGCAGAATTCAAAGAACTTAGAAGGATCTAATGGTTAAATTCTTCTGGAGTTCTTTGAATTCTTCCAGGATGACTTAAATGGAAAGAATAAAACCGACACTTACCTAAAACAAGTCACGGAAGTAACTTCCGCGCCATAGCGAAAGTGTAATGAGTACTTATCTCGAACTCACGTTATTTAGTAATTATAAGTCCCCTTATTATTAGGTTACTTATTTAGTATAACTTTTTGAGTTAATACTTTAGCACCGGTATTTAACAGAACAATGTAAATTCCGGGAGCCATTCCTTCTGCATTTAAAGTTAAATGTTTGATAACGCCTGCTTCGGTTTTTCCGGTAAATAATTGCCGTACCAGCTTACCTTGGGCATTATACAACCCTAAATTAGTTTCCCCGCTTTCTTCCGGATTGTATTGGATGTTTAGCTGTTTCTTAAATGGGTTAGGATAAGCAATTAATAGAGTTGGCTGTTCTGCTGGCTGGAAATTATCCGAACCATAATCTACTATTTGAGAATTATTACTTATTACTCCACTAGGTAAAAAAGGTGACAGGCGGGTACCTGGAATAGGTGTTTCAACTACGCCATTGGGTAATTGCCAGGAAACGGAAATATGATCTTTACCCGCCGCTTCTTTGTGCCAGGCCTCTACGTAATAACGTTGGCCAGCTACTAAATTAATAGGCTTTGACTTTTGGGAGGCGAACTTATCCCACTGCCGAAAGGTTGTATAACTCTTAAATTCAGCAATTTTCTTTTTATTAGCCGGGTTATCATCGGTACTGAGCCAAAGTTCGCCGCTATCGTCGCCGGCAATCCTAAAAGTATAATTCCCACTTACAGGCGGGCAAATATAACCTCTAATGCGGGCACCGTAATTATCCTGGCTATTACTTTGGCTTTCAAACTCCTTTAACTGAACCGAACTAGTAGGCTTATTTTGCGCAGGAATAGCAGCAATTAATTTACCTGGTATCTTATTCCATTGCTCTCTCAGAATGGTTCCGGTGGCAGTACAATTATTAATAGGTTCAGGCACTACAAATACCGGCGTTTCGGTAACTGCTATTTCTACTTTACCATTCTTCGGATATACTTTTTGCTTCTCCATGGCATCTTGTCCAATTTTGGGCCGATATAAGTAAGCAAACGGAGATTTACCTATATCTAAAAAATAATCCGTGGTTCTACCAATCTCATCCGGTACTACTAAAGCATAAGCCGATTGCCCGTTTAACTCATACCGATCTACAATTGGATCGTTCAGTAATGTTTCTTTATACATGTATTCGCCAAACTGCTTTTTAACTTGATAAATATAATCGGCGGCCGGCCGACGGGTTTTATTATTATTTACTAAGCCCATGGAGCTAAATTGCATCGGGTTGGCTGGATCCGTAGGATCATACAGAATAAAGAAGAACGTTTTATCAACCCCTGACCGGGCATAAAGTAAAGATGATCGTAAAATCCAATCAGCTTGGGTTGCTAAAACACTTTTATTACCAACTTTCACCGCTTTTAACGGACTAGCCTGATTAAAATCGTATCCCAATTCGGTTATCCAAACGGGCATATCTCGGGCATACTCGTGCGCCATTTGCACAAAATCTGCCGCCACTTTACTGGCTTCCGAAACTTCTGGGGCGGCTCCCCGGGTTGGATTACCACCTTGCGATGTTTTGGTATCGGTGGCATATAAATGATAATTCAATACATCCCAGCATAAATTAACTGAACCATCCGGATTATATCCTCTAAACTCTTTACACCAGTCAATCATACCTTTTACATAATCAATACTCGGGAGCGCCAAACCAGCCATTACCACTTGCATATTCGGGTCGGCATTTTTTACGCCTACCCCTGGCCCCATTGTATTTTTATGACCATCGTAGAAAGCAGATAAATTAGCCGCATATTCCCGGGCTGTTTGGTAGGCTTTCCGGCCTTTCCACCACTTGTCGCGCTCGTTATCGCATTCTATATACTTAATTAAATCCAGACCAATTTTTACCGTATTAATGCCGTCCCCCGTCCATCTTTGCTTTTTATCGACACTCAACAAAGCCGGGTTAACCTTTTTGTTACTACCGTAACGAGCCGCAAACTGAAAAGCAACCTTAGCCTGCTCCAGGTACGATTTAGGATCAGAAAAATTTTTACCATACTTCACGGGCACATTTTCATCGTCGCGGTCTTGCTCCGGATAAGTAGCCATCATCCAACGGGGTAATGTCTTTAGACAAGCTAAAACTTCTATCTTTTCGGCTTTACATCTTTCGTATATGGCATCATAGTTCCAGCCGCCGCTGTGCGATGGATTGTAAGTATAACTGCCTTCTTTTGACTCCAGCCTTTCCCAATCCAGGTAATGCCGAATTCCCGAAAAACCTTTTACCAATTTCATCCTGGTTTCATCTATTTTTTCCGGATTATTTGGTTCTAAAAAGTCCCATTCAAAAGCATTTACCCCAAATGCATCTTTTAACTTTACTTCTTTTTTAGGCGCTAGAGTTATTGGCGTAATAGCACCCGCTGTTGTTTTATAAGTACCATATATTTCTATTTCCGTAGGATAAGCCCAGGAAGTGGTAATAACCAAATACTTAATATTTTTTATTGGTGCTTTCAATTTAAAATCAGCCGGTTTATTCGGGTCTGGGCCTACCCATGTGTTATATTTTTCACCCAGGAAAGTGGCTATTGGCAGGCGTTTCCAATCATTAGTAATTACCGACAAGGTCATTGGATTATCTTTGTTTGTTCCTTCGCCGTCGTAAAACTTAATACTTTCAATAGTTATTTGTTCTCCGTTCAAAACAGGATAATAAGAATCATAAGAACTAAGAATTTTACCCCAGCCTGTTTCAACCCTTTTATTTGTTTTGCCATCAAACAATTCTACTAAGCTGTTACTCGTATTATTTAACTGGTACCAGCGGCGGGGATCAATTGGAATTTTACCTTGCAATGAGGTAACTACTGGCTGTACCACCTGCTCGCGGGTTACATTTTGGGCAGCAGTGTAATTGGTACTTGCAGCTTGAGAGGCAGTAATTTTTGCTACGCCGGGGGCAAGAACCGTAGCTTTCCAGGTGCCGCCTACATTAGAAACCGCTACAACACCAGGATTAGTAGAAGTAAATAGCACCGGAGTTCGCGGATTATTGCTCGTGGCTACTAAATCAAAAGGAGCATCGCCTACCCTTTTGGAAGCAAGAGCCGGAAAGCGAATAACGGATGGAATCTTTGAAGCAGGTAACCCGAATATTTTTATTTTTTGCGGAATATTATTGCTGTATTTGCGAATAATGATAGCATCGGCCCAGGTTGGTTCTTTTAATAGTAAGTCTACAAAACTTAAATAAGCCTCGCCTGTAAATAAGCCCAAAAACACTTTTTGTTTCCCATTAAGGGCGTACACTTCGGCGGGTTTGGCAGTAAATACGCCTTCGTGGTCGTAGAAAGACAATTTTTTAATTTTACTTCTTACTTCCAGCTTCAGGGTTACATCTACATATTTTAAATTGGCGGGCAACCAACTACTTTGCACCAGATGCTGCAGATTATCATCTAACCACGGCGAATAATCCAGACCGGTATCTTCGGAAGCAGCAATGGACGTAAATCGAATTCTTTCTTCTTGTTGAGCAAAACTCAGGAAGCTAACTAACACTAATAAAAAGGCAAAAAAAGATACTTTCATAAGGCAGGCATCAATAAGATTCGTTAAAACCTTATTGCATATATTTCAGGTGTTTACTCAGGCTACATAATGGGACAAAATACTGGTACTGCTTTTTTAAAATCAACTATACTCTACAAGAACAGCACAGCTACATTCTTAAACTAAAATAAAAATAATCTAAAATTTAAGCATTAGGCACTCTATTGTTCGTCCATTTTAAATATAATTTAAACAAAATATATTAATAATTAAATAATAATTATCCTGATTTTCTAATTAAGGATTATAAAAGGCTTAATCCCATCAAAATCTACAAGTACCGGAGTTATAATTTTTTAAATTTTTTGTTTTCCGCCTGAAACAAGGAGCTTTAATTGGAATCTGGCATGATTTCTATATAACTTTTTAAAATAAAATAAATCATATTGCTCAATATCGCATAACAAGAAATTTACTGCCTCTATCTTTAGTTAGTTAAAGCAAACCGATTTAATTTTTCTAAGTTCATGCTATTATTTTTTACTATTTGTTTCTGGGCAAGTCTGGGTATATTATTTTACTCTTACTTCGGGTATGGTTTAGTATTATTTGGTTTAGTTAAAGCCAAAAGAATTTTTAAACCTACAGCTTCTAATTTTTCTGATTCAGAAGAAATGTTACCGGACGTAACCGTTGTAGTAGCGGCTTATAACGAAGAAGATTATATAACCGAAAAAATTGAAAATACGCTGGCTTTACAGTACCCGCCAGAAAAGCTGAAGTTGCTCGTAGTAACCGATGGTTCTTCGGACCAAACACCGAATTTAGTAAAAAAATATCCGCAAGTTACCTTACTACACCAACCGGAACGAAGAGGGAAAATTGCTGCTGTAGAAAGAGCCATGCCTTACGTTACTACCGGAATTGTTGTATTTACCGATGCGAATACCATGCTTAACCAAGAGGCTATTTTAAAATTGGTAAGGCATTATCAAGACGAAAAAGTAGGAGCCGTTGCTGGGGAAAAACGGATTTTAGTAAAAGAAAAAGATGCCGCCCATGGCGCCGGCGAAGGCATTTACTGGAAGTATGAATCTGCGTTAAAAAAATGGGATTCTGAACTTTACACGGTAGTGGGAGCTGCCGGGGAGCTGTTTTCTATCCGTACCAAACTTTTTGAATCGGTACCCCACGATACCCTTATTGAGGATTTTTACATGACCTTACGCATCGCTCAAAAAGGATATAAGGTGCGCTACGAACCCGAGGCGTATGCCTTAGAAGGACCATCCGCCTCTGTAGGCGAAGAATTGAAACGTAAAATAAGAATTGCGGCCGGTGGCATTCAAGCGGTTGTGCGCTTGAGTTCCTTGTTAAATTTGGCGAAGTATGGCTTGTTGAGTTTTCAGTATATATCGCACCGGGTTTTAAGATGGACTTTGGCTCCGCTTGCTCTTTTACTATTACTCATCAGCAACATTGCTTTAGTTGAAGTAAGCCATCATCCGTTTTTTCAGTTGGCGTTAGTGTTGCAATTGTTCTTTTATTTGGCCGCTTTGTTAGGCAAAATTTGTGAAACCCGTAAATTAAAGATAAAAGCATTTTTTGTTCCGTATTACTTTCTGATAATGAACTATGCCGTGTATTTGGGATTCGCCCGGTTTTTAAAAGGTTCGCAGTCGGTACTTTGGGAAAAAGCCAAAAGAGGTTAATAACTCATAGCATTTTAAATGCTTACCATTGATGCTCCAAAAGTTACACCCTTAAGAAATCAAAAATTTTAAAATTTGTTGATTTTACACTAAAGTAAAAAGCCAAACTAATCTAAGTGATTGCTGGAGTATAGTACACTATTAGAACTGGTTTAGAAGTAGCAGTTGTACGATTATAAAAGCAGTAAAAAGATAAATGCCGGTATGTAGCTTTTTAAATTACATACCGGCATTTATCTTTTCTAGCAGTTATATGTTCCGCTGGTAATGCTAATCCTTCGAAGGCAGAGCAATTAATCAAACAAAATTTCTATCCTAATCTGATTTGCTTTAATGCATTATTTTTAAAATTTCTTACCGGTACTGGCACAAATAAGCGGTTTGCTCTTCGGTGCGCACCTGGAAAGAGGAATTGCCGGGCACATTAAAAACCTGACCAGCGGTGTACGTTTGCCAGGTAGTTGTTTCGGGTAATAAAACTTCTAGGCTGCCTTCGGTAATCGTCATAATTTCGGGTTGGGCGGTGCCAAACTCGTAAGTACCAGGATTGATAACGCCCACCGAAGATTTGCCCGCCGGGGTTTGATAAGCCAATGATTTTACTGCGCCGTTAAAATATTCGTTTACTTGAATCATGTATTTTTTAAAAATTTAAAATGTAAGATCGTTTTATTGACCACTGCTGCGCGCTGCGGTTACGTAAAAATCCGGAACTACCTGCAAAGTAGCATTTGCCGGTATATTGGCCAGTTCTTGCCAGGTCGTAGTGGGTTCCAGCCATTTTTCTTTTTTATCAATGGTAACTTTTACCGGCAAGTTAAACCCGGGAACGCAGTTAGCCCAACGGTAAGCAAGTTTATTATTCCGGAACTGGTACTCGAGCTGCGGAATCCGTACATCGCGTAAGTATTGCTGAAAGAAAGCAGATAAATCGCGGCCGGTTTGTTGGCTTAAATAATTTTCTATTTGGGCCGAAGTTACAGTTTGGTGGTAAAACTCTTTGTTTAATCCACGCAGGATGGCGCGCCATTTTTCGTCGTTGTTTACTACCTGGCGCAGGGTATGCAACATGTTGGCGCCTTTATAATACATATCGCCGGAACCGCTGTTGTTTACGTTGTAATAGCCAGTAATCGGAACATCATTTTTAATGTTTTTGCGGGTACCAATCACGTATTCGCTGCTAGCCTTTTTGCCGAAATAATAATTCAGGAACAGGTTTTCGGAGTAAGCGGTAAAACTTTCGTGAATCCACATGTCGGCCACATCTTTATAGGTAACGTTATTGGCAAACCACTCGTGCCCCGATTCGTGCACAATAATAAAATCAAACTTTAAACCCCAGCCAGAGCCGCTTAAATCTTTTCCCAAATAACCATTCTGAAATTTATTACCGTAAGTTACCGAGCTTTGGTGTTCCATACCCAGGTAAGGCACCTGTACCAGCTTGTAACTATCTTCGTAAAACGGATAAGGGCCAAACCAATGCTCAAAGGCCTGCAACATGCGGGGTACTTCTTTAAATTGCTTTTTCGCTTTTTCTAAATCCTGGCGCAGCACGTAATAACTACAATCCAGAATGCCTTTTTCGCCATTATATTTTTCCGAAAAATTTATGTAATCGCCAATGTTGATATTTACTCCGTAGTTATTAATGGGATTAGTAACCGCCCAGTGAAACGTGCGGGTACCATCGTTGTTCTGCACTACTTTCCGGAGCCGCCCGTTCGATACATCGGTTAACTTTTCGGGAACGGTTACGCTTATCTGCATGCTGTCGGGCTCGTCATACATGTGGTCTTTGCAGGGCCACCATAAACTGGCGCCATCGCCCTGGCACGATGTAGCCACAAACGGATTGCCTTGCTTATCTTGCTGCCAAGTAATGCCCCCGCTCCAGGGTGGATTTTTGCTAACCTGCGGCATACCACTATAAAAAACCGAAACTTTCTGGGCTGATCCGGGAGTTTGTGCCTCGGCCAGAGTAAGAAAATAAGCATTGCCATCGCGCTGAAAAGAAAGGGCTTTGCCATTCTGTTCTACTTTTTCGATTTTTAATGGCGGCTGCAAATCTACTTGCATGGTTTGATAAGGCTGCACTACTTTGTACGAAATAGTATTTACGCCCCGAATAGTTTTGGCCGAAGGGTCTACACGAATATCGAGGTGGTAATGGGTTAAATCCCACCAGGCCCGCTCGGGCGTAATGGAGCCCCGCAAAGTATCTTGCCGGGTAAATACCGGGGTTTGCGCCCATATTTGGTTTGCCAGTAGAGTAAACAACAGCAGAAAAAATCCCCGCCGAGTTATGGTAAGCAGATCAGCAACTTTCATGATGCAATATAATCAAGTTTTGCCGGAGTAACTTATTGGTTGTACTGGCAGGTTAGTAGATACGCGAATTCCCATTTTTTAAATTTTGATCCAGATTCTCCCTGTTTTTTCCCGTGGAACCTTTGTTCCTTCTGGCCTAGCTCGCTTAATTTTTTCAGAAGTTTTTTTAGTACAGAGGGAATGAGGCTTTAATGAAAATTTTAAATTTTTAAAAATTTAGCTCGATGCCGTTGGCAATGGCATAAACAAATTTAGTTACCGGCACAATGGGTTGATCTTCGTAGGTACAATTAAACTTAGTTTTTAAGGCCAATACTTTATTTATATTCACGCCCAAGCTAATTTCGCCACTTACCCGGTTCCGGAAATGTTCAATGAGTTGGCTGTAACCTACCTGGTAATATGTAATCGCGCTGATTTCTACATTGTCGCGGGCTTTTAGGCGGGCACTCACGTAACTGGTAGATTTAACTAAATCGGATGTTTGTAAACGGTCGAACTCTTCCGGATTTTGCCATTCTTCGTGCTCTTGCATCAAGCCGGTGCCCAGGTACACGTTAATTTTTTTATCGGCCTGCTTCATTAACCGAAACCGCAGATAACCACCACCTAAAGTGCGTAAATTTAAACCACGGGCTTTATCGCTCTGGATTTGCGCGAACAACTCGTAAGAAAGCCGGCGCGCCTGAAACCAGTTTACCCGCCCGTGCGAGTAACCTTGCTGTGCTACTGTATTGCGCTGGCTTTTGGTATCGTAATTTACCAGCAGGTAATTAAAGTAGTTAATCAGTAAATAAGTATGAAGCTTAGATTGGTACGTAGCATCGCCGTTAAAAGTAAATTGCAGGTAATTATTCGGGCGGTCTTTGCCGGCATTTTGGTTGTAAATGGAGAAACTGACACCTGCTTTACCCGCAAAACGGTTGGTAGAGTCGTGGCTCATGCGCCCATCTTCGATATTAACGATTTGGGCAAAAACCGGTGCTTTTGCCAGTACCAACAAGCAGACGGAAAAAGATAAAATTTTAAAAAATGTGCGCATGCCGTATTCTATTATTGCAAATCACGAAAGTAAATCCGCACCATAGTATTAGTATTGACAAAAAGAACAATTACCTCCACAATAAAACAACTTCACTCAGAAATAAAGCTATGCAGCCACCTATACCAACAAAGATTTAAAAACCACTTAGCTACACCACATACGATAGCCGAAAATCCGGAATCTCAATGTTGGAGTAACCAAATTCAGTTAAATCGGCTTTAAGCTGCTCCATCACACGTTTTTCGCCGTGCACTAAAAATATTTTTTTAATTTTTTCTTTATCCTGACACATCAAAAACTTGGCAATATCGCCGTAATCGCCGTGGGCGCTGTATTCTTTCATTACCAGTATTTCGGCATTTACCGCTACTTCTTCGCCGAAGATGCGCACGGTTTCGGCGCCGTTTAGCAATTGGCCACCCAAAGTAGAGGGTTCGCAGTAACCCGTAATAAGCACGGCGCTGTTGGGATCGGCTAAATTATTTTTCAGGTGGTGCTGGATGCGGCCGGCTTCCATCATGCCCGACGACGAAATTATAACACAAGGTTGATCCAGGTTATTAAGCTCTCTAGAATCTTCGGCTTCGGTGATGTAATGCAATTGCGGAAAACCAAACGGGTCGGAGTCAAATTTCAAATATTCCTGCATGGTCTCGTTAAAATACTCCGGGTGGCTCCGCAAAATATCGGTAGCGTAAACCGACAACGGGCTATCTACAAACACTTTTACATCTTCGGGCAACCGGCCTTCTTCGGCCAAGTAATTTAAAGAATAAATAAGCTCCTGAGTACGGCCAATACTAAATGCCGGAATCAGCAGTTTGCCGCTCCGCTCTACGCATACTTTCTGTACAATCTGTTCTAAACGTTCTTCAGTATTTTCCAGGGTATCGTGTACTTTGTCGCCGTACGTAGATTCGCACAAAATTATTTCGGCAGCCGGAAAAGGCTGTGGTTCTTTTAAAATGCGGTTGGCAAAACGACCTATGTCGCCGCTAAAGCAAAGCGTGCGCTCCTGGCCTTGGTCCTGTAATTTTAAATTTATGGCGGCGCTTCCCAGCACGTGGCCGGTATCGGTAAAAAGCAGTTCAATGTCTTCGTCGATGCGGAAAGTCTCGTCGTAAGGTACGGTTTGGAAAAGCTGCAAGGCATTTTCTACGTCGGCTTCTTCGTACAGTGGCTCGGTGGAGTTATTACTTTGCTGAATGCGGGCGCTATCGCGGAGCAAGAGTTCGCAGAGTTCTAAGGTTGGTGGCGTACAAAAAATTGGCCCGTTAAAACCCATTTTAACCAAGCGCGGAATTAAGCCCGAGTGGTCGATGTGAGCGTGCGATAAAATTAAGTAATTTATGTTTTCGGGTTCAAAATCAAACTCCCGGTTGTATTCGTCGTTTTTTTCGCCTTTGCCTTGCAGCAGGCCGCAATCGAGCAAAATACGCTTGCCATTTTCAAGCGTAACTAAATGTTTGCTGCCCGTAACGGTTTGAGCGGCGCCGTAAAAAGATATAGTCATGGTTGTGAGAAGTAAATGTAAAGGAACGGCAAATTCTACGCGCAGATTAAAAGGTAGTTGTGGGCGTTTTGGAGCGTGCAGAATATGAGCCGCTTAATTTTTTTAAAAATAAATAACGGCAGATAAACTGTCGGTTCTTGCGCTCCCGGGAATTGCTGATTTTTTAAATTTTTAATTAAAAACACATTTGGGTAATGCGGTTGCAGTGGCTAGTTTTGCGGGAAGTAACAGGAACTACGCTTAGTACGTACCTGAAAATGGGCCAGGTATTTTGAGTTATATTATTGATAATACCCGGAAAAGGTTTAATCTTGCCGCCCCAAATAAAAATTTTTAAAAAACGTAGTTTAAAATAATTTGAACGATCTTATTTCTGTAATGATGAACAAATCAAGTATTTTTTTTGCCGCCCTTAGTTTTGCTTTTTTAACCAGTTGCGGTGGTGCCCAGAAGCAGCCGGGCGAAGAGTATTACGATGCTGATTACCGCGCTAAATCCGATAGTGCGTACGAAGAGAATCAGAAGAGACAAGGTGTTGCTCAATCGCAAACGGCTACTGCCAATGGCACCGATACCAACAACGAGCAAGTAGGCGCTAACGCCAGCACGCATTCGGCCGCTTCCGAAGCGCCCTCGGCCCAGGCCGATAAGTCGCAGGCCAGTAGCCCGGCTAAAACCGCCGGCGCCGCTTCTACCGAACAAAAACCTGCCGATGCGGCTAAACCTGCCGGTAATTTTGAAAAAGGCAAAGGCCTTATTGCTAAATCCGACTGCCTGGCTTGCCATAAAGTAGACCAGAAATTAGTAGGGCCCGCCTACCAGGACGTAGCTAAGAAATACGAATCTAACTCTAAAAACATTAACTATCTAGCCAACAAAATTATTAAAGGCGGCGCCGGCGCCTGGGGCGAGGTTCCCATGAGCCCGCACCCTACCTTATCGCAGAGCGACGCGAAAGAAATGGCGCAGTATATTTTATCGTTGCGCTAAGCTTTATTAGCGGTAATAAGTAAAAGGGTTCCTCGTTAGTTAAAATAACGGGGAACCCTTTTTATTTGCCGGTATTTGCAAAAATTTAAAAAATTGGCCTTGCCTTTTACTGTAACGGCCGGTAAGAACCATTTGCTAAGAGCTTTAAATAAAATTTAAAAATTAACCCGCAGGTTTTCTGGCAGAAAGCAATAACAACCAAAGGTTCCTGAGAAAATAGAGCAGATTTAACTTTTGGATGCGTAAAAATTCACTACTTTTATATTCGTCGAGGTAAAATTGTTGAACTTTAATAATGGCTTATGAAGGTAATCGCTCTTTTGATCGTATCTGTTTTTCTGTTACTTACAGGCCTGCAAGCGCAACCTGTGGCGCCGGCTAAATCCCCCTCTAACGAACTGAAATACCAATTTAACGCTTTAAAAAGCCGATCATCTTCTTACCGGGAGTACAACCAGGATTATAAAGTAATACAGGTAAGGCGGCTCGATGCTTTCTGGCAAAATGTGCAGGACAGCCTGAAAGCCCGGGAACAAAATATCCGGAAAGCGGGCCGGGCTACCGAGAAAGCATTGGCCGAAGCCCGTCAGGACTTAGCCAGTCAAAAAGCCGAACTGCAAAGCTTAAAAGAAGCCAACGCCCAGAAAGAACAGCAAATTAAACAATCGACCCACGATGTAAACAGCCTGTCGGTGCTGGGCCTAGATATAAATAAGCAGGTTTACGTAGTTATTAGCTGGATTATAATTATTGGCCTGCTGGTTGTAGCCGCGGTATTTTCTTATCTGTACAAAAAGAGTAAAATTATTACCGACGAAAAAATTAAAGCTTATGAAGAAGTAAGTCAGGAATTTACGGTACATAAGCAAAGTGCCCGCGAACGCGAATTAAAAATAAAACGCGACCTGCAAACCGAAGCTAACCGCGTAGCCGAGTTAAACCAGGAAATCGCCGCTCTCCGCAAACAGGTTTCGATGTAGGATTTACCTGGGTTTGTAAAATTTAAAATTTTTAAAAATTTTAAATTTTACGGGCAATTAACAGGCCATCCCGGATAGGCAGCAAAATGTTTTCTACCCGGGAGTCTTCCTGTACTTTGCGGTTAAAATCCAGCACCGATTGCGTATCCTTATCAATTTTGCCGTTGTTGGTTGCGGTTACTTTGCCGCTCCATAACACGTTATCGGTTAAAATAAAACCGCCCGGCCGTACTTTGTCCAGCACTAAATCAAAGTAGTTAGCATTATTTAGCTTGTCGGCATCAATAAATACCAAATCAAAGGTATAAGGCAACGTGGGGATAATTTCCAAAGCCGGACCTAAGTAGTATTTAATTTTATCAGCTACCCCGGCTTCGGCAAAGTAGCGGCGCACCATTTCTTCCAGTTCTACATTTACATCAATAGTGTGCACCAAACCGCCTGGCGCTAATCCTTCGGCTAAGCAAATAGCCGAGTAACCGGTATAAGTACCAATCTCTAAAACATATTGTGGCCGCAACATCTGCGAAATCATAGCCAGCAACCTACCCTGGAAATGCCCGGAAAGCATACGCGGTTTCATCACATTCACGTGGGTGTCGCGATTGAGTTTTTTTAAAATTTCCGGTTCCGCAGAAGTATGCTTTTCCACGTACTGCTGTAGCTCGAGCGGTAAAAAGTCCATTTTCTATTAAGTATCAGGTAGTAAGTAGCAAGTAGTAAGTAGTAAGTAGTAAGTAGTAAGATTTTTTTAAAAGCAGTAAGTATAAATCACTGGAAGCAATTTTAAACCTTACACTAAAAAATTCAGGCAGCAGGTAGCCCACATCAAGCAATTTTTAAATTTATTGATTCTTGGTACTGACTACCTGTTACCTAATACTTATGGCCTACTTTGCCGGCACGTAATTTAAAATGCTCAGGTTTTCTTCGCGCAGGATTTCGTTGGCAATATCGGTTAGTTCGCTGGCTTTTATTTTCTGGATCTGGTCGAAAATTTCGTTCAGGCTGTCTACTTTGTTCTGGTCCAGGATGCTCTTGCCCATCATCATCATTAAGCCCATGTTGCTTTCTTCGGCCATGGCCAGTTGCCCCATCAGCTGTTCTTTGGTGGTGTGTAATTGCAAAGATCCCAGCGGTTTTTCGCGTAGTTTTTTTAATTCTTTCAGCACTAAGCCGGTAGTCCGTTTTAATTGGTTTTTCTCGGTACCAAAGTAAATCCCGAACAAGCCGGTATCAATGTAGGTAGCATAGTTGGCATCGATGGTGTAAACCAGGCCGTGTTTTTCGCGCACTGCTAAGTTTAACCGGGAGTTCATGCCGGGCCCGCCAAGCAAGTTAGAAAGCATAAAAAAAGTAATCCGCCGCTCGTCGTGCAGCGAGTAAGCCGGGCAACCAATTACGCAATGCGCCTGGGTAATGGGTTTTTCCTGGGTAATTACCTGAGGTTGGTAGCCCGTAAAAGGCTGACGCACGCGTTGCTTTTCAATCTGCGGAATATCCGATAAGTATTTCTTGGCCAGTTTTAAAACTTTTTCGAAAGGCCAGTTACTCACCGAACAAAACACCAAAGCGCTGGTACTTAAATTCTGATCGATAAATTCCTGAAAGCTGGGCTTGGTAAAACTCGATACACTTTCTTTGGTTCCCAAAATGTTATTGCCCAAAGGATGATTTCCGAACACCACATTATCAAATTCATCAATAATGGCGTCTTCGGGCGTATCGAGGTACATGGCCATTTCTTCCAGAATTACGCCGCGTTCTTTCTCGATTTCTTTCTTCGGGAAAACCGAGTTAAAAGTAATATCGGTTAATAAATCAAAAGCTTTCTCGAAGTGGCTCTCCAGCAGGGAAGCGTAAAAGCACAGTTTTTCTTTAGTAGTATAGGCATTTAACTCACCGCCCACCGTTTCGAGGCGATTTAAGATATGAAATGATTTGCGTTTAGTAGTTCCTTTAAACGCCATGTGTTCCCAAAAATGGGCTAGCCCTTGCTGGTCGGGGTTTTCATCGCGGCTCCCGATGTCCAGGATAAAGCCGCAATGCGCAATTTTGGTATGGGTTACCTGCTTGTGCAGCACCCGGATACCGTTAGGTAAAGTATGAATATGATAATCAGGCATTCAATGTAAGTATTTCGGACCGCAAAGGTACGAAAATTTGCGGTATCCAGCAGGGTTTTACTTGCCCATTAAGGTTTCGTATACCTGGTTTATTTGCGGAATGGTGCGTTCGGCCCGGAACTTTTTAGCTTGCTCGTAACCGGCTTGTATCATGCGGTTGCGCACAAGCTGGTTGGTACTGGCGACAACTAGTTGGGTCGCTAACTCAGTTATATCAGCCGGGTCGGCGTACAAAGCGGCCTTCCCGCCGGCCTCGGCAAAACAAGAACCCGTAGACGTAACCACGGGCACGCCGCTGTTTAAACCTTCCAGTATCGGAATGCCAAACCCTTCGAACAACGAGGGGTACACAAAAACCTGCGCCAACTGGTAAATAGCCGGCAGTTCCGGAAAGGGTATGTACGGCAGAATGTGTACTTTGCTGGTGAGGTTATTTTCCTGAATAAAACGTTCTATTTGCGTGGTATACGGCAGTTTTTTCCCAATAAGCACCACATCGTGGGTATCGGTTAAGTCGGATTTTAGCCAGGATTTTAAAAAATGCAAATGGTTTTTGCGCCGTTCCAAGGTGCCTACGCTCAACAAAAAATGATCGGGTAAGCGGTATTTTTCTTTTACGGTTTGTAGAACAGCAGGCTCGGCCCGGTAATGAAAAATCGGGTTACAATCCTGATAAATCACTTCGGTTTTTTCCGGCGCTATGCCATAAAACTGCATTAAATCTTGCTGGGTTTGGCGACTAATGGCTATAATTTTATCGGCGGCCTGGCAAGCAGCTTTAAACTTGGCATTATAGATAATCCGGTCGTGGGTTTTATATAACTCCGGAAAGCGCAGATAAATTAAATCGTGAATGGTAACTACCTGGCGAACTTTGGTTTGGTTTAAGAAAAAAGGCAGCTCGTTGCTTAACCCATGAAAAATATCCAGTTTTAAATTTTTAACGGAACTTGCCAAACCACCCAAACGCCACACATCCGGCAGTAAACGGTAAAAGCCGGCAGGCTCTACCACTTGCACCTGCGGGTTAGCTGGCACAAAATTTTTAAAAATTTCGTTTTGGCGCGTGGTATAAAGAAAGTATTTATTCTGCGGAAATTGCTCCAGCAGGGCGGCCAATACAAACCGGCTGTAGTTGCCTAAGCCCGAAGTATTGGTAAAAGCCCTTTTTGCATCAAATCCTATCTGCATTTTTTAAATTTAGAACCCGCAAAGGTAATAAACCCGACTTTATTTCTTTTCTATTTTTAAATATGCCTGGGTTAAAGCAACGGAGCACCAGCCAGGCTTTTCCGGGAGTTTATAAAAAAAGCGGTATCTTTACTCCCTCATAAAGCAATAAGGCACCCCAACCTTTTGATAGTTTATTATGAAATACGAACGGATTAACTCAGAATTATTTATTCATAACCGGGCCAGCTTTGCCAAGCACCTGCAAAAATGTTCTTTGGCGGTTTTTCACTCCAACGACGTAATGCCCACCAACGCCGATGGCACCATGGCTTTCCGGCAAAACAACGATTTGTTTTACCTGAGCGGCATCGACCAGGAAGAAAGTATATTGCTATTGTTCCCGGATACGCGCGATGTACGCCACCGCGAAGTACTTTTTATCCGGGAAACCAACGATTTAATTTTAACCTGGGAAGGCTACAAACTTACCAAAGAACAAGCGCAGCAGGTATCCGGCATAAAAACCATTTACTGGCTTTCGGAATTTAAGCAGGTTTTTAACACCTTAATGGCCGAAGTCGAAAACGTTTACCTGAACACCAACGAGCACACCCGCGCCGTGGTAGAAGTAGAAACCCGCGATGCCCGGTTTATAAAATGGTGTAAAGAAAAATACCCTTTGCACCAGTACCACCGGAGCGCCCCCATCATGCATAATTTGCGGGCCATTAAATCCGAAATTGAGATTGAGTTAATCCGGAAAGCTTGCGCAATTACCGAAAAAGCTTTTCTGCGCTTACTCCATTTTATTAAGCCTGGCGTAATGGAGTACGAAATTGAAGCCGAAATTGCGCACGAGTTTCTGCGCAACCGTTCCCGGGGTCCGGCTTATGGTTCTATAATTGCCTCCGGTGCCAATGCTTGTATTTTGCATTACGTAGATAACAACCAGGAATGTAAAGACGGCGACGTTATTCTGATGGATTTTGGGGCCGAGTATGCCAACTACGCCGCCGACTTAACCCGCAGCGTGCCGGTAAACGGCACTTTTACCAAGCGCCAGCGCGAGGTGTACCAGGGTGTTTTAAACGTATTAGAGGCGGCTCGTAAAATGCTGGTTCCGGGCAATACCCTGGACCAATATCATTCTTTTGTGGGTACCGTAATGGAAAACGAGCTTATAAAGCTGGATTTATTAAACGAAACCGACGTACGCAACCAGGACCCGCAACAGCCTTTGTATAAAAAATATTTTATGCACGGCACCTCACACTTCTTAGGCTTAGATGTGCACGATGTGGGAAATAAATACCGCACTTTTGAGCCGGGCATGGTGTTTACCTGCGAGCCGGGCATTTACATTCGCGAAGAAGGCTTGGGTATCCGTCTTGAGAACGATATCTTAATTACCCGTAATGGGCCGCAGGATTTGATGGCGAACATTCCCCTGCAACCAGAAGACATTGAACGGATTATGCAATCTGCTTAGCATAACAACCGTAGCTGAATTATCGCGTAAAAAAGCCTTCTTACTACAACAAGAAGGCTTTTTTATTTTAAAACTAAAATTTATAAAGTTTCAGCCGGGCTATAAATTATTAGTTTTTAAGAGTAAAAAGGCATGATTTATGCTTAGGAGCAAATTACCAGAAAGTAGAAGCAGCGGCTTCCCATTTTTAGTGCCGTAAGCAATTAATCTTTCCGGTTTGTTCTTTTAGATACAATTTAGTACCGGTTTTTATTCCCGGGAAAATTTTTCTGAGAATAATTTGAGCTATTTTTTAAAGCAACTAAAACATTGATTTATAAATAGCTGAGACTTTAAAAAACCGGTTTTACAGGTACTAAGGCGGTTGGCGAAACTACCAACGCCTTTTAATTTTTAGAATTAGTACTATTTTTGCAGCCCAAACGATATTCTTCGGGGCGAAAGAATATTTGTAAATAGATGCTGGTGACGTAAAACTATTTACACCGAAATAAAGTAATGATAGCAATAAACCGAGTTATTAATTATTTTAAAAATGAGGCAAAAACAAACACTACCCTTTGACTTGCAACAACATACACCGGCATACCAGGTTATACCAATTTAAAAAATTATTGAAAAAACCGTAGAATAGGCAACATTTTTTCACTAAACAGGTATATATTCAAAATCTAATATTACACTACACTTAAAATAACACTATGAAACAAATTTTTAAACGAGCAGGAGCGGTAGCATTAGGCCTTTGCGGTTTGATAGCTACTACTACTAATGCGCAAACAGCAGACAAAAAATGGGCAATCGGTGCCCATGCCAACGTGGTTCAATACCGCGGCGATATTGGCTCTGAATTCTACGATTGGAAAGAAGGAAGAACAGGTTATGGTTTAACCCTTTCGCGTTACCTGAACCGGGCTCTGGACTTCTCCGTTCAAGCAAACCGCTCCCGGATTGATTACAACAACAACGTATTAGGCGGTGGCCCTTACGTTGCGGGTGGCCCACTAAATTACTACTTCGATGGTAATATGACTACTGTAGTTGGTGCCTTTAAATTAAAAATTGGTTCTTTATTTAAAGAAGGCGCTCGCTTTGATCCTTACTTAATGGCTGGTTACGGTGGCGCTTTTGCTAAAACCAATGGCCGTGGTGCTTATGGTACCTGGCCAAGCAGCACTGGTAGCTACATTAACGACGGATCTTATGCCAATGACCTGGTTATGGGAGCTGTTGGACTTAATATCCGCTTCAGCGAAACCGTAGCCTTAACGCTACAAACCGGCCAGTTATACTTATTTACGGACCAATTAGATGGCTTTAGAGGCCAAAATGCTGATTTACACGACCGCTTTTTACAACACACCGCCGGTTTAACTTTTAGCTTAGGTAAAGCCAAAGATGCTGATGGCGATGGTGTGCCAGACAGAAAAGATAAATGTCCGGATACACCAACCGGGGTAAAAGTAGACGAGAATGGTTGCCCTGTTGATACCGATAAAGACGGTGTACCTGATTACCAGGATAACTGCCCAGATGTAGCCGGTGTTGCTGCTCTGAATGGTTGCCCAGACCGCGATAATGATGGTGTTGCAGATGCGCAAGACCAATGCCCAGACCAACCTGGATCTCCAGCCCTGAATGGTTGCCCAGATGCAGATGGTGATGGTGTAGCAGATGCCCAGGATCAGTGCCCTAACACTCCTGCCGGAACTCAGGTTGATGCCAAAGGTTGCCCACTTGATACAGATGGTGATGGTGTAAACGACGCCGATGACAGATGCCCAACTGTAGCTGGTACTCCAGAAAACGGCGGTTGCCCACGCAAAGTGCTGCCAAGAGGTAAAAACAGAGGTTCGGTAAAAGACACTACCTACATCCGTTTCGAAACTAACAAAGCCGTATTGAAACGCGTATCTTTCAAAACTCTGGACGATATCGTTCGGTTCATGAAGATAAACCCAGAATTCACTATTAAAATTGAAGGACACGCTGATGCCCGCGGTACCGATGAGTACAACATGGCATTATCTCAACGTCGTGCCGATGCCGTATCTCGTTACTTAACTGCGAAAGGCCGGATAGCGAAAGCTCGTGTAACTACCGAAGCTTTAGGTGAATCCAGACCAATGGCTACGAACGATACTCCGGAAGGAATGGCTCAAAACCGTCGTGCCGAAATTCAGTTAGTTGTAACAGATGATTTAATGATCGACGACCCTGCTACTACTCCAAGCGGAACTGGAACTACTCCAGGTGGCACTACTACCCCAGGTACAACCCCTAATGGTCAATAGTAAAGTAGTTTATATTAGATAATGATCTTCATTTTGTAGATCAGATTATATTGAAAAAGGCTGAACAGAGTTCAGCCTTTTTTTTTGTGTCTTATATTGCCCTCTTTACCTCAACAAATAACGGCACTGCCATTAACTAAGAATCTACAAAACTTATCTCTTTCCCTGGCATCTTACGCAAGCGGCCATGCTATATAAAATAAAGAAGTTCGCTAGCGCATACAAACGCCAGCATTATCGTGGCAAAAACAAAAATTTTAAAAATTAAGCCGTGTAAGGAAATGCTAATCCGCAGTTGATAAAACCTGAACCCTGCTTAAGAAATAGTGCCAGTCCAGCTTTTAATAGTTAGGTGAGTTATCCCAAATAGTATACACTGCTTTTGCAAGCATCAATCTAAAAGGAAAGCAAACCCGGTATTTGAAACTTACCGGATTTAAGCCGCAGTTGTTATGGCAATTAGTTTATGTGATTGGGTAGTAGATATTAAAATTAAAGAACCCTGCTATTATAGTCCGATAGCAGGATTCTTTAATTTTAATAGAATAAATAATCTTCTTTAGTTAAGCTACCTGTACTCCTTTCCAAAAAGCTAGCCGGTTTTTAATATTAGCGGCTGCTGGTTTGGGATCGGCGTAATACCAGGCAGCATCTTTATTTTGCTGGCCATTTACCTCCACGGTATAATAAGAGGCTTGCCCCTTCCAAGGGCAGGTAGTATGCGTATCAGAAGGTATTAAAAACTGTTTATTAATAGCATCTAACGGAAAGTAATAATTATTTTCAACAACTACAGTATCATCACTTTCCGCAATTACCTCATTATTCCAAATAGCTTTCATAATTACGTTCTCTCTTATTTTGTACTAAGTAACTTTAATTAACTCTGTAACAAGCTATTGCTTAATTATGTTTTATCAGCTAGCAATCTTTCTTTGTTAAAGTTTTTAGATCTATACGCTTGATTAAGAATAAAATGAATTATACTTTCATGAGTTTCAGGTGCTGGCAAAGTCAGCGCACTAATATAATTTTTTGATAACTGTTTTGGTTTGATCCGCTTAATTGGATAAAGTAAATACCACCTGTTACTTGCGGTTTAGGTTGCCAGATCAATTCATATAATTTGTTGGCTTCTGCTTCGCCTTGATATAAAGTACTTATTGCCTTACCCTGGTTATCGTAAATTTTTAAATTTACTACCTGCGTTTGCGGTAAAACAAAAGTGATAACGATTTTATCCATAAAAGGATTAGGGTAACTGCGTAGTTGCAGATCAGATGTTTCTGTTTCGCCTAAAGTAACAGGTTGGGTTACAGCCAAACGTTCTGCTTCTAAAGTTCGTCGGCGGGCGGGTTCGCCTATATAGCTCAGATTTACCAACCAATAATCGGTGCTGCCTTGGCTGGGTTGGGTGCGGTCGCCGCTAATACCAGAATTAGAACGACCTGCTAATAAATAACCGCCTTCGGTGGTAGTTACAATGGCCCGTAAGTCTTCGGCGGCACTACCGCCGTACCGCTTATCCCACAATTTGGCGCCTGTGGCCGACGTTTTTACTACCCAGTAATCACTGCTGCCCTGGCTTGCCTGGCTTTTATCGCCGTTTTTTGCCGAAGCAGACTTACCCCCCAGCAAATAGCCACCATCGGCCGTAAGTATAATGGAGCGAAGCTCATCGTCGCTGCTGCCTCCAAAACGACGGTCCCAGATCTTAGACCCGGTACCCGAAATTTTTAGCATCCAGTAATCTTTGCCGCCCCGGCTGTTTTCACTTTTATCGCCGCTCACCCCAGAAGCACTAAAACCAGCTACGTAAAAATCGCCGGTAGCGGTGCGACCCAATGAAAAAAGCTGCTCTTCACCACTGCCGCCAAAACGGCGATCCCATAATTTTGTTCCTTTGCTATCAATGCGCACGAACCAGTAATCGGAACTGCCCCGGCTGCCTTGGGTTTTATCGCCATTCTGGCCCGAAAGTGACGAGCCACCCAAAAGAAAGCCCCCATCGGCGGTTAAAGTAAAATCTTCCAGGTTATCGTTTAAACTTCCGCCAAAGCGCTTATCCCAGAGTTTAGTACCGCTGGCATTTACTTTAACTACCCAAAAATCGCGCCCTCCCCGGCTTGCCTGGCTTTTATCGCCCCCAGCCGGCGAATCGCTTAACCCGGCCAGCACGTATTCGCCGGAAGTTAACTGAATTACTTTGCGTAAATCTTCATAACCTGAACCGCCAAAACGGCGGTCCCATTGCTTTAGCCCGGCACTGTTAATCTTTACAATCCAGAAATCCTGCCCACCCCGGCTACTTTGGCTTTTGTCCCCGCCCGTATTAGATAAAGAAGAACCAGCTAGTAAATAACCGCCGTCCTGGGTAGTAATAATATGATTCAGGTAGTCGTGGTTAGAGCCCCCGAAACGTTTATCCCAAAGTTTACGGCCGCTGGCATCGGTTTTCACAATCCAGAAATCCTGCCCACCCCGGCTAGTCTGGGTTTTGTCGCCACTACTCCCCGAGAGCGAATGCCCACCCAACAGGTACCCCCCATCGCTAGTATTAACAACCGCAGAAAAACTATCTGCTTCTAAACCTCCGTAGGTAAAAGACCAACTTAAAGTAGCTTGCGGAATTTCTTCTTTTACTTTTATTACCCAAAAATCAGTAAATCCTTTACTGTTTTCGCTTTTATCGGAGCCAGCATTAGAGTCGGAAGTGCCGCCCACTAAGTACCCGCCATCGGCAGTAGTAATTATGGCGCTTAAAAAATCACCATAATTGGTGCCAAAAACACCTCCTTCACCGGTACTACCGCCAAAGGCTTTATCCCAGAGTTTAGTGCCACTTTCATCGATTTTCACTAGCCAATAATCGTCGTCGCTGCGATTAGCCTCCGTTTTATCTAAGCCAATACCCGAAGTAGACGAGCCCCCCATTAAATAAGAGCCATTTGCTCCCGCAATCATGGTTGCCAAGTTATCGCTTTCGCGGCCACCATAGGTTTTATCCCAGGCTTTAGTACCCGTGGCACTTAGTTTTACTACCCAATAATCGGTTAAACCCTTGTTAGCCGCAGTTTTATCGGCGGTAATATCGGAGTCGGAAGTTCCGGCCAGAAAAAAACCACCATCGGCGGTGGTTACCAAAGCCTGCAGCGCATCCGTGCCAAAGCCGCCAACGGTTTTATCCCAAACGCGCGTGCCCGTACTATTTATTTTAACAACCCAATAATCATCGCTCGGGTATAGCCCGCGCGATGCCTCGCTTTTCTCGCCGCTTTTACCCGAAGCCGAAGTGCCACCTACTAAAAAACCACCATCCGAGGTAGCTACCAGCGCTTTTAGATTATCCCGGCCATTGCCCCCAATGGTTTTATCCCAAAGCTTACTGCCGCTCCCGTTTATTTTAACCACCCAATAATCCGAAGTTTCGAAATAGTTTTCAGAAGTATCGCGGCTACCTTCACTTTTATCGCCTCCTTTTCCTGACCGGGAATACCCCCCTAAAAGATACCCTCCGTCTGTAGTAGGAATAATGGCTTGCAGTATATCTTCGTCGGTTCCGCCAAAGGTTTTGTCCCAGAGTTTACGGCCATTTTCATCAATTTTTACGACCCAATAATCGGCTCCACCTTTGCTATTCTGGCTTTTATCAGCACCAATGTCGGAGTAAGAAACACCGCCCAATAAATAGCCGCCACCCGGCGCAACCACAATAGTTTCTAAACCATCAAAACTATAGCCGCCAATAGCTTTATCCCAGAGTTTAGTGCCGTTGCTGCTTAACCGTACCAACCAAAAATCATTACCGCCTATCCGGTCGGCGGTTTTATCTTCAAAAACATCCGAATCGGAATTACCTGCTAGTAAATAACCGCCATCTGGTGTGCGAACCATCGCTTCTAAAGAAGAGGTTCCCCAATAATCTTCGTAGTAATTTTTATAGCCTCCAAAAGTTTTATCCCATTGCTTAGACTGGGCCCAGGCGTTGGAGCATAAACAAGTTCCAGAAAAAACAACAAAAACAATCAATAAATATGAATACTTAATTCGTAGAAAAGTTAAATTCATAGACAGACGATGTAAATTAAGGCACGTATTTGATTTATAAAGACAATAGGCTTAGCCGGTAACCAAAAAATTACAGGATTTAAAAAGCAAAGCTTATTTTAAGGTAGCTTATACGCGAACCTGCAAGTGGAAGCACTTTAGGATTAGATTAATTTGCAAAGGATTAAGTATTACGCGGAAATCAGTACTGTTTTAGCGATAAATCTACAAAAAAGGTTTTGTTCCATGTAGTATGAACTGGATAATTATTAAGGCAACAACCTGATGCATAAAACCTAGTAGCTGAGAGCAGCCAACACAACATTTTATGATATACTTTAATTTACATTTTATAAAAATTATTTTTTGAATGGATATATCAAAAGGTTAATAGTACTGTTACCCAGCATGCTACTACGTAAAAATTTATACTCCAAAAGGTTTTTGAGAGCACTTCGCCCACGCATTAACTACCAGGAACAAGTAATTTTAAAAATTTAAAAAATCAGGCAGCTTTGGCGCAAACTTTACAGGCAGTACGTTGCCGGTTAACTACCGCTGTTCCGCGAGTAACGGTTTCTACGTTAGTTTTACAGCGTTTTAAAACGCTGCAAGTTTTGCGCAGGTGATACGTAGTAGCTCCGGTACTAGAACAGATGTATACTTTACGAGAGGCATCGGAGGGGCGGGGAATGTTTTGCGCGGTATTGGTGGCGTTAGTGTTTTGCCGCCGCGATTTCCGGAAATCCCAGGGGGCAACCGGCCGGGGCTTTTCCCAGAGTCCGCGCCGGTTTTGGCGAGCTTCTGTCTCTAACTGCGCTAACGTTTGATCGCGCGAATACGCTTTGTAGTGCCAGGCATAGCCATTCCGGACTAATTCCTGGTTCAGAGATCGGCCATCGGGTAAAATAATGGTACCAACCGTGCGGCCGTAACGATCCTGGCCATCAACAATTAATTGCACTACTTTATTAAAACATAAATCCGAAGTAAACTGCCGGGCTACCGTACCATAATCCTGGTTTTTCTCGGGGGCATCTACCCCGAGTAGCCTAACCCGCAAAGGCTTGCCATCTTTTAAAAGTTCAATGGTATCGCCGTCTTTTATGGAAATAACTTTGTAACCAATAGTGGTAGATTCCTTAGTTGCCGAGAGGGTTTCGGGTTGTTTTTGCCGGCACGACCAAATAACTAACCAGAAAAACAAGTAGTAATAAGTAGGATGAAGCGAACGCAGGCGCATAACTAGGTTCATGGGGCAATTTTTTAAAATTTAGTATATTTTTAGCTTACGCAAATGCCTCCAGATTGTAACCCACAATTTTTAAAGTACTTTGTCCGCCTACTTGTTTACTTACCTGAATTTGTGTGTTGATGCGCTCTTTCAGGGCTTCTACGTGCGAAATAATACCAATAAGCTTACCGCCGGATTGTAAATTTTCGAGCGCACTAATAGCTATATCAAGCGTTTCGTTATCTAAAGTACCAAAGCCTTCGTCGATAAATAAAGAATTAATTTGAGCCTTGCGGCCTGCCAGATCTGATAAGCCAAGCGCCAGCGCCAAACTTACCAGAAAACTTTCGCCGCCCGATAGAGTGTTCATAGACCGGACCACATCAGCCTGGTAGGTATCCATTATTAGTAGCTCCAGGTCTTGGGTAGCACTTTTTAAGATGCGGTACCGCGGGTTTAATTTTAATAAATGCCGGTTTGCTAATTCGGTTAATCGTGTTAAAGTAAGCCCCTGGGCAAACTTACTGAATTTTTTACCGTCGGCCGAGCCGATGAGTGCCGCCATTTTTTCCCAGCGCACGTATTCTTTTTTCTGAATTTCTACTTGGGCGGCCGTTTCCTGGTATTTTATTTTTAAGTCGGCGTCTTGCTTTAGCTGTAATTGCAACGAACCAATTTGCTGGTGCAATAACGCTATACTTGCTCCCAAACGTTCTATCTCGGCTTGTAAGGCAGCGTAAGAACTACCGGTTAACTGCCGTTCTTGCTCCCGCAGTAATTCAGATTCGGTTTCGGAGTACAGCTTGCGGGTTTCGGTAAGCGCCCGTTCGGCCTGTTTTTGTAATAATTCAATCCAGTGCGCTTCGTCGTCGTTTAAAAATAATTGAACCAAAGTATCTACCGAATCTATGTTCTGGGCGCGCACCGAATGCGCTAATTGCGTAGTAAGATTGGTAACCTGCGCCTGCACCCGGTTTAATTCTGTTTGCCATTGTTGTTGCCGGCTTTGGGCTAAGCGCATTTGCTCTTGTTTTTCCAGGAAAACGTTGCGGCTGTTTTCCAGTAACTGCTGATGCCGGGTTAAATTAAATTTTAAACGCTCGCGCTCTTCCTGCGGATTTTTTGTACCAAATAACTGCTGCCGGTCGGCTATTAATTGCTTTAAATTAGCTTCTTCTTGCTGTAACTGCGCTTGCTGTTGCTGAAAAAGCTGTTCTTTTTGCCTGATATTATCTTGGAGGCTATGCAGCTCGGTTTCTACTTGCTTTAAAGTTAAGTTGGCTTCCTGTACCTGATTAGTTTGAGCGGTAAAGGCATCGGCCCGCTGTTGCAACTCTAATTCAATTTCTTTGCTTTTATCCAGGTGAAATAAAATTTTAAAACGCTGTAAAAACGATTGCACCTGCCCGGTTACTACAGTTTGTTGCTCCTGTAAATCGGCAAGATCGGCCAGCAGGCGTTGTACGTGTTGGGTAGCTAGTTCTACTTTTTCCTGCGCCCGGTTAATCTCGTGTTCTTTTTTAAAAATAAGCTCTTTTTGCTCTTGTAATTTTTTGTCTAAAGCCCGACTTTCTTCTTCGTTGCGCCGGATGTTGGTTAAAAGTTGTCGTAGCTGTTGGTACCGGTTTTGGTACGAAAAAAGCAGTTCCTGAATGTTGGATTTATCTTCTATGGTGCATGCTTCAGTTACATTTTGTTGCACCACATCAAACTGATTTTTTAGCTGTCCGCCTTCGGTGCGTAGCTGCATTAATTGTTTTTGCTCGTTGGCCTGTAAAGTTTGCAGCGAGCTCAGGCGGGTAATTAAAGTGGTTTGTTCGGTAGTTAATTTAGCCACTAATTGCTGTTGCTGCTCCCGGTTTTGTTCGGCTTCGGTTACGTTGCTATGGTACTCATTTACTACAAACGGATGAAGCTCGGAACCACACAGCGGGCACGGTTGGTTGGGCTGTAATAAATCCCGGTCGGCTTCGTATTTCTGAATCTGGCGCTGCAAATCTACAATTTGTTGTAAATGCTTTAAGGTTTCGTTGGCTTGCTGCAATTTGGTGCCGGACTCATTTACGAGTACATTGGTTTGGTCGAGCGCGGCTTGAGTTTTACTTAAACTTTCGCGCAGCAGATTGGCCTTTTCTTTTAATTGCCCAAACTGATCGGCCCGCAAGTATTGTTGTTCGAGTAAATTAATCTGCGCCGGTAAAGCATTGCAGGTGTTTTCCAACTCCGTAACCGACTGCCCGTTTAATAATTTTTTTAAATTTTGCTGATACGCTAGAATTTGCTGCAGCGTAGCCGCCTGCAGTTGCCGGTCTTGTTCTATTTGTCGGGTTTGCTCCTGAATAAATTGCGTAGCAGCTATTTGTGCGGTACTCTGCTGGGCTTGTTCCCGTTGTACTTCATGCAGTTTACGGCTAATCTCCTGTAAATCTTTAACGCCTTGTTGGTAGATGATAATTTCGCGGTCCAGGTGCTGCGCCGTTTGATTTTGTTTTAACCAGTTTTGCGCCTGGCTAAGATTTAGCTCTATTTGCTGAAGCGCTTGTTGCTTGTTTTCGCGTATTTTTTTTAAATTTTTTAATTCTTCTTCGGCCCGCTGGCAGCTTTCCTGGCTGCTCCGGAAATACTCCTGGCTGCTGGCAATTACCGAATCTTGGCGGGTAACCGCGTGAAATACAGGTTCAGCTTTATCCAGTTCCTGCTGCGCGTTTTTTACCTGTTGCTGAGCCAGAATTAAATTTTGCTCGGCATCTTGGGTTTGTTGCTGGTAATTGGGCAACAACAAATTTATATCCGTTAAATCTTGCCCTAATTGTTTGGCCTGGTTTTGCGACGTTTTTATTTCGATTAAGGCTGGTTTAAACTGTAAGGCGCGTTGGTGTTGTTGTAATTTTTTAAATTCTATTTGTTGTGCTTCAAAGCTGGCTTCTAAAACCTGCAACTCGGCAGCTAAACCGGTTTTCTTTTGTTGCAGTTGCTCCAGCCGGATTAACCAGTTAAGTTGCTGCTCGTGGGTTTGTTTTGCCTGGTGCTGCGCCTGAATCTGGTGCTGTAATTGGCTTACTTGTTTTTGAAAATCAGCAACTTGGTCATCGGTTAATAAATCAGAATGATTGAGCTTGGCACGTAAAAGTTCCAGGGCTTTTTTCTCTTTATCGGCCTGGCGGTAAGCACTTACCGAAATGCGGGAGTAAATGCCGGTGTCGGTAATTTTTTCGAGCAACTCGCTGCGCTCGCTTTCGCTGGCTTTTAAAAACCGGGTAAAATCGCCTTGCGACAGGATTACAGAACGTAAAAACTGGCTATAGTCTAAACCACTAATTTCGGTAACTTTAGCGGGAACTTCGCTGGGTTTTAAATCCAGAGGGTTTTGATCCGGTAACTCCAGCAGCTCCATGTGGGTAGGTTGTATTTTACCATCCGGCTTTTTACGGCTCCGGTACAACGACCATTTGGCGCGGTATTGTTTGCCTTTTACTTCAAAATCTACTTCCGAGAAAGATTCGCCGGTGTGGCGGGTCATAATTTCGTAGGCATCGCGGTCGTGGCGATGTACCCGGCCAAAAAGCCCCACAGTAATAGCATCGAGTAAAGTAGTTTTTCCGGCCCCGGTGGGTCCGGTAATAGCAAATAAACCGGCATCCACTAAAGGGCTTTGATCAAAACGAATTTCGTGTAATCCTTTCAGCGAGTTCAGGTTCAGAAATCGGACACCCAGTATCTTCATAAATATGCGTACCAAGCCGGCTCAACGGCTGTTCTGTTTTCTTAAAGATAAAGACGAAAAAACAGATTAAAAAAATTTAAAGAGGCGAATAGGCTCTGCTTTACTTAACCCTTTATGAATAGCGAGATTAAATTTACCCAACCTAAATTTTTAAATTTTTCTATTTTTAAATACCCAGGCTCCGGTTTCAAGAACACAGCAGCAGGTTATATTACCGCCAATAAATTAACCGGAACTGCATTCCGGCAAAATTTAAAAAATTTAAAAATTTTAGAATTTAGAGATGTCGGTAAATTATTCTATCTGGGTCATTTTTTCCAGCAGTTCATCAAAGGTAGTAAGTAAATCGGTGTATTCTCCGTCGCCGTAAACGGCATCACACTTTTTCCGGAAAACTTCTTTTGGATCCAGTTCCTGCAAATTCGTGAGCTGATCGAATGACTGCGCATGAAGTGTTACCGTAGGTTTTAATTTAATTTGCCGGGTAAAAACGCGCTCCAGGTGCGGCATGGTTTGGGTAACTTGGGCTAGTTGGCCATCTAAATCCGGAATATAATTTTCGGTTTCTACTTGTATTTCGGCCCAGGCCGGGTAAATAAAATTGTGGGGTTCAAAAGCCTGCATGCGGCTTTTTACTTCATCCAGACTGCCTTTAAATCGCACGAGTTTCCGGCAGCAAGGTACCGGCACTTCTTCTATCGATACTAGTTGATTTTGAACAAAATTTAAAATCAGTACTAGTTTATTATCTTCTACCTCGCTGAAAGAAAGCGGAATAGGCGACCCGGAATACCGGATATGTGGTGTATTGTTAACGATTTGTGGCCGATGCAAATGGCCCAGGGCAATATAATCAAACTCTTTCGGAAACTGGTCGGCGCCAATCTGGCCTAAGTTACCCACATGAATTTCTTTTTCGCTATCCGAAGCGCTACCACCGGCAGCAAATAAATGCCCCATGGCAATTACCGGGATTTGTTGAACTTTATACGGAGCTACCTCTTCGGCCATTTGCCGGTAATGCGCGCTAATTCCTTCTTTTAAACGGGCTTCGCGCTCGGCGTGAGTTTCGCCCGGAATGGATAGGCGCACGTCTTTATCGCGCAGAAAAGGTACGGCACAAACTACCAATTCAACTTGACCGGTATTATCTTTTATGGGAATAATCTGATCAGCAAATTCGTGGGGCACTCCGCCAATAACATGTACCCGAAAATATTTGAGTAAAGCTTGCGGCGCGTTTAAGGTAGAAACTGAATCGTGGTTGCCGCCGGTTATAATTACTTCGCGGCAGTTAGTGGCCCGTAAGGCCCACAAAAAATCGTAATATTGCTTTAAAGCGGCATTAGAGGGAGAACCAATGTCAAAAACATCGCCGGCAATTAGTAACACATCAATTTCCTGCTCCCGGATTGTTTTAATCAGCCAGTCCAGAAAATGCTGGTGTTCGTCGGTGCGCTCGCATTGCTCTAAACGCTTTCCTAAATGCCAATCCGAAGTATGCAATATTCTCATCCGTCCCCTTGATCTTCTAATTAAAAAAGTGAAGATATCGCTAAAGTTTGAAAAAAGATAGCTTGCCTACCGGATATATCGTTGGGTGGTTAAAAGCACCTGTATCATATAAACACGTGTATTTACTCCGATGGAAAATGTTTATCCAGGATGTACAGCAGGTTCTCGTCGGTGAGCGGTTTGCTTAGATAAACTTCTACTTCTTCGTAATTCTTTAGTTGGTCAAAATCGCGGGCGTTGGTAGACGTAGTTAAGATAATAATTACCGATTGGTTGTTTTCGTCGGCAACGTCCCGGAAGGCCTCCAAAAATTCGAAACCGTTCATTACCGGCATATTAATATCTAATAAGATTAATTCCGGGAAAGGTTTATTGGCCGCTTTTTGCTGTTGGAGGTATCGCAACGCTTCTTCCCCGTTTAAAGTAACCTTTATTTCTTGGGCAACTTGCATTTCTTTTAATAGCCGGGTATTTAAGAAATTACTAATTGCATCGTCATCAATCAGCAAAACAGAATTAATTACTGTTCGGGTCATTACGTGGATTTAAATAAAATCTGGCGGAATCGTTTTCGTTAATTAACGTAGTAATAACACTTATTAAAAGCCTTTAGGCGATTATTTAATAAGAATAACCTCAAAAAACTTAAAATTTGTGAATAGACTACTTCCCAAAGTAATTTGCGCAAATGTAAGCACAATTACTAATGGATAACTTGGTTGGTGGTTTTAGTTTAGAGCAATTTTGCAATGTCTGGTGCAATAACCTTCGGCTTTACGTGTTTGCGCCAGAAAAGCTACATAGTATCGGCAACAAAATACGGGAGCACGTGAGTCTCAAGCGAAAAATTTTAAAAAAAGCCGGTAAATAAAAGGGCCTACTGTTTTATTCTGGTTTATTCTGCTTATTGCTACTACTCTAAAGGTGCAGGAAATAGTACTGCTAAAACAAAAAGCACAACCGAAGCTGTGCTTTTTGTTTTTATTTAAAAAAATATTAGTTCGATTTAGAAGCGGTCATGCTATCCAGAACTTCCATTACTTCGCGCACGTGTTTTTCGGAGTTACGTAAAAGCTCCATTTCCTCGTCGTTCAGTTGCAGTTCGATAACTTTTTCTACGCCGTTTTTGCCTAATACTACGGGCACACCCAGGTAAGTTCCGGTAATGCCGTACTCGCCTTCCAGCTTAATACATACCGGGAAAACGCGTTTCTGATCGCGGGCAATGGCTTCTACCATTTGAGCCGCCGCCGAACCCGGAGCGTACCAGGCCGAAGTACCCATTAATTTTACTAATTCGCCACCACCGTTTTTAGTGCGTTCAATAATAGCGTTTAACGTTTCTTCGTCGATTAACTCGGTTACCGGAATACCGCCTACCGTAGTATAACGCGGCAGGGGCACCATAGTATCGCCGTGGCCACCCAATAATACGGCCTGAATATCTTTCGGGGAAACATCTAAAGCTTCGGCCAGGAAAGCGCGATAACGAGCCGTATCCAAAATACCCGCCATACCCATTACTTTGGTGCGGGGCAGTTTAGCTGTTAAATGGGCCGCGTAAGTCATTACATCTAATGGGTTAGATACCACAATAATAATGGCGTTCGGCGAATACTTAATCACGTTTTCGGTAACAGATTGCACAATACCAGCGTTGGTCGAAATTAAGTCATCGCGGGTCATGCCGGGTTTGCGGGGCAAACCGGAAGTAATCACAACAATATCTGAATCTGCTGTCCGGGAGTAATCGTTGGTAACGCCCACGGTGCGGGTATCGTACAGGTTAATCGGTGATTTCTGCCAGATATCCAGCGCTTTGCCTTCGGCAAAACCTTCTTTAATATCTACTAGTACTACTTCATTGGCAATTTCGCGGTAAGCCAGCACATCGGCACAGGTAGCACCTACGTTTCCAGCTCCTACAACAGTTACTTTCATGGTATAAACAGATTAAGATGGAACGGTTTAGATTTTCAAGGTCGTAAAATTATAAAAAAAGCCGAACGGAAAATGTTTTGTTCTATTTATTTCCTGTTAAAGTTTAGAAAAGGAAATTTTTTAAAAATTTTAAATTTTTCGGTTAAAAGTGAGTTACACCAGATATATAGCCAAAGAAAAGGAAACCGCACTATTGGCTTAAGCTATTATAGATTAAACTTGGCGGCTAACTAAATTTTCAATCACTACTGCATTTTCATTTCCAGCACTTGCTCGGTTTT